>OZ247501.1:0-621866 GCA_965233735.1 Rickettsiales bacterium
AAATTTTTCCAGATTCTTCTCCTTTATTGCTTTGGATTGACCCTAATTCCCCTTGATATATTAATCCTTTTGCTTCTAATATTTTAAAAGCTTGGGGTATATGCTTTGTAATATCGCTTTCATAAGTCCATACATCATGTCTTATTCCAACAGATATCAAATCTTCTTTGATTATATCAATTATTTTTTCAATACTAAATTTTTTAAAATGAGATTTATAATTATCATGATTCCATTTATTTTTATCTGATTTATATATTTCTTCAGCTATTCCTTTTATATAATCTCCCTTATAGAATTCAGTCATCTCTAATGGTTTCATATTTTGTAATTTTAAATATTCTGAAAAAACAGAATCAGCAAGAAGGTTTATCTGGTTGCCAGCATCATTTACATAATATTCTTTGGTAACATTATATCCTGCAAAATCTAATATATTGGCCAATGCATCTCCATAAACTGATCTTGAGTTTCCATAATGTAAAGGACCAGTTGGGTTTGCAGATACAAATTCTACATTTACTTTTATATTGTTTGTTTCATTTTTATTATTATATTTATTTATATTTTGCAGTCCCTGAATTAAAAAATAATCAGAGGTATGTATATTTAAAAATCCATTTTTAGCAATTGAAATGTTTTTTATATGCTTATTGTTTAGTTTAGATTTTATTTGTTCAAATACTTCTGTTGGTTTTTGTTTAGTTTGTTTCCCAATAATAAACAACGCATTAGTAGATAAGTCAGCATGATCATTGTTAGGTGAAAAAAAGATACCTTCAGGGAATTGAAGTTCTTGAGATATAAGTTTTTCTAGTTGTAAGAAATCCATTATTAAGGATTATTACAAAGATTGAAAAAAGTCTAGTTCTTAAAATACATTCAAATTTTTCAATAGGCTTCTTTTAACTGAAAAAGATTTATAAAAAACCTTGGTATATTAAAAAAATAATCCACATGAAGATAACGTTACTTCCATGAAATTTTTAACTTCTTCAAAGCTTTCTTCGTTCCATCCTTCACATCTAGCTGAAATTACATTTTCAGTTTGAGATGCTCTTACTAACCACCATCCATTATGATGATTTACTAAAATGCTATCATGTACTATTTCAATAACAATGTTTGATCTTAATAATGATTCTTTAATGTAGTCTATAACTTTGTGTTTATCTAAGTCTTTGCAGTATATTCTAAGTGGCTTGCTTGCCCATATTGTTGGTATAGCATTGGCAAAATCACACAATCTATATGGCATGTTATTAAGAAGGTCTAAAAGTCTAAGAGCGCTGTATATTCCATCATCTACATTAAAAAATCTATCACAAAACATATAATGTCCACTCATTTCTCCTCCAAGAGCGCAATGATGTTTATTAATAGCTTCAATAACGTAACAATGTCCTGTTTTGCTTAAAATAGTTTTCACTCCAAATTGAGATGCCCATTTTGTTAATGTTTTGCTTGATTTAGAATCCCATACTGTTTTGATAGGTTTTTCTGATTTGATTTGTTCTGCAATACTAAACAAGCTTAATAACTCATCTCCATTCCAAATTTTCCCTTTTTCATCTATTACAACCATTCGGTCTGCATCTCCATCAAATGCAAAACCAATGCAGTCTTTTTGATTTTTCAATTCATTGCAAGTGTGATTTAAAAAATCTATTTTAGTATTATCAAAATCCTTAACTGAATTGCTAGTTGATTCTCTACAAAAAACATGTGAATTTGGCAATTTATCTTTTATGTATGGAAAAATATCTCCAGCTACTCCATGGCCAGCATCCCACACCGCCTTAATATTTTTATTTATTGTGATGTTTTGAAATAAATAATGTATATACTCTTTGAAGAAATTTGCTTTCTTCATTTGTCCGCTTCCAGAGCAAAATGCTTTGTTTTTAACTCTATCGTATAGCTCTATTAATTCTTTTCCATAAAAATTTTGTCCTTTTATATGAAATTTAAATCCATTGTACTGTATTGGGTTATGAGAAGCTGTAATCATGGTTGAAGCATCAGCATCAATGATTTGATAGGATAGGGTTGTATATGCTGTAGACGTTCGTCCTAAAGATATAACATTTGCTCCTGAATCCAATAATCCTTTTGTATATGATTTGTAAAATTCTATAGAAGACTCCCTTCTGTCATATCCTACAGCTATAGTTTTGCCGCCTCTACACTGAACTATAGAGCCAAAGCCTAATCCAATTAAATAAGCTTGATTTGGTCCAAAATTTTCCCCTACGCATCCTCTAATATCATAATCTCCTATTACATGTCGAAAATCTTTATGAGGTAAATTATCTTGCATGCTCAAATATTATTGAAATACTTTGTTTATGTAAAGTTTTTTTCATATTCAGACTGATATTTTGTGTTATATAATGAAGTTGGATTTGCTTCTAATCGCTTTATATCAATAAGTTTTCCAGTTTTTGCGCAAACTCCATATACACCATTTTTTATTCTTAAAAGAGCAAATTTAATTTGTTTAATCATTTCATATCTCTTTTTTTGCTCTGCCAGAAAAACATCTTCATCTAGATCATGAGCGATGCTTTCTAATTCTTCTGATATTTTTTCTTGATAATGATTTTTTGCATGCTGATGAATATCTTGAGTTATTTTTTCTTCCATTTCTTCTAATTTGCTTTTAAAATAGAATAAATGTTTGTAGTTTAATTTTTCCATTTAAATCTCCATTAATCAGAGTGTAATTCACATATCTAAACAAATAGGAAATATATACTTGAAAAATGCATAAAATATTGTTAATTTCTTTTAAATCAATTTGAACTATTATGTTTTATGTGATGAATGTTATTTTGTTAGAGTCACTGTTAATAAGTTCTATTATAAGTATATATAGTTTTGGATTATCTATTTGTGTGTTTTTTACTATGTATTTATTAAATAAAATTGTGAAATATTTAGTGTGGCCTATTTTTTATTTGAAAATTACTTATAACATGGCGTGGTTTTTTGTAGGAGCGTGGATAGGGTCGTATATTGGATATTTTTCTATGTTTTTTCTTGGAATTATTTTTTCTTTTTTTTCTTCAGTTGTTCAGCAATTTTGGGATTAAAAATCCTTTAATAGTGTTGTGACTACCTCTCATTTTGCAATGTTTTTTGAGTATATTATTATTTTATTGTTTTTTCACATTTTTCAATAAATTTATACATTTCTCTTAATTCCTTAGATGAATCTCCGCATAAAGAATGAATATGCATTATATTTTGAGAGTGTTTTATATATATTGTTCCTGGAGTTATTGTGATCCATAATCCAAGTAATTGCTTAGATATCTCTTCTATGTTATTAACATTTATTTTTATTATTATTTCATGTTCTTTGGAGTTTATAACAGTTATTGCAAATGTAATATAAGATTTAATAATTGAGAATATTATTTTATAAATTATATGAGGTAGCAATATTATAACATTTACAAAGTATAAGAAGTTTATATAATACAAAGTGTGAATAATGTATACCAAGTAAGAAAAGTTTGCAAGACATACTCTTCTAATAATCATGTTGCATTGAAAAATATCTCTTTAGATATAGCGCAAGGAGAAATTCTTGGTTTGATTGGAGTTAATGGGTCTGGAAAGACAACATTATCTTCAATTATTGCATCTGTGATTCCATTAACTGATGGAGACGTTCTGTATAATGGAAAATCTATTTATAATAATATTACAGAATATAGAAAATTAATTGGTCTTTGTCCTCAAAAAATAAATTTGGACAAAAGAATTACTGTGAAAGAAAATTTGATAAATGATGCTTTATATTTTGGATTTTCATATGAGTATGCTGTTGAAAAATTCAACGAAATTTCGAAAAAATTAATGTTGAATAAATATGAAGACTCATATCCTATGACTTTGTCTGGTGGTTATAAGCAGAGAGTTTCTATAGGAAGAGCTCTTATGCATAATCCTAGTTTAGTTATTTTTGATGAGCCTACATTAGGATTAGATCCTCATATTAGAAAACAACTGTGGGATATAATATTGAAACTTAAATCAGATGGAATATCTGTTCTATTAACAACTCATTACATGGATGAAGTAGAGGTGTTGTCCGATAGAGTATGTTTATTGCATGCTGGAGAAATTAAATTCATAGGTAACATTGATGAATTGAAAAAAGGAAAAGATAGTAATTTAGAAGATGTAGTTATAAAAATAACACAAGAAGAGGGAGAATAATCATGATTGCATTTTGGAATCTTTTGAAAATGGAAAGCATGTTGGTTTTGAAAAATGTTAAAGATAGTTTGATTAACAATGTGATATTTTGTGGACTTATTGCTATGGTTTCAGGTTATATTTTAAATGCTTTTGGAACGTCAGAGTATTTTGCGGCATTGCAATCTGCTAGTTTGATTGTGAGCTCAATTGGGTTTGAAGTTTATAGAAGTATTTTTAGATTGTTAAGTGATATAGAGGGTGATAAGCATATTCAATATTATTTTTCATTGCCAATTCCAAATGTTTTGGTTTTTGTAAATATAATATGTTCATTTGTTGTTAATGGTATGGTTTTTGCCACATCATCTCTATTTATTTTGAGAGTTGTTCTTCCTCAACATATAATTTTAGCAAATATTAATTACGCAATGTTTTTGTTAACAGTTGTTGTTATTAGTGTATTTTTTGGTTCTTTTTCTATTTTTTTGACAGCTTACACTAAAAGCATGATGAAAGTATCAAACACTCTTATGAGAATTCTATTTCCTATATGGATTGTTGGTGGTTTTCAATTTTCATACTCAATAGCAAAATCAATTTCTCCTATTTTGGGATATATTACATTGATAAGTCCATATACATATGCAAATGAAGCTATGAGATATGTTGTTATAGGGTCTTCAAATTTTATAAATATATGGATTTCACTATCTGTTTTATCTTGTTTATCTGTTTTAGTATTTGTTTTATCCATGAAAAAATTAAGAAAAAGATTAGATTTTATGTAGATAGTTGAAAAAAAACATGCAATATATTAGTTATATGAAAAACAAATCTATTTTAAGTTTTATTTTAATTGGAGTATTAAGCTTTTCTTATGCTTATTCTAATTATATGCAAATCATTCCATGTTTATTATGTATTTTAGCAAGGTGGACATTTTGGCTTTCATTAATTTTTGCTTGGTTAAGTATATATTCTCATAAATATATTTATGTATCCTTTATTGGATTGGGTTTTAATTTTTTATTAGGTCTGTTTAATTTATATATTTTGATAATGAAAATTGAGCCGTCATTCTGTGTGATTAATAATTTAGGATCTTGTATTGCTTGGAATACGTTTATGCGACTACCAATTCCTATGTGGATTTCTATGTTTAGCGGAATTAGCATGTTTTTTGCCTATAAAGCTTTAAAAGAAGGTAAAAACTCTTCATAAATTGATGTTTTATATGTGTTTATTGAATTTTTAATAAAAAAACACACAGTAAATACTTGATATATTATAAGGTAATTGTCACAGTAGTAATTGATGAATGTTTCTTCGAATGAGTCTATTATAAAAATTTCACAGGCACCTGTTCTTCCTTTAAAAAATATGGTGATATTTCCTGATGTTGTGATGCCTTTGTTTATTGCAAGGTCATTTTCTAGAAAAATAATAGAAGAATCTGAAAGCTCATATGTTATATTGGTTGCTCAAAAAAACCTTTTAGATGAAGAGCCTAAAACTGAAGATTTATATGAAATAGGTACGCTATGTAAAATAATTCACTGTGTTCACCTATCTGATGGTGCTATCAAAATAATGATAGAAGGAAAGAAAAAAGTAAAAATATCAAAATATATAAAATTTGAACCATTTTTAGAAGCTAATTTTGTAGAATTGGATGATTTGGATATAGATGATGATAAAAATGAGTCATTATTTAGATCGGTTAGCAAGTCATTTGAGAGTTATATTAAGCAAGTAGAGAGAAATACTACTG
The DNA here is from genome assembly GCA_965233735.1 of Rickettsiales bacterium. GTDB lineage: Bacteria > Pseudomonadota > Alphaproteobacteria > CAJXXZ01 > 1604HC > Cytomitobacter. The sequence continues at coordinate 5,984 of OZ247501.1, forward strand.
ATTTGATAAATACTATTAAGAGCATTGGAAAATATGATAAAGCTATTAATTTAATTTCAGGTCATTTGACCTTAAAATTAGAAGAAAAGCAAAAAATACTTGAAGAATTAAGCATTACAAAAAGATTGAAAGTATTATTAGAAATTATTGAATTAGAATTACAAATTTTGCAAATGGAGAAAAAAATAAGAAATAATATTAAAGATCAAGTAGAAAAAAATCAAAGAGATTATTTATTGCAAGAGCAAATCAAAGCTATACAAAAAGAGCTAACTGATGGGGATGATGATCCTATTGATGTATTGAAAGAAAAGTTATCTAAATCCAATATGCCTTCTGAGGCAAAGAAAAAAGTAGAAGGGGAGATTAAAAAATTAAGATCTATGAATGCAATGTCAGCAGAGTCATCTATTGTAAAAAGTTATATAGATTTGATTTTAGAATTGCCATGGAAAAAGTTTGCTACTGTAAATAAAGATTTCAAAAAATCAAAAGAAATTTTAGATCACGATCATTATGGTTTGGATAAATTAAAAGAAAGAATATATGAATTAATCGCTGTTCATTTAAGGGTTAAGAAAACAAAAAGTTCTATTATATGCTTGCTAGGGCCTCCTGGAGTTGGTAAAACTTCCATAGTTAAATCTATTGCTAAGGCCATGGGAAGGCCTTTTGCAAGAATAGCATTAGGAGGTCTGCATGATGAAGCTGAAATAAGAGGGCATCGTAGAACTTATATTGGAGCTATGCCTGGAAAAATAATACAAGCTATTAAAAAGTCTGGAGTTTCTAATCCTGTTATTTTATTAGATGAAATTGGTAAAATTGGACATGATGTTAAAGGTGATCCTGCTGCTGCTTTGTTGGAAGTATTAGATCCTGAACAAAATCACGCTTTTCAAGATAATTATTTAGAAATTGGATATGACTTATCTAATGTTTTATTTGTTGCAACTACTAATAGTTTGAATTTGCCTCATGCTCTTGTAGATAGATTAGAAATCATTCGAATTTCAGGTTATACAGAAATAGAAAAAGTTCAAATAGCAGAGCGTTATCTTATTCCAAAGCAAATGAAATTACATGGATTAAGCAAAAGTGAGATAAAATTCTCTACTGAATCAATTCATGAAATTATTTCTAAATACACAAGAGAAGCTGGAGTTAGAAACTTAGAAAGAGAAATTGCAAATGTATCTAGAAAAGCAGTAAAACTTATTGAAAGTAAAAATAAAAAGTCATTAAATGTTTCTAAATCTTCTTTGGCAAAATTACTTGGAATTGAAAAGCATTCTGATTCAAAGGCAGAATTAAATGACAAAATTGGGGTATGCACTGGATTGGCATGGACAGAAATGGGAGGTGATATTTTATATATTGAATCTTCTATTTTCCCTGGAAGTGGTAAAATTATTAGCACTGGAAAGCTTGGAGATGTAATGAAAGAATCAGTTCAAGCGGCTATGACTTTTATAAGGTCTAGATCTTCTGAATATAATATTGATGCTGAAATCTTGAAAAATACAGATGTTCATGTTCATGTTCCTGAGGGAGCAATTCCTAAAGATGGTCCATCTGCGGGAGTAGCAATATGTTGTTCATTGTTATCTGCTCTTACAAAAAAATCTATTAAAAGTAATTTGGCTATGACAGGTGAAATTAGTTTGAGAGGGCGAATTTTGCCAATTGGAGGAGTTAAAGAAAAAGTATTAGCAGCAAAAAGATCAGGAATTACAAATATTATTTTGCCAGTGAAAAACAAAAAAGACTTTGAAGAAGTTCCCAATTATGTGAAAAAAGATATAAACATGAAATTCTGTGAATATGTTGAAGATGTATTGCAATATGCAATAAATGATTTTAAAAAGACATAATTCATGATTAATATATATTTTTTTAATAGCTTGAAATTAAAGAAAGAAAGATTTGAACCTCATGATAGTAACCATGTAAAAATGTATGCATGTGGACCTACTGTATATAAGGCTCCTCATATAGGAAATTTTAGATCTTTTATAGTTTTTGATGTTTTGTTTAGGTTGCTATCTGATCAATATCCAAAAGTATCGTATGTAAGAAATGTTACAGATATTGATGATAAAATCATTCAGGAGTCAGCATTAAGATCTATTAATTATTCAGATTTGACCAAGGAAGTATATGCTGAATATAAAAAAGATTCAGAGCTATTAAATGTTTTGCAACCAACATTTGAGCCATTTGCTACAGAATATATGGATAAAATAATATTGGATATAGAATCATTAGTGAAAAATGGCTTTGCATATGTTAAAGAAAAACATGTTTTTTTTCAAACTAATAAATATGAAAACTATAGAGATTTTTGCAAAAACATGAAATCTGAGGCTGGGTCTAGGGTTGTTGTTAATGAAATCAAAAAAAATGATGATGACTTTGTTTTGTGGAAGCCATCTGATGATGTTTTTTGGGAAAGTCCTTGGGGTAATGGTAGGCCAGGGTGGCATATAGAATGCACATCAATGAGCAAGTCAATTTTATCTTTTCCTTTTGATATTCACTGTGGAGGTCAGGACCTTATTTTCCCTCATCACACTAATGAAAGAGCTCAAGGTTGGGGGCTTTGTCAAAAAGAATGCTCGAAATATTGGCTGCATAATCACTTTGTGAATATTGATAATGACAAAATGTCTAAAAGTTTAGGAAATCAACTTGAGCTTAAATCTATTCTTAAGAAATATAATCCAATGGTTATTAGGCTTTTCTTATTAATGTCGCATTATAGGCATCCATTAAACTGGACTTTAACAGGCCTAAAAGAGGCAGAAAATATATATAATAAGTGGAATAGATCATTATATGGTATTGAAGCAACTAAAGCTTTAAGTTCAGTTAAAGAGGCTATATCAGATGATTTGAATACTCCATTAGCAATTAGGAAAATAAGTGAGGCTATAAAAAATGGAAGTGATTTAGGTGAAATAGCAAAATCATGCAATCTTCTTGGCATAAAATTTGAACCTAATGATAATGATAGTCAAATACAAGGTCTTATTAATTTGCGTGAAATTGCCAGAAAAGAAAAAAATTATAAAGAGTCTGATAAAATTAGGAATCAGTTGATGGAAATGAATATCATTATTGAGGATTCTGTAGATGGGGTGAAGTGGTATAAAAAATGAAATTTGATACTTTAGTTGATCCAATTGATTTAATTAATAATTATAACTGCATATTTATATATGGTTTAGAGGAATTAGCATATAGTTTTTTCAATGAATTTGATGGAGTTATTGTGGAATCCAATGATTTATCTAACATTAATTTTTTACAAACTTCTTTGATTCCAGAACCAAATATTAAAGTAAAGATAGATGCAAAAAATATTAAAAACATTCTAAAGCAAGATATTCAAAGATGGAATAGAAAATGCATAATTTTGACTAGCAAAGAAGTAAATGATAACAAGGTTGCAGAAATTAATTGTGATATTTTTAATGTGAAGAATTTTTTAATGTTTCATACAAAAAGACTTGGTTATAGTTTTGATAACATGGAAGATTTGTTATGGGTGAAAGATTTGTCTGACCTTCATTTTGCATATAAGATTTCTCAAATTGATAAAAGTTGTATGAAAAATTTATCTTCTCAAGAAATCAATCAAACAAATTTGTTGAAAAAAAATAATAAAGAGTCCTTGGAAAAATTGTGGCAATTAATGGAAAATCCATGGTCATGGATTAGATATATGCAGTTTTTTTATAAATATAGAAATAACAATGTTTTAGTTGCTATGTATAAGCATTTGGAATTATGGGCTCATAAGCACGCTCCAAATGATGAGGTTTTAATATGGTTATGTAGATCAATTATGCTTAGAGATTCATCCTGACAATATTATTTGAAATAATAAACCTATATTGGTGAAATTGCTATTAATTAAAGAAAATGCTAATCTAGATTTATGAATGTAACTGGAACATTGGATTGGGTACAAAATTATAAATCTCGAGAATTTATTATGGCAAAGTTTGTTCAGTTTATGAATTTATATGGTTTTAATATGGTAGAGCCATCAATTTTAGAAAAATGTGAGCTGTTTATGAGAACAGTAGGTGAAAGTTCCGATATTATGCAAAAGGAAATGTTTTTTGCAGTATCTAAAGAAAATCAGAAATTAGATTTGGTTTTAAGGCCTGAGTTTACTACTTCTATAATTAGATCTTTAATTGAGAGTGGTAATATATACAATAAACGTGTTTCTTATTCTGGCAAAGTTTTTAGGCATAATAGAGCGCAAAAAGGGCGATATCGTGAATTTACACAATTAGGTTGTGAAGTTTTTGACTCAAACCCTTATACAGATGTAGATGTTATTTCTAGCGCTGTTGAGTTTTTGAAGATATTAGGATTAGATTTAAAAGTCAAAATAAACTCTTTGGGAAATATTGATACTATAGGAAAATACAGCAATATAATTTCTGATTATTTTAAAACAAATGATATATTTGATTTTCATAAAAATGGAATGAAAAATCCTATGAGAATTTTAGATAAAATGTCTGATTCTGATAAAAAGAATTACAATATTCCAAAAATAAAAGACTTTATGGAAGATAATGAATTAAAAAGATTTGAAATAGTGTGTGATGGTTTGGAAAAAATAGGAGTTAAATACGATATAGATGACTACTTAGTTCGTGGGTTAGACTATTATGTTAATACTATTTTTGAAATTGAGAATGATAGTGTATCTACTCAATCTTCTATATTAGGAGGAGGTTGTTATAGCGGATTAGTGAAAAAATTAGGAGGTCCTGATATATCTGGAATAGGATGGTCCTTTGGATTAGAGCGTATTTTAATGATGAACATTGATGTTGATATTGAAAAAAATGATTTAATTGTTGTTGTTTCCATTGATGAGCATGATTATTCCTTGAAAGTTGCTAATATGCTGAGAAAATCACATAAAGTTGTTGTTTTATTTGATGAATTTAAAAAATCTATGAAAAAATTAAACGCTTTAAACCCTGGCAAAGTGATTTTTTGTGGCTTTGATGAAAAAGAGAAAAATATAGTAAAAGTAAAAAAAGAAAATGGTTCACAAGAATTTATAAAATTGGATGATTTAATAAGAGATATTTAAATGTGGTGGAGAAATATAGTTGAAAAATATAGAGAATTAGAAAAAAGCTTGCAAAGCAAGATTCCTCATGATGAATTAATAAAAAAATCTAAATTATTAGGTGAAATGTCAAAAGAATATGTATTAGCAGAGCGTTCAGAAGTTTTAAATAAAGATTTGAATGAAATAAAATCTATGATTGAGGAATCAAAAGAAGATTGGTTGTTTGATCAAAAAAGCGAATGCGAAAAAGAATTGGAAGATTTGTATAAAAAATTTATTAATTTGAAAGATGACAAGTCTAGAAATCAAGCTGTAATGCTAGAAATCAGACCTGGAGCAGGTGGAGATGAAGCAGGTTTATTCGCGTATGTATTATTAGAAATGTATATAAGATATATTTTATATAAAAATTGGAAATTAGAAATCATGTCAAAAAATATTACAGAAGTGAAAGGAATAAAAGAAGCTGTTTTGTATATTAAAGGGGAGAATGTATACGATATTTTGCATTTTGAATCTGGGGTTCACAGAGTCCAAAGAGTTCCTAAAACTGAAGCTAGTGGAAGAATTCATACTTCTACAGCAACAGTTGCTGTGCTTGAAGAAAAAGATGATATAGAAGTTCAAATAAAATCTGAGCATCTAAAAGTAGATGTTTATAGATCTAGTGGACCTGGAGGTCAGTCTGTAAATACAACAGATAGTGCTGTAAGGTTAACGTATTCTCATCCAGAATTGAAAGTTCCTATTGTTGTTTGTATGCAAGATGAAAAATCTCAACATAAAAACAAAGACAAAGGAATGAAAGTTTTGAAAGCAAGGCTATCAAATGCTTTGGAAGCTAAGCAAAGTAAAGAAATATCTGATCAAAGGAAAACTCAATTGGGGTCTGGAGATAGGTCAGAGCGAATTCGTACATATAACTTTCCTCAAAATAGAATCACTGATCATAGATCTAAATTTACTATTCATGGTTTAAATGATGTGTTTGTTACAGATTCAGATGTTTTAGACAAAGTTATTTGCTCCTTAAAAGAAAACAAAATACTTGGATAAAACAAAGCATTGTTAATTTGATATATAATTTAATGAAATATAGATAAAAACAATGCAAAATAAAATCATGAGTAATTTTAGATTAATTATTTTATCAGCTATGTTTTGCCATGCAAAAGACAATCAGCTTGCTATTAACCATATGAAAAAAAATCAGATACATTTTGAACATATAATTCATGATAAGTTTATAGAGGAGTCTAAAAAATATGATATACCAAAATTTACAGAAGAAATTATATCTAGCAATAGTTCCATTCAAAGTGTAAAACTATTAGGTTTTATTTTAAGAAACATTGATATGTCTGGAGAGAAATATGATGTTCTAGTTATGCCATCTGATGATAATGATAATCATACCAATCATTATTATTTGATTGATGGGTTAATCATGTTTGATGAAAATAAAGATTCATATCTTATTTCAGAAGAACAACTTAACCAAATTAGAAATCATGAACATAAATCTGAATCTGAAATTTCTTTTTTGAGAAAGCTATCTATGCAAAAGGCTATTCAGGAAGGTGAAAATTTTGATATGAAAAGCTTTGTTGAATCTGATTTGCTAGATGAAACTTTTGTTAACAATTATCAAAACGAAAACCGATCTGTTTATAAAATAAGTTATGAAGGTGGAAGTAAAACAAATGAATTTTATGGAAGTATGGATGACTTATTTTTAACTCAATTGATTTTGAAATATGAAGGTAATAACTTAAGTGAATTAGCTCATAAAATCAACAAAGCATATTTGGTTAATTACAATAATGCTATTCATAGCTCTTGGGCAGATGGCAATATGATAAAATTAATTCATTACTACTATCTTGCTTATAACGTAAAGATTGAAGAAGACTCTTTGTTAAGTCATTTAAATCAAATTAATTATATTTATTTTCCAAAAAAATCTACAGGTTATGATATTCAAAGTATTTCAACTCTATTTCATGAAAATAAAGTAGATACAATTCATGAAGAAAAATTAGCAAAACTTGTTGAGTATTTCAAAGGAATTGCTGATCAAGAAGAAGCAAAGGAAGTGGCGCATAATATTTACAAATTAATTTTTGATAATTTTGGTTTTTATAATTTTGGTAAAGGATTTGATGGTTTTTCTAGCATTGATTTAGATATAACTTTAGAAGAAAATCTATCCTTATTTACAATTGCAAATGAATTATATCCACTTCCTAGTGTGTTTTATGCAACTGATTTAACATATGATCGTGATATTATTAATTATTGCACGCAACTGCCTTGCGTATAAAATATATATTTTATAATTTTTTATTAAAGAAGTTAGATGAAATATGTAGTAAGAAATGGACAACTTTCATCTATGGCGATAAGATAGTAGTGTGAACAATAATTATAGTGCAGAGTCAATACAAGTACTTAAGGGGTTAGAAGCAGTTCGTAAACGTCCTGGTATGTATATAGGGGATACTGATGATGGTCATGGTTTACATCATATGGTTTATGAAATTGTAGATAATGCTATTGATGAAGCTCTTGCTGGTTATTGTAAAAAGATAAATGTAATTTTGCATAAAGATGGATCTGTTTCTGTTGAAGATGATGGAAGAGGAATTCCAGTTGATCTTCATAAGGGAGAGAAAATGTCTGCTGCTGAAGTTATTATGACTCAGCTTCATGCTGGTGGTAAATTTTCTCAAAGTGTATATAAAGTATCTGGTGGTTTGCATGGTGTTGGTGCATCTGTTGTAAACGCTTTGTCTTCATGGATGACTTTGAAAATTTGTCGAAATGGAAATGAATATTCCATGGAATTTGCAAAAGGAAAAACAATAAAACCTCTTTCTGAAATAGGCAAATCTAAAAAAACTGGAACTAAAATACAATTTTTCCCTGATGATACAATTTTTCAACATATAATTTTTTCCCAAAAAGAATTGGCTAACAGATTTAAAGAATTATCATATCTAAACCCAGGAGTGAGAATTGTTCTCACTGATAAAAGAGCAGATCAAGATGAAGAAACTGTTTTCTGTGATGAGGGTGGAGTTAGTTCTTTTGTTGAATTTTTAGCAAAAAGAAAAAAACCTTTGCATGAAAAGCCTGTTTTTATAAAACAAGATGGAGATAATATTTCTTTAAGATGCGCTTTGATGTGGACAGAAAGTTATCATGAAACTTCATTGTTTTTTACAAACACCATTCCTCAAAGAGATGGTGGAACTCATACAATGGGTTTCAGATCTGGTTTGACTCGTGCTATTCAACAATACTTAAAAGAAAATGCTACAAAAACACAGCAAAAAATTAATATTAGTGGAGATGATGTTAGAGAAGGAATGGCTTGCGTTTTATCTGTTAATGTTGCTGATCCAAAATTTTCTTCTCAGACTAAAGAAAAATTAGTTTCTTCTAATGTTAGAATTTTTGTTGAAAATGCAGTTTTCACAAAAGTAGGAGAGTGGTTAGAGGAAAACCCTCAAATAGCCAAAATAATTTTACCAAGAATTTTGAATGCAGCATCTGCAAGAGAAGCAGCTAGAAGAGCTAGAGATATGAATCGAAAGCAAAAAACTGGTATTGATTTTCAGGTGTTAAAAAAGCTTGCAGGGTGTTCTGAAAAAGATCCAGCAAAGTGTGAATTGTTTTTAGTTGAGGGAGATAGTGCTGGAGGTTCAGCTAAACAAGCAAGAAATAGGTTTGTTCAAGCTGTTCTTCCTTTGCGTGGTAAAATTTTAAATGTAGAAAAAGCACGCTTTGATAAAATGTTAAATTCTGCAGCTATTACTACATTGATTTCTGCTTTAGGAACTAGCATAGGTGAAGATTTTAATGTTGATAAAATTAAATATCATAAAATAATTATCATGACTGACGCTGATGTTGATGGTAAGCATATTTTAGCCTTGTTATTGACATTTTTCTTCAGATATATGAGGCCTCTTATTGATCGTGGGTATTTGTATATAGCTCAACCACCACTTTATGGAATAAAAAGACATGGTAAATTTACATATGTTAGAGATGAAATTGAATTGAATAACTATGTGATAGATATTTTGCAAGATAAAGAGTTTTCCCAAGGTGATTATCTTGTTACTGGTTCTGAGTTGAAAAACTATTTAACTGATATTTATAATTTACTTTCTGTTGTTAAAAAATCACAAATGGTTAACTTCTTATTATCTGCGAAAGTATTTGATGGGGAAACAATAAATGAAACACATGGAGAAAAATTATTAAAATATTTGAATTCTGAAAATGAAGATTCAAACTGGACAGCTGATTTTGAAGGAAATGAATGGAGCCTGTTTCATATAAATAAAGGAGTGAAGGAAGAAATTAAATTTAATGTTCATGATATTAATGGTGAAGATTTTCAATCGCTAGTATTGTTTACTAAAAAATGGAGTCATATGTGGACTGAAAATCCTATAAAATTTTATGATAAATGCATGGCTATAGGTAGACGTGGTTTGGTTATTCAAAGATATAAGGGTTTGGGAGAGATGAATCCTGAAGATCTAAGTAATACAGCAATGAAATCTTATTTCCCTGTAACAATAGATCATCTTGATGAAGCTGATAAAATTTGCATTGATTTAATGGGTGAAAGCGTTGAAGAGCGTAGGTTGTTCATAGAAAAAAATGCTGCTTATGCTGAATTAGATACTTAATTAACCTTATTCTGCAATTTATTTGCTGGTTAATAAAAGCTATTTAAAAAATATAAAGTATAAATTGAAGAGATAGACAAAAAAATCATTTAATATATATGCAAAACAATAAATCACTTCATTTTCTTTAAACATTTAATTTAATAAAAACTAATATATGCTCTGAATCTAACGTGATGATCTTACAAACTAGATTGTTATTTGCTAATATGGGTTTTAGGAGGCGTTTGTGCGCAAATATAGATTAGTATGTATTGTAAAACAAAGTATGTCTGCGGAAGAAGCGCAACAACAAGTTAATACTTTAGTTGAATATATAGAAAAGAAAAATGGGAAAGTATTAGACTCAAAAAATATGGGGTTAGAAAAATTAGCTTATCCTATTGAAAGAAATGCTTTGGGACATTATTTCGTTGTAGATATGGAGCTTGAACAAGCAGAAGTGTCTGAATTTAGACGATTTATTGCTGTTAATGAAAATTTCTTAAGAGATATGATTGTTACTAGTGGAAAAGATGATAAACCTTTGAGTAAAATTAAATTTGGTGATTCTAAAATTAAAGAAAAAAAGTCTAGTCTTGTAATGGGAGAGTCTGCATTTTTAAACAATTTATCACAATTCAGGGCTAATAATGGAAAAATACTGCCTAGATATGTAGTAGGGTTAACATCTCATGATATGAGATTATTAAGAAGAGCTATGAAAAGAAGTAGATACATGGCTCTTTCTCCATTCAAAGCTAGACCTACAAACTAAACAGTCATCTTTGAATATAGTTCATTACGTTTTATACTTATTTAGATAAGCAACTTAAAATGAATGTATTGTTTGTGAAATTATTGTCATTACAATAAAAAATTATTACAATTTATTTTTATGAATTTAGTCAATCGTTTTAAATTTTTATTTATATAATTTTTAAAATGACTTATTTGTAATTTTTAATAAATTTGTTGAGTATTTATAGATATGAATTTTCAATTTATGAAAGATTATTTTTTATTATATATTTAATGCATATATTTTAATTCTATGTTCTGTTTTATTAATATATTATGATTGCATTTATAAGCTTGTTTATGTCTTATATTTAATGTCCTCTAAGTAATGTTAATCTTGGTTGCTAATGCTAAATTTAGCATGTTTGTAATTTATATTTTGCTTTCTTTTTGATTTAAAGATTTGTAATTCATTTGCCCTTCAAATAATATATGTATTTTATTTTTTCTTTGAATAATAAGCATCCCTTTTTCATTGTAACCTTTGAATATTCCTTCAATAGTATTTTGATTATGAGTTATAGAAATATTTTCATTTATATAAGCTGAATTATCATTTAGTTTTTTTATAAAAAATTCAATTCCCTTGTTATAAAAATCATTAAGGTTGTTTAAAAGTTCATTGCATATTTTTATCATTATATCATTAACATTTGTTTTCTTATTAAGTATGTCTTTTATAGATATGCTGTTTTCCCACTTAGATTCATTGACATTTATTCCTATTCCAATAATAAGAATATTTTCACCTTGAAATTTGCTGATTTCGCATAAAACTCCACCAAGTTTTTGGTTATTATACAAAATATCGTTAACCCATTTGATTTTGGTTTTTATTCCATATGATAGTAGAATTTCATGAACAAGAATAGTGATTGTTTGTGTAAGATTTATATAGGAACATTCTTCTAATCTAACAATGCAGCTCATATATAAATTTCCTACTGGAGAATCCCATATTCTTCCATATTGTCCAACTCCATTACTTTGTGATTCGGCATTAATGCAAAGAAATTTTTTATTATTAAAAATGTCATTTAAAATTACCTTTTTTTCTGAATTGTTTATATATTCTTTTGCTAAAAGTTGAGTGCTTTCAATGTTCTTATATTTTTTTATAACAAACTGATCATAACAACTTAAATTCATTGATGAAAATTATCATTGAGAGAGCATTATTGCAATATTTATTATTGGATTCTAACATAAAAGAATGTTACGTACTCGTTTTGCTCCATCACCTACAGGTTATTTGCATCTTGGAAATATTAGAACAGCTTTATTATCTTATCTTTGGTCAAAAAATAATAATGCTGATTATATTTTACGATTTGATGATACAGATAGAGTGGAAGCTAAATATATAGAACAAATCAAAAATGACCTTTCTTGGTTTGGAATTAAATATGATAAAGAAATTTTTCAATCTCAAAGAAATGATGTATATGAAAAGTGGTTTGAAATTTGTAAAGAAAAGCAATTAATATATCCTGCCTATGATACAAAAGAAGAGTTAGAAAAACTAAGAAATGATTTATCAAAAGAAAAAAAGCCTCCAGTATATAAAAAAAAATACGCTCAAAAAAAAGGTGGAACTCCTCACTGGAGATTTGAGTTGCCAAGCATAAAAGTAGAGTGGAATGATAAGATAAGAAAAAACATATCTATTAACCTAAAATCAGTAAGTGATCCAATTATAAAAAAAAGCGATAAATCTTTTACATATATGTTTACCAGCGTCGTAGATGATATTGAAGAGAAAATTTCTCATATTATAAGAGGAGAAGATCATGTTACAAATACAGCTATACAAATATATATGTTTGATAAAATGAATAGTTCCGAAATTATATTTTCACACTTGCCAATTCTAATGAACAAGCATGGTCAAAGAATGTCAAAAAGAAATAAAGATGAAAGCATTAAAGATTTAAGAGAAGAAGGTTTTATGTCAATTTCATTATCTAATCAAATGGTATTTTTAGGAAAAAATGAATTTCATTTATGCAAAACTCTAAGTGAATTGCAAAATTTCTCAGACCTTGAGTATTCATCTAGTCAAATAAGATGGTCTAAAAAAGAATTGATAAAGCAACAAACTAATCTTATTCAAAGCTTAAGCAAAAAGGAAATGTTGGATTATTTTGGTGATTTTGATAAATGGGATTTAATTAAAAACAATACATGTTTCAAGCAAGACTTTGAAGATTGGAAAGAAATTTTTGAATCTAAAATCATTGTGTCAGAAGAAAAAATATCATTTAATGAAAAATTACTTAATATTTATAAAATAGAAGATTGGCAAAATTGGATAGAAAGTATTTGTTTAGATCAAGATAGAAGAATTGTTTTAAAAAATTTAAGATTAATTTTGACTGGTAAAAAATTCGGGCCAACATTAATTGAACTTTTGAACAATATAAGTAAAGATATCATCCAGTATAGATTGAATAATGCTTATAACAATCAAACTATTGCATAAAGATTGAGCAGGCCATAAAATTCATTCATGAATAATTTTATTTCACATGGAATATTAGACAGAGAAATTTCTGAGTTAATATACGAAGAAAATCAAAGACAAAATAATACAATATCTTTAATTGCTTCTGAAAATTTGGCGTCTACACAAATAAGGCATGTTCAAAGCTCACTATTAACAAATAAATATGCAGAGGGATACCCTGGAAAACGTTATTATGGTGGATGTGAAGTTGTTGATAAAATAGAAACACTGTGCCAAAAGAGAGTTTGCGAATTATTTGGAGTAAAATATGCCAATGTTCAACCACATTCAGGGTCTCAAGCAAATATGGCTATATTTACCAATTTGTTGAATCCTGGAGATACTATTTTAGGAATGGATCTATCATCAGGTGGTCATTTAACTCATGGTTCAAAAGTGAATTTTTCAGGAAAAATATATAATTCAATTGCTTATGGATTAAATTCTGAAGAAATAATTGATATGAATCAAGTTGAAGAATTAGCATTGAAGCATAAGCCAAAAATAATAATTGCAGGAACATCTGCATATAGCAGAGTAGTAGATTGGGCAAAGTTTAGAGAAATAGCAGATAAGGTAGGCGCTATATTTTTAGCTGATATGGCTCATGTTGCTGGATTAGTAGCTGCTGGAAAATATCCTAGCCCTATAAATATTGCTGATATTATAACCTCTACTACACATAAAACATTGAAAGGTCCTAGGGGAGGAATTATTCTGACTAATAATCAAGAATTATTCAAAAAGGTTAATAAAGGCATATTTCCTGGCATTCAAGGAGGGCCTTTGATGAATACTATAGCAGCAAAAGCTATTTGTTTTAATGATGCTCTATCTCCAGAATATAAACATTATATTGAAAATGTAATTAATAACTCAAAGGTTATTTGTGAAGAATTAGCCAAGGATTTTGAAATAGTCTCTGGTGGAACTGATACTCACTTATTTATTATGAAAACTAATCATTTAAGTGGAAAAGATGCTGAGCAAAGGTTGTCAGATGTTGGAATTATATTAAATAAAAATATGATTTCTAATGACTCTAGAAGCCCAATGGAAACATCAGGAATTAGGATTGGATCTCCTTCAGGAACATCTAGAGGATTTGGAGAGAAAGAGTTCAAGCAAATTGGATCTTATATAAGAAAGGTATTAAAAGATGAAAATATTGATGAAATAAAATTAAAAGTTCAAGAATTGTGCAATAAGTTTCCTGTTGATAAAGTCACTTCATAAAATTACGACTTGCAGTTGATAAAGCTCTTTCTTAATTTGTTATGGGAAAGATCTTCACTCATAATATGATTTTATGGCTGATCATCAGAGTTACCATATATTATATAAATGCTTATTAAATATAATCTTTCATGAAGTATATATCTTTCATTTAAGTAAAAGCGATTAATCCATCAAGAAAAAGAACATACTCTATGATTTTAAGTTCTGACATATTATGAGTTGTTTTCAAACCTGAAAGAGTTATGCTCATATTTTTTGCATTTATATTATACATTAATGTTACAAGAAAATTTGTTCTTAAATTTTTTTATATTTTGTTGAATTCTTTGCAAAAGTGATTTGTAGAATTATTAGTGCATTTTAATTATTAACATTTCCTGATTATTTACTTTTTTTACAATAGTAAGTTATTTAGTTTTTAATATATTTAAATTTAATTCTTTTATTTTGTTTTTAACCGTAAGAATATCATGCCACATTTCTTTTTTCTTACTTGGTGATCTTAGCAAATATGATGGGTGAAATATTGGAATGTATAACCTATTGTTTTTTTCAATAAACTCTCCTCGCACTGTAGTAATTGCTTTTGTTTCATTCATTACAGCCCTATAAGATACGCTTCCAATTAAAATTACTATTTTTGGATTAATAATATCAATATGATTTAGTATATAAGGTTGCATTAACCTTATTTCTTCTGAAGAGGGTGTTCTATTATTTGGAGGCCTCCAAGGAACTATATTGGTAATATAGTACTTTCTTCTATATATGTTAGCAGCATTTAAAATGGACTCTAGAAGTTTTCCACTTTCTCCAACAAATGGTTTTCCTTGTTTATCCTCTTCCTGTCCAGGAGCTTCTCCAATTAACATAAGTGGAGACTCTGAATCTCCATCTGAAAATACCATAGTATTAGCATCTTCTTTAAATGGTAGGTTTGTTTTAGCTAAAGACATTCTCAGCTCAGACAAAGAAGATGAGGCCTTGAAATCGTTTGATGGAATTTCTATTGGTGATTGCTCTTGGTTTGCTTTTTTATCTTTTGAAAGTTCTTTTTTATTTTGACTAATACCAATAGATTTTTTCTTTGTTTTTATAGAATTTTTTTGTAAAAGTGAGTAATCTGGCACTGAAGATTTTTTGTTCATTTGTTTTTCCCAAAATACATTTTTCGAAGAAAGTATATTCATGCTTTGAAAGATGTTCCGCAGTGACATGTTTTTTTGAAATCATTGCTAGTAATGTAAAATTTCTCTTCCATTAAATTGTCTACAAAATCTATAGTTGCATTATTTATTTTATTTGATGTGAACTCATCTGTTATTATTCCAGCTTCTTCTCCAAATTCAAAAATAACATCACTTTTTTCTGACTTGATTGGAAAAGAAAAGTCATATTTAAATCCGTTACATCCACCAAAAAAAACTTTAACTTTAATCCATTTTTTGTTCATTTCTTTCAATTTAACAATTGCATTTTTTGATAGATGAATCATTATGAAATAATAGCATATATTTAAAGTAAGAAAAGTATTTCCAAGCTGACTTGATTGATCTATAATTTGTTTAGTTGTTGGAGGTCTTTTTGAGTAAAAATCAAAATATTGAGTTGTTAAATTCTATGACAGGTTTTGAAATTCTAAAAAAACATAATTTAGATGATGAAGTTATAGGGTTTAAATCAGGTGATAATGTCTATGATTTACATGCTAGCGTTCCTGTTGGAAGTGTGCAAATTCTATATAAAACGGATGATGAATATATTCATTTTCTGAGACATGACGCTGCTCATGTATTAGCTCATGGATTAATCAATCTTTTTCCTAATATAGAATTTGGAAAGCAATTTTTTAAAGATATGTATATTTTTGGATTTGACGTTTATCTTCCAGAGCATAAATTTGTTAAAAGTGATTTTTCTGAAATAGAAGATGCAATGAAAAAAGTAGTTGCCCAAAAAGATAAATTAATAAGACATATTTGGAGCAAAGAAAAAGCTTTGGATTATTTTAATGGTGATCAATTTAAGCAAGATATTATTAATGATAAACCTGGAGATATTATGCTTTATGAGCATGGAGATTATATAGACATTTGTGGTGGTCCACGAGGTTCTAATAATGATCATGTTAGTGATAATTTTGTTTTGCTTGATATTGAAAATGTTGAATGGCAATATGACAAAAATAAAAAAATGCAACGAATTATAGGGGCATGTTTTAGATCTAAGGATGAAATGAATAAATTCTTAATGGAATATAAATAAATGCTTAGATATAATTTAAGGCTATTATGATAGAAGTAAGTTTAGAAAATTCTGTAGAGCAATTTGGATCTGGTATTTCTACCAATTCTATAATAGAGGATTTAGGTAGCAAAGCAAAAGATTTTGTAGGATTTAAATGCAAAAAAAATGGAACAATATATGACCTTCATAGTTGTTTAAGAGGGCCAATTTGTCTTGTTCCAATTTTGAAAAATACTAAAGACCATCTTTCAATTATGAGAAATGACACAGCTTATGTGTTATCTTATGTATTGAATGAAAAATATAAAAGCAAAATAGTTGATATTAATATTACAGAAGATGGTTTTTATGTTGATTTTTATAATAAAAATACTATTTCTCAAAAAGATTTCGCAAAAATAGAGTTGGAGATGAAAAATTTCATTGTTAAAAATGAAAAATTCATTTTAAATTCTGTTTCTAAAGATGAAGCACTAGAAATTTTTGATAAATTAGACAATAAGTTCATTGTAGAGAGAATTAATCAAAGTTCTTGTGAAGATTTTAATATTCACAGTCACTCTAATTATAAAATATTATCTTCAGGTCCAAGAAGTTTGAACTCTAAAGATGTTAGTTTGAATTTCAAACTATTATCTATCTCTGGTTCTTCATGGGATCATGGAGATGAAAAACTACAAAGAATTCATGGAACATCTTTATCCTCTAAAGAAGATTTAGAACAACATTTGAAAAACATAGAAGAAATTTTGAAATGGGACCATCGTATTATTGGTAAAAATATGGATTTGTTTAATATAGATCCTGAGGTTGCTAGTGGTATGGTTTTTTGGCTACCTAATGGAGTGTTTGTATTAAATAGAATAAAAGAATACTTGAGATCTGTATGGGAAGAGTATGGATATAATGAAATTTCAACTCCAATAGTTATGAATGCTAGTTTATGGGAAAAATCAGGTCATACAGAAATGTTTAGAGAAAATATGATGTTTATGAAATTGCAAGACAATGAATATGCATTGAAGCCAATGAGCTGTCCAGGACATATTAATATCTTTAACTTAGGAAATAAAAGTTATAGAGATTTACCTTATAAGTTGTCTGAATTTGGAATGTGTCATAGATATGAACCATCAGGATCTTTACATGGATTAATGAGAGCTAGAAGTTTTACTCAAGATGATGCTCATGTATTTTGCTCTGAAGATAACATAGAAAGCAGTATTTTAGTTTTTTGTGAAATGTTGAAAAAAATATATAAAAAGTTTGGATTTGATAATATTTTAGTATGTTTAGCAACTCGACCAGAAAAATATATTGGAGAGATTGAATCTTGGTCCAAGGCTGAAAAGTCTCTTGAGGAGGCTGCTTTTAAATCTGGTTTTGAATGCAGCATTAATGAAGGGGAAGGGGCTTTTTATGGTCCTAAATTAGAATTTTCTATTAAGGATAAAAAAGGCCATATATGGCAATGTGGAACTGTTCAAGTAGACTTTTCTTTGGCAAAAAGATTAGATGCTGTATATACAGATGAAAAATCAACAAAGCAAAACCCTGTTGTTGTTCACCATGCTGTATTAGGATCTCTTGAAAGATTTTTAGGAATTTTATTAGAAAATACTATGGGGTTGTTGCCTACATGGGTTCATCCTCATCCAGTTGTCATTATTCCTATTAGTAGTGATCAAATTAACTATGCTCATGATGTGAAAGAAAAAATAAAAAGTCTTAATATGGCTATTAGTATTGATGATTCTAATCAAACTTTGGGCTATAAAATTAGAAACTGTGCAACAAAAAGATCAAAAGTTACAATTATATTAGGCAAAAAAGAAGAACAAGGAAAAACAGTGACTTTGAGATCACTAGAAGGAAAGGAAGAAAGTTTGACTTTAGAAAATCTAATTATCAAACTTGAAAATATTTAATGAATAAAAACAAAAGCAAAAAGGTATTAATTAATAGAAATATATTAAGCAAAGAAGTATCTGTTGTGTTGGATAAGGAAAACCTTGGTGTGATGTCAACTCATGTTGCATTGGATATGGCTTTTGATAGAAAGTTAGATTTAGTTCAAGTTTCTGATAGTCAAATACCTACCTGTAGATTAATGGATTACAAAAAATACCAATATGAGCAAAATAAGAAAAATGCTCAAATTAGGAAAAAATCTAAAATTCATGAAATTAAAGAAATTCAAATTAAGCCGAAAATTGGACAACATGATTTTGAAACAAAAATAAAACATGCCAGAAGATTTATTGATGCTGGAAATAAAGTCAAAGTTGTTTTAAGATTACGTGGAAGAGAAATGATACATGTAAATCTAAATATAGAAAATATTTTGAAAAAATTTGCAGACTCTGTAAATGATATAGCTAAAGTTGAAAAAGATCCAAAGCAAGAGATGAAAAATAGAATATCTATGACTCTAAAGCCCAATGCATGAAATTTATTTATAAATCTTTAAGACTTTTTTACTATTGTATTCTATTTAACTCTTCATTGTTTATATTGACTGTTTTTCATATATTGCATACAAAAAACATTAGTATTATGGGGTATGATGTTAAATTTTCATCTGTTAATATTAAGAATTTTTCTTTAAATTGTAATGAAATTGTTATCTATAATATCATCAAAATCAATAAATTCAATTTGAATTTAAAAAAAAATCAAATCAACTGTGATAAAGTTAATTTATTTAATAAAGAATATAATTTGAGTGTTAAATGTAATAACGGATTATATTTTAATGGAGGTTTAGTTGGAAATAAATCCAAATTCAATTTGAGTTTTTTTAACAACAAAATTGATTTTGCATTTAATGGGGATTCAAATTTGGTAGGAAGTGGTCATTATAGTGGGACAAATATGTTCATTAAATTTCCTAATACAGGATATTTGACTTATATTAATAATGATTTGTTTATCAAAAATAATAATAAATCTTATACTTTGAATTTGGATTTAAATTTCGTTAAAAAAACAATAAATTATATAAATTTCAAATTAAAAAATAATTCTAAGAAAATATGCCAATTAGATATAAATAAAGATGTAAAACTTAATATGAAAAATGAAAATTTATCTTTATTATTAAATTTAAATAGAGAGTTAATTGGATCTGGTGTGATTGAAATTAATAATAAATTTGGTGTTTTAGATGGAATTTTAAATTTCAAAATTAATATATCAAAAAAAGGGCTTAATGCTTATAGTTTTGGTAATCAAAAATTAAACATAGATGCTTTTCAGTTAAAAGAAAATAAAATTGATTGGAAGTTAAGGCTTGTAAAAAATGCTCAAGACTTTTCATTGAAAAGCAATTCAATAAATATTGATGCGCAATTTTTGTTACAAAACATAGAATTTTTATTAGATTTGCATTCTACTATTATTGATTTTAAATCTAAAGGATCTATAGATTATAAAGAAAACATAAAAATAAAAATAATTGGTGACTATATATCTTTATTAGATATGAAGCCTTTGTTTTCTAAAAAAAGCAGCAATGTATTGACAGGACAGTTTTATTGGAAAAAAGCTAAGTGGATATCTGATTTGTTCTTAGAGGATATGAATATAAATTTATATAAGTCAAAACAAGGATTAGATAGTTGTAAAATTGATTGTCATTTTGAGAAAAACAAAGTTGTTTTATGGAAGGATTATTTAGATTCTCCTCTTCATTTTAAAGTTGATAATTTTGCTAGAGCTTTTGAATTAATGTATGGTGAAAATATTTTCAAATCAACAGGAATTATGAATGGTGAAATTTATGTTCAAAATCCAAATATGCCATGGAGTTTTATGTTGCATGAATTTGAAAGCGTTAGTTATTTAACAGCTATTTATTTTCAATTGTTCTCACTAAGGTTTTGGGCTTCTATTTTGAAAAACAATCAAAAAAAGTGGAATTATTTATATGGATATGGGTCTATTGAAAATAATGTATATAAATAAACCAATTTGTTATGGAGAATGATTTTTTCAAAGTAAAAGGAGATGGTTTTATACATAAGTTTGAAGATTTATTATCAATTGATGGTTTTTTGTTGTCTAAATCTATTGCTAGCGATATGCGTGATTTGTTAAAGAAGAAAAATCCAGAAATTCCTTTTCAGATGAATGGAAGCATCAAAGCGCCAAAAATAACTCATCAGGCAAGTTTTAGAAAAATGCTTTCTCCAATTTTGCCTCTAACATTTTTTTTAATTTAAACAAATGATTTTAGAGTGAAAAGTAAATTTTTAAGTTTGATATGAAACATAATAATTACTTTTTAATATATATTATTAAACATAATTAAAAGCATAATTAAAAGCATAATTAAAGCCAAATTTTTTTTGCTTTCATTGATATTCAATTATATTTTTATAAAGTCATATTAATAATTAACAACTGTTTCAAATAGTTGTTATCAATTTTATAAACTATTAATTAAAATCGAATTATTTATATAAAAAGGGGCTTCAAAAGAAGCAAAGAAGTGCAGACTATCAGTCTAGTATTGCAGTAACAACTCCAGCACCAACAGTTCTACCACCTTCTCTGATAGCAAATCTTAGTTCTTTTTCCATGGCAATAGGAGCATTTAATTGAACAACTAATTTGTCAACGTTGTCTCCTGGTTTTACCATGTCCAAACCTTCAGGAAGAGAAATTTCTCCAGTAACATCTGTAGTTCTGAAATAGAATTGTGGTCTGTATTTACTCATAAATGGAGTGTTTCTACCACCTTCAGATGATTTCAAAACATATACAGCACATTCAAATTTGCTATGAGGTGTTATAGATTTAGGTTTAGCTATAACTTGACCTCTTTGAATGTCATCTCTTTTCACTCCTCGAAGCAACACACCTACGTTGTCACCAGCAATAGCTTCTTTCATTTCTTTTCTAAACATTTCAACACCAGTAACAGTTGTTTCTGTTGTATCTTTCAAACCAACTATTTCAACAGTATCTCCAACTGAAACTTTTCCAGTTTCAATACGTCCTGTAGCAACAGTTCCTCTTCCTTCAATAGAAAATACATCTTCAACGGACATCAACAAGTTTTTGTCAATTGGTCTGTTTGGCTCAGGAATGTATTCATCAACAGCTTCCATAAGTTTTAGTATAGCTGCTTCTCCAATTGTGTCAGATTCTCTTCCTTCTAATGCTGCCAAAGCTGATCCTCTGATAAATGGAGTTTTATCACTTAAGAAACCTTGTTCATCTAGAAGTTCTTTGATTTCTTCTTCTACTAATTCAATCATATCATCATCATCAACAAGTTCAACTTTGTTAATAAATACAACCAAGTAAGGAACATTAACCTGCTTTGCAAGAAGAATATGTTCTTTAGTTTGAGGCATGGCACCATCAGTAGCTGATACAACTAATATACCACCATCCATTTGAGCTGCACCTGTGATCATGTTTTTTACATAATCAGCGTGACCAGGACAGTCAACGTGAGCATAATGTCTTTTTTCAGTTTCATACTCAACATGAGCTGTAGATATTGTAATACCTCTCTCTTTTTCTTCAGGAGCAGAGTCAATGCTTTTGTAATCTTTAGCGACTGCCTTTCCGTCTTTTGCAAGAACAGTTGTTATCGCAGCTGTTAAAGTTGTTTTTCCATGATCAACGTGACCAATGGTACCAATATTCATATGCGGCTTGTTTCTATTAAATTGTTCTTTAGCCATATTAACCTCCTGTAAAAATTTTTTTACTTTACTCTTGCAAATATGGAGCGGGCGATGGGAATCGAACCCACGTGACTAGCTTGGAAGGCTAGAGCTTTACCATTAAGCTACGCCCGCAAAAATGAAGGGAGTAGGATTCGAACCTACGTAGACGACACCGTCGGCAGGTTTACAGCCTGCTGCCTTTAACCACTCGACCATCCCTCCGCAAAGCTAAGAGTATGTTTAAAAATTCCCATTTTTTTACAATATTGTCAATAGATTATTTTGTAATTTAATGATTATGATGTGAATTTAATTCATATATAACTCTTGCTAAGTTATCTAAGTAATTTCTAACATATGAATCTTTGTTAGATTTGTGAGCTGCTGCATAAATATGCTGATTTTTCATAATACTTAATGTTACTAACGTTTGATATTCTGCAAATGGTTGAGATGATATAATTAATATTTTTTCATTTTTACTAAATCCATATTCTTCTATCAAATATTTAATTGTATCCTTTGTGTTATGTCTAATTTTATCAGATTCTAATAAAGATAAATTTGGGCCTTTGAAAATTATATTCAAATCAGGAGTAACTTCTTTGATCAAAATTTTAGATATATTTTCTTCAGTTCCGTATTTTGTATATTCTTTATCCAAAGTTTCTGTTGACTTCCTATATCCATAAATCATAAACAGTTTTTTGTATTTTAATCCTAATTTAACAGCATTTTTCAGCAACTCTATTCTTGATTTCATAGATGTTGATCCACCTCCCAGTATCAAAACAGCATCATATTTTTCATTATAATTGGGTTCCAATTGTATGTTATTTTTCTTCTCTTGTTTTTGTATAAATTCAGATAAATCATTTGTGATGTTTAATTTTATTTCTGTTCTTTCTATTCCAGGTTTTCTTAACCATTTTTGTTGAGTTGTTACAACCAATTCTTTTAATGTGTTGAAATTGTTTATTTCGGCAATTTCAAGTGCTTCTATTATTGTGCAAGGATTAAATAATAGATGAGGATTTGCTGTTGATTTATTTTTACACATAGATATTATTATTGACTTCTGATGGCTGTTTAAATGTTTTTCAGCATGTGAACTAATAGAAAATATGCATGCAAAAACTATTGATTTTATTATTTGTATATTCATTCATTTATTTGACACAATAATGATAATATATGCAATGTTTTTTTATTTCAAAGAAAATGTATTTAAATATGATATTACTTCTTCTTGAGTTATTGCTGGATTAGCTTTTCCTTTTGTTTCTTTCATTATTTGACCTACAAAAAATTGTTTTAGGTTTGTATTTCCTGCTTTATAAGATTCTAATTCTTTTGTATATTTTGAAAGAGAATTTTTTACAATTCCCGCTATTTCTTCTCTGGAATTTATTTGGGATAAGTTTTTTTCTTTTATAATGTTCATAGGATCTTTATTTGTATCTATAAATTTTATTAATACATCTTTTGCAGCTTTTCCTGAAATATTTCCTTTATGAACTTCTGTTATTAAGCTTCTTAAGAAATCAGGATTTACTTTTGCCTGTGGATTTTTCTTAAGATAAGATATAACATCTCCAACAATCCATTTGAACAAAGTTATTTTAGCTTCTTTTTCTAATGAATCAGATGATTTTTCAAACAAATCGGTTAACTCAGAATCTTCAGCAATGATCCATGAATCTTGTAAGCTTATTCCAAGAGAAGCAATTTTCTTGCATATATTATATGGCAAGTTGGGAAGAGTTTTGTTTTGTTGTTCCTTTGTTAAAATAAGTGTTGGCAAATCTGGATCAGGCATGTATCGATAATCAGATGCATCCTCTTTGTTTCTCATGTGAACTGTTTCTCCAGTGTTGTCATTAAACAATCTAGTTTCTTGAATTATAGTTCCTCCATTATTTAATATTTGAGACTGCCTTTCATATTCATGCAATATTGCTTTTTTCATGAAATTAACTGAGTTTAGATTTTTTATTTCAACACGAGTTCCAAGTGGATCTCCAGGCTTTCTAAGGGAAATGTTTACATCTGCTCTTATTTGTCCTTGTTCCATATTTCCATCACATGTATTAACTCTTCTTAATGTGCTTTGCAATATTCTAAAAAATGTCGCTGTTTCTTCTTCATTTTTTAAATCAGGTTCTGTTACAATTTCCATCAAAGGAATTCCACATCTATTTAAATCGATATAGGTGTTTCCATTTTTATGGATGCTTTTCCCAGCATCTGTTTCAAGATGAATTCTATTAATTCTTATATCTTTAATTTCATTATTATTCCAAATAGGGATGATTCCATTTTCAGAAATAGGTTTGTAAAATTGTGTGATTTGGTATCCTAGTGGTAAATCAGGATAAAAATAATGTTTTCTATCAAATTGTGATTCTTGATTAATGGTCATATTCAACGCTAATGATGATGTTATTGCTTTGTTTACACATTCTTCATTTAACACAGGAAGTGATCCAGGAAGACCAAGATCAAGATAGTCTACACAAGAATTAGGCGTTTCTCCACTTGTTGAAGCTCTAGAAAACATTTTTGATTTTGTTGATATTTGAGCATGGACTTCCAATCCAATTACCATTTCCCATTTATTCATGATGAATTCCTTTCTAATAAATTTTCAAATCCTGCATATTCTTCAATTCCTTTTGCAGCTGCAATAAGCATTTCTTCATTAAATGGCTTTGTCATCAAATGTATTCCTAATGGCAAGTTTTTGCGTCCATATCCAATTGGAACTGAAATTGCGGGAGATCCAATTAAGTTGGCTATAACTGTAAATACATCTTCATGATAAGCATCTGAGGGATTTTGAAAAACATTGTTCACTTCGAAGGCTTCTCTGGGAGAGCATGGGTAAACTATACAATCTATTTCTTCAAACAAATTCAAGAATTGTTTTTTTATGTATTTTCTAGTCTTTAACCCTAAGCTATATCCATGTTCATAGTTATCGCTTGATAAATTATGAATGCCCATAAACATTCGTCGTCTGACTTCTTCTCCAAACAAAGCAAATGTTTTGTTATGATTTGAATTTAGAGTTTCTGTGGTTTTATTTCCGTAACATACTCCTGTATATCTTGACAAATTAGACACTGCTTCAGATGATGTTAAAAGATAATAAGTTGACAAATATGAATCGAATTCTAGTAAAGAAATAGGTTTTATTACAGCTCCAAGTTCTTTGAATATATCTAGTGATTTTTTCCAATTCAAAACAACATGTTCATCTAAATGTTCCATCCAATTTTCTGGATATCCAATAACTTTTCCTTGTATCAACTCTTTATTTACATTTTCTAAATCAGGAATTTGTTCTGTGCTAGACATTGAATCTTTTTCATCGCTTCCCATCATATTATCCATCATAATGGCAGCATCTTGAACAGATCTAGTAAATATTCCAGCTTGGTCAAAAGATGAAGCATATCCTACCATTCCATGTCTAGAACATCTTCCATAAGATGGTTTGAAGCCAACAATTCCACAAAAAGAAGCGGGCTGTCTTACTGATCCACCTGTATCACTTCCTAGAGCAGCAAAGCATGTTCCTGCAGCAACAGCAGATGCACTTCCTCCTGATGATCCTCCAGGAACTAATTGAGTATTATTGCTCCATGGATTTATTGATGGACCAAAGCAACTGGTTCTATTTGAAGATCCCATAGCAAACTCGTCCATATTAAGCTTACCTAAACAAATCGCTCCTTCTTTCCACAATTTTCCTGTTACATGAGATTCAAATGGAGCTATGAAATTTTCTAAAACTTTAGAGCAAGCTGTCATTTTGATATTTTTCACACAATATAAATCTTTTACGCCAATTGGAATTCCTTCTAATTTTCTTGCATTTCCTGATTTGATTCTATTCCAACTTTCTTCCGCCTGTTGAAAGGCTAAGTCTTTTGTAAGTGTAATAAAGTTATTTAATTTCTTGTTTTTCTCTATTTCATCGTAAGTTTCAGTTAACAAAGTTAGAGGTGATATTTCTCCTTTTTTAAGAAGAGACTTTATTTGATGCAAGTTTAAATGATTTGGATTAATTGCCATCTATAACTCCGTCTACTACAAACATATTGTCAGAGTTGTTTGTAGAATTTAACATAGGGTTGAATTTTTTATCTTGTATAATATTTATAGGATCATCTTGTCTCTGTTTTATCATTTGGTAATTGTATAATTCTCCAGAAATTTGTCCTACTTTTTTCATTTTTTCTATCAGTTCCATTATATTATCTAAATCTAAGCAAAGTTGATCAAATTGTTTTTCATTGATTTTTATTTGCAAAATTTCAGATATCTTTTTTACTTGACATGACATACATACAAAATACAATCTTTGCATCATTTTCACAATGTTGTGATTATTCTTGTTATAAATATTAACTGTTATTTAATATATAAGTTGTTTTTAAATTAAATAGAATTCACATTGATATTTGTTTATTTATGTTTTTTAAAATAAAAAATCACAACAAAAAAGTTCTGTTGCAATAGAAATAAGTATAGATTTTTTTAGCTTTAATTTAATTTAAATGAAATTTTATTGATTTTGTATCTTTTTACTATTATTATTGGTTATTCGCTATTGAGCGTTCAAAAAACAAAAATAAGGAGAATTATTATGTACAAAAAGTCTTTGTTAGTTGCAAGTGCATTAGTTTTAAGCACTATAGAATCAGGGTGTGAAGATTCTGGTTTTAAATATGCTGTTGGAGTTGGTCCTTTAGCTAAATTTGGTAGCAAAAAAATTAAAGGAGTTAACTTTACTGATAAAGCAGCTGTTGATAAAATTGCAGGCATAAATACAGATAACTTGTTAGATAAAGAAAATGATTTCAATATAAAAGGAAAAACAGGATACTTAGGTGGTAGAGTGTTTGCTGCTGTTGGAGCTTTAAAAGTTGCAAGTGCTAATGTTTTCTTGAAAGCTTTTGGTGATTTTGGAAATTCTAAATTTTATCTAAATGATAAAACAGACTTAACTTCTGCAAGCACAACAGCAGGTGATCCAAGTTCAACACCAGCTTCTCCAGTAGTAGGAAATTCAGCCTCATCATCAGGTTCAGGAGCTGCAGGTGTTTCTGTATCAAGTCTTAATGCTGCCGGATCTGGTAATTCTTCAAATGAAAACCCAACTACTAATGTTGGATCAGAAAACGTAGCAAATTCTATTTTAGAATTAAAAAATAGATGGTCAGCTGGTTTTGGACCTGAAGTTGTTTTTTCAGCATCTGACTCTGTTCATTTGACAGTTTCTGCTGGACCTATGATTTCTGAAATGAAGCAAACATTGAAAACATCTGCTAATAATTCTGGATTCAGTAAGAGTTCATATCAATTCGGAGGTTATGCTTCTGTGAGTGGTCGTATGTTCTTTGGTGAAGAAAGAAATTTCTTTGCTTTTGGTGAAGCAATGGTAACTCTTCTTGGTGGAAAAGAAATCAAAGCTGAGAAGGTTGAATTTTCAACAGGAACACCTGCTGGAGACATTACATTCAAGCATAAGAGAAGCTTAGGTGGAAATGTTGCTTTTGGTGTAGGTTACTACCACGGTTAAGATCTTTTTTTAAAGATTTTAGTTATATAGATTTGCAATTCTAAGTAATTTTTATTTTAGGATTTATAAGCAAATCATTTTTTTTCAATTATTAAATTTATTTTTCAGATTGTTCTTTTATTTCAATTTGAGTGTTCATTTATATCAGTTGGGATTTCATTTATTGAAGTGAAATATTCTTGAATTGTATCAATTCCAACTTTTGTTTTTGATGAGATTTGAAAAGCACTTTGTGTTTTTTTTGAATCTCGTTTATCTATTTTAGTAGAAATTATTTTTATAGGAACATTATATTTTTTAACAAAAGTAATGATTTCTTTATCTATGTCCATAATTCCTCTTCTTGAATCAATTAATAGAAATAGCTCATCAGCTCTGTGTTTGTCAAAATATGCCTTCATCATTGTGGAAATAAGACCTTGGCGTTCCTTGCTAATTTTTGCATATCCATACCCAGGTAAGTCTATTAAAACTATATCTTTACAAGGATAATATCCAATCCACTTTGTACAACCAGGAGTTTTGGAAACTCTAGATATTTTATGATTTAAAATAGAATTTAACAAAGAAGATTTTCCTACATTAGATCTTCCTATAAAAGCGATTTCATATTTGCTTTTAGGAGGCAAATCTCTTACAAAATAAGTTTTAAAGTCTTTAGAGTTCATATTTTTTCTACCTTACTAATAATTTCATTTATATTGAATTGCTTTATATTTCCTTGAGCTATATTTGATTTTCCACCACCGGTTCCACCTAATTTTAATAAAATATCTTTTGCTGTTCCAATTTTCTCTATCATACTATCTTTTACTCGTATTAATACAGAGTGTTTTTCATTGTTAGTATTTATTAATATTGTAATATCATAATTTGATATATGAATATCACTTTGAGTTAGCATGTATTTATTATCTGAATTATTGTATTGGTTAAGCAAAACCTTGAAATTTGAATTGTTTATATCTTTTGAATATATCTTAATTGGTTTTTCAATGTTGATTTTGGATTCTTTTGTTTTGGACTCTTTTGGATTTAATATATGTTTTATTGCAGATTGTCCGCATACTGCTTCAATTCTCTTAACTCCAGAAGCAATGCTCTTATGGCTTGTGATTATTAATAAGCCTATTTCCCCTGTATGATTAACATGAGTTCCACAGCATAGCTCAGTAGATATATCTCCTATTTTCAAAACTCTAACTTCACTAGGGTAATTTTTCTCTGTAAGCAAAGCTCCATTTTCAACAGCTTTTTCATAATTCATTATTGTAGTGGTTACTTCTAAATTAGACTGTATTATTTTATTGATTTCATACGTAATCTCATTAAGTTCATTTTGAGAAATCAAATTTTGGGAAGAAAAATCTAATCTTAGCGAATTTTCTTTTACACTTGATCCTTTTTGTTTTATTGAATCTCCAAATTTCTTTCTTAAAATTGCAAGTAAAATGTGAGTAGAACTATGATGCTGTTTTAAGCTTTTTCTTCTATCTGAATTGATTTCAGCTGTAGCTTTTTCATTAGAGTTTATAGTTCCTTTGATGCATTTTCCAACATGCCAAATTTCCTTATTTTCCTTTTGTAGATCTTTTACTTCAAATTTACCGCTATTAGTTGTTATTATTCCAATATCATTTTTTTGTCCACCAGCTTCTACATAAAATGGAGTTTTATCTAATAAAATAAATCCTTCTTCATTTTCTATAATTGGCTTATTTATATTATTAGTGTTTTTGCAAGAAATAATACTGCAGTTTGTTATTTCTTCATTATACCCAACAAATATACTTTCTTGCTTTGAAGCATTAATGTGGTATTTCTTTAATTTAGAAACTGATTTTTGCTCATCTAAAAATTTATTAAAACAGTTAATATCATATTTGATTTTTTTCTCTCTCAGAATTTCAAATGCAATATCATGAGGAAATCCATGAGTGTCATAAAGTTCGAAGATCTTTGATTCATTTACTTTTTTGTTTGTAATTAAGTAATTCAATTGTTCAATTCCATAATTATATACATTTAAAAATTGCTCTTTTTCTTCTTTAACAATATTTAAAATAATATCTTTGTTTTTTAGAAGAGTAGGGTAATCATGTTTCATATTATCTACAATATAATTAACGCATAATTCTAATGAATTGTTATTTATAGACCTTCTTATTGCTCTTCGTATAATTTTGCGTAATACATATCCAACTCCATCAGCATCAGGTGTTACTCCATCATCTATCATAAAAGATATAGCTCTGCTATGGTCTGCTACTATTCTATTGTTTGTGTCATTTGTGTCATTTTCTTTTATTGTATTTATCATGTTTTGGAAAAAAGGAGCTTTATAATTATCATTTGTTCCATGATATAGCGCTTCAAGTCTTTCTAATCCCATTCCAGCATCTACGCATGGTTTTTCTAATAATTTTTTTATTCCACATTCTACTGTATGGGTCATTAAAACTATATTCCAAATTTCAACAAATCTGTCTCCATGATGAAAGTCTCCTTCAAAAGAATCACCATAATCATAAAATATTTCGGTACATACTCCACATGGTCCTTCAGTTCCTGCGCTCCATTGATTTGTTTGTTCATAAACTATGTTGCTTTTAGATTGCATGGATAGCCATATTTTTTCAGATTCAATATCTGATGGATGAATGGTTATGTATAATTGTTTTTTAGGTAAGTTTAAAGTTTTTGTTAGAAAATTCCATGCCATTGTTATTGCTTCTTCTCTGAAGTAATCTCCAAAAGAAAAGTTTCCAAGCATTTCAAAAAAAGTATGATGCCTTTTTGTATACCCAACATCATCTAAATCATTATGTTTTCCGCCAGCTCTTATGCATTTTTGGCAATTAGCTATTCTATTGTTTGGAGGATTGGTTATTCCTGTGAAAAATTTTTTCATTGGGGCCATTCCAGAATTAATTAATAATAAAGATGGGTCATTTTGTGGAATTACAGGGTAAGAAGGAATAATCAAATGATTGTGTGATTTGAAATATTGTAAAAATTGTTGTTTTATAGAACTCATTGGGTTAATTTTATATAAAAATATTAAAAATAGCCACTTCGTTAATTTGTATTTACATTATAAAGAAATGTAAATTTATTCTTATCTAAAATTTTGTATTTTTCAACTAATGGATATTTTAATTATATGAGCAATTATATTGATTCCGTCTACTAAAAATTGCATTGCAAGAGACAATAGTATTGTTCCAAAGAATATACTAAGCATTCTAATATATGTGCTATTTAACAAGCTTCCGAATTTGTTTCCTATATTTAATATAAGATAAGTAACATAACAAGCTGATAATATTGCCAAAGAAACTTGAATTATTCCCATAAATGATGGATTGCTTTCAAATAAAAACAAAACAGTTGTAAAAACTCCCGGCCCAGCAATAGTGGGAATTCCTATTGGAAAGAAGTGTAAATCTTTTCTATCAGATTCTTTATTATCTATAGAATGTCCTACAACCATTTCATATGCTGCTGGAGCAATCAAAAGAGCTCCAGTTATTTTCATAGCAGCCATTGTTATTCCTAATCCAGTTAGAACAACTTGACCTATTATAGCAAATGCAAATATGGATGCTGTTGCAACAAACATGGATTTTCTAATCACTCTTTTTCTTTGTTTATATGTTAAATGTGGTGTAAAAGTAACAACAAGCCACATATTCATAATCGAATTAAGCATGAAAAACATTTTAATGAACGAGCTTTGAAAAAGCTCTAAACCAAATATCATGTTAGTGATAATAACAGTTCGGTATGCTAAGGTCAAACAATGTAAAAACTAATATGAAATTTATTAGTATATAAATAAATATTTATTCTCTATTTATTTTGTGCTTTTTAACAAAAGAGCTTGAGCTATCTCTGATACTTTTGTCTATTGATTTAGAAACAAATGGATTAAGTTTTTTTGTTTTTTCTTTTGCGTCTTTGAGATCAGATTGGTTTTTGAATACTAACTTATATCCACGCCCCCATACTGTTTCAATTTCAGGAATGTTTGTATCATCATCTTGTAGAGCATCTTTAATTTTAGCTCTTAATTTGCATATAAATACATCAACAATTTTTTTTGTTGGCTCATCACAATCTGAATCGTACAAATGATCTAAGAAAGCATCTTTGTTTAATACAGCTCCTTTTCTTCGAGCCAACAGCTCAAGCATGTTATACTCTTTTCTAGTCAAATTCAAATAATTATTATCAATAGATGCTGTTTTTTGTTGTAAATCAATGGATAGTCTTCCTATGCTAAGAACAGACGATGAGTAGCCATTAGATCTTCTTACAACTGCATTTAACCTTGCTAACAATTCTTGTTTGTCAAATGGTTTAGGAATGTAATCATCAGCTCCACTACTTAATGTTTTAATTCGCTGACTAGTGTCAGACATGCAAGATAACATTATCACAGGCGTTTTTATGTCACATGCTCTTAACCGGCTTAATAATTCAGTTCCAGAAAAATCTGGTAAAATTATATCCAATATAATTGCATCATATTCAGACACTCTTGCTGATTCGAATCCATCATTTCCATTTGTTTCATGATCACAGATTATTCCTTGTGATTTTAACATTGCATGAACAATAGCGGCTACAGCTTTATCATCTTCAATTAGCAAGACTTTCATAAAATTGGCTCCTATCTTTTCAATAATATAAGAACATCTTTAGCTAAAAAGGTAAAGAATGTATGAAGTTTTAGATATATACATATTTAACTTGTTTAATCTTGTTTTTTGTATAAATTTATGACTCAATTTAATTACGCCGTTGTAGCTCAGGGGCAGAGCGTTCCCTTGGTAAGGGAGAGGTCGAGAGTTCAAATCTCTCCAATGGCATTAATAATCAGGTGTTTCTGTGTATGGAATTTTTTTGGTGTATTCATCCATTTGACTTTTAGTTATCTCTTCCTTGCTGATTGATTTGATTGGTTTCATATATCCATAATCAATATTGCTACACATAGTTTTAAAAACTTTTGTAGCAATCTCATCAGCTTTTGTTTGATCAGTCATGTTTCTGAAATAATCATATACATTTAGTTGTTTTGTATAAGAATCATCGTATATATTATGAAGATTTCTAAGCTCATATGGCACATTATAATCATTATTATAATTATAATAAGCACGTTCATTTTGAGTTCCTATCAGATGGTAGTTAGTGAACAAGCATCGTTCAATCCATAATAATTTATCTTGTATGTTGTCAAGAAAATATGAATGGTTTTGCAATCTCCACAATAAGTTAGCAATTTCTTTCACATCTTCTTGATCTTTTATTTCTTCTAGATAATTGTATACAATTTTTTTCTTTTCTTCTTCGTCATTAGTATCAGAATATCTTTTAATAATTTCATCTTGATGTATATTAATGTCGCTATTTCTCAGGTGTGGGCCAACTTCGAAATAATAACTTATCATTAATGATGCAAATTCATATCTATTATCAGGGACTTGTAATAGAAAGCTGCCATCCTCTTTTCTTATAAACTCTTCTAATAATGATTCAGCAAGTTCTTCAGCTTTGACCTGATCGTCCATACTGTTGAAATAATTATATAAATCTTCTTTCTTTTTTTCTCTATGGTCTCCGTGATATATATCATAAATTTCATCTAAATGAAGTTGTATATCACTTGGAATTATGGTTTGATCCATGAGTGATATTATGTCATCATCTTTTATATAATTATAAATCTCATGTAATATAGAATTGCCTTTAATCATATTTTCATATTTGTAATTCAGCGAGTATTTATTATTTATTATTTTAGCTAAATCCTTATTTGTTTGTTTGAGCTCTTGAAACATTATAAATACATCAAAATCATGTTGAGTTCCAAGAAACTCATCATTATTAAAATCATACGCATAAAGTTGATCATTAGAAGAATCTTTTTCTATTAATGCATTAATAAAATTATTTTGATCAAAGTTTTTTCCATCTTTAATCATGGACTGCATAGTTAAAAGAGCTATTTTACTAATTTCATTTGTAGATTTATTAGCATGATTTTTAAGTTCTTTAATGTTAGATTCTGTCATAAAATAACTATCTTTTGTTTCATCAAATGTGCTCAATCCATCAAGTAAATGATAATGATTTGCATCTCCTCCATCTACATTAACAAAGACTTTAATAGTTTCTTTATCTGAAGTAGTTGGGTTAATAATGTCATTAAATGAAAAAACATACCCTATTATTTTTGCGCTTATATTATGAACTGTTGATAAATCAGAAATAACGGAACTCATATCTTGATTTGTTTTTGCTGCAACAGCATCTTGTACTTTTTTTGAAAAAGAAAATGTATTGTCATTTATATATAATAAAGCGTCTTCTGTATTCATATTATTTGCGCTTATATTTAACATAAGTGTCGCAAAAATTAGATTTCTTAAGTTCTTCATAAGTAAAGTTTATGTAATTTTTATTTATATTTTGTTAAATCTTAATTTTGTAAGTATTTTATTGCTTCTATTCCAGCCATGCATCCTTGGCCAGCTGAAGTTATTGCTTGTCTATAAATTTTATCAACTACATCTCCTGCAACAAATAATCCAGGAATGTTTGTTTTTACATTGTCTGCAATGACATATTTATCTGTATCTAAATCAAGCAAATTTTTTACTAAGTCTGTTTGAGGTATATGCCCAATAGCTATAAACACTCCATCTACTTTTATTGAATATTGTGATTCATTTTCTTTGTTGAAAATTTTAATATGATCAACTAATTTATTTCCGCAAATTTCATCCAAAGTGCAATTAAGATGTAATTTTATATTAGAAATATTATTCATTTTATTTTGCATTATTTGTTCAGCTCTAAAAGTATCTCTCCTATGAATTACATGAACTGTAGATGCGATATTTGATAAATAAATTGCTTCTTCTACAGCTGTGTTTCCACCACCAATAACAGCTACTTCAGAATTTTTATAAAATGCTCCATCACATGTAGCGCAAGTTGATACTCCATATCCAAGGTATTTTTGTTCGCTATCTAATCCCAAATATTTTGCTTTTGCTCCAGTTGCAAGAATTGTTGATTTGCAAATATATTGATTAGAATTAGAGCTTATAATGAATTTATTATTTTCTGGTTGAATGTTAATAATATTTTCTTGTTTTATGTTGCATTTTAACTCTTCTGCTTGTTTATGCATTATCTCCATCAAAAGAGGAGCTGATTCTTGATTAAATCCAGGATAGTTTTCTATTGAAGTGGTAGTCATTAATTGTCCTTTTGGTTGTAGTCCTTCAAAAATAATAACTTTTAAATTTGCTCTTGCGCAATATAAGGCGGCGCTTAACCCAGCAGGTCCTGACCCTATAATTCCAACATCAAATTCATTTATACTTCTACTCATAATAGTATTTTAAGTTAAGAAAGAAAGATAATCAAACATATTAAATATTATTGTTATTTAGCATTTAAATAACACTTAATCATCAGGGTTAGTTGAGTATGAAATAGTATTAATATTTGAATCCATTTCACTTTTGGTTGTTTCATCTTGTGATTCAACTAATGCAATTGATTGTATTATTCCATAATCCAAATTACTATAAGTTGCTATCATAATTTCTTTAGCAATTTCTTCAGCTTTTGCTTGATCACTCATATGTTTAAAATAATTAAATAGTCTTGATTGCGCATCAGCCTCATTATCAGTTGTACTATAAATGTTATCAATAGAATTTAAATGACTGTCAATGTTGTCAGAAATAATAGTTGCATCCATGTTGCTTTTGTCATACTTATTATAATAATAATGAATATTGAAAATTATATTTATATATATATTACTGCTTTGCAAGTTAAAATTATAATTTGTTAAATATTTATTATTTATTTTTTTACTAAGATCAGCATTGTGGGATCTATTTGCGAGAAAAAGACTAATCATATGAATTTCATTAATAGTTCCATAAAATTTAAATGAACTTTCACCGTCATCATCATTATAAGTGAT
Organism: Rickettsiales bacterium; assembly: GCA_965233735.1. Classification (GTDB taxonomy): domain Bacteria; phylum Pseudomonadota; class Alphaproteobacteria; order CAJXXZ01; family 1604HC; genus Cytomitobacter. Next base: position 41,866 of record OZ247501.1, read on the forward strand.
ATCATGACTATAAAGTTGATCATTGCTATCATCTATATCTAACAAAGATGTTTCAATAAATTCATCATAATTAAAACCATTTCCTTTTTCAACCATTTCTTGCATAGTTAACAGGCTTGCAGAATAAATTGTATGGTCAGATTTATATTTATGATTTGAAAGTTCCGAAATATGATCTTTTGTCATTAAGTAGCTATCTTTTGTTTCAGTAAAAGCGCTTAATCCATCAAGTAAATGGTAATGATTTTCATTACTTCCGCTTATATTAACAAAAACTTTAATAGTTTCGCTTCCTTCGATTTCTGGATTAATAGCATCAATGGAAAGAACATATCCTATGATTTTAAGTTCTGACATATTATGAGTTGTTTTCAAATCTGAAAGAATAGAATCCATATCTTTATTTGTTTCTACTGCAATAGCATCTTGTATCTTTTGTGAAAAATCATATCTATTTCTATTTATATATTCCAAAGCATTTTCTGCATTTATATTATACATTAATGTTGCAAGAAAAATTGTTCTTAAGTTTCCCATAGTAAAAATTTATCTAATCTTTGTTTATATTGCAATAACATTTTGTGATATATATATCTATTGTTATTTTTAAAAGCATTTTCTGTGCTCATATTTTTTGCATTTAATCATCAGGATTAGTTGAGTATGAAATAGTATTAATCTTTGAATCCATTTCACTTTTGGTTATTTCAATTTTGGGTTCAATTTTTACAATCTCATAAAACCCTCTATAATCCAAATTACTATAAGTTGCTATCATAATTTCTCTAGCAATTTCTTCAGCTTTTACTTGATCATTCATATCCTTAAAATAATTAAATAGAGTTGTTCTTTTATTGTCATCATATATTGCATCATATATTGCATCAATGGAATCTAAATGACTGTTAATGTTGTCAGAAATAATATTTGCATCCATATTATTTTTTCTATAATTATCATAATAATGATGAATATCTGAAATTACATTGTCTTCTAGATTTGAGCTTTGCAATCTCAAATTATATATTATTGAATATTTATTATTTATTTTTGTATTAAGATCACTATTTGATTCATTATCTTGAAAAAGGTTAATCATATGAATTTCATTCATAGTTCCATAAAATAGAAATGATGCAAATGAAGTGTTATAAAGATTCTTATATGTGATTGCATGACTATAAAGTTGATCATTGCTATCATCTATATCTAACAAAGATGTTTCAATAAATTCATCTTTATTAAAGCCATTTCCTTTTTCAACCATGGCTTGCATAGTTAACAGGATTGAAGAATGAATTTCATGATCAGATTTATATTCATGATCTGAAAGTTCCGAAATATGATCTTTTGTCATTAAGTAGCTATCTTTTGTTTCAGTAAAAGCGCTTAATCCATCAAGTAAATGGTAATGATTTTCGTTACTTCCACTTATATTAACAAAAACTTTAATAGTTTCTTGTCCTTCGCTTTCTGGATTAATAGCATCAATGGAAAGAACATATCCTATGATTTTAAGTTCTGACATATTATGAGTTGTTTTTAAATTTGAAAGAATGGAATCCATATCTTTATTTGTTTCTGCTGCAATAGCTTTTTCTACATTTTGTGAGAAAGTATATCTATTGCTATTTATGTATTCCAAAGCATTTGCTGTGCTCATATTTTCTGCATTTATATTATACATTAATGTTGCAAGAAAGATTGTTCTTAAATTCTTCATAATAAAAGTTTATCTAATCTTTGTTTATATTTTAATAATATTTTGTGAAAAAATATATCTATTGTTATTTATGTATTTCAAAGCATTTGCTGTGCTCATATTTTCTGCATTTATATTATGCATTAATGTTGCAAGAAAATTTGTTCTTAAGTTTTTCATAATAAAATTTTTTATTTAAATCAGCATGTTGAATAATTGAAAATATTGTTAAAGAAATGTACAATTTTATTAATGAATAGTCCCGTGTTTCATATAGATTTGAGAAATTTGATTAGTAATTATAATTCTATATCTAAACTTGTTGGTGTTTGCGGTGCTGTAGTAAAATGCAATGCTTATGGGTTTGGGGCAAAAGAAGTTACAAAAGCTTTGCTGGATTTTACATGTTGTAATGATTTTTTTGTAAGCAATTTGAAAGAATCATTAGAAATTATTAATACTATTAATTTGTCAAATAAAGATTGTAAAAGAGAAAATATTAGCATTTATTTATTTAATGGTTTTGATAACTGTGAATTAGATGAAGTGTGGAATAACAATCTGATTCCAGTGTGCTTTTCTGAAAAACAAATAAAATTGTGGAATGAAAAATGTGAGAATAATAAGGAAAAAAAGCCAATTGTTATTCAAATTGAAACAGGTTTAAATAGATTGGGAATGGATATAGAAGATTTTCATAATATAAAAAAACATTATGATTTAAATGTTAAATTTGTTATGCATCATTTAGCTTGTGGTTATAATCCTGAAGATCCATTGAATAGAATTCAATTAAACATTATGAACAAAGTTGAATATAAATCTAAGAGTTTATCTTCATCATGTAGTACTTTGTTGCCTAATGAATATCATGGAGATTTAGTTAGGTTAGGAAGGTTCTTATATGGATCTAATGAGCAATCTAATATTAAAACTAAAACTGTAGGAAAATTATATGCTAATATTTTGTCAATTAAAAATATAAAAAAAGGATCAAGTATTGGGTATTCTAGGGAGTATATAGCAAAAAAAGATATGAGAATTGCAATTGTAAATATTGGATATGGAGATGGATATTCAGTGAAAAATGGATATGTTTTTACTAATGAAAATTATGCACAAATACTATCTGTTTCAATGGAATATTTATCTATAGATATTACAAATATTGAAATCAAAGATGATTTAGTAGAGTTATTAGGGGAAAATATTACTTTTGATAAAATAAGCAAATGGAATTATTCAGCTAAAGGATTAGAAATTACAACTTTGTTAGGAAAAAGAATTGAAAAAAAATATTTAATTTAATATACAATTTTGCTTCTTTTATGTAAAATGTTCATATGAAGTATCCAGTAGCGTTGCCTAAAAGTGATTATGGAATAAAACCATCGAAAAATGACGATATATTGAATTTTTGGAAAAATATTGAATTATATGGAAAGTTGAAAAATAGAAAAGCAGAAAAATTTCTTTTGCACGATGGTCCTCCTTTTGCAAATGGTGCTCCGCATATGGGTCATGCTGTTAATAAAATTATGAAAGATATATTTAATCGAGGAAAAGCATTGTTAGGATATAAATTAGATTATGTTCCTGGATGGGATTGTCATGGTTTGCCAATTGAAGCTGCGATTGAATCTGAATTAAAGAAATCTGGAAAAAGACGCAGTGAAATAGGAACTCAGGAATTTAGAAAATTATGCTCTGAGTTCGCTAATAAGTGGATAGAAGTTCAAAAAGATGGATTTATAAAAATGGGGGTGTTGGGAGACTTTGATAATCCATATACAACTATGGACAATCAATTAAGCATTTTACAAGAATTCCATAAATTTGTATCTGATGGGTTAGTATATAGAGGGTCAAAACCTATAATGTGGTCATGCTCTGAAAGAACTGCACTAGCTGAAGCAGAAATAGAATATTATGATAAAAAAAGCAATTCTATATATGTAAAATTAGAAATAACAAAAAATGATGATTTAAAAGGATGCAAAGTAGTTATTTGGACAACAACTCCATGGACACTTCCTGCGAATAGGGCTGTAGCATATGGAGCTGATTTTGAATATATTATTTGCAAATCAGGGGATGAAAAATTAATTGTTGCAAAAGAATTATATGAAGACTTTTCATCAAAAATAAAAGTTGAAAAAATAATAAGAACAATTTATGGAAAAGATTTAGAAAATTCTGTATGCAAGCATCCTATGTATGACTTAGGAATTTCACGAGAAGTTCCAATTATAGAAGGGTCTCATGTTTCTTTAGAACAAGGAACTGGTTTAGTTCATATTGCTCCTAGTCATGGAGAAGAAGATTTTGATCTTGGAAAAAAGTTTGATTTAGAGATACCTGAATTGATTGATGAAAAAGGAAATTATAAATCTGATGTTCCATTTGTTGGAAATGAAAATATTTTTGATAGTGAAATGAAAATAATAAATGAACTTACTAACTTAAATGTGATTGCACTTCATGAAACAATTGTGCATTCTTACCCTCATTCTTGGAGATCAAGAAAACCAATTATATATAAAGTCACTCCTCAATGGTTTATTAATATAAAACAAATTAAGGAAAATGTTCTCAATGCTGTAGATGATGTAAATTGGATTCCTGAATTTGGAAAAGCTAGATTTGTTTCTATGTTAGAAAATAGAAATGATTGGTGTGTTTCTAGACAAAGAGTGTGGGGAGTTCCATTAGCAGTTTTATACAATGAAAAAACTGGAGAAGTTCTTAAAGATGAAGAGTCTTTAAAGCAGATTAGAGATTGTTTAGAAAAAAATGGAGTTAGTTCATGGTGGGATGAAGCAAATAGTATTGCAAAAAATCATCTTGGATTTGTGCCTACTTATGATATTTTAGATGTATGGTTTGAGTCTGGAGCTAGTCAATCATATGTGTTGAATGGAGAAAAGGCAGATGTTTACTATGAAGGATCTGATCAACATAGAGGATGGTTTCAATCTTCTGCATTGCAATCATCTAGAAAATCTCCTTCAATGCCATATAAAAATTTAATTACACATGGATTTGTTGTTGATAAACATGGAAGAAAAATGTCAAAATCTTTGGGAAATGGTGTTAATCCTATGGATATTATTGAGCAATATGGTGCTGATTTAATAAGATTATGGATTTCAAGTCAAAATTATACAGATGATTTAAGGTGGAACTTAGAGCACCTTAATAGAGTTAAAGATATAGAAAAAAGATTTAGAAATACAATTAAATATATAATAGGTAGTTTGAAATTTGGCTTTTCAGGAAATTATAATGAAATGCCTTCTTTGGAAAAATATATTTTGCATAGAGTATATGCATTAAATGAGGAATTCAAAAATGCTATTAATACTTTTACATTTTATAAATTCATGAAAAATTTATTTCTATTTTGTACTACAGATTTATCTGCATTTTATTTCGATATTAGGAAAGATGTTTTATATTGTGATGATATAAATTCTACCATGTCTAAATCTTCAAGAATGGTATTAAAACATGTTTTGGATAATTTATTAATATGGTTAGCTCCAGTTATGTCATTTGCTACTGAAGAAGCATGGATAAGCATTGAAAAAGAAGGATCTATTCATGAGCAAAAGATTTTAGATCTTGATGAAGAATGGAATAATGAAAAAATACATTCTGAGATTAATGAAGTAATAGAGATCAGAAAAGTAGTAACTGCATCATTAGAAATCATGAGAGAGTCAAAAGATATTAACTCTAGTAATGATGCTGGAGTAATAATCATCACATCGAAATTAAACAAAGACTTTGAAAAAGAGATGAAAGAAATATGCATAGTTTCAGACTTGAAGATTTTCAATGACTCTAAGGAAGCTGAAGAATATTATAATGAGTTAAATTTGAAGTTTTTTGGCGACAAAGTATTTAGTATTCCAAGCATATCTGGTGTAAAGGTAGTATCTTATAGTGCTATTGGAAATAAATGCCCAAGATGTAAAAAAGTTATTAAAAATATTAGTGAATTATGTTCTAGGTGTGATGATGTTGTGAAAAACTGGAAAGCAATATGATTATTAATAAGAGTTTTTTAACGTTATTTGTAGTTTTTGTTGATCAAATGACAAAAAGATTAGCATTACATTATAGTTTTACCCATGGAGTATATTCTGTGATGAATAATATATTTAAAGTAAAAGTATGTTGGAATCCTGGATTTAGCTTTGGAGTTGGTAGTAGTTTTTATACTTGGGTATTGAAATTTATTATATTCGCAGTTTGTATTGGAGTCTTTATCTCGTGGTATAAATCAAAAAATAAATTAGAAACATTTATGTATAGCTTGATCTTAGGTGGTGGAATTAGTAATTTAATAGATAGATTTTTATATAATGCTGTTTTAGATTTTATTTCTTTGACAATATTTGGAATTTCATTTCCTATTTTCAATATAGCAGATATTTTAATAACTGTTGGAATTATTTTAATGTTATGGAAAGAGGCTCCTTCTTATAGGAAAAAATAATGAATATTATACAAAAATTACCAGAAAGCATGATAAGACAAATTGCTGCAGGAGAAGTAGTAGTCAGACCAGTTTCTATAGTAAAAGAGTTGGTTGAAAATGCTATTGATGCAGGGTCTAAAGAGATAGATATTTTGGTTCATGATGGTGGAAAAACATTCATTCAGGTAGAGGATGATGGATATGGAATGGAATTGGGTGATTTGAAAATATGTTTAGATCATCATGCAACATCTAAGTTAAGAGATTTATGGAATATATCAACTTTAGGTTTTAGAGGAGAAGCTCTTTATGCAATTAGCTCTGTTTGTGATATAGAAATTAAAACTTCTAAAAATCATGATGATTATACTTTGATTAAGCGTAATAATGAAATTGAAATCATTCCTTCTAAGCCTCGTTTAGGAACAAAAATTACTGTATCAAATATTTTTCAAAACACACCAGCAAGGTTGAAATTTTTAAGGTCAGATTCTGTAGAGTGGAATCTTATATTAGATTATGTTCAGAAAATTTCTTTGTCATACCCTAAAATAACTTGGACTATTTCTAATGGAAGCAAAATATTAAAAAAATATAGAGCTACTGATGTTAGATCAAGAGTAGAAGATGTATTTAAAATGTGTGATGAATTTTTCAAAATAAATTACAAACAAGATGGATATAAAATAGAAGGGTTGTTTAGTAAAAAACATTACCCTAATAATAATTTTACGCTTTTTGTAAATGATCGATATGTTAAAGATAAAGCAATTCTAGGTTGTATACGCTCTGTTTTTGAGGATTACATTCCAGCTAGAAGGTGGCCATTAGGAATAATGAAGCTTTATATTCCAAATAATGAAGTTGATGTTAATATACATCCTACAAAAGAAGAAGTAAGATTGTTGAAATGGAACCTTATTAGAAATATTATTGTTGCTTCTCTTTATAATGCTATAAACGTTGGAAAAATGTTAAGTGAGAGTAATGTTTTAGAGACTTTTGATGGTCCAAAAGAAGATGAACCTATAAACAATTCTCATATCAGCATATATAAACAAAGGTGCAATGAAAATAAATCAAAAGAAGATAATGTAATATATAGCGAAGAATACAAATCAAAAATAAAAAGATTTGATGTTGATATGGATGCTGAATTAGCAAAAAGAAAATTGCTTGAAGAGAAAGAAATTAAGCAAAAAGAATCTAAAAAAAGTTTTTTTAATAAGAATAAACCTTCTACACCTATGATGGATATTTTTGAAAATGATTCCATTATTGACTATAAAAATTCTAAGAACAGTAAAAAGTATAAATTATTAGGTCAAATAAAAAATAGTTATATTGTGGCTGAAACAGAAGAAGGAATTTTGCTTATAGATCAGCATGCTGTTCATGAAAGATATACATATGAAAATATGAAAAAGGAAATTTCAGAAACTTCAGTTGGTCAAAAATTATTGATCCCAATTGATATATTATTAACCACTACACAATTATCTGTTATTTCTGAATTGAAAGACAAATTAAGTAGTTGGGGATTAATGATTGAAGGAGGAAAAATATTATCTATTCCTAGTTTTTGGACTTTGAGTAAGATTAATTATTTATTAGATATATTTTTAACTTCCTTAGAGGATTTTGATATAGAGTGTCAAGATAGAATGATGTGGGGTAAATTTTTAGCTGATGTTGCGTGTAAGAATAGTATTAGGGCAGGGACTGAGCTTAATGATACTCAACTTAATAATTTGATAGATGTAGCTTTAAAAAGCCAAGGCGTTTGCAATCATGGTAGAAAATCTACATATATCATAAAATTAAAAGATATTGAGAAAATGTTTGATAGATAATAACTTCATAATTATAGTTTCTTACAGATGATAGATAAATATATTTTTATGTTTGGTTTATTAAATAATATAGTTTGAAAATCATGAGGAAAAATTGCCAATTACATTATTAAAGATATTCTCCTCTATATGTTTTGTAGCATCTTCCTGGTTTTGAATATCTGTAGGTAATTTTTTAATTTGAGTAAGAAATGATTTCAAAAGCAAATTTAATCCAGAAATATCTTCTAATTTAAGATCTTTTATTTTAATTGACTTTATCATTTGTTCAAGGTTGTATACATTAAGATATCTTGAAATTTGCTCTATAGATTCATCATTTTCGTTATCTAAGTGTTTTTCAATTTTTGAAGAATTTGTTATATCACCTTTTGCAATCGTAATAAAATTGCTAATGCTATTAGATTGGCCAATATGTTTCATTATATATTCCAAATTATCGAAAATGTCACTATTGTCACTTAAAGATTTATTGCCTTCTGGAAGGTTATTATGAAAATCTTTGGAAATATAGTGATATATTACTTTGCATATACTTCCCTCTATTGTATCAAAATCATATATTTTCATTAAATCAAATAAAAATTGAATTATACAACTAGAAAATTCACTTGAATGTATTGCTACTCCTAATCCAATATCATGAAAATTGTTAATATCTTTGTGCTGTTCAATAATATCATCATTCAACAAAGTATTGTTAACGAATTCTTTTATATCAAAATTATTCCCTTGCTTAATCATGCTTTTCATAGCAAGTTGTCTTAAAGAAGAAATTTCATATTCAGATTTATGTTCATGATCTTGAATTGTTTTGATATCATCTTCTGTGATCACATAGCTATTTTGTTTTTTATCAAAAATGCTTAACTCATCAATTAGATAGTAATGATTAGTATTGTGTGTGTCGTCATCATCAGAAGGCATTACTAAAATATCATGTTTGTTATCATTTAGCATATCAACATCTCTAAGAATAAAACCTAATATTTTGGTTACAGATATTGTTTTTGTATCTGTGTTATGTTCTGTTTCTATAGCTTTTTTAAGGTCATCAATATTAACATTAGAGGCTTTTGCAAATTTATCATGAATTGTATGTTCAAATAGAAGCTGCTGGTTTTTCATATGAGATTTAACACTTTCAGTCTCCATTTTTGCATTCATGTTAAATATTAATGATGTAATAATAATTGATGTTAAGTGATTCATAAATGAATTTTATGTTGTTTTTGTATATATTTTATTAAATTTTTTGAATTTTCATAATTGAAATATATCTTCTATATTCTAATACATAAGCTGTTTCCTCTAAACCCAGCTCCAAATGCGCTAAACAACACTATATCTCCTGATTTAAACTTGTCATAAAAATCACATAAAGCAATAGGAATAGAAGCTGCTGATGTGTTTCCGTACTTATTTCCATTATAGCATAATGTTTTTGGATCTAAATTTGTTTTTTTCATTACTGTTTCTATAATTCTAATATTAGCTTGATGAGGTATAAACCAATCTATTTTTCCAATCTTATCTTGAGTTGAAATAATATCTTCTGTAAAACTATTAACAGCTGCTTTGAATACTTCCATTCCAATCATGTTTATTTTTTGACTATTTGTATTTAAAGAATTGCTACTTGGAATGCTTTTTGAAGAGCTAAACAATGCTTTTCCAAATTCATTTGTTAATAATATAGCTCCTGCTCCGTCTCCAAATAATACTGCAGTAGATCTATCATTCCAATTGATTAGTTTGCTCATTATTTCTGATCCAATGATTAAAATTTCACTTTTTTCAGAAAAAGTTTGTAAATACTTCATTCCTATATCCATTGCTTGAACAAATCCATTACATGCATCATGAATATCAAAGCAAATCACATTATTGGGAAGGCCTAATTTTTCATGTACATATGAAGCGCAAGATGGGAAGGCCATATCTGGAGTAGAAGTTGCCACAATAATCATTTTCAAATTTTCAAATTTCATGTTTTTGATTGAATCATATGCCATTGAATAAGTTGTTTCTTTATCTGCAATATATCTTGTTTCTATTCCAGTTCTAGTTTTTATCCATTCATGAGAAGTATCCAATTTTTTCTCTAAATCATGATTGTGAATACAATTAGAAGGAATTTTTTTCCCTATTGCTTTTATCATCATACTATTCATAAGTTTATTGTAATGTATTTGTTTTAAAATCAATAGAATGTAGTCTTTTTTTCAACTTATCATATTTTGATGAAAATTTATATGTTGTGCGTAGAGCATTTACTAAAGATTTAGTATTTGATGATCCATGTGCTTTTATAGATAAATATTCAGTTCCTAACAGTATTGCTCCATTATACTTATCAGAACTATGTGAGAAAAATGAAATCAACTTTTTAAAGAACCAGTTTTTTGTTAATTTGCTCATAATGAACCTAGAGGTTCCTTCACATGCTTTTATAATGCAATTTCCACTAAATCCGTCTGTGACAATCACATCTGCTTCACAAGTGAAGATTTTATCAGCATCTATAAATCCTTTAAAATTACTTTCTTTGTTGTCATTAAATAAACTTACAGTGTTTTTCAAAACTGTAGTTCCTTTTGTTTCCTCATGTCCAACATTGATCAAACTTATTCCAGCATTATCAAGATCCAACATGCATGTGGCAAATTCTTTTCCTAACAATCCGAATTGATATAAGTTTTCAGAAGAGCATTCTAAATTAGCTCCAATATCTGTTAATACTTTATATCCATTAGAAGAAGGAATTAACACAGCTAAAGGCAATCTTGTTAATCCAGGAATATATCCTAATATTTTTTTTGATAATACAAAGTATGGGGCTGTATGTCCTACTGTGAATACAGCATCACATTCTCCACTAGAAGTAGATTCAAGAGCCATAGCCATAGTTGAATTTTTAAAGCTTTTCAATGTAGACCTTAAAGATTGATCTGCATTTATATAATGTCCAGATTTTCTTATATCTATTCTGTCAGAAAATTTCTCAAAAACAATATTGTTTAGTTTTGTGTCTTCATGCACAAAAAAAACCAAATGCAAATCTTTAATTTCTTTTAAGATACTATAAGCAGCATCAAACAAAACACTAGGTCCGTGATCTCCGCCCATGCAATCTATTGCAAATTTTTTCATATGTTCAAACTAAACTTTTCAATCTTTAGGTGTTTTTATTGTTAGAACTTGTCTGCCTTTATACATTCCACAATGCTTACACACATGGTGAGGCAATCTATATTTTCCACATGAACATAAAGACAATTGTGGTAATTTTTTTGCACTATTAGAATGTCTTAATCTTCTTTTGTTTATCGATACTCGTTTTTTTGGAACTGCCAATTAATCCTCCATAAATTATAAATAAATTTTACTATTTTTTTTATTAAAATTCAATCGCCCAATGTATCATCTTCTCTATCTTCTGTATCTATTTGAACTTCTTCTTTATTTACAGTTGGTCGTTTGTCTAAAATAGTAGAGTGAATAAACACGGCTGGGTCTTTTCCTCTTAATTCAAACATAATGTATTTGATTGCTTTTCTTATTACAGTTGAAAGCTTTTTTTGTTCTTTTCTATCTTCTTTATCTAAGTTAATAATTGCTTGTTTTATTTTTTCTTTTACTTTTACCTTTAGCGTGTCATCTTGTTCGCAAATTCCTGAAAAAGTAGTTATAAGTTTGAAATATCCTTTGCTTCCAATTAAAATGCTTGCAAAAATACATCCACTTTCTAACCAAAATCTTTCATTCATAGTTCTTCCATCATAAGGAACTATAGCTTTTCCGTCCAAAACTGATTTTGAAACAGGAAAATGATGAATTATTTTTGTTTCTTTTTTATCTATTTGTAATATATCTCCATTACGTACTATTGCAGATTTAACCCCTATAGATTTTGCCAACTCTGCATGAGCATTTTGATGAAGTCTTTCTCCGTGAACAGGTATTGTATATATTGGCTTTAGAATGGAATATAGCTTTTTCAAGTCTTTTCTTACTGGATGACCAGAAGCATGAATAGGGTTGTCTTCTGAATATGTTATTACGTTTATGTTATGTTTTGCGAAGTTGTTAAGCATTTTTGAAACTTCTTTTTCTCGTCCAATAATTGTTTTTGCAGAAACTAATACAGTGTCTTGAGCGTCTAATTTGATTCTTGGATGATCATGTTCTGACATTCTTTGAAGTCCAGAGTTAGGCTCTCCTTGAGATCCAGTGCAAACAAATAATATTTTATCTTTATCTACTTTGCTTCCTTCTTCTTCTGTAAGAAATTCTGGCAAATTAGCAAAATATCCATGTTCAAAAGCAGATTCTTTAATCTTATGAATAGATCGTCCTACCAATGCTACTCTTCTTCCGTATTTTTGAGCTAATCTAGCACAAGAGTCTATTCTTGATATGTTTGAAGAAAAACAACCAATAACAATTCTATTTTTACTTATTTGAGATATAACTTTGTCTAAGGAGTCTTTAACATCAGCTTCTGATTTTGTTTCTGAATGAGTCATTGCATTAGTTGAATCACAAACTGTTGCTAAGATTCCATCTTTTGCAGCTAATTCTAAAGATTTATAGTCAGTTGACTCTCCTGTTACAGGAGTTTCATCAAGTTTCCAATCTCCTGTGTGCATAATATTTCCTAATGGAGTTTTTATGTAAACCATGGAGCTTTCAGGAATAGAGTGAGTAACATTGATTAACTTGATTGAAAAAGGATCTAAGTTGAATGTTTCTCCTACTTTTACTGTTTTTAGAGTAGCTTTTACTCCATTATCAACTAATTTCTTTTTGATCAAAGAAGATGTAAATGGTCCAGCAAATATAGGAACATTTAATTTTTCTATTAAATAAGGAATGGCTCCAATGTGATCTTCATGTCCATGAGTTATAACTAGTCCCAAAACATCTTTTTTGTCTAATTTTTGAATGAAGCTTATATCTGGCAATGTTATATTAGTTCCAGGTAAGTCTTCGAAACTTATTCCTAAGTCAACTAAAATCCATTTTCCATTGCAATGATATAAATTTAAATTCATACCAAATTCTCCAGATCCACCTATAGGCAGGAAGCATAAAGAATTTTGATTGACATCAAAGGATTTTACCTCTGTTACATCATTTTTGTTTTCGTTTTTTCTTCTTCTTTTTATATCGAATCTTTTCATATCGACTCCTTCATTGTTCTATAAGATTTATATCAACATTTAATAATTTTAATCTTTCTAAAATATTTTCATACCCGCGAGTAATTAAACTGATATTTCCTATTCTTGAAGTTCCTTTAGATATGCATGCGGCAATAATATATGTTATACCAGATCTTAAATTTTCTGCTTGTATTATTGATTCAGGAGCTGTTAGTTCAGTTTCTCCGCAAATCAAAGCACTATGATAGTAATTTTTGTTAGCAAATTTGCAGTTGTTTCCTATGCAATCCCTAATCAAACTGCTCTTTATTCCAAATTTTTCCAATGTTTTTAAATGAGATAGTCGATCTTCAAAAAGGGTTTCATGTATTGAGCTTATTCCTGAAGATTGTGACATCATTAAAGTTATCATTGGTTGATAATCAGTTGAAAAAGCAGGGTAGGGGCCACATTCTAATTTAATATTATGAAGTTGTTTTTCTTTTTTAAAGAATTTAACTCCATTTGAAGTGACCTCTAATCCTCCACCCATTCTTTGAAAAACTCCTAAGAATGTACTGTTATGTTGCAAATCAACGCCTTCAACTTCTATAACACTATTGCTGCAAGCTGCTAATACAGCCCAAGAAGCCACTTCAATTCTATCATTCATGATTTTAAAATTCACTCCTGATAATTTTGAAACACCTTCTATTAGCAATGTATTTTGATTTATCCATTGAATTTTTGCTCCCATTTGTTGAAGCATTAGGATAAGTGATTTTATTTCTGGCTCAGTGGCAATGTTGCTTAAATACGAAATTCCATCTGCTAATACAGATAAAAACACAGCAAATTCAGTTGCTCCCACAGATGGGAATTCAAGATGAATTTTTTGTCCACTTATTTTATGATTTCTTTTTACTATATATTTATTGTTGCTTTTTTCTATGCTCATTCCGAATGTTTTTAGTATGTCAGAATGAAAATTAATTGACCTTGATCCAAGTTTGCACCCATCCATTATAGGAACTTCAACACAATCATTACGATGAATTAATACCGCTAATAATAGTATAGGCATTCTTCCATATATTACATTGTCTTTTGGTTCAATAATGAAATTATCAAATTTAGGCTCGATTGTTAATTTGTTTTTTTTGAAATCAAACTTTGTTCCAATTGAGCTTAAAAGAGATTGAGCAACTTCGACATCTCCAATTACTGGGATATTATCTAAAATAGAAACTTCATCAGATAGTAAAGTAGCAAAAATAGCTTTGCTAGACAAGTTCTTAGCGCCTCCGCATTTGATTTTGCCTGAAAAATTATTCCCACCTTTTACTTGATAAAAATCCACACCGTATTGTACTATAAATTTAAACTTTTTAGTATAATATTAAATTATGTTATGCAAAATGAAAAAAATTGTACTTTTGTGTGTTTGTTTAGGGGTCGCAATTCATGTTTATTACGCCAAAAATTCCACATATACACTGATTAATGAAGATGAATCTATATCTACATCAATAAAATCACCTACTATGTTAGCTTTTGTTGATATTCCAAAAAACTCGCCAATTACTCAAGAAAGCAGATTTGCTATTTATTCAATTGCTAAAGCTAATGCAATGTTCAAAAATTATGGTGTTAACGTTTCTGTTATTGTAAATATAGATAAAGATGCAAATGAAAATATAATTCTTTCATATTTAAATATGTTTCAAAAAAACCACAAAATTCAAGTAAATATATTTATAGATAAAAACAAAAAATTTAGTAAAAAGTTAAATATTAAAAACATGCCTTGTGTAGCTTTAATTAAAGATGGTCAAATAAAATACTATACTAATGATATGAAATTAAGGTGGTTTGATGCTGATGGAATGAATTTGGTTTCAAAGCATTTGGGAATTTCAATTGGTTTGTAATTGAAAAAAGTAGCTCATGAAATTTCTTCTCGTGGTTTTTGCAGTAGAAGAGAAGCAGAAAGATTAATTTTAGAAAACAGAGTTCTTGTTAATGATAAACTGGTTTGCTGTGCTGATAGAGTGGATTCTTCAGTGAATATTTTGATTGATAATGAGGTTGTTAAAAAATTAGAGTCTAAATTTTTTATATTTCATAAGCCAATTAAATATCTAACAAGCCATAATTCTCAAAAAGGATATAAAACTATTTTTGATTTAATAAAAATTAGGGAGCATTTAACATTTATTGGAAGGCTAGATTATATGTCTGAAGGATTAGTTGTTTTGACTAACAGTCCTGAATATGTTATCAAATTTTCCAATTCAGAATATAAAAGAGTTTACGAGGTTTTTGTTGACAGAGTGACAAATTCTTTTATTAGAGAGCTGGAAAATCCTATTTTGTTTAATCAAAGATGTCTTCCTATAAAATTGCTTGATAAAAAAGTAATTGATGGATGCATTAAAATAAAACTTGAATTACGAGAGGGAAAAAATAGAGAAATAAGAAGGTTGTGCGAAAAGAATGATATAAGAGTTCTTAAGTTGAAAAAAATTCAACATGGTCCATTTCAATTATTAGATTTAGAAATTGGAAAACTCAAAAGAGTAGATCTAAGATTTCTTTAAAAATCATTATATGCGTTGTGCAAATTTATTTAAATAAAATCTATTGTTTGTTTAATTTTACTTTAATTTAATTTAAAGAATGTACATTGAGAAACAGGGGGATGAATGAATAAGAATATTTTTCTTTTAATTTCGTGTTTATTTTTATCAAAAAGTGATGCAAGGCCATTAAAGAGTGTTGCAAAAAAAACAGAGAGCGCTTCTAAGCCAGCTGACAAGGTTCCACAAAAACCTTCTGGATCTACAAGTTCTAAATCTAATTATAAGCAAGTATCAAACACAATGAGAAGAGTGTCAAATCTAAGAAGTGCGCCTTCTGCAAAGTCAGAAACTTCATCATTTAGCAGTAAGACAGCTTCATCAAATGAGTTGATAGGATCAAACAAAACACTGGTTAAGTCATTAAATAGGCCAACTTTAGTTGGTGTGGCAAGTCCAGAAATGAGAGCTTCTTCTGCGCCAGAAAGAATCAAAACTGAATCTGCAGAAACAAAACCTGAAACAATGGAGTGGAGCAGGCCTAGCGCTTCTGTTGAAAGTAGTACAAGTAGCTCGGGAAATCAAACGGAAAGTAGCAACATAGATAAAGTAAAAGCTGGAGCAATGGCAGCTTATGCTTATTCCCAAACTGATAGTGGAAAAAATAACATAGCTAAAGCAAAAGATTATGCTACAAAAGGATGGAACTGGCTTAATAGTAGCTCTTCAAATAATTCATCCACAAGCACTTCATCGGTATCAAGTGAAACTAATCCAAATAAGCCATTAACAGAAAGTTCACATTCATCAACTATGCCATATAGTAAACCATCAAGTTCTGTTCCTAAATTTGAGGATATTTATAATGCAAATGCTAAAAAACCAAGTTCCCATTTATCAACTATGCCATGGAACAAGCAATTGCCTAATATGCAATGGAGCAGGCCATCAACCGCTGTTCCATCAAATGTTGTTCCTTCTTCTAATGCAACAAATGCTCCTAATTTTGAGGATGTTTATGATGTAGATGCTAGAAAAGCAGCTTTTCGTAAAAAACAAGAAGAATTGAAAAAAGCTGAATCAAATAAGTCATCTTTTTCAAACACTGTATCAACTATATCATCTGGGTTTGATAAATTCACGCATTCACCAAGCAAACCATTAGCAATAGAAGACAAACCATTAGCAAACAGTGGAAGCAAGCCTTTGGCAATTGAAGACAAAGTAAAATCATTGCCTGCTAAAGAAAGTAATGATGAATCTTGGGTAGGTAGGGCAACAAATGCAGCAGAAAATGTTGCAAGTTGGTTTGGTTGGTAAAACAACATAACTAATAAATTTTTAAAGATATAGAAAATAATAATAGAGAAAAGTAAATATATTAGCCTTATTGCCAGAATTTTTTTTAGATTGAAAAATATTGAAACTTTTGGTAAAAATTATAATTAAATAATAATTTTTTCATATTAACTTTGTTAAGTTTTTTTTAATAAAAGGTAGTATTTTATATTAATTAAACAGAAGAGTTAAATTATTGTTATTTATTTATTTCGTTCAATAAGAACTTTGATAAATTCGAAATTAAAATATTTCATAAATTCAGTGCTTATGTTTTCATTCCAGATAAAATAAGTTTGAAAGTAAGATATATATTCTTTAAGCAATAAACAGGCTCTATCATGAAAAATTTCAATTTGATTATCTGACAATTCATTTTTCAGTTTTTCCCATTTGGTTCTGTAATTTTCGATTTCTGAATTTTTTCCATAGTTATTAATTTGATGAATCTTTTTCATATCATATAATGAATATACAATTGCTTTTTTTAGACTGTTTTCATCCAAACATGTATGAACTTTTAAAAATGTATTTTTCATTTCATTCCATATATTTCGGACTATATTATTTTCTTTGAAATTTATTATTTCTTTGAAATCATCATTTAAATTATTTGAAAACTCATTATTCCAAGACTCCAAATACCAAGAAGACAATACAGATACGAACGCTGGAATATGCTCATGGTTTCTTCCTAATTCTTTGTTTAGGTGATTCAAAGCAAGATTTGGAGAAGAAAAGAAAGATTCCTTCCAATTAATGCGTAATAATTTATGCATAGGAAGAGTATTAGAAAATTTTTCATAAGACAAAATAAAGTTTCCACTCATATCATAGTAATATTTTGAAATTGATTGATATTTTTCGTATTCATCAAATATTTGTGATAAGAATACAGCTAATTCTTTTGCTTCTTTTGGATTAGCAGGTTCTTTGCATTTTAAAATAGAAAACATTTTCAACTTGCTCATAGAAAGGCAATTGTCATCTGTCCAAGATCTAGAAGTTGAATGAATGGATTTGATTTCTTCTCGATAATTTGATAATTCATTCTTTAACAAATCTTCTACATCCTGTTGAAATTCAGATAAAACGCCGTGTTCTATGGTAGAATTTGGATCACTTTCAAATGTCAAATCCTGATCCTCTTTGCATTCAATTATATATTGATCTAGTGAATTTATTGATTCAATATAATTATTTTTAATCTCTTCTTTTGGAGTAGAATAGATAAAAAGAATGCAACTAAATGCCGTTATTATTTTCATATGTAAAATGTATAAGGCCTTCTTAAATATTGCAACAAGTTATTTTTCAAATCGTTGAATTATAACTATTTGATCTTTTTATAAAAATCCTGAAATCCATATAGTTTCCCAATGTTGCTTTCTCCTTGGTTGTTTTTTTGATAACCATTATAAATATTAAAATTAGAAGTTGTAATATCATAACCATTAGATAAATATTCTTTTGCTCCCAATTCTATTCTATTGTTTACTAAGGAAATCATCTGATATCCTTGTGTTTCATTAACCATGCTTTGCAACACATGGTAATCATTTTTGTATGATTCATATAATTCTTCGTTGCATTCTTGAGGAAGAAATGCTGAAGTATTTAGCGATATGCTTTGTAATATATATAAACACAATGCTTTTAAGCTATTTGTATAATCTTTTGATAAAAGATTATCATTTCCTTTAACATTTGGAATAATATCATCTACCCATTCATTAGGAATATCTTTGTAAGAATGTATTGTAATGAAAGAATTTAATACATATAAGTATGCAAACATTGTGTCATGATTTGTTGTTAAATCACTTAAATCTGTAATCGCTATATTATATTTCGGAATATTGTTTTTGTCATAATTGTTTTCTAAATATTTGGATAATTTTATCATTTCTTCGTTCACTTCGCATAATTTAACATGATCTTGTATGTGAATGCTGATATTCAAAAGAAAAAACATAGACATGTTTTGTATTATTTTAACATCTACATTATTCAATCTTAATATTAAATGCTTTAAGCGAGATCTAGTAATATGATCTATTTTGCTAACAATTGAATTCAAAGTATCTAAATCTCTATCTAATGAATTTTTAACTCTTCCAACAAATTCATGAACGTCTTGATTGAACAAACTATGATCTTCTGAACAGTGTAATTTCGCAATTTCACTTTTCTCATCTGATAGATCTTTGATTTCAGAATTGTTTGTTAAATTTAAATCATGACTTGCGTATAATATTTGAAAAAATATTACTATTGTTTTTTTCATATTTTACTTATACCAAAATAAATGTTGAAAATCACATTTAATTAAAACTTCAATCAAATTCTAAGTTTATATCTCGAGATAGTTGAGCTTTTTTTGAAGAAATAAATAAAGCAGATATAGTCCAGAAAGATATTAACAATGAACTTCCTCCGTGACTTATGAAGGGAAGGGTGATTCCTTTTGTTGGTATTATCCATAATGCTGAAGCAATATTAATCCATGATTGAATAAGAAACATGCTTATGCAGCTAATATTTAGATAATAATATTTTTTGTAATTTTGTAATTTTTCATTATTATAAAACGATTTATATCCCATAAAAAGAAATAAAAATATAACATATAAACATCCTATAATTCCTAATTCTTCGCCTATCACTGCAAATATAAAGTCTGAATATGCATCTGGCAAAGTTTGCTTCACTACTCCATTTCCTATTCCTAATCCAAACAATCCGCCTGATTTAATTGTTTTAATTGATGTGAATCCTTGATATCCACCTTCTAATATTGATTTGTGCCCTATGAAGAAATTTATAATTCGTAGCTTTACATGGGGTAAAAATAAAATGATTAAAAAAGCTAAAACAAATAAAAATAATCCTAAAGAAAACAAGCTTTTCAAATTTATATCAGATAGAAATAATTGTATCATCATTATTGTAAGTAATAATAATATCGATCCAAAGTCTGGTTGAGTGACAAGAAGTAATATATTTAATAAGTTTATTAAAGCAAACTTTAAGTAATCAGATTTGTATATATAATATGATGTAATAATCACTGAAGAGCTTTTTAATAGTTCTGAAGGTTGAAAAGATACTCCTAAAATAGAAAGCCATCTTCTAGAGCCTTTGATTGTTCCACTTTTGAAATAGGCAAAAATAATTAAAAAAACTGATATAATAAATAATATTTTAGATATTTTAAATAAAAAATCACTATTTTGGTGATGCGTATAAACAATTATACTTATTCCGATTGCCCATAAAATAATATGTCTAAAAATAGAAGATGGAGCGTAGGCTGCCATGCAAAAAGAACTGATTAGAAAAAAATTCATAAGGCAGAAAATTAGTGCTTTATCTAAATATGTGAAAGAACGTTTCATTGTTTTATTATAGTATTTTAAGAAGTTAAACACAAAAAACATTTGATTGCATGAGTTTCTTTTTAATAAAATGGAGTTATGAGCGAAAGAGAAAAAATATTAAAAAATATATACAAGTTAGGAAGTAAATTATTAAAGAAAAAATCAGATCAATATAATTGGAATTTACATGCTAGAGATAATCAAAAAATTCCAAATTGGAATTGGAAAATATGGATGTTATTAGCAGGAAGAGGGTTTGGAAAAACTAGAACTGGAGCTGAAACTATTCGTAAATTTATTGACAAAGGTTATCGTAATATTTGTTTGTTAGGAAAAAACAAAGAAGAAGTTAGAAAAATAATGATAGAAGGAAAAAGTGGAATAATGAATGTATATCCAGACAGTGAAAAGCCTGAATTTTTTGCTAGTCAAAATGTTTTGAAATGGAAAAATGGAGCAACAGCGCAAATACATAGTGCTGATTCATATGAAAGTTTAAGAGGTCCTCAGTTTGATTTGGCATGGGTAGATGAATTTGCAAAATTTAACAATTTAAATGAAGTTTGGGATCAATTAATGATGACTATGAGGCTTGGGGTTCCAAAAATAATTGTAACAACAACTCCTAAGCCATTACCAAAATTGCATGAATTAATGGAAAAGAAATACACGCACTGCACTAGAGGAAGCACTAGAGACAATAGCGAAAACTTATCTTCTGATTATTTAAACTATATTAATGATGAATACTTGAATACTGAATTTGGAAAGCAAGAAATTGAAGGGGAGCTTTTAAATGAAATTAAAATGTGGTCCAAAGGAAATATTCATCATAAAAACATATCATTATGTTCATCTATAATTATTGCAGTAGATCCAGCTGTTACTAGTAAGGATAAAAGCGATGAAACAGGAATTATAGTTTTAGGAAAAAATGATGATGAATTTTTTGTATTAGAAGATAAAAGTGGGAAGTGGCCTATAAGTCAATTGTCTAACATTTGTGCGGAATTATGTAAAAAGTATAAAACACAAATAGTTGTAGCAGAAGTTAATCAAGGAGGAGATATGGTTGAACAAATTATAAAAATGAATAATAAGGATATACAATTTCATGCAGTTAGATCTTCCGTAAACAAGGTTGTTAGAGCCCAGCCAATATCATGCTTGTATGATCAAAAAAAAGTGTTTCATTTTGAGGAATTTGTTGAGTTAGAAAAACAAATGATTTCTTTTCCAGCATTTGTTAAGTCTCCTGATAGAGTTGATGCATTAGTAATAGGAATAAACTATTTAATGAAAAATGATAAAAAAGTCTTTATGTGGACTGTGGATTTTTAAAAAACAATTAAATTGATCATATGCATTAATGAGAATCATTGAGTTAATATTAATTGTTTTGTTGTTTTTCTTATGTTAGAATGCGCCATGGTAAAATCTGTAAACATGGTTATGATCATAGGAAATTTAGGAAAAGAGCCTGAGATCAAAAGTAGAGATGGTGGCGGCAAGATAGCAAAGTTTTCTGTAGCAACTTCAGAAGAATGGATGAACAAAGAATCCGGAAAGAAGTTTTCCAGAACAGATTGGCATAGAATAGCAGTTTTCAATCCTCAATTAGTAGATATTGTTGAGCAATATTTGAAAAAAGGTAGCTTAGTTTATATTAGAGGAAGATTACGCCCAAGTTCTTGGACTACTGATGATGGTCAAAAAAGAACTTCAGTTGAAGTTGAAATGATAGATCTTAAAATGTTTAGCAGAGGATCAGAAAGTTCCTTCGAATCTGATGGCCAAAACAATTGGGCATCTAACACATCAGATAACTCTACATCTAATTGGGGTGGAAATGATGAAAGTGGTTCTACTACATCATCATCTGATGAAAACAATGATATTCCATTTTAAATTAACTATTTGAAAAAATTAAAACAACGTTTGTTTTAATGATACATTTAAAATTAAGCACGTTTAACATTTTAATTATGTCTGTTTTGTCATCATAGACATAGAAAGATAATGTGAATATAATAATTCTATATGAATCAGCATGAATCCGATATTTTAGAAAAAACAAAATCCACTGTATTTGAAAAAGAGTTACAATCTTCTTATTTAGACTATGCTATGAGCGTTATAGCAAGTAGAGCTGTTCCAAATGCTTATGATGGGTTGAAGCCAGTTCAAAGGCGAATATTATATTCTATGATAGAAACAAACTGTATACCAGAAAATCCACATAGAAAATCTGCTCGTATTATTGGTGATGTTTTGGGTAAGTATCATCCTCATGGTGAAACTGCAATTTATGATGCTATGGCACGTATGGCCCAAGACTTTTCTATATATGCACCTCTTGTTGATGGTCAGGGAAACTTTGGTTCTATAGATGGAGATAAGCCAGCTTCAATGCGTTATACAGAAGCTCGCTTGTCTAAAATAGCAAAATATTTACTTGAAGATTACGATAAAGATACTGTTGATATGCAGCCTAACTATGATGGAACTTTGAAAATTCCAGAAGTTTTGCCTGCAAGATTTCCTAATTTGCTAGTTAATGGAGCAAGTGGAATTGCTGTTGGTATGGCTACATTTATTCCTACTCATAATTTATCTGAAGTTATCAATGCTACATGTGCTTTGATTGATGATAGAGATCTTAATTCAATTGATTTGATGGAATATTTGCCAGCTCCAGACTTCCCTATGGGTGGAATTATATTCCAAAGCAGAGGTTTGATTGATATGTATTCTACCGGAAAAGGTAGCTTTATAGTTCGTGGAAAAATACATGAAGAGGAGGTGAATAATAGAAATGCTTTAGTTATCACTTCTATTCCATATCAAGTTAACAAAGAAAACTTGATGGATAAAATTGCTGATTTAATGCAAGTTGACATACTAAGTCAAATCCATACATTTAGAGATGAATCTAATAAAGATGGAATGAGAGTAGTTCTTGAACTTAAAAGAGATGCTGAGCCAGCTTTGATAATGAACAGGGTTTATAAATTCACACAAATGCAAATATCAATGCACGTTAATATGTTGGCTTTGGATAATAACAGACCAAAACAGTTGAATTTAAAGCAAATATTAGAAATATTTTTAAAAAATAGAGAACAAGTTTTAATCAGAAGAACTAAGTTTTTCTTGCATAATGATAGAGTTAAAGCTCATATTATTTGGGGATTATCTTTAGCTGTTAAGAAATTAGATGAAGTTGTTCATTGTATTAAAAGCTCTAAAGACCCACAAGAAGCGCAAGGTAAATTGCAAGATATGGAATGGTCTTGGAATGATATTAAGGGATACTTAGAGTGTATTAGTGAAAGTAATGAGCCTGTAGACAAATATTTCTTCTCAGAAGAGCAAGCAAAAGCTATTTTGAATTTAAGACTTAGCAAACTTACAGGACTTGAAAGAGATAAATTATGGGAACAATTAAAAATATTAGGTGAAAATATCACTACATATTTAAATATATTAAACAATCAAGATGAAAGATTTAGATTGATTAAAGAAGATTTAGAGGAATTAAATAATAGCTTTGGATCAAAGCGTAGAACTGATTTAGAGGTTCATATTGGTGAAGATAGCGATGAGTCATATATAAAGTCTGAGGATATGGTTATTACAGTAAGCAGTAAAGGATATGTAAAAAGTATTCCATTATCATCTTATAAATTGCAAAAACGTGGTGGAAAAGGGAAAATAGGAATGGATTCAGATGATCCAGTTGAGCATATGTTTGTTTCTAATACTCACCAAGAAGTTCTTTTCTTTAGTAATTTTGGATTTGTATATTCTATGAAAGTATATAAATTGCCAGTAGTGAGCTCAGGAAATAAAAAAGGACGTGCTTTAGTTAATCTTTTTCCTTTAGATGTTAATGAAAAAATTGTTGCTTCTTTGGCCTTGCCACTTGAAAAAGATGACAAAAAGACAATTATTTTTGTAACTTCAACAGGTTATGTAAGACGAAATTTGGTTTCAGAGTTCGAAAGCATAAGATCTAATGGAAAAATAGCTATGAAGCTTATAGATGATGAATTATTGATTTCTGCAATGATATGTGATGAACAAGATGATATTTTGTTAACTTCATCGTATGGAAAAGTTGCAAGGTTCTCTATTCAAGATGTCAGAGTGTTTAGCAGTAGATCATCTCACGGTGTTATTGGAATGAATATTTCAGATAGTGATAATAAAATTGTTTCAGCTACTCTTATTGGAGAAGAAGATGATTCAATGATACTAACTGTTAGTGAAAACGGTTATGGTAAACGTAGTACAAAAGAGAATTATCGAAGATCAAAACGTGGAGCAAAAGGTGTGTCTGCATTGGATGTTACTAAAAAAACAGGAAAAGTAGTTGGGGCATATAGAATTGATACTGATAGTGAAATTTTAATAATGACAGAAAAAGGTCAGATTATAAGATGTGATGCTGATGATATTAGGATTGCAGGTAGAAAAACTCAGGGAGTTAGATTAGCTAGATTAGATAATGATAAATTAATGAAAGCAGTTCCTATGAATGATCTTACAGAAGAATTTGAAGATAATTTAGAAGAATCAACAGAAAATTAAAATAGTTTTAGTTTGCAAATGTGTGTCAATACAAAATCTATACTTATTTATGCTTATCATTTTTAAATTTTACGCAAATGATTGAAAAAAATTAATTTTCTGTTATTATGTGTTCATGAAAAATATATATTTATCTATGTTTGTTATTTCTAATTTGTTTGCAAAAACAATTGAGAGACAGGATATTACTGCTGATTTTCTTAGCATATCTCGCAATAATGCAGCATGTCATGATTTATCAAAGCAAGTTCAATCTCCCTTAGAAGGATATGTTGTTAATCATAATTTTTATTATCAAGATAAAATTATTGATGTTTCAAATCAAGGAAATTTTGATGAACTGTTTTCAAAAATTACATCTACTCAAGGAAGTCAAATTTTGAAGTTAAAGTTAACTGGAAATAGCCTTCAAAACAAGATAAATGAATTGTTGTTCGAAATCAATGACACTATAAAAGTAGAAAATGTTAGTAAGTTTATTAAATATTTTTTGCAATCTAGAGCTTCTGTTAATTTACAAGATTCGGATTTAGATGATGTTTTTGGAAATGATGCAAAAGGTTCAATATATGATGTGTTAAAAAACAACGTTGAAAAATCAAACGAAACTGTGAAAATAGAAGAAAGTAGTAAATTTTATTATTTTGATGATTCTTATGATCCTATCAAAGAATATGATTTTGATTTTAAAGCAGTATCTGGAGTAGGAAATTTATGCGCTTTTAATAGTATAATTGAATATTTCAAAGTTAATGAATTCCCCACTCCTGATGGTGAAAATGCATTGTACTCAGTTGCTCATTCAATAGCAAGTAGGAACGGTACAGGAGTAGCTTTAAGGGATTATTTTGCAGTTGATTCCAAAGAGATGTTAGAATTATTCCAAAATGGAAAAACATTAGAATTGATTAAGAGTTATATTGCTGTTTATCTGAATAATAATTTTGTAAATTACGGCAATAATGATTTGGGGTATATGGAGGAAGATTTTGACGTAGAAAATAAAATTAATGATAATAGCCCGCACTTCCAAATAGTGTATAAAACATTGCTCAAAAATGAAAAAACAAAAAAGTTTGCTGAAGAGATGAGAAATAAAGACTTCATAGGCTATGAAGGAGAAAATGTTGAAATATTCTTTTCTACTATATTAACAAATGCCACTATGAGCAGTGATGATTTAATCAAAATTATAACTAATATTATGGAAATTCCTTTGAATGTTCTTTTTATTGATACTCTTGTTGGTGTTCAAGACAATCAATTCAAATTAAAATTTATGAGCAGTGATGATAAATTCAAACAAGAAGCAATGAATGTTTTGTTGCATAGTCAGGGTAAAGTTTATAGCAGCGTAGTTGATCACTATTCTTTATTACTCAGTCCAAAGCATAACATCATCAATGAAATTAAATTGTTATCTGATACAATTATGGATGAAGCATCATCATTAAATATTAAGGATCATTTTGAAGAATTTAATGTAGAGGATTTTGTTTTAAAGATTTCAGAAGTCATTTCAAAGATTGGTGATGCTGATGTTAGTGATTTGCGAAAAGAAGAAAAAGAAATGCTATCATCATTTATTGAACCATTAAATTTAGATGATTTATTAACCAATTTAAATATCACAACCAATTCAAATATCACTGTTAGGCAACTTATGATAAAAACAGTGCCAGATGGTTTGGAAGTACTTAACAACTTAGTGATGAGCATAAAATCAGAAGAAAATAAAGATAATGCTGAAAGTTTAATCAATAATTTGCAAAAAATGGGTGATGCGTTGAATAATTTAATAAATACTTTATAAACCAGGAAAAAAGATAAAACATTGCTGATTAGTTAATCAGTACTTTGAATAATATTCATAATTTAATAAATTAAATAATAATAAAATTTACTTGAATCAATTAGTGATTTGAAGTATAATTTACTTGCTGCCGGATTAGCTCAGTTGGTAGAGCAACTGATTTGTAATCAGTAGGTCATTGGTTCGACTCCGATATCCGGCATTTTTCAAACTTTGATGAAACTATGTTTTTATGTTAATTATTTTGTATAACAATGATTATGTTTTCATTTTATTTTAAATTCTTTATAATTATAGATTTGTGAATTTTGTGTTAATATTAAATATGAAGATTTTGTTTTTGTGTATAGTTGCTATATCTAATATTATTTCAGAAAGAAGTGAAAAATATATAAGAAGTTTATATACTTCTTTTGATGAAGAAGCAAATACTAACTATCCAAATAATTTATACAAACTGCCCAATGAAAAGCCTAAAAATCATCCAAATAATTTATATAATTCTAGAGGTGAAAGTTCTAATAATTATCCAAATAATTTATATGAAAGCATTATTCCAAGGCATTGTGAAGTTAATGTTATGGCAAATGATATAAATATTATTGGAAAAAATAACTATGCATCTCATAAATTAGCATATAAATATAATGTTCGATTAGAGGGATATGTCGTTGGTAACAAGCTTTACTACAATGACGGAGTTGTTGATGTTTCAAATAAAAGAATATTCAATCAAATATTTGAGTCAATTATATCTGAAAATGGAATAGAAATTCTGAAAATTAAGTTAAAAAAGTTGGATTTTGAATCTATACAGAATTTATCTGCTAATTTGCATTATAATATTGATATATCTGAAATAAAACAGGGCGTTAATAAGGAATTAGTTGATTATTTGTTAACATCAAAGTCAAATTTTATTTTTAAAGACAATGAAATTTTTTCTTTAATAGATGTAAAAAACAAAGGCAAAAACTTTGATCAATCAATTATTTGGCACTGTCAACAAAAGGTTCGTAGTTTGAATAATTATTCATCTATAAAAAGTGGAGATAGAATTTATTATTATGACAAAGAATATAATGAAAATAATTTTGAATTCAAATTTATGTCTGGTCAAGGAAATTTATGTTCTTTTCACTCTATTATAGGGTTTGTCAAAATTCATGATTCTAGAATTGAAAAAGGAAATGAATTTAGAGAAAGTGTAAGGTCAATTTCAAATAATGGGTCTGCTGAAAATTTAAAAAAATATATATCAAATTTTATCTTAACTGACAAGTATGCATTAAACGATAGGCTTAGAAAATCAATGCAAAATTATATATCTAATTATATGACTAATGAATTGCTGTGGGAACAAAATATAAGTTCAACAGGTATAGATGATTTAATAACAAAAACTCAAAAAGGACTGAAATCATTTATTCAAAGTGTAAAAGGATCTGAAATAGAAGAAAATATAGTAAAATTATTTTCTAATTGGAATGAATCTTTGTATAGTCAAACTGAATTAGGTATTTCAAACAAATTTGGAGATGACTTTTTAAAGAAATTGTTTTCTAGAATATTAAAACAATCTACTATGAATAATTCATATATTATATTTTTAGTATCTTCTTTAATGGATATTCCATGTAATGTATTTAATGTAAATAGATCTATTTTAAATGTAAGAAATGAATATTCCGTGGAAATTTTAAAGCAACAAACAGATGCATTTAATTCTAATGCTTTGTTTAATGTGTTGTTATACTCTTCAGGTTATGCATTTCATAGTGATCCCAATCATTTTTCCTTGCTTTTAAATAAAAATCCATTAATGTTAAAATATTAATTTATTCAAATATTTGATGTATTGCTTGAAAATTCACAATAAATATTCATATAAATATATATGTCTTTTAATGTGCAAGTAAAAAAAATTGATTTAATGGAAGCTTTAAGATGTCAACAATCTGTTATAGACAGAAAAGCAACTCAGCCGATTTATTCTCATGTGAAATTAGAAACTATAAATGGCAAATTAAAAATAGAAGGTTCTGATGGTAATTTGATTCTAAATTACACTATTGATGCAAAAATAACTCATGAAGGAATTGTTACTGTTCCTGCTCAAATTTTTTACAATCTAGTAAGAAAGTCAAATAAAGAACTTATTTCATTGAACCAAGAAGAAGATGTTATTGTTATAGATTATGGATCAGGAACTTTTAAATTAAATATTTTAGATCATAATTCATTTCCTGAAATTCCTGAAATTTCAGATAAATTAACTTTTTCAATGAATTCTTTTGAATTTGTTCAATATGTTAAAATGATAAAAATCGCTATGGCTACAGATGATATACGTGCTTATTTCAATGGAATATACCTAGAAAGCGATGGAAATGAAATAAGGTTTGTTGCTACAGATGCTCATAAATTAGCTGTATATAAAAAAGAAATTAAATTTGAAAAGTTTAATATGATTTTATCTAAAAAGAGCGTAGAAACTTTGATTGCTCTTATTTCAAAAGATGAAAATATAAAATGTTATAAGCATGAAAATTATGTAAAATTTTCTTCAGACAATTTTACATTTATTTCTAGGTTAGTTCATGGTTCATTTCCTGCTAATTATATGGATTTAATTCCTAATTGTGTTAGTGGTAAATTTGTTAGTGATGTAGATGAATTAAAAGAATCTTTAGATAGAATTTCTATTTTATCTTCAAATTTATCTAGAATAGTTAAAGTTCAGCTTGGTGATAAGTGTGTTGTTAAGTGTGATAATGTATCTTATGGGTCAGGAGAAGAAAATCTATCAGGTAAATATGATGGACCTGAATTTATATTTGGAATTGATTGTAATTTTTGGCTAGATTTTTTGAGACTTTTTGATGGAGGAAATATTAAATTAGAGTATCATTCTGATCAAAATGGAGCCAACAAGCCTATAGTTATGCAACATGAGCATCATAAGAAGTTTACATATATTGCTATGCCCATTGCTCTTGAAAACAATGCAAATTAGAATTGTTTTAAAAAATCACAAAACACATTAATTATTATTTATATAAATTTGACTTTATTAAAGTTTCTTGTTTTTTGAAAAAAATATTTTCAACTATTCCAATGCAAATCCATAATGTTAACAAAGAAGATCCTCCATATGAAATAAATGGAAGGGCGATGCCAACAACAGGGCACATGCCAACTGTCATAGAAATGTTAATGTATGATTGAAAGAAAATATAATTAGCTACTCCTAGGCAAATAATTCTGTAAAATTTAATATTTATTTTTGATGTTAGATATATAGTGTAAAGTGTAAAATAAGAAATAAAAACAATTACAGTCATTATTCCCCAAAATCCAAATTCCTCACCTATATGAGCAAGAATAAAATCGGTATGTTTTTCTGGCAAAAAGCCAAAATTACTTTGAGTTCCCTGTCCAATTCCCTTTCCATAAAACCCTCCAGACCCTATGCTTATTAATGATTGCTTTGCATGGTATCCAATATCTTTTGCATATAATGATGGGTTCAAAAAAGCTATCAACCTGTTTTTTTGGTATTGATGTAAAACTTTCCAGATAAATGGAAGCAAGCTTAATCCTGAAGCAATTGTATATAAAAACCATTTGATGTTGTGAAAAAAAATCATTGAAACTCCCACAATGCAAACCAATATTCCTGTTCCTAAGTCAGGCTGTTTTAATATTATTGCTGTTGGTATTAGTATTATTAACATTGCTTTTAAATATGAAAAAAAAGAATGATTTGACATGTGTAAAAATCTAGAAAGAAATAATATTAAAGTTATTTTTAAAAAGTCAGAAACTTGAAGCCTTATAACTACTAAATTTAACCAACGGTGTGTTCCTGCATGTTTAGAAGATAAAAATGTAATTATTAAAAGAGCTATAGATATAAAATATGATAAAGAACTTAATTCGAAAAATCGACGAGTTTTGATTTTCTTTATGTAAAGCATCATGATTATAAAAATTGAAGTTCGAAGTAAATGTAATATAGCTTTTTTGTTTTCGTTCATAGAAATCATTGATAAAGCGCCAATTAATGAAAGAATGCTTCCTAGAATTGGAAGCTGAGTGCTAAATATTTTTGTCATCCTTGAGTTTGAATTTGATATAATTGCTTGTACAATCCATCTGTTTTTACTAGGTCGTCATGTACTCCTGTTTGAACAATTCGTCCATTTTTAAATACTAATATTTGATCTACGTCTCTTATTGTATATAACCTATGAGCAATAATGAACTTAGTTCTTGAATTGTCTATTTCTTTTATAGCATCAAGAATTTCTTTTTCTGTTATTGTATCTAATGCTGAAGTTGATTCATCAAATATAAATATTTTGGCATTTCGTAAAAGTCCTCTTGCAATCATCAACCTTTGTCTTTGTCCTCCAGATAGAGAATTATTTTGAATTACTGTATCATATTTTTCTGGTAATGTTTCAATGAAATCATGTATTTGTGCTTTTTTTGCAGCTACAATAACTTCTTCTTTTATTGCATCAAATGATCCATATTTTATATTGTTGAAAACTGTATCACAAAATAATTTTGGATCTTGAGGTATTAAAGCAAATTTTTCTCTTAATTCATATTCATTCATGTGGCTAATATTATTCTGACCAATGAAAATTTCACCTTGCTGCGGATTGATTAACCCTAACATTAATTTTACAAAAGTACTTTTTCCACTTCCTGATGAACCAACTAGGGCGATTTTTTTTCCACTAGGAATAATAAGCTCATCATCATTAGAAAAAATTTCTTTATCAGAATAAGAAAATGAAATATTATTTAACTTTAAATCCCAATTTTTAGGGTTTATAGTTTGTGCGTTTCCAATATGTTTTTTTGTATTAGTTTTGCACATATCTAGACCTTGTCTAATTTTTCCTAAATCACTCATAAGCCAAGATAAATCTTGAGAAAATTCCCACAAATTCATGTTGATTGTATAAATGCTTTCTGTAAGTAATATAAAGTCACCAGTTGTTGCTAACCCTACTTTGAAAAGGGAAACCATGTAAAATAATGCTCCACTAGTAATGAAAAGAGTTACTAGTCCCTGAACAGACATAACTTTCAATATAAAAGTTTGCAATTTTTTATCTTGCTTCATAACTAAAGAAGAATATGACTTGTTCTTTTCTAGTTCTTTGCTGGATCCATTGTAAACATAAACAGAGTCTATATTATCAAACGTGTTGGTCCATTTTGATGAAAGAGAACTTTTCAAATCTGATAGTGTATATGATATTGATCTAGTTCTTTTTGCTAAAACACAACATGCTAAACTCCATGTCAAAATCCAAATTATAGCAAAATATACTAGCTGTGTATTAATTGTATAAAGCAACAAACAAGAAAAAATCAAACTGCAAATTGTTTTCAAAAAGTCTGCAGCATAATCTATGAAAATGTCTGCTGTAGATTCAGAAAGTTGAAACATAGAGTGAACAAATTTTGTTGGGGCAAATGATTGGAAATATTCATATGGATAAAATAAAGTTCCACCTGATAGCTTGTCAATTACATTTTTTCTTAATTTTGGAATCATTTGTAGTTGAAAGTAATCTCTTAATCTGTTTGAAGACTCGTATAGCAAAATAGATAACATTAACAAAATAATATATTTATAAGCAGAGCTTATTTTTAACATATCTTTAGATGCGAAATTCAATGCATCAATCAAATATTTTGAAATTAAATGGAAAATTGATATGCTAGCAGAGTTTATGCAAACACACGCTCCTATTCCCAGCAAAATCAGCTTAAACGGCTTTGCCGAATCTTTTAAAAATTTCCATATACTAATATTCATTTTTTCCCTCTTAAAATATACATACCTAGTGCAGCAGCTACAGACGCATTTAATACAGGAAAAGAAGGATTTGTTTCTATTTTTATGAAACCATCGCATTCAGATTTTACTCTGTGTCTTATTCCTTTGCCTTCGCTGCCAATTATGAGTGCAAACCCACCTAACAGATGATTAGAGCATATATCTCCATTTTCTTCAAGTCCAAAACACCAAAATCCTTTTTTCTTTTTCAAATAAATAAGACTGTCTGCTAAATTTGTTACTTTAATAATATGTACATGCTCTAGACCTCCGCATGCATTTTTTGCAATTATTCCATCAAGAGAAGGTGCATTGTCTTTTGTTATTATTAAATGCTTAAATCCAAATGCGGCCATTGATCTAAGAATTGCCCCTATATTGTGAGGATCTTGAATTTGATCTAAAACTATTATTTTATCTTCAGGCTGTATATGGGAGCATGATGATAATTTATTGCAACAAGGCAAAGAAGAGCATGTTAAAATAACTCCTTGATGCTGAATATTAGGAAATTTTTTATTCAAATATGCTCTACTAACTACATCTATCTTTGCATTGCTATTTATTGATAAAATTTCTTCTTTTACATTTTCTATGCATTGAATTTGTAAAATGACTCTATCAGGATTTTTCAGTGCTGCAAAAACAGCGTGTTTTCCCCAAATTTGTACGTAAGCGCTCATATAATTATAGATTAACATGTTGATTATAAAGCATAAAGTATTCAAATTATTTTGATCTAAGTGCATTATTGAGATAATGAGTATTGTATTAACTGGCGATAGACCTACGGGTAAATTGCATTTGGGTCATTATGTTGGATCTCTTAAATCTAGGTTGGAATTACAAGATAGTTGTCAGCAATATATTATGATTGCAGATTTGCAAGCTTTAACTGATCATGATTCTGATTTGGTTTCTAAAAATATTTTAGAAGTGATGAAGGATTATATTTCAATTGGTCTAGACCCTAACAAAACAACGTTTCTATTGCAATCAAGTATTCCAGAATTAACAGAATTAACTTTTTATTATATGAATTTAGTAACTTTAGGAAGATTAGAAAGAAATCCTACTGTAAAATCTGAAATACAACAAAAAAAATATGAAAATTCTATTCCTATGGGGTTTTTATGTTATCCAGTAAGCCAAGCTGCCGACATTACTGCATTTCAAGCAGATTTAGTCCCTGTTGGAAAAGATCAAATTCCTATGATAGAGCAAACCAATGAAATAGTGAGAAAATTTTCTTCAGTTTATGGTGCTGGAATTTTAAAAGAAGTCAAAGCAATTCTTTCTAGTAATTCTAGATTGTCAGGAATAGATGGAAAAGCAAAAGCAAGCAAGTCTTTAGGAAACGCAATAATGATGTCAGATTCAGAACATGAGATAAAGCAAAAAGTTTTTTCAATGTATACTGACCCAAATCATATTCATGTGTCAGATCCTGGAAAAATAGACGGAAATGTAGTTTTTGAATATTTAGATGCATTTTATGAAAACAAGCAAAATTTAGAGGAGTTAAAATCTAACTATGTTAAAGGAGGGCTAGGGGATATGAAATTGAAAAAATTACTAAATAATGAGTTGCAAAATTTTATAACTCCTATAAGAGAAAATAGAAATAATTTAAAAGATAGTGATATGAAAGATATTCTGCATATTGGAACTACAAAAGCTAGGGAAGTTGCTCAAGAAACTCTTGAGAAAGTAAGAAATGCTATGGGAATAATTTCTTTTTAGGTTATTATGAGAAAAATATGTTTATGTCATTACCAAATATGATCACAATGTTTAGAATCATTGTATCTCCGATTATATGTGTTTTAATTTCGTATGAATTAAAATTTGAAGCATCTCTTTTGTTTTTCATAGCTTGTTTATCTGATTTTTTTGATGGGTATATAGCTAGACTATATAATATGTCATCAAAGTTTGGACAACACTTTGATTCATTTGCAGATAAGCTGTTAATCACATCTGTTTTAATTGCTTTAATACAAGAAGGTGTAATAAGAAGTTTTTTGCTTGTTCCGGCATATTTAATAATTGTTAGAAATTTAATTATGTATTTTATTCGTAATTATTTTAATTCAGAAAAGAAATATAACATTCCTGTAAATGCGTTAGGAAAAATCACAACTTTTTTTCAAATGATTAGCATTACTCTTATTATTTCCAATTACTCTTTAATAGGAGGTTTTTTATTCTGGATTTCAATGATTTTGACGCTGATTAGCTTTTTGTTTTATGTATTAGAAACTTATGATGAAAAAAAATCAATATAATTAAAAATTCATTGCGTACTATCAAAATTTTCAATCATCAGTAAAATGCTTTTATGGATATATCGATACAACTAATAGATAAAAAATGCATGCCATTTAAAGCAACAGAAGGGAGCGCTGGGTTTGATTTGTTTTCTAGAATAGATCAGTCAATAAAAATAGAGCCTATGCAAAGAATTTTGATTCCAGTTGGGTTTTGTATAGAACTTCCTGATTATTATGAGGCGCAAATTAGATCTAGGTCCGGATTATCTATCAAGAATGGTGTTTGCGTATTAAATGCCCCTGGAACAATTGATTCAGACTATAGAAAAGAAGTGAAGGTCATTTTAATTAATTTGGGAAGCGAAGCATACGAAATAGATCCATATGTTAGAATTGCTCAAATGGTTGTTAATAGAATTGATAATTATAATCTTTGTGATGTTGAGATAAACTCAAGTCAAAGAGGTGGTTTTGGTTCTACAGGAGTATGAAATTCAATACAATAATCTGTTTTTGTTAATATTTGGTTAAAAAAGCTTGATTATTTAGAAAAAAGCATTAAAATCTGTAGAATGAATAGAAAAAATCTTTTATGTTTATTAGCTGTTAGTTTTTTGGTAGAGCAACCTTGTGCTGATAATGAAATGCATGTTGATTCAAAAACAAACCCAAGATCTGAATATTTTAATATTTTGCATAAAAGTTTGATAAATCACTTTACTAATGAAAAGTCTGCGATGAGAGAGAAGAACAATTTTTTCTATGATATAAAAGATGATCAAGCATTGTTGTTTTTCTATAATATGGATTCAAATAAAAACAATTTTCATAAAAAGCCTAATGATTTTAATACAAAAGATGTTGTAGTTTTTAAAAATAGCTCTGTTTTGAAATTTAGAAACTTTATTGAAAAAAGTAAAAATCACAATGGTGATGTTAATATTAACACAAATGAATTGTTTGATTTTTGCCAAAGCAATGATGTAAACCATTTTAATCAAGATATATTTATCACATCTTATTTGGCTGCAATTGCTAGAAATAATAAAGTAGTTAAAAACAATGCTAATGCTTTGATTTATTCTATAATCACTGCTGATGCAAACAAGCAAGTATCTATTGTAGGCATGGAGCCTGTTAAAGAAATTTCACCAGAAGACGTTAGTGATATTTTGAACGTTAAAGATTTTGACGAAGAATTTCTTAATAAGTTGCATAATAGTCAAAATTGTGATTTAGGAACTGCTTTTTATATGTTTGTTAAAAGCGCTATTAATGATTTGAAAGAAAAAATAGAATCACCAAATTATAGCACTGATTTTATAAAATATTTGACAGAATCTATTTTTTATGTCCAAGGCAAGAAAACAGATAAACAAAATAATTTTGAAAATCAAACAAATGAAGTGGTGATTGAATTTGATATAGAAGAACAGTTTGATAGAAAAAGTCAGTTATTAAAAGAACTTGAAGTTGCAGAAAGAGAAGTTATAAATGCACAATTAAAAGCTTTGAAAGCTAAAGCTGAACATGAAGCTAAAGTTGAAGAATTAAGGAAATCTCTTGAAGAAAAAGATGCAGTATTGCAAGCTCAAATAGCAGAGCTTGAATCTGAAAATCTAAGTAACAAGTCTATGCAAAGAAATTCATTACTAGAACTTGAAAATGCAGAAAGAGAAATTATAAATTCAAAATTCGAACTTGAAGCCCAAATAGCAAATCTTGAATATGAAAAGCTAAATAATGAGTTTATGCAAACTAATGCTTTATTTGAATATGAAGCTAAATTTAATTCAATTACTGAAGAAAATACTAGAACAAAATCACAACTAAAAGTTGAACATGAAGCTAAAATTGAAGAATTAAGGAAATCTCTTGAAGAAAAAGTAGCATTACAAGCTCAAATAGCAAATCTTGAATCTGAAAAGCTAAGTAATGAGTCTATGCAAAGAAATGCATTATTAGAACTTGAAAATGCAGAAAGAGAAATTATAAATTCAAAATTCGAACTTGAAGCCCAAATAGCAAATCTTGAATCTGAAAATCTAAGTAACAAGTCTATGCAAAGAAATTTTGAAATGCAAACTAATGCTTTATTTGAATTTGAAGCTAAATTTAATTTAATTACCGAAGAAAATACTAGAACAAAATCACAACTAAAAGTTGAACATGAAGCTAAAGTTGAAGAATTAAGGAAATCTCTTGAAGAAAAAGTAGCATTACAAGCTCAAATAGAAAAGCTTGAATCTGAAAATCTAAGTAACAAGTCTATGCAAAGAAATTCATTACTAGAACTTGAAGTTGCAAAAAGAGAAGTTATAAATGCACAATTAAAAATTTCGGAAGCTAATGCTATAAAAGAATCACAATTAATGCAAGCTAAAGCTGAACATGAAGCTAAAGTTGAAGAATTAAGGAAATCTCTTGAAGAGAAAGATGCAGTATTGCAAGCTCAAATAGAAAATCTTGAATATGAAAAATTAGTAATGCTAAGTGAGTACAACCTTAGAGAAAGAAATTTATTAGAAGAATTTGAAACTGAAAGAAGAGAAGTTATAAATGCACAATTAAACGATTTTCTTGAATTTGGTGCAAGATTTAATGCAATGAGTGAAAATAATGATAGAAAAGAATTACAATTAAGTCAAGCTAAAGCTATTATCTCTATAGGTATTAAGAGAGGAAAAAAATTATATTCAAGTTTTCAATTACAAAAGAGATTTGTTGAAAATCTAAAATCTCAATTAAAAACTGAAATTGAAAATAATAATAAGCCTTATAATACAACTGATATTTTTAAAGAAAAATTAAGTGCAATGTGTGGTCAAGCAAATGTTGAAAGTTTATTGACTTACATAGAAAACAATCAACAATTACAATGTCAATTAAATGAAACATTTAATAATTTTGATGCTAATTTATCCAAAATAATTAATAATATTAACGTAGGAAGGTATTTTGCTGTAATAAAGTGCTTTGAATATATATGTGACAATTTGAGGTTGGCCCAACAAAACTCGACTGAAAAAAAGAAAAGCTTGATGCTTCCAAAAATTCTCACTTTGAATTCTGAAGTTTCAGGAGACTCAGTTAATGCAAATAATCCTGTATATGCAAATTCTCAACATGAAATCGATATTACTCTTGCAATGAAATTAGCAAGTAAATGCAATAAGGATCTATTTAAAAGGATGCAACATGCTCAAAACCATGGGACTTATTATGATATTGTTAACATTATAAAAAATTCTGACTTGAAATTCCAACAAATTTATAAAGAAAGCTCCCCAACATTGAATATTGAAGGCACACCTGCATCACAAGTCCTAGATAGATCTGGAACTCATTTTAGTTTGTCTATAGAAGAAAAAGAAGATGTTGTTGCAAAAATAAATGGAATTATAAAAATACTTTTAGTGCGAGAAGAAGATAATAAAATATTAAAAAGTGGATATGATAACTTAATTAAAAATGTTAAAAATGCTAAAAGAGTATCAGCAGAATCAAGCGAACTGGAAAACAGGCAATCAATAGAATTAAGCGAATTGGAAAACAGGCAATCAATAGAATTAAGCGAATTGGAAAACAGGCAATCAATAGAATTAAGCGAATTGGAAAAAAGGAAATCAATAGAATTAAGCGAATTGGAAAAAAGGAAATCAATAGAATTAAGCGAATTGGAAGAAACAAAAACACTAGAAAAAAAAGCACCATCGCATCCTAAGATTGTAAGTAAAGTAACTACAAAAGCACCTACTAGCAGAAGAGATGAAAAAAAAAGAAAAAAACTTGAAAGAATAGAATCTGAAAGAATAGAGTCTGAAAGAATAGAGTCTGAAAGAATAGAGTCTGAAAGAATAGAGTCTGAAAGAATAGAATTTGAAGAGTTTGAAGAAAGGAAAGAAATTATTAACAGTTGGAATAAAGAGATAACTATAGTAGCAGGCGATATGGCTATAAGTGACTTTTCAATAATAAAAAACAATATGGAGAAATTAATTAATGAAGAAAGAATAAGAAGATTAACAATAGAAGATGAATTTGAAAATGAAAATAGTATAAAAATCATGAAATCAAAAACTGAAGAAATAAAGGCATCAGATGCAAGAAAAATTCTTAGCCAGTTAGAAGATCCATCTAGCCCTAGCTTTGAAGTGGATAGTCAGTCAGAAATAAGTGAAGATTATGAAAAATCTTTTGAAGAAATTTGTAAAGAAGCTAAAGAAGAACAAATGCAAATACTAAAAAAAGATGGTCACTTTATTATAAAAAATAATGATTTGGAAGCTAATCATAGCATGCGAAAAGGATACATGAAAAGTATCTTGGCTGGAACTAAAATGTTAATGTCAAAGTCTTTTGATAGAACACTTAAAGGTGAATTGGAAAGTGAAATAACAAATATTGAAAAATTTATCAAACATTTTGAATGGTCACTATACTGTTCATCTGATAAGTATTTTGAAGAATACTGTGATTGTTTGTATGATCTTGTGGTTATAAGAGAGAAAGCCAAGCGTGCTCTATGCATTGAAAAAAGATCAAGCAAAAATGATAGTGGTGTGTTTTTAAGTAGAACAAAAAGTTTTAATGAAATAAAAAGAACAGGAAAGTGTGAACAAACAGGATATAACCGTGCAACAGAATCTTCAAAATCAAAATCTAGAGTCAAACAATCAAATAGCACAGCACCAACAAATCAAGGTAAAAGAAAAAGAGAAAACACAGCTAATAAAGCTACAAAAACAGAATCTTCCAATAGATCAAGAGCTGGGTCTGCAGCAGCACCAACTGGCGTATCAACAAATAGTGCGGTAGCAACATCTAAAAATAAAAATGGTAATGAAAGAGCAGCAAATGCCAGGTCAAGCAGTGTACTTAGTGTGAAGAGCTTTATTAATCTAGATGGACTTGATCAAGCAAAAGGCGCTGATGTGGAAGAATGTAGTCTTATGTCTGAATCAATTGCTAATCAACAAAATAACATAGGAGTAAAACCTGGTAGTTTTTTGTCTTCATCAAAAATGAATAGTTTGTTAGATAAAACAAAAATAGAAAGTAAAATAAAAAAACAAGATAGAAAAGAACAAGAAGAACAAATAAGGAAAAACAATAAAGAAGAAAAAGAAAAAAGAGAAAAAGAAATAGAAGAAAATAGAAAACTTCAATTAGCTGAAGCAAGAAATAAAGTGGAAAAAGCAAAAAGATCACATAGTGCAAATGTATTCAGATCAAATAGCACAGCACCAACAAATCAAGGTGAAAGAAAAAGAGCAAATACACTAGATCAAGCTAATAAAGCTCCAAAAGAAATAGAGGCAGCAAGAGTTGCATTTCGAGTAAAAAAAGACTTGGAAAAATCAGAATCTTCTAATAATGAAGCAGTACCAAGAGCTGGATCTGATGTTAAAGCACAATCTAGATCAAAAAATGAACCTGCTGTTGTACCATCTAGATCAAGAGCTGGGTCTGCAGCTCTAACTACTCCAAAAGCACTTAAGCCAAGAGCTGTATTTAGGCCAAAAGATGGGCCTGATGCTATACCAATGCCAGTTAGGCCAAGGCCAGCTGATAAAGTAAATATTCCTCATCGTGATATAACTGATGCCCAAATAACCTCTAAATACATTAATACAAAATAACATTTATAATATAAATCTCTACAATTTAAAACAATTCATATTCTTAATTAAATTATTGATTCTATGATAAATATTGACAAATAAAGTTATATGCATTTTGATTGTAAGCGCATGATTAAAAATATTATTTGCAAAGTTTTTCATTTGGCTTATAATCTATTTTAATTTCAATGTAGAGTATGTAATTTTCCAATATTGCAAAATTATTTTAAAAAATATGTTCGAAAAAAACGCAACTAATTAAAATTTCAAAATAATAAATCACATAAATATTTATTATTCTTTTTATTAAATGTTGAAAAAAAAATTTTTGCTGATATTATGCATTATGAATAATAAATTTATATTAAATTTTGTATTGATTTTTTCTATTAATGCAGATGTTTCAAATTGTGTTGAAAAATTGAATAGTGTTTGTAAAAGTAATCATGGAGTAAAGGATGCTAATGCTTTGATGTTTTATGGTGAAAATGAAGCTTCAATTAGGTTTACAATGGACATTGATTATGGCGATAAAAATATTTTTAAGTCTCATGTTTCTTATTATACTACTGATAAACAAGCAATTGAAAATGTTAAGGATTTATTATTGCTTTCTAAAAAGTCTGGAAATAAGTTGAATTTTTCAGATTTGAGAAAAGTTTTGGTCAGTACTTTTGAGAAAAATTTTGTAAATATAGATAGTTTGAAATGTGACTCTATATTGAATGAAGAAGATAAAAAAACAATAGTTAACAAAAAAGTTATTGATGAATTATTGAAATCTGAAATTCCACTATGTGATTTTTGCACGTTAGAAGAAAATGATGTTGCATTTTTTTATGACAACAAAGATGAAATAAAAAAGGCTATTGAAATGAAAAAAGCTGAAGAAAAGGAAAAAGAATTTATATATAATAAATCATTTACTATGTCTAGCACAATAGTAGAATTATTTTCAGATGAATCTAATTTTGATAATCATAGTATAAAAGACAAGTTTAACTCTGCAATAAATGAAGCAAATAAAGAAGCACTTAAAAAAATAGAAGAAGCACTTAAAAAAATAGAAGAAGAAGCTAAAAAAAAAGGTGAAAAAATAAAAAAAGCAGCTAAAAAAGCACTTAAAAAAATAGAAGAAAAGCAGGCAGCAGAATATTTGATGGCTGTCCGTGATTCAGCTAAAGGGCCTGTACCAGGGTTAGATTTTGTAATAAATAATTAATAAATAATAAATAAATTTGAGCAGGAAAAAATGCTACTAAAATTCTTTCGTTGTTCTAATAATATTTTCTTAGGTTAAAAATAATTTTATGTCAGTAATTTTTAATTTAATTATCAAAAGTAATAGTAAATAAAAAAAATAACAATATAAAATCTCATTGTTAAAATTAATAATTAGTATTGATAAAATACCTTTTATAAATAAATATACGTAAAAAATCATTATACTATTTAGATTGTTGTGGTTTTTCTATATAATTATGGGATAGATGAATTATACTGTAAACGATAGAAATAATAAAAAAGTACCAGTGGAAATCAAAGGGAAATTTAAAAAATCTGTAAAAAACGATAATGTTAAAAGCGCTAGCTCTTTGTCTAATAGTGAAAGAACAGCAAGGTCTGATGCTTTTACTAATTTCAAGGATTTGCAAAAAAAGCCTATTATTGCCAGAAGTGCTGAGAGAAAACCTTTTATGGAAAGAAAACCTCTTGATAGTAAGCTTTATGGAGGAAATGCTAGTAGATCATTTGACAGCGGACGAAGGTCATATGCTAGACCTGATGGGCTTACAAGGTCTTCTGATCGTGCAAGGTCCTTTGATGTTAGCAAGCCTAATGATGCTGCAGGAAAATTTTCAGATCGAAGAACTAGGCCATTTAATAGCAATTTTGCTTATTCTGGGGTTACAGGAAGGTCATTCAATAGAGCATCAGAAAGTGGTGTAGGGGTAGAAAAAC
The DNA here is from genome assembly GCA_965233735.1 of Rickettsiales bacterium. Taxonomy (GTDB): domain Bacteria; phylum Pseudomonadota; class Alphaproteobacteria; order CAJXXZ01; family 1604HC; genus Cytomitobacter. The sequence continues at coordinate 84,482 of OZ247501.1, forward strand.
CATTTGATTCTAAAAATCCTGCATACTCTGGAACAACAAGAAGATTCGAAACTCGCAAACCATTTGATCGAGGTTTTCATGGTGAAAATGGAGCTGCATCTAGATCATTTGCTAGACCAGATAGTGTTTCTTACTCTGAAAGATTTAAGAATAGAAGTTATGAAGCGCGCGCTCCTCGCAAAAGTTTTGATGAAAGCGGAGTTGCCAAGAATAATATTGCTAGAGAAAATGCTAAAAAAGATTTATTAAATAAAACAATGTCTGGTAATTTATTTAACCCTTTAAACAAAATTTTAAAAAGCGAAGATGAAGGAAGAAAAATTTTCAGAACTTATACTCCAAAACCTACTGCAAATAGGTTTAATAGGGGTGGTAGTTTTGATAATAGGGGTAGAGGGTTCTCAGGAGATAGAAATAGTTCTTTTTCAGGAGATAGAAACTCTAGATTTGGCAAGCCAGGATTTTCAAGGCCATTTAATAATAATGCAGGAGGATTCTCAAGGCCATTCAATAATAATGCAGGAGGGTTCTCAAGGCCATTTAATAAACCAGGAGGATTTTCAAGACCGTTTAATAATAGTGCTGGAGGATTTTCAAGGCCGTTTAATAATAGTGCAGGAGGGTTTTCAAGGCCATTTAGTAGGCCTGGGGACTTCTCTAAATCAAAGCCTCCTTTTCAAAAATCATTTGGAGCAGGTAGTTTTGCACCAAAGTCTTTCCCAGGAAGTGAAAATAGAAAATTTTCGTCTGCAAAAAAGAAATTTTCAAGGCCAGATTTTTCAGGAGATAAAAGAACCAATAGATTCAGAAATGATGAATCTAATATGTCACAAGCGAGATTTTCACATCAATTATTAGGAAAAATAAATTCTGCTGATGATGTTGAGATGGATTCATCTTACTCATACAGACGTTCTAGAGTAATGAGAAAAGCTAGAGAAACTACTGTTGTTAGAAATGTATCAATTCCATTTGAAGGAATAGAAGCTTCTAGTTTGGCTAATAAAATGGCTGTAAAACTAAACATTTTACAATTCAAATTGAAAGAGTTGAACATTGTTGGGTTGATAGATGCTCAAATTGCTTTGGCGATAGTAGAAGAAATGGGTCACTCGGGTCATATAGAGGCTCAAGAAATTGATATTAAGGCGGATGTAGGAAATATGGAAAAATACAAATCTAGGTGTCCGATTGTAACTATTGTAGGACATGTTGATCACGGAAAAACTTCTTTGCTAGACTCTTTAAGAAAAAGCAATGTGGCTTCTGGTGAATCAGGTGGAATAACACAGGCTATAGGGGCTTCTCAGGTGTTTTTAAAGAAAGATAAATTTGTTACTTTTGTGGATACTCCTGGTCATGAAGCATTCACATCTATGAGAATTAGAGGAGTGGAAATTACTGATATAGTTGTGTTGGTAATTGCTGCAGATGATGGAATCAAAGATCAAACTATAGAAGCTATTCAACATATTAAAAGCGCAAAAGTTCCTTTTATTGTTTGTTATACAAAAATTGATAAAGGTGTTTCTAATATAGATAAAATCAGACAACAATTATTAATTCATGAAGTTATGGTTGAGTCTTTAGGTGGAGATATTTTGGAAGTTGAAGTTTCAGCAATGAAAAACAAGAATCTTGATAAGCTGTTAGAGGTATTATTATTGCAAGCTGAAATGTTAGAACTTAAATCTGATTATAGTTGCATGTCTAGTGGTATTGTTTTGGAGTCTAAATTAGATAAACATAGAGGTCCAGTTGCAACTGTTTTGATTAAAAATGGTCTTTTGAAGTATGGTAGCTATTTTGTAGTTGGAAACACTTATGGAAAAGTAAGGGCTATGATTTTATCAGATGGAAAGCAAATAAAAGAAGCAACTGCATCAATGCCTGTAGAAATCATGGGATTCAATGATGTTCCGGAACCTGGTTCTTCATTTATAGAAGTGGAAACAGAGAAAGAAGCTAAAAAAGCTGTTGAATACCGTGTAGATATTGCTCAAAAAGTAAAAGTTGAAAAAAATGAAGTTAATATTTTAGATTTCTTCAATAAAGAAGAAAATGAAAAGCTAAACTTTATTATAAAATCAGATGTATCTGGTTCTTTGGAAGCTATTATAGCTGCTATTTCTAAAATAGAGTATGAAGGCATAGATATTAATATTGTAGGAAAGGGTAATGGAGCAATTAATGAAAGTGACGTGTTGTTAGCAAAAACAACTCAATCCACAATTGTAAGCTTTAAAGTTAGTGTTTCTTCTGCAAATTCTAAGCTTGCTGAGCAAAGCTTAGTTAAGATTAAGAAGTTTTCTGTTATTTATGAACTATTAGACTATATTAAAGGATTGGCTGAAGGTATTTTAGCTCCTGATGAAGAAGAAGAAATCTTGGGTAAAGCTGTTATTAAAGAAATTTTTGTTAAGAAAAAATTGGGAACTATTGCCGGATGTGGAGTTGAAGAAGGAATTATTAAGCTAAAGTCTAAAGGTAGAGTAGTAAGAAATGGTAAAGAAATTTACACTGGTGATATTATTAGTTTGAAACAAAGGCAATATGATAAAGTGGAAATGCCAGCAAATCAAGAATGTGGTATTATGATTTCAGGATTTAGTGATTTTCATATAGGAGATACAATAGAAAGCTTTATAGTAAAGAAAATAGAAAAAAGCACTGAAGAGTAAATTGAAATGCTCAAGTTTTTAATATAACATTAAGCATGAAAAAAATATGTTATATTTTAGGTTGTTTGTCTTTATTTGCTATGGATAATAACAATCTCTATGAAGCACTAGAAGGTGAAAATTATATTACGTCTCATTGTCATAAAAAAGTTGATTCAGAAATTTGTCAATTGCGTAGTTTATTATCACTAAAAGCACATTTGTTAAACCAATATGATCGCTACAGGATATTATATGCAAATCTAAGTGCGATGGAATATAGAAAGCGTTATTATTTACTTTTGATACAAGATGCTTGCTATTTTTTGGATGTTGAAAAAGCAAGTAAAAAAGAAAAAGAGAGAAGATCAAAAAAATCGATGCAAAGTTTTTATGATAGTAATATTTTAAAAGATTTAGCCAGAAATTTATATAAATATAATGAAATATTAAAATGTAGCTTGAAAATGCTTTGCAACCTAGATGCAGAAGATAATAATTATTTACATAACAAAGAATCAATATTGAAAAGTATGTTTCTAGGATCTGAAAAAGCATTTGATTATATAGACTCAGTTAGTCATAAAAGTGCAGATAAATGTGTGGCAAATATTGGTAGACAAGCTAGACATGATAATACTTTAAAATGTTTTCTTGATTCATATTATTATGAGAGCGAAGCAATTAAAAATGTAGAAAAAACACTTAAATCATATAATGATCAATGTAGAAAAAACACTTAAATCATATAATGATCAGTCTAGATTTCATAAATTTTCTTTGGCAATTAAAAAAACAACCTTAATTTATTTATTGAAGAGTGTCTAGAGCATGGTATTTTTGTGATAAAAGAATTGAATGATAAACATGCTAAAGATACTTCTGAATTTAATGAATTTATGAATAAAAAGATATTAGATCTATGTACTGCAGTGAATCAATGTAATCATGATTTTGTAGAGTGCATAAAAGAACTTTGTATTGATAGCATGACTAATGATTTGCCTAGTATTTTAGAAGAAAATAGACTTTTCTTTGTTTCTCTATTTCATGAAAAAAGATCACTTGAGTTAAAATCTTATTTTATAAATATTAATTCTATTGAAATTAAATAAACTATTGACAAAATGTATATAGAAAACAAAAATTTTGTGGAATCTATATTTAAAAATTAATTTGATTCTTTTGATATTTCGCTTTTAAAAAGATTAAAATTATGCAATATATTAATATATCTTTCTTCTAATTGATTGTTAAAATCTTCTTTATCTTCCTTATCTTTAATATATTTTTCTACAGTTAAGTTTATATTACTCTTAGATTTCTTAAGAATATTTTCAAAATCATTAAAATTTTCAGCATTCAAAATTTCTTCTGCTGTTTTCAAGCGTAATTTTAGTTCTCGTGTTTTACAAGCATAAGTTAAAGAGTGAGATGAAGCTTGAGCTGGGCTAAAAACACTGTTTCCCTCTTTGAACGTTTTGATACTTTCTTGTCTTACACGGCTTTCGTCAAATAACATGGCATCTACTATTTTTAATTTATTTAATTTTTCATCTTCGATAATAAATCCAAAATTATCTGCATTACTGAATAAATCGCTTAACCCTAATATTCTAACAATAAGATTTAGTTTTGTTGCTTCATAAATGAATTTTTGTGATATTGGATCATTTTCTATGTTTTGTATATCATTTTGTGAAATAGGGCTGTTATAATCATGTTTATAACTAGTTATAATTCCTAAAATATTTTTATTGCCTTTTAATTTTTCAAATTCAGTAAATTTTCCAATAAATGTACTGTTTTCCATAGAAGCATCTAGTGTCATTATATAAAAATTTTTACTATCTCTTCCAAAGAAATGACTTTCAGGTCCAACTCCTAATCTTTCTAATACTTTATAAATCAATAATTCTGCTGAATTAAACCTTTCAGGAGCGCTAGAGTGTTCTTTTTTAGATCCCTGAGAATGAGTTTTAATATAATAATTATATTTATTATCATTGCAATCAACAGTCATTTTTATTCCTAACTGTGCTCCTGATTTTTTATCATGATGAGTAATATTTACTTCTTGTCCAAAAATACTCTGTAAATATTCTTTGCTTTTATTTTCTAATCTATTTTTAGGTACTTTATCTCTTATAGCTTTTATTAATTGAATTTGATTTAATATTGTCGAACATTCAGTGCCTATGCTCATTTTATGAGTTAGAAGTTGCGTGGTCATAAAATTATCTACACGTTTAAAATAATCTCTTTTGCTGCTGTTATCAAAAGGAATATCGCTATTTTTCAAAACACTCCATGCTTTTTGTTGTTCTTCTTCGGAGGTGCCTAATTTATTTAAAAGATTTTCAAATTCATTACCTAAAGCATCTATAAACAGTTTTCTATTTTCAAATAAATTATTTTGATTATTAGCTACTTCTTGACCAGGAGTAGCAAAAGAAGGAGGTGCCACTTGAGATGGGCTACTTCCTAATCTGCTAGGAATTTGATGCAATGGTGTCACTTCTTCATTTCCACTTGCAAAGCACATTGACATAAAGCAAACACTTAACAATACATTGATATTCTTCATACTATTAATATATCATTAAATTTATAAAAAGAAATGAGTTAAGATAGGTTGAGATATTCATTTGTTTTTATTTTGATCAAAAAACTAGATGTTAAAATTTTTATCAATCAAGTGTCAACAAGGTTTTAGTTTTATATTTAGCTCATTTAAGTGTTTATCTGATATTTCAGAGGGAGCGTCCATCATTAAGTCTTGTCCTTGTTGATTCAAAGGAAATGGAATTACTTCTCTAATGTTTTCTGTATCAGCTAACAACATAAGAATTCTATCGATTCCAGGTGCTGCTCCTCCATGAGGGGGTGCTCCATATTGAAATGCCTTAATCATTGCTCCAAATTCTTTATCTACTTCTTCTGAGGTGTATCCTGCTATTTCAAATGCTTTATACATAATGTCGGTTCTGTGATTACGAATTGCTCCACTTGTAATTTCAATTCCATTGCATACTAAATCATATTGATATGCTTTTATTTCGGATGGATCCAATTTTTGCAAAGAGTCCATTTCTCCTTGTGGCATTGAAAATGGATTATGAGAAAAATCCCATTTGTTGTCTTTTTTCTCAAACATAGGATAATCTGTTATCCAGCAGAATTCGAATTTTGTATTGTTAATTAAATTCATATCTTCAGCTACTTTTTTTATAATAAGGTTTGTATATTTATATAAGTTATCTTCTGTGTCTGCTACAAAAAATGCCCCATCTGCTTTGCTTTGAACTAAATTGCATACTTCATCAGGCAAAATTTTGGCAAGTGGCCCACGTTTGTCAGGTTCGAATAATATATATCCCAATCCTTTAGCTCCGTTGTTTTGGGCGTATTTTTGCATTTCATCAAAGAATTTTCTTGTTTGCTTACTTAACCCTTTTATTGGCAAAAATAATATTTTTCCTTTTTTCTCTAATACTGATTCAAAAATCTTAGGGCAATTATTCGCAAATAAGTTTGTTATGTCTTCATATTGAAGATTAATGCGTAGGTCAGGTTTATCGCTTCCATATTTTAACATTGATTCTTTATAAGGAATTCTTATAAATGGAGTGTTGGATATTTCCATATCTGGTCTAAATTGGCTAAATATCTTAAAAATCAAATTTTCTAATATTTCAAATATTTCATCTTGAGTTGTGAAAGCTATTTCCATATCTAATTGATAAAAAGCTCCTGGAGCTCTGTCTGCTCTTGTGTCTTCATCTCTAAAACATGGTGCAATTTGATAGTATTTATTCACTCCAGAAATCATTAAAAGTTGTTTGAATTGTTGAGGAGCTTGAGGTAAAGCATAAAATTTTCCAGGATTGAGTCTACTAGGAATAACATAATCTCTTGCTCCTTCTGGAGAGCTAGAAGTTAAAATAGGAGTTTGAACTTCCATAAAATCATTTTCTTCCATTATGCTTCTAATCATTTTTATAACTTCAAACCTTAGTTTTAATCTATCTTGCATTGTTTGTCTTCTTAAATCTAAGAAACGATATTTTAATCGCAGTTCTTCCCCAATATCATTTTGATGCATTGAAAATGGCAATATATTGGCATTAGACAATACTTCAAGTTTATTTATTTTTATTTCTACTTTTCCAGATTGCAATGTTTCATTAAAAGAATCTGAAGGTCTTTGGATTACTTTTCCTTCAATAGATACTACGCTTTCAAGACTTAAATCATCTATGTTTTGGAAGCATGGTTCATTAATATCAATAGTACATTGAACAATTCCTGTATGATCTTTTAAATCTATAAAAATCATATTTCCATGGTCTCGTTTTTTGCTAATCCATCCAGCTAATTTTATATCTTGATTAATTTTTGTGTGTATTTCTTCGCAATAATTGCTTCTGTATTGATTTTTTGACATACTGAAAAAATAAGGCTATTTGATGAAAAATACAACAATAATTTTTGCTGCTGGTGGAACAGCCGGTCATGTTTTCTCTGCAAATGGAATGGCGTATTATGCAAATTGCAGAAAAATTGCCCTTACTGACCATAGAGGCGAAAAATATATAGATAAAAATTTATTTGATGAAGTGCATGTTTTATCTATAAAAAACAACTTGATTATTAATTTTTATTCTTTTTTGAAAAGTATTGTTCAAAGTTGGAAAATTATCAAAGCACATAAAAAATCAAGCAAAAATATAGTTGTGATAGGATTTGGAGCATATGTATCTCTTCCTACTTGCTTCATGGGATGGCTGTTAAAATGTCCATTGTATTTGTATCAAGCTGACCAAATTGTTGGAAAAGCAAATAGGTTGTTAAGTAAATTTTCTAAAAGAGTTTTTACTTCTTCGTATAATGTAAATATTGATAATAGTGAATGTGTAGGTTTAATGCCAAGGAAAGGAATAATTTCTTATCCTATTTCTGAGAAAAGCAATGAGTTGAATATTCTGATTTTAGGAGGAAGCTTATCTAGTTCTTTTTGGAAGTGGGTTATTCCTTCAGCGTTATATAACCTTCCTCATAGTGTATTGAAAAATATTAATATACATCAACAGGTAGGAGAAGATGAGCAATATTTTGAATCTGCATATAAAAACATTCCTTTGAAAACAGTTATGTTGGATAAATTCGTTGATACAACAAAAGCTTTACCATGGAGTAATATTGTAATTGCCAGATCTGGATTAGGAACCATAACAGATTTAACAGCTTCTATGAGACCTGCTTTATTGGTTCCTTGGGCTAAAGCTAAAGATGATCACCAAACTTACAATGCAAAATGGTGGGCAAGTAGTGGAGGAGGGTGGTATGCTTCTGAACATGAATTCACTTCTAAATATTTGCAAAAATTCATTGTGAAAATAATAGAAAGCAATATATTAAGAGAAAAATCACAAGCTCTTTCAAATTGGATGCCTATTCATGGATCTTTGCTTGCTTTGAAAATAATAAAACAAGATTTAAAAATATAAGTTAAAAATATGTGATCAACCAAAATATGGAATGAAAATGAAATATGAAGCAGGGTCATATATTGAAAATATGTGATCAACCAAAATATGGAATGAAAATGAAATATGAAGCAGGGTCATATATTGAAAATATGTGATCAACCAAAATATGGAATGAAAATGAAATATGAAGCAGGGTCATATATTGAAAATATGTGATCAACCAAAATATGGAATGAAAATGAAATGTGATCAACCTGGTGAGGTATATATTTTGATGTTACAATTTTTTCATGTCTATTTTTAATAGAGAAAATCTTAAATTTGCACAGAGATGGCTCTCTAATCCTTTAAGAATGGGGACCTTCTTGCCGTTGCCATCAAAAGCAGGAAAAGAATTAATCAAGCAAATGCCAAAGCTTTCAAAAGATGGCTATGTTTTAGAATTAGGAAGTGGATCAGGATCATTAACAAGGTTTTTATATGAAGACAAAGATATTGATAAAAGAATAATTTGTTTAGAAATTGATAGCAAATTATGCGAAGTTCTTCGTAGTAAGTTTTCTGGTATAGAAATTTTAAATCAAAGTGCAGCTGATTTTGAAAAAAACATTGACCAAAGCATATTAAGTAAAGTGGAAGTGATCGTATCTTCTATTCCATTTCTCACATTAGATCAGTATGTTAAAAAACAAATTTTTCAATCATGTTCTTCTTTATTAAACAAAGGAGCTGTTATGTTTCATGTTTCATACACTCCATTGATTCCAGTAAAATGCAATCAATACAATATAAAAAGGGACTTTATTAAAACACTAATTAGTATTCCTATTATATATTTACAATGTTATAAAAATTCTAATTCTACTAGATGACAAGATTTTTTTATAATGATGTGATATCCTTAACTATATGAATAAGCTGTTTTTTAAAAAATGGTCTAAAAATCCATTTCGCATGGGTTCAATAATTCCAAGTTCACTTTCTGTAGGAAATTGTTTCGCAAATAAGATTGATAAGGATAAGGAAGGTTATATTATTGAAGCTGGAGCTGGAACAGGGACTATAACAAAATCTTTAATTGAAAATGGGATTGACGAAAATAGGATTATTTCCTTTGAAATAGATGCTGATTTTTGTGATTTATTAGGAAAGAAATTTAGTAATATTAGAGTTGTTAATGATGATATATTAAATTTAAAAAGCATAATAAAGCTTGAAGAAGTTAATTGCATTGTTTCTACTCTTCCTTTATTGTCACTTGGAAAAAAATCTAAAGAAATTTTAAATTTATTTGCAGAATTTGTTGAAAATGGATCTGATTATTTTCAATTATCTTATAGCCCATTTTTAGGAATGAAGTCAAAAAAATTCGGAGTTAATTTGAGAAAAAGCGCATATGTTTTGAAAAATTTTCCTCCTGCTTATATTTACCAATGCTTTAAAAGTTAGTTTTCTGTTTTATGCAAATAAAGTCTTCTAAATTCAATGTATGAGTAGTATAATTTGTAGATATAATTGATAAATCTCCATTTATATTTATGTTGTCTGTTTTTATTGTTAAATTTGTATTTTTAGAATAATAAACTTCCTTTTCTTTGCTAATTAAATTCTTCATTTCATTAATCATTTTTTCTCTTCCTAGCATTTTTAAACAATGAATTGAATCACTTAAATGTTCACATAACCTCATGATAATACTTTTTGGAGTGGATATTTTTCTTATAGAGATGTGTAATATCTGAGTTTGTTTATTTTTATATACTGTGCATTTAGCTAGTGATTGATTTTTAAGATATAATTTGTTTGGCCATTTTATATGTATATTTTGATTGTGGTATATTTTTTGAAGCAAATTTTTCAAAGAAAACAATCCAATAAATAAGGAGTCTTTTAATGATGTATTATTAAGCGATAAATATATATTCAAAGGACCTTCATTTATGTTTAATAAATTTATCATAATTGTATTATTTTTTATTGATTCTTCATTTTTATTAATATAATCCATGACTTCACTTTTTAAGAATAGTGCATGAAATCCCAATGGCAATTTAATATACATAGCTAATTATAACAACATTACTGTTAAATTTAAGATAAACGACATTGCTTTACTTTACTTTATTTAAATGTATTGAAAATATAATTAATTTAAAGTATGTGAGGAATGATTATGAATAGAAAAAGTGTTAATATTTTAGTAGAGCATATAATTAGATTAAACAAAGTAGTTTTTAATACTATGAAGCATAATATTAAAGATATTCAAGTGAATGACTTATCTCCAGCTCAAAGTATTTTATTATTATTTATCAAAGATAAAAAATATGGGCTTCTAGAATTAGTTAATAGTTATTTGCTTCCAAATATTCCCTATAACATCAAGCAAATGAAAAAATATGGTTATATAAAACAAGACAAATCTAAATATGATAAAAGAGCTTATGAAATTAGTCTTTCTAAAAAGGGTATTGATGTTTTGAATAAATTGCAACTTGCAATGGAAAAATATGGAGAAGATTATGACAAATTTCTTCATAGTTCTTTTGATGATGTTATTTTATCTATGCAACAAATTGAGGATTTATTTAAACATGCTAAAAAGGAGTAGTTTTTTATTTTATATAGTTTTCAACACTTGATTTTCAATTTATTAATGTTTCTTTATAATATAGATATTAATTATTCTTAATTAACTAGTTGAAATAGATGAAATCCATGCATTTTTATCCATATCTGTAAGTATTGTGGGCAAATAAGCTGATATCTCTTCTTCAGGAAGTGAACACTGCTCTAATATATGTCCTAATCTTCTTCTAATCTTCATTTTATCTTGTGAGTTAGCTTGGTTGTTATTAAAAATGTTATCCTTAATTAATAAGTCATGAAATTCTCCCATAATATCTGCAATTTTTTGAAGAGCTGTAGTTATTTTTTTATTGCTACTATCAGATTTGTGTTTGATTATTAAAATTGGTAACTCTTTCTTTATATAGCAGCAATATTTTTCTGCAAAATTAGAAAATATATTGAGTTGAAACTTTTTATCTTTATCAACTGCAAATCTCATTGCTCTCTTTACAGTTAATTTAAGAGAGTTAAAATCTTGAAGTTTTTCAAGATCCAGTATCTGAAAAAATCTATCAATATAATTAATCTTTGTTTCATAATCTAAGTCAGATCTAGAATCCTTTTTACGAAGTTCTTTCATGAATTTATTGGTACAGTAATTCAAAGTATATATTTGTTCAGGAGCATGATCACCAACTTCTCCATTTTCTAGACAAAGAGATAAGAAAGTTTTTGTATATTCATCATAATCTAAAGTAACTTCATCATAATTTATTGTGTTTTGATCAGTAAGCAAATTTACATTAAAAGCTTCACCTACATTTTGAATTTCCTTTATAAGTTCTTCTTTATCTTTTATATCAAAAGTGTGCAAAATAGTGCTAAATATGATTGTATAGTTAATTTCTGTTAACTCTTTAGTTGTGATTGAAATATCATCTTCATCATTGATAATATTTATATATTTTTGCAAAGCCTTAATAATATCTGAATTAGATTCTCCTGCAAACAAATAATTATAGTTTGTTGTGTTATAATCTTTGGAAAAAATCATATCGCTCAATTTTGCATCATTATAATCAATTTTCACATAATCATTCCATAATGTATTTAATAGAAGTCCTAGCATGTCTGGATCTCTAAAAACTGTCCTCATGTGATGCATGGACTTTTCTACAAATTGCTCAATTGTATCATTAATATTAATGTTTGAATCTATGAAAGGGGAAGTTATTAATTTATCATGACGTTCCAATTGCGTAATAGTTACATATTGCATTAATAACTGATCATATGAGTCTTTAATCATATAAGGCATATTTTGAACATTGAAATAATTCACAGGTTTCAAAGTTGCAAATTTAGGATGATCTTTCAATTTTTTAGCTTCCATAAAGATTAAATTAATAGAATCAACAGCATCTTGTGGAATATCTCCGCAAGATAAGTCTAAGGTATTAAAGATAGATTTGCTCATTTGGAAGGCATAATTTGGGCTTAAAGTTTCTGTTAACTCATTTAAATGGTTTTCTGTGAATTCTGTATAAGTTTGATTTTGGCTTAATGCATATGTTAATAAGTGATGATCGAAGTTTCCTATGCTTGTTATTTTCTCACAACATTCATTCATTATATCTTGAACTTGATCTACTATTCTTCTTTCTAATGTCTCTGGAGCTTCGCCTTCATTACTAGATTCATCATTATTTTGTCCTAATAATAATGAGAACATTCCATTCATCATTGCATACATTTTTGGACCTTCTTCTGGTCCTTGTAATTCTGAACAACATAATAGCAAATCATCTAATTTTTCTATTAATTTTTCATCATTGATTATTAATCTGCTGTTTGTTATTATGCTATTTGTTGAATCTGTTATGCTTTTACTTGATTTAGCTTCTTCGCATATCATACTTAATATTGTTTGATCTTTGCTTTCAATCTTATCTTTAAGTGTTTGGTTATTTTGAATGTTTTGCTCTAATTTCAATGCTTTTAATATTCTAAAAAATGAAATTACTGAATTATAATATTGTATATCATTAGTTGAAAATGTATCAATTATTATTTTTTCTTTCTTTTCAGATTCTAAATGTATCTTTAATTCATGATGACTTTTATCTATTTCATGTAATACTTCATCTTTGTTTATATTGTATTTGAATAGTTCATTAGTCTCATAATTGAAATTATATATTTCATCTTTATCACTACATTTTAATCTATATGCAATAATTTCATTTGGGGAATCAATTGAAGTTTCTTTATAATCTCCCGTGAATACACTATGAAATAAAGCTCCATTATTGCTGTTTGATATTCCTCTATGTTCTAAAAGTTCATCTGATTTTGATAACCATGAGCTTAAACATGAAGATTTATCAACTTCTTTGCTTAAGCAAAAATCTAAAACATTGCTACTTTTTGCTGTTGCAAAATTTACTATTGCAACTGTTAATAAGGGTAGTAACTTTTTATTCATCATTTCTCCTGCTAAGTATTCCAACATTCCTTTATTAACTTTATGATAATTTTTTATTTGTTTTTATTATGAATACAATAATTAACAATATGAATGAAAGTATCTATATGTGATTTGCAATTTTGAATTGTAGGCCCTATCCAAAATCTCCAACATGGATCATCATCAGGGTGACCAGATATGTCATATATACCATAACTCTCGCATTGTTTGCTTACTTCATGTATTAGTCCCCATTTATCATCATTATTATTAGTGTGCCACGACTTCAAAGTCAAACATATAATTGAATTAGAGTTAACTAAAGATCTTTCTTCTAATATGCTATTACTGATGCATTTTACAATATCTTCTTTATTTTTTTTGCACTGTTTGATTGCTTGGTCTAACCCTCCTCTTTTAATGAAAATATCTAAATTCAAATTTATGTCCTCTAAAGAAATCAATGAAGGAGTGTTATTGAGTTTTCCTTTAAATATATCTTTATTGATTTTTAAAAATCTAGGAATAGGAAAGAGATTTATATTATTAATATTTTCTAACTGCTTAAAAGCTTTAGGGCTTAAAACTATGCACCCTATGCCAGCTTCAGCTCCTAATGACTTTTGAAATGAAAAACCTATGCAATCTAATAATTTCCATTCAATTTCTTCGCAAAATACGGCAGAAGTTGCATCACATACAACTAAACCATTGATTTTTTCTAAGATGCTTTTATTGTTCCATTTGATTCCATTTGTTGTGCCAACCATATTAAATATAAAATCATAATTTATATTTATATTGTTTAACTCTTCAATAATGCATTTTGATCCTGGAATTCGCAATGTTTTTAATATTTCATCTGCCCATCTATTGCTAAACACATCATGTGATAATACATTTGATGGCCTATTTCCCAACATGTTCCAAAATAAAGAATCCATTGCAGCAGTAGATGATCCATTTACGAAAGCTACTTTATAATTATGAGGAATATTTAATGATGAAATGATTTTCTCATATATTAATTGAATTTTTTTTACCCATATTTCAGATCTATGAGATCTTCCCAAGTCTTTAGGATTAAAATTGTCTTTCCACTCTGAATACTTAGATGTTGGCCCAGCACAAAACATGCTTTCATCATACTATTAAATTCATAATAAAAACAAATAACAAGTTATCATAAAGTTAATAAAGGAATGTTGGAATACTTAGCAGGAGAAATGATGAATAAAAAGTTACTACCCTTATTAACAGTTGCAATAGTAAATTTTGCAACAGCAAAAAGTAGCAATGTTTTAGATTTTTGCTTAAGCAAAGAAGTTGATAAATCTTCATGTTTAAGCTCATGGTTATCAAAATCAGATGAACTTTTAGAACATAGAGGAATATCAAACAGCAATAATGGAGCTTTATTTCATAGTGTATTCACGGGAGATTATAAAGAAACTTCAATTGATTCCCCAAATGAAATTATTGCATATAGATTAAAATGTAGTGATAAAGATGAAATATATAATTTCAATTATGAGACTAATGAACTATTCAAATACAATATAAACAAAGATGAAGTATTACATGAAATAGATAAAAGTCATCATGAATTAAAGATACATTTAGAATCTGAAAAGAAAGAAAAAATAATAATTGATACATTTTCAACTAATGATATACAATATTATAATTCAGTAATTTCATTTTTTAGAATATTAAAAGCATTGAAATTAGAGCAAAACATTCAAAATAACCAAACACTTAAAGATAAGATTGAAAGCAAAGATCAAACAATATTAAGTATGATATGCGAAGAAGCTAAATCAAGTAAAAGCATAACAGATTCAACAAATAGCATAATAACAAACAGCAGATTAATAATCAATGATGAAAAATTAATAGAAAAATTAGATGATTTGCTATTATGTTGTTCAGAATTACAAGGACCAGAAGAAGGTCCAAAAATGTATGCAATGATGAATGGAATGTTCTCATTATTATTAGGACAAAATAATGATGAATCTAGTAATGAAGGCGAAGCTCCAGACACATTAGAAAGAAGAATAGTAGATCAAGTTCAAGATATAATGAATGAATGTTGTGAGAAAATAACAAGCATCGGAAACTTCGATCACCACTTATTAACATATGCAATGAACAATGGGACTGATTATCAAGAATTTACAGAAAACCATTTAAATGAGTTAACAGAGCCTCTAACCCCAGAATATGCTCTTCAAATGACAAAATCTATTATTTCAATCATTGATTTGTCTTGTGGTATTAGTGATAATAATGTTATTCCAACAATAAATATTATTGCGACAAATCTTTCGCTTAAAATAGATGCTAATGCTTATGGTACTTTTATGTTAGATTATCATAAATATTTGAGTGGTTTGAATATTTCTAGTGATTTGCTTAATAAATTATATATTGCCTCTATTTTAAATTTGAAATTTGATAGTAATGAGACAGTTGAAGAGTTAACAAAAAAATCTATTAAAAATTTAAATAGTTTTGTAGAATCAGCTAATTTTCCAAGCTATGAATATAAATCTGATTTCATATATAACTTGATAAAAACTTTATGGAATGATTATATTAAACCTAACTATACTGACCCAAAAGCTAGTGATATGATTTCTCAAGAACTTATTAATGTTCTTGGTATGGATTTATCATATATGTCTCATGTATGTTCTGCCTTTGTAGGAGAGTCAAATTCCACTATTACTGAAGTGATGAAAAAATATATAAATATTGTTAATGAAGAAGATGATATTTCAATCACAACTACAGATTTGACAGGAGATCAAGCTTATAAAATATTAGATGTTATATATTATAGTTTTGATATAGATACTCTTGATACTTTCAAAATTGTTTTTAGTGCATTAAATGATTCTTTTGGAGGAAAAATAAATAATGATCTGAATGTGAACGCAATTCATGGAAATTCTAATAATGAAAACGCAAAAAACTTATTATCATATTATATAGATCCAAATGTAACTATAGATAATGATGTTTTAATTGAACAAAATGACAATAATGAATATTATGTTTTGAACTACTTTACCAACAAATCTATTATGGAAATATATAGTAAAGTTAGTAATGGCGAGATTGGTACTAAAAAAACACCTTTTTCTGATAATCAAAAGATAAAATTTATGAATAATTTTGCATCAGTTTTTGATGTTGAAAAAAGTAATTATGATATTGTGTCAGGGATGGGATTGCAAGCTTTGCTTGAGTTTTCAAGTTCATCAGGATATATTAATGTTGACTTGTTGCTTAAATTTATTCAAAAAAGCTGTTGCTATATAAAAGCAGAATTGCCAATTTTGTTTGATAAATATAATACTGATAAATCTAATCAAATTACAAATAATGCAATTAACAAACTTACATCTATTTCTAATGATTTTCAACAGCTATTAATGGATGATTCTGCTTTATCTGGTCTTCCTATTGATAGCAATGTAGCAAAAAAAATGAATCTTAGAAAAAAATTAGGATGCTTGTTAGATAAATGCTCACTTTCTGAAAGTGATATGCAATCATATGCATTCATTTTCCAATCAATAAACTTTGATGTTTTAGAAGATCCAATTAATATAAATTCTTTGTACTACTACATGAGGATGATATTTATTCAGTTTCTGCCTCAAGGTGAAGGTGGAGAGTGGAATGTAGAGGGTCCTGGAGAAGGTAACAATTTTACAATTAATGATTTTCCTAGTTAATAAGCAATATTCTTTGCTAGAAAACTAAATACTTACAAATTGCTCCATGTCTTATTATTCCAGAGTTAGTTAGTTTTATTACATTGTTTTGGATTTTTAAGTAGTTATGTTTTATTAAATTATCTATTTTTTCTGAGGTTAGTATTTGCTTCTCAAATCTATTTTCTATATCGGATATTTTGATTCCACTAATTAATCTTAATCCCATCATGATAAATTCTTGCTTTTGTGTTGTTTTATTTATTGTTTCTAAATTTTTGATTCCATTTTCACTGTTACATACTGCTTCTAGCCATTTTTCAGGCATTTTCTTGTTTTCTATAGCACAATAAGTGTTGTCTTTTGATGATAAGCTAATAGTATTTATGTTATCGTTGAACATTTCAAATTCAAGGTTGCATTTTCTATTAGAGTTATGAATTTCTTCTATATATTGACTTTGTAAATTCAATCTACTATGTGCTCCAGCTCCAATGCCTATAAATGGATTACTGTGCCAATAATTTAAATTATGTTTTGATTCATAGCCTTTTTTTGAAAAATTAGAAATTTCATATCTTTTATATCCATTTTGTTCACATGAATGTAATATTTGTTCGTACTGATTTGTGACTATATCATCATGAGGTAAAAATAATTCTTTATTCTCAATCTGGTGGTGAAGTAATGTGTTTTTTTGTACTGTTAATTCATAAATAGATATATGATGAACTCCTATTTTTAAAATTTCATCTAGTGTTTTTTGCAAAATATGATTTGATTGAGTAGGGAGTCCATACATAATATCTGCAGATACATTATTAAAAATTTGCAAGCTTTTTTCTATGAACTCTATTGCTTCTTTTGATGAATGCGTTCTATTTAAAAGTTTTAAAATATTGTTATCTAAAGATTGAACTCCGAATGAAATTCTATTAATTCCAGCATCATGAAACTCTATTAAAGATTGAGATTCTAATGATGATGGATTTGTTTCTAAAGTTATTTCTATTTTTTCGCTAGTCCATAATTTTTTTGCTTCTTGAATTAATAAGGCAATATTTTTAGGCTTTATTAGGGAAGGGGTTCCTCCTCCAAAAAATATTGATTCCATAGATGTAAAATTAGTTTTTCTTTTCCAATATCTCATTTCTATAATTAAAGCGTTAATCCACTCTTCTTCTAAAATGTTTTTTCTTACATGGCTATTCAAATCGCAATAAGAGCATTTTTGACGACAAAATGGCCAATGTATATATAAAGAAAAGCTCATATTGAATTGTAACAAGATTTATAATTGATAAATAGTTTTTTTAATAAAGATTATAAGTTGATACAGCATTTATCATTGATTTCATAAGCAATAATTGCATATTCTCATCTAAAACTTTGATGTCATTAAAAAATTTATTCTTGTTCTTTTCTACTTCACCTTCATTCTCTATTATTTCAATTGCATCTTCTATTATTTCAGTTACACCTTCTTTTAAGCTTTTTTGATTATTTTCAAGTTTGCACAATTCTTCTTCAATTGATTTTTAAATAGACTCTTCTGAAGCGTTTCCAATTGATGATTCTTCTGAAGGCTCACAAGATTCATGGCTTATATGTTTTATACCTAAAGCATTATTTAATTTATTTTCCACAAAATAGTCTGATTCTTTTTTACTTACTTTGATGTCTGATTTACATAATAATAAGCTCAACCCATTTTTCATAAATAATTCTAAATTATCATCAATTTCAAATGCTCCATATTGTGCAGCGCGTATTGTTCGTGAAGATTAATACTTTGATTCACTAACAGAATTTAAAAACATAAATGTAAATAATAATGCATTTTTAAACATTTCTTTCTCCTTGGGGAAAATTTAAAGAAGAGCCTTTATTTTGTTATTGAATGGCTAAGTGATTATCCATATAATAACTTAAAATTCCACATAACAGCGGAAGTCTAAATTCTTCTTTTAATAGATTTACAGTATTTAAAAATTTCTCTGCTATCTTTTCATCTTTAATTATATTTTCATCTTTAATTATATTGCATAAATCTTGATAATCTTGATCTGTTTTGAAATTTTCAGGATTGCATATCCCCTCAATTTTATTGTTTTTAAAATAATGAACAAGAACATCACAATTATTTCCTATTATTCCATATTGTGCTGAAATAAACGCATCTGTAGATGCATTTTCAAATTCACTTACAGCATTTGCAAATGCAAATAATAAAATTAATACTTTAAACATTATTCTCTCCTTGGGATAATTTAAAGAAGATCCCTGCTTCTTTATTGATCATTTCTTCTAAATTGTCAACTTCTTGATTATATGATATTTTTAAAATTTCAATTGCTTCTGTTTCTTTATTTTTTTCCGCAATGATTTTTTGTTCATCTTTAATTATGCTGTTATATCCTCTTGCTTCAATTAATGCATGATTTTCCCCAATTTTGCTAATATAAACTGCTCCCATAGCATATCCTTTGTATGTATCTTTAGGAGGAGATAATAAATCTGTATTTTCAACTTGATCATATATATTATGACCATTATTATTTGGATTAATTATTGAATAATACCAGTGATTTAATGTTATTGAATCTTCAATTGTCTTCCCATTATCATTTCTGTATTTTTGAACAGTTTCAGTTCCATATGATTCTTGAATATTATCTTCGAAATATTTTCTGAATTCTTCTTTTTCATTATCATTTAGTTGGTTGTACATTTGGCTAAAAGGAACTCGAGACATTGCTTTTAAATAAGCTTTAAGTCCTACTTCTTCGTGGAATCTTAATGATTTCATTATGAATAAATCATATACATAGCTAGTAAACAATAATGAGAATCCTGATAATGATTTAGATTGCATTTCATTGCATTTGTCTACAAGTTTTTTATCTACATATGAATTGTGAGGTATGCGCTCTTTATTTATAAAATTGGTTGTTATTTTATCAATAGAACTCTTAAAATGATTTTGTTTTATTTCCTTTTTTTTAGTATTAAGAAATCTTGGCATAATATGTATTTCATGTAATTTTCCTCTAGATAAAACTTTCTCAAACACTTCTTTTGTTTTATTAATTGGGAAAGAATAAGATATTTGAGGTCGTAAATCTAAAATAGAAAATTTATCACCTCTTGTTTGTATTCTTGCTTCTTCCCTTTTTTGGTCTAAATGATCATCAGTGTATTTTTGTGCTTTTTTACTCATAAAAGTAATTGAATTATCTATTTTAATATATTTATCTCTATTTTTTTTTGAAAAATTATAATAATTAATTTTCATTCCAGATTTTAAATTAGGCCATAAATAGTTAATATGTAATAAATCCAAAGACCATTTTCCATTTTCATGAGAATCACAAATAACTTTTATTTGATTTAATATATGTTTACTTAATTTAATATATTCATTTATTTCCTTCTCATCTAATCCGCCAATAGTTCTGCATTCTAAGTTAACAAAGCCTTGTTCTCCATCTTCATCTTTTTCTTTATCTTTAGTATCAGTAATAAGTTGCCATTTTCCATCTAAACTTTCTAAAATAACTAACGTTTCTCTTGAGTTTTCATACTTGACTTTAATGCTACTAGTTTCAACTTCAAACCCCATAGTCCATTTTTCTATTGTTGTATGCATATTAGAAGAAGTAGATGATTGATGAAAATTTGACAAATCATCATCACCAGAAATGATGCTTGTAATAGATAATAATAACAAATTTCTTAAATATTTCATATTAACCAATTGTAAACTAAATGTTAAGAAAAGTCAAAAAGTGTTAAGTAAAATCAAACAAACTTTGACTTGTATAGTCCAGATCCAACTACAGCTCCATCAATATGTGCTGATATTGAGCTTATAATGTTTGAAGTCATGCCTCCATCCACTATTATTTTTTTGTTTGGAAATAATTTTCTTAATTTAATTAAATCTTCTAATTTGCTTTGAATGCATTTTTGACCACTTTTGCCTGGTTTTACAGTCATGAATAATATTTCATCAGCCATGTTACATGCATTTTTATATTTATCTATTTGTTTTAAATCTTCAAGAGCTACACCAACTTTGATTGAGTTGTTTTTCAAAGTGTTAACTATTTTTTCTGGGCTTTTTGAAGAATTTGGATGAAAAAATATTATATCAGGATGAAACTCAACTAAGTCATGAATAGCTGTGTCTATTCGCATCATTGCATGAATTTGAATTGGTTTATGAGTATATTTGCGAACCATTTCAATCATATACATTGGAAATGAAGAATAATTATTTACATATTGTCCATCCATAATATCTATATGAAACCCTGATGCCATGTTGTCAAATCTAAATATTTCTGATCCAATATCCAGTGTGTTAAATGCAATAATAGAGGGGTATAAATCAATCTTCATATAAATTCTTTATTGCAGATATTCCTATATTAAAGTGATGCCTTACTTTTGTTTGATAGAAATTTTTAGCCATAGCTCTAAGCTTTATCTTTCCATGTATAGGCATGTCAGAAATGCATAAAAATGCACTACAAGGAACAGAAAATCTGAAAGCGTTAGTTGACATAGTTGCAGACTCCATATCTACAGCAATAGCCTGAGATTCTACAAATTCTTGAACCATATCACAATCTAATTCCCAATTTCTATCTGCAGTTGTAGCAATTGTTCCTTTGTGTACTTTTTCTCCATTTAATTTGTATTTTATAACATTTTGTTCTAAATTTTCAGTGATCTTAGCAGAGCTAGGAATAGGTATTTTATTTGATACATGCTGATCTAATATGTGGTCATACCTTGCATAATTTTGAGCCAAAACATAATCTCCTAATTTTTGGTCAGTTTTTAGGCCAGCACAATGTCCTAGCATAAGCCATGAATTAGGAGATAGAACAGCCAAGCTATCTGTAATGTTTTTAGTGTTAGTTGGTCCTACACCAAAATTAATAATAGTAATTCCATTTCCATTTTTCTTTTTCAAATGATATGTAGGCATTTGTGGCATAGAGCAATTATCAATAACATTCACGCTGCATTTTGAGTACTCTAAATCTGGACCAACAATGCTTTCATAATCTCCATTGTCAACCCATTTTTTTCCATCTTCAACAAAAAAATCTATATACATTTTGTAATTTGTGAAAATAATGTTTTTTTGAAAATCTTTTGCATGAGATCCACAGTAATGATAAATTCGATTTAAAGAATAATCTATGTGTTCAGCATGAAAAAAACCAATTGGCTTGATTTTGCTTTGAGATATTTCTTTCATTCCTTTTCGTATTCTGCTTATGCATGGCATGTTAATGTTTAATTTTTTATCTACACTTAAATTATTGAATGAATCTTCACACACAAAAGCTAAAGACATTGGATAGAAAGAATATCCAACCCAAATTTCATATTCACCTTTTTCTTTAACAATATTTTGCAATTTTTCTAAATAACTATTTCCCAATATTAATGCTTGAGTTATTGTGTTTCCATAAAATTCCTCTTGATTGTTAGAAGTTTTTTTATAAATTCCTATATAAGGATAATTAATTTCTTTTTGATGATTTTTATTGTCAACCATTTCAACTAATGATCTTGTTTGATTTGAATATAAATCTTGACAATGTTTAAATGCTTCTTTTACATCATGAAATTTTTTCGCATCGTTGATAACATTTTTAAAAATCAAAGGCAAGTGCATAAGCAAATAATATATGTCTTTTTATATTTTTTCAATTGTTTTGGATGAATACTGCGCTTTTTCAAGAGAAATGCAAGGTGGATTTTAGATTGTATGAAAAAAAATAATGGTTTGGATTTTAGAATACTATATGATAAATTTTTTCTATGTTATCTCGTACTTGGCCAATGAAAAATGCAGAAAAAATTATCAATACAAATTCTGGTGATATTATTTTAAAAACTGGATATG
This sequence comes from Rickettsiales bacterium, assembly GCA_965233735.1. Lineage (GTDB taxonomy): Bacteria > Pseudomonadota > Alphaproteobacteria > CAJXXZ01 > 1604HC > Cytomitobacter. The sequence continues at coordinate 107,329 of OZ247501.1, forward strand.
GCCCTTCAGGATTGCCTCATTTGGGAACAATTGCTGAAATTATAAGAACTAGAATGGTTCAACAATCCCTAGAAATAAAAGAGAAAAGCGGGAAGATTATAGTTTTTGTTGATAATATGGATGGGTTCAGAAAAGTTCCTTCTAATTTGCCAAAACAAGAATATTTAGCTCAATTTTTAGGAATGCCTTTATTTAAAGTGCCAGATGTTTTTGGATGTTGTGATAGCTTTGCTGATCATAATATTAATGAGCTTAACAAATTAATTGAAGCCTTTGACATGACGAAACACGTTGAAGTTGTTAGATCAAGTGATATGTATTTATCAGGAAAATTTAATGAAGCATTATTAAATGTGTTAAAAAATTATGAAAAAATATTATCAGTTATGCTGCCAACATTAGGGGAAGAAAGAAAAAAAACTTATAGTCCGTTTTTGCCTATTTCTAAAAAAAGCGGAAAAGTTCTAGAAGTGAAAATAGAAGAGTACAAAATAGATGAAGGTAAAATAACGTTTTATGATGAAGGAGAATTGACTGAAATTGATGTTACTGATGGAGGTTGTAAGTTACAATGGAAAATTGATTGGGGAATGCAGTGGCATGCCTTGGGAGTGGATTTTGAAATGTATGGAAAAGATCTTATAGATTCATTTTCTGCATCAAAGCCTGTTTGCAAAATATTAGGATCTAAAGCTCCTGTAAATATGGTATATGAATTGTTTTTGGATGCTGATAATAAAAAAATATCAAAATCTAAAGGAAATGGGGTTAGTTTAGAGGATTGGATGAAGTTTGCTCCATTGGCTAGCATGAAACATTTCTTGTTTGGTCATCCAGAGCGTGCAAAAAGATTAGATATTAGAGATTTGCATAGATATGTGGATGCTTATTTAGGTGATTTAAGCAAGTATAATCAAGAAGAAAGTGATGAAAAGAGAATGGAAAGCCCTATTTTTTATGTTCATGAAAAAGCTCCTCCTTCTACCTCTTTATCTTATGCTTTGTTATTGAATTTGCAAAAAGGACTAAGAAGCCCTGATTGTGATACATTTAGAAATTTTGTAATAAAACAACATGGAAAGCTAAATGAAACAGAGGAAATATTAATTGATTGTGTTTATAAATTTTGTGAGTATCACCAAACAAGCTCTATGGAGATGCCAAAATGGATGAAAAAATATATGGACTCTTTTCTTGATAATATGCCAAAAATGAACAATGGATTAGATATGCAAACTTATTTGTATAGCTTAGGAAATGAAGCTGTTGCTAATGAAGATGTAGATGATTTGAAAAATTGGTTCAAAACAATATATCAAGTTTTGTTTGGAGAAGATTCTGGTCCAAGATTAGGTCCATTTTTTGAACTTTATGGAAAAGAAGAAAGTATAAAATTTGTTCAAAGTAAAATAGTGTGATGTTATAAAAACAATGATAACTTTAAAATAGTTAGTATTACTTTATTTGTTTTATAAAAGAGACAAAGAAGTTGTTTTTTTTGTAGATTTAGTGATATTCTAGTAATATGAAGAATATAAGAGTATTGTTAAGTGTTTGTTTTGTGTCAACATGCTTTGCAAGTGGTAATGAAGAAGTGACGCCATTAAATCAAGCAACAAATTCTTCTCAAATAGCTACTACTTTTGAAGAAGATTCTCAAAGTCAGAGTGATTTGTCTGAAAGCGAAAAATTGCCTGATGATGTAAAAAAAATGATTGAAATTGATGAATTTATTGAAAATGGAATTGAAAGTGGAGAATTATTTAAAAATTTTAGAGAATCATTTGAAAGAGTGTTCGGTGGTGAATTTTCTTTTTATTTAGATCGCTTAGGAATTAAAGAAAAAGATTTTTGGGGCGTTTTGCAAGGTGTAACTACTTCTTTTAAAAATGATACAGAAAGAGAATATTTTAGCATTGTTGAACATTTTGTAGAAAATCAATAACATAATCTGAGTGATAAATATTATAAATATCTAGGTATGATTTCTGAAATTGACGATCAAATCAAAGCTGTTCAAGAAGCTAGATTAAAACATGTAAGTGAAGAGTATTAAAAGATTTTTTTGTAATTGTTTTTAGAATCATTACTAATTCTAAAAATTATTGAGATAAAATATGTGCAAAAAGGATTGAGAAGCTCTGATTATGATACATTTAGAAATATTGTTATTCTGTTTGTATAATATATAATCAAATTGTGAAATGTAAAATATTGTTTATATTTGCTTGCTTTGTTAATCAATTAACTGCTTTGACAAAAATATTCAAATTGTTTTTTATAAATTTAATGATATATTAATAGTATGAAGAATATTAATGTATTGTTAAGTGCTTGTTTTATGTCAATGTGCTTTGCAAGTGGTAGTGAAGAAACAACACCATTTCATCAAATTTCTAGAGGATTTTGCAGCCCATCTCAAGTTCCACCTCCTTTTTTGCAACCTACTCCTGGAGAAAAAGTATCTCAAAACCAGAGTGATTTGTTTGAAAACAAACAGTTGTTTGAAAAAGCTTTACCTAATGAATTTGAAAATCTTTTGAACCAATTAGGCAACTCTACAGAAGAGAAAGCAAAAAAGTGGAGTATTTTGCAAAATAAAGATGTTTCTTTTGAAAATTCTGAAAAAAGAAATTATTTTAGAATGGTGAAGCATTTTTTTCTTTCTAAAAGTAAAGATCTGACTTTTTTTAAAGATAATGATTTTTATATATTACAAGGAAAAATCACTGAAATTGATGCTAAAATTAAATCTGTTCCAGAAGATAGGTTAAAACAATTAAGCGAAGATTACTTAAAAGGGCTTTTTGGTGATAATTCCAAAATAATTCCTGGAAGTAAAAAAGATGGAAGTCAAATAGGTATTAAAATGACAGTTGCTTATGATTATTATATTAAAACTCACTCTGAAGGCACTCAAGTCTCAAATTCACAGAACGGCAGCGTTGCAGCAGCAAAACAGGTTAAAGCAGTAGAGTTGTTAAATTATAAAATATTAGAGAATCTTAAGATTGGTCCTGAAAGTCACTTTTTTGGAAGAGATGATTATGATTTTTATATTATGACATTAGATGCATCTATTGATCCTGAAAGCAAGAAATGGTTAGGAAAATTCACAGAATTTGATAAAATCAAACATGATGAAAATATATTAGGGTGCATAGCAAATTATAATAATAGTGAAAAACTTTCTCAAGAAATGATTGAAGAAATAGAAAAAGATGAAAAATCACTTAAATTCATAAAAGAAGTAAGTAAAATTAATATTATTATGAGAATTTTGGGACTAACTGACTTACATAATAATTCATCAAATTTTGGATTTATAATAAATAAAAATGAGTTAATGGATTTGAAAATCATAGATTCAAGAATTAGCAACTTGGATTTGCTAGAAGGAATAAAATCTTTTGAAACTGGAAATGGAGTGTATCAAAGTGGAACATCTACGAATTCTGTTGATTATGCTTTTAAAACTAGAAATTTAGAATTACGTTTGGAAGAAGCAAACAATATTATAAATAGTATTTTGATAAATTTTGAATCTTTATTAAATAACTCCAAATCAGAAGTTATTAATGTGATGAAAAAAAACATCAAAGACACTGAATCTATAAAGTGTTTTGAAATTCAGTTATCAGATAGATGTGAAGGTATATTAAATAATTATCAAGTTTTTAAAGAAAAAATTCCTCAAAAATTAAATTCCATAAAAACTACTACGTAAAAAATTTGAAAATGATGGTTTGCAGTGAAGTTGTTATGAAAACTATTTTCTTTCTTTGCTAAATGTTACCATATGTTATGAACAAAAAACTTGCTCAAATTGCTATTATAGGATCACCTAATGTTGGAAAATCTAGCATTTTAAATTATTGGATAGGAAGTAAAGTCAGCATTGTATCTTCAAAACCACATACTACTCGTAATGCTGTTTTAGGATCTTTGACAAAAAATGATACACAAATTGTTTTTGTAGACACTCCTGGATTTGCTAGACCAGGAGGGCTTTGGGGTCAGCATTTAGCAGATTCTTTGAATGATGCATTTCAAGATGTTGAAACTATTTTATTAGTAATTGATGCAAAAAAACCATTAAAATTAGGAACAGAAGAACTATTAGATTTATCAATTAAATCTGGTAAAAAATTATTTATAACTGTTCACAAATCCGATTCAGTTAAAAAAGAAGATTTAATCAAAATAGCTCAATGGATTCAAGATAAAAACTATAAAGATGCTATTTTTCTTACATCCACTAATGATTGCACAGGTGTGGATGATTTATTAAATGCAATTACCAAAGAAGCTAAAGATGGAGATTGGATTTTTGAATCAGATAAAAATACAAACTTAACAAAAGAATGGATGGGAGCTGAATATGTTAGAGAAAAAGCATTTTATATTTTACATCAAGAGATTCCTTTTGGTTTAGGTGTTGTTCCTCGTCAATGGAATTTTAAAAACAAAGCTTGGGAATTACATGTTGATTTGATTGTTAAAAGTTTGGGTCATAAAAAAATTGTTATTGGTAAAAATGCTTCTATGTTGAAAGAAATTGGATCTTCAGCCAGAGCAGAATTAGTTACTAAATGGGGAAGAGGAAGCTTATTTGTTACTGTAAAAGTGGATCCAAAATTCAAAGAAAATGTTGTAAAGCTTTATAAGTAAAAGCTCTAAAAAACAAAATTATTAAAATTTCACAGAGAATTAATTTCTTCCCATTGTGGGCAAGAAGTGAAGTGGTCATTAACCATTCCAACAGCTTGCATATATGCATACATTATTTTTGATCCAACAAAAGACATTCCTCGTTTTTTTAGATCTTTTGATAGCAAATCACTTTCTAATGTTGTATCAGGGACACTTTCAAAATCAGGCCATGAATTATTTTTTTGCTTAAAATTAACAAAGCTCCAAATGTACTTATCAAAGCTTGTAAATTCTTTTTGTATTTTAATAAATATCTGTGCATTTACTCGTGTATATTTTATTTTTAATTTATTTCTAATTATTCCAGTATTTTGCAATTGCAATTCTAAATCTTCATCTGTCATATTAGCAACTAAATTTGGATTGAAATTATGAAAAGCTTTTCTATAATTTTCTCTCTTGTTCAATATGATTTCCCAGCTTAATCCTGCATGCGCTCCCTCTAAAATTAGAAGTTCAAATAACTTTGTATCATCGTGAATAGGGCGCCCCCATTCTAAATCATGATAATTAGAATAAATTAAGCTTTTTGATCCAAAACATCGTTCCATGACTTAGTATAAGTAAAAACATTTAAAATTCAAACTATGAAAAAAATTAAAAAGAAATTGGTTGCGGGAGCAGGATTTGAACCTACGACCTTCAGGTTATGAACCTGACGAGCTACCAAGCTGCTCTATCCCGCAATTAAATTCTATGAAATTTATGAATATTTTGCAAGAGCTAAATATATATTTTTATTCAAAAATATTAACAAATCATGAATATTAATAGCACTTATCTTGTATAGATAAATCTATATGAAAATGTAGACATAGACTGCGTTTTGTGCTATAAATTGGGCCGAGCGGATGTGGTGGAATGGTAGACACGTTAGATTTAGGTTCTAATGACGCGAGTCGTGGGGGTTCAAGTCCCTTCATCCGTATAAAATAGGAGAGAACAAAATGAATTTACCTGCTGAAAAAGATTTCTTAGAAGGAGTTGAGTATAATTTAACTTCATCTGAGGGATTAAATAAAACATACGAAGTAAAAGTGCAACATGGTAAGTTTGTTGAGTTAGTAGAAGGTTTTTTTGAAGAAAAAAGAAAATCTTATTCTACAAAATATTTTAGAGTAGGAAAAGTTCCTATGTCTATTGTGAAAAAGCATTTTGCTGCTTCTTCCTTTGCTAATGTTGTTAGCAAAATGACTGCTGAGATATTAGTAAAATTAGATGAAAAGTTTTTAGGAGATCCAGATATTTCTGTAAAGCAACATTTTAATGCAGATGAAAAAAAAGATCCAATTTTCAATATAATTCTAAACACAGAGCCGTCTGTTCCTGATTTTGATTTTAAAAGTATTAAAATTATTAACCCTGAAGTTAATATTACAGATGAAGATATCATGCATGAAATGGAAATGTGGGCAAAAAATAACGAACGAGGTGTTGAGTTAGCTGAGAAAAGAGCTTCTAAAATTGGTGATACTGTGTTGATTTCAATGCACTTGTTGGACAAATCATCTCAAAGTGAAAAGAAATCTTTAAAAGTAAAATTAGGATCTGGAATGTTTATTGACATTGAAGATAAACTATTAGATAAAAATGAAGGAGATAAAATTCCTCATACTATAAAAATTGATAAAAACATTACAGAAAACAAAAGTCTTCCATCTGATATGAAAAAATTTGCAGGAAAAAACATATCTGTAAATTTGTCAGTTGATAAGATTATGGAAACCAAAAACTATGAAGTTAACGAAGAAATGGCAAAAAAATTTGGATGCTCATCAATCGATACATGTAAATTAAGATTCAAATCAATGATGGAAGACAAAGTTGATGAATCTATTTTTATGTATAAAAAGCATCAACTTTCAAAGAATTTAAGCAGTGAAGTAGAGTTTGATATTCCTAATAATGCTTTGAAATTAGAAATTCAAATTTTGTGGAACAAATTTTTAGCTAGATTTAATTTAAAAAGAGATGAAATGTTTAATTATGAAGAAATAAAAATTTTATTTGACAATATTAAAAAAGCTGGATTTTTATCAGATAAAACTTTTGATGAAGCAAATGCTCACTATGCAGAAATTGCTACTAGAAGAATAAAGTTCTTTTTTGTTATGAAGAAAATTCAAAATGATTTAGAAATCAAACTTCAAAAAGAGGACGTTGATAAAGAAATCATGAAAAAATCTTCTGATTTCAAAGGTGGTTTGGCTGAAGCTGTAAGTTATTACGAAAAAAATAAAAATGCTAGGAAAGATTTAGAAAATGTTGCTCTTGAAGATAAAATTGTTGCAGAGCTTGTTTCTAAAATAACATTAGAAGATAAAAAAATGGCAGTTAAAGAATTATTTGAATCTTTAAGTGTTTTGATAAATGAATTTGATTTGCCTATTTCTATGAAAGAAGAATCTGAACTTGATGATGAAAAATCTTCTGAAGCAGGATTAACTGATGAATCTTCTTCTGAATCTGATAAAGAAGAAAAAAAGGAAAAAGCTAAAAAAACAAGAAAGCCAGCTGCAAAAAAGAAAAATGATGATTCTGATGAAGGTGGTTCTAAAAAAGAAGAAAAATCTTCTGAACAACCAGATGCAAAAGCTAAAAAAGCAAAGTCACCTACTAAGGTCTCATAATGAATTTAGTTCCTGTAGTTGTTGAAAGAAGTGGAAAAGGAGATAGATCTTATGATATTTATTCTCGCCTCTTAAAAGAAAGAGTTATTTTTCTAACTGGAGAAATTAACGATGATTTATCTACTTTGATTTGTTCTCAGTTGTTGTTTTTAGAAGCTGAAAGCTCAAAAGATATCTATATCTATGTTAATTCTCCTGGTGGATCTATTACATCAGCTTTGGCAATATATGATACCATGATGTTTGTTTCTCCAAATGTTAATACAATTTGTTTGGGCCAAGCATGTTCAGCTGCTTCTTTGTTGCTATGTGCTGGTAATAAAAGAATGATGTTAAAAAATGCTAGAGTTCTTTTGCACCAACCTTTAGGTCAGATGAAAGGTCAAGCTCGTGACTTAGAATTATATGTAGATGAAATAAAAAAATTGAAAGACATTGTCGCAAATATCTATAATGAGCATACAGGTATATCATTAGAAGAGTTAGATGATATATTTGATAGAGATACTATATATAGGAGTCATGAAGCAATAAAAATGAATATTGTTGATGAAGTTGTTAAAAATAGAAAAGATGAAAAAATTAATATTTGAAGAAAGTTTTTTTAACTATATTATATACAAAGTAAGGTAAGGTTTTTTTATGATACAAACAAAAGAAAAGTCTCCAGTGGTGTGTTCTTTTTGCTATAAGGACCAATACTGTGTAGATAAGTTAATTGCTGCTCCATCTTCTATATTTATATGCAATGAATGTGTGGATTTATGTACCAAGATGATTAAGAAATATCAAGGTTCTGCTTCAAATGACATTGAAGTTCCATATCCATATCAAATTAAAAAAATTCTTGATGAGTATATAGTAGGTCAAGAGTCAGCTAAAAAAGTTCTTTCTGTTGCTGTATTTAATCATTATAAGAGAGTAATTGGTGAAAAATCAGATGATGATATAGAAATTGAAAAATCTAATATTTTGCTCATAGGGCCAACTGGATCTGGAAAAACATTTTTAGCTAAAATTTTAGCTAAAATTTTGAATGTTCCGTTTGTTATTGCTGATGCTACATCATTAACAGAAGCTGGTTATGTTGGGGAAGATGTTGAAAGTATGCTACATAAATTGTTGCAAGCTTCTGATTATAATTTAAATTTGGCTCAAAAAGGAATAGTTTATATTGATGAAATTGATAAGATTGCTAAAACTTCTGAGAACAGATCTATTTCACGAGATGTGTCTGGAGAGGGGGTTCAACAAGCTCTACTTAAGATAATTGAGGGATCAGTAGTTTCTTTGCCTCAAAAAACGCAAAAAAAGGGACAAGAATATTCCTCTATTGATACTAAAGATATTTTGTTTATATGTGGTGGAGCTTTTTCTGGATTAGATGAAGTTATTAATAGCAATTATAACAAAATAGGATTTGAGTCTGAGTTGAATAAAAAAGTAGAAAAATCTGAAGTTAATGTAAAAGATCTAGTAAAATTTGGATTGATTCCTGAGCTAGTAGGGCGTTTGCCTGTTGTAGCTAAATTGGGTCAAATTGACAAAGAAGCTTTGATTAGCATAATGACGGATACAAAAAACTCAATTATAAAGCAATACTCTGCTTTGTTTGCATTAAGCAATATAAAACTTAATGTTAAAGCAGAGGCAATTGAACTAATTGCAGAGGAAGCTTTGAAAAAAAATACAGGAGCTCGCGCATTAAAATCTGTGTTAGAGAGCTTGTTTTTGGATCCTATGTTTTCTATAAAAGAAAACTCTAACCATGATTTGGTAATTGATAAAAAATATATTGAAACAAATGAAAATTTTTCTAAAGACAAATCTAAAAATAATTCTGCTTAAGATTGTTTAGTTATCTTGCTTAATGGATGGTGTTTTTTAATTTTTTGTTCTGAATCAGTGCTATGTGTATAAATAGAAGTGGTTTTAACGCTTTCATGTCCTAGTATTTTTTGAACTTCTATTAAATTCATTCCTTTCATAACTAAATCTGATGCTAATTTATGTCTAAAATCATGAGGAGAAACTTCTAATTTTTGTAGCCATAAAAAAACAGATTGTCTTGTAATGTGAGATGAGCCAGAGTTCCATAAATATATTGAATTAGCATTTCCTCGTGATTGCAAGTATTTTTTCAAAGCTTCAATTGATTTGTTTGTCATAAAAACTTGTCTTTCTTTGTTTCCTTTTCCTATAACTGTAAAGCTTTTTTGATTTTTTTCTGTAATATTTTTAATATCATTTAGTTTTATATTAATAAGTTCAGAAATTCTTAACCCTGTGCTATAAATCATTAGAATTATTGACTTAAGTCTTATATCGGATTTTCTATTAGAATTAATTTTATTTAAAATTTCATCTATTTTGTCATTGTTGATTATTTTTATATCTTTTCGTTCTTTTTTTATTTTTGGAATATCTATATTTATATTTAAATCAATTTCTGTTGAGCAAAATAAAATCCACTGGTTTATAGACCTTATTTTTCTTTCAATGCTTTTAGATTTGTGAGAATTTTGCAAACTTTCAACATATTGAATAAGAATGTTTTGACTTGTAATGCTTTCTTTTGCATATTGCAAAAATGACTTGATATCTCTTTGATATGCTATAATAGAGTTGTGAGCTAGGTTTTTTTCATTAAGAAAATCTAGAAATAAATCAATTGTATAATTAAGATTTTTCATCTTCTGAAACAATGTGATTTCCTATGTTTTCAAGCAATTCTTTAGAAGCATATGATATTTTTGTTATATCTATCATTTGTTTTGATATATTCTCTATTAAATATAATAAATTTTCATTTGTTTTTTGAGATTCATCGAATGTTTTTTGAGATTTTTCTAATTTTTCAAGCAAGCTGTTTATTTCTTGAGAGGAATACTCTATAGATTCAGAGTTTAAATACTGTTCTAGTTTGAAAAAAAAGTTTTTCTTTTTGTACATAATGAAAACAATAGAAATTAAATTTATTGCTTCAATAGCTACGAAATTATAAAAATAATCTATGCTTATATATCCAATTCGCATAATTATAGGGTTTGCTATAGATAAAAATAATATAATATTAATACTATTATTCCATTTGCTTTTTAAATTCTTAGATACAAATCCCCAATTTGACAATATTAAGTTTTTAGATTTTATTATAAGTTTGTAATCTGAAAATATTCCTAAACGTGATGAGGAAAATTTGCCCTTTATTAAAAATGATAGTAAAGAATTATTTTTAATAGAAGTTAGTACAAAATATATACAAGAAAATAAATTAATAAAAATAAATAAATTAGAAAATTGTGTAAAAATATTAATGTAATCAGAAAAATCAAAACTCATAAATATATTTTATATATATTGCAATAAAAAATCTAGATATTTGAAAATAATAAACGAGAGCGACGGGACTCGAACCCGCGACCCCCGGCGTGACAAGCCGATACTCTAACCAACTGAGCTACGCCCCCGTTTGAATAAATGTTATACAAACAAAAGTGATTTGTCAATTTAATATAGTTAATATGAAAAATTAAATTAAAAAAATAGTTAATGCATCTTTTAATAGCCTTTTTGTTTGACTTTTGCAAATTTAACATAATATTCATTATGTGAACAATTGAATTTGTGTTAAAGAATGATTAATAAACCTGTAACAACAATTGTATTGTTATAAAATTATTGCGATTTGTGATTTCAAGCTGTAGTTTATACCACTAATAAATTTAATTTGAGTATAAATATTATAATTAATTGAAGATCATGTATCTAATGCAAAAAAAAATGATTGCTTGAGGGTTCACAAAATGTGTATAAACAGGCGCTATAGGGATTGAACCTATGACACCCTGGTTAAAAGCCAGGTGCTCTACCACTGAGCTAAGCGCCCTCACAAACAATTTTTAAATTTTTTTAAGCTTTAGTCAAGACTTTTAATAATATTTAAGCTAATATATATTTATGGATCAAAAAACTAATGTTTCAAGCATAAGAGTTGGAAATATATTGAATTTTAAAAATGACTTGTTTGTTGTTAGAAATGCTAAACATGTTAAGCCTGGAAAAGGTGGAGCATATATACAAATGGAGTTGAAAGGATTGAATTCAGGAACAAAAATAAATGAAAGATTTCATTCTGGCGACACTGTTAACAAAGCAATTTTAGAAGAAAAACATGCAAAGTTTTTATATGCAGATTCTGAAGATTGTTATTTTATGTTTTTAGATAATTTTGAGCAGTTTGATATTAAAAAATCAAAATTTTCTCCTATGTCAGATTTTTTTCAAGATGAAATGGAAATAAAAGCTATGATGTATGATGAAAAAGTTATTAGTTTTGAGTTTGCGAACCCAGTTGTTATGGAGGTTGTAGATGCTGATCCAGTAATCAAAGGTCAAACTGCAGCTTCGTCATATAAATCTGCAGTTATTGAAAATGGAGTTAAAGTTCAAGTTCCTACATATATTAAGCAAGGCGATAAAATTATAGTTAATCCTGAAGATGCTACTTATGTTGAAAGGTTTAAGGGATCATGAATAATAATATAGAAATAGAAAATCCTATTAGATCTGCTCATATTAATATAATGAGTACAGTATTGGAAAGAGTTGGAAAAAGCTTTGCTAGAGATCTTAATGAAATCACGCATATAGCGTTTGACAAAAGAGAAGAATTTGTAGAAAAATATAAAAAAAGATCTACAAAATTAATGTTAGATTTTTTACATGAAAAAAGACCAGAATATGGAATGATAACTAAAGAAAAAAGTTATCAAGAAGATGCTGAGTTTCATTGGGTAATCAACCCATTAAATGGAGTTGGTAACTTCACTAGAGGAATCAGTTTTTGCTGTTGTTCTATTGCATTAGTATGTGATGGGCAAATCATGTCTGGAATGATTTTAGATCCAATAAGGCGAGAAATATTTTGTGCTGAATTAGATGAAGGAGCTTTTCTTAATCATAGGTTAATAAAAGTATCAAAAAACATTCATTCAAAACACAGCATGTTTGGAGATAATATAGGTGATAATTTGCAATTTGGATCATCATTGCTCAATATAGCCTATGTTGCAAGTGGTAAATTAGATGGATGTTTTGAAAAAAATCAACATTTATGTGATTCTGCAGCTGGATTGATTTTAGTTCATGAAGCAGGAGGATTGATTCAGTATGGTGATAAAATTATAAAAGACATGGACAGTTATAAAAAAGAAGATATTATATGTTCTAATGTTGTTTTACATGATCAGTTGCTTGATAAATATAACCATTCCAATTACAGATAATAATATACTTTATTTCACTATATAAACTTTAATTAAAATAAAAAAATATATCACTACAGTTTTTTAAAGATAAATATTTAAGAAATATTGATTTGAATTTTTTAGCTTGCTTATTATGAGCAGCCACTTGTAGATCCACAGCTTTCGCATTGTAAGCATGTACCTACTCTTCTCATTGTGAATTCTTTGCAATTGCTGCACATATCTCCAGTATATCCTAGTGATTTTTTAATATCTTTTTCTGTGTTGCCTTCTGCATCTTTTTCATTTTGTGTGATTTGAGATTCATTAGCTTTATGGCTATTTGGATCTTCATTTTTTGCTTTATCTGACTCTACATGAGCAAGGTTGTCCATATTTCTATATGTGATGCCTAAATCTCTTACTAGGTAATCAACTATTGAAGTTGCATATTTTATTCTATCATGTCCTTTTATTGGCCCATAAGGTTCAAATTTAGTGAAAGCAAATGCATCAACATAACTTTCTAGAGGAACTCCATGTTGTAATCCAATTGATATAGATTTTGCAAGACAATTCATTAAACTTCTAAATGAAGCTCCTTCAGTTCCCATCCCAGATGTGAAAACTTCTCTAACATCATTATTTTCATTTTCGCCAGTAGTATGATAGAAAGTATATCCTCCAATTACTACTTTTTGAGTATATCCTTTTCTCTTTTTAGGAAGGGATTCTTTTTGACCTCTTTGAAGTTGGGATTTATTTACGTTTGGTTGTTGGGGAGTAACTTCTTCTTTTGTGTGTGTAGTCTTTTTGCTTGTTAAGTTCAAAGCTTGAGCTAATTTAGATCCATCTCTATAAAGAGCCATTGCCTTGACTCCAAGCTTCCAAGCTAACATGTAAGAATCTCCACAGTCTTTAATTGATGCATTTTCAGGCATGTTAATAGTTTTTGAAACAGCTCCTGATAAAAATGGTTGTACAGAAGCTACCATTTTAATATGACCTTCTGCTGCAATGAATCTTTCTCCATGAGTTGCGCAATCAAAAATTGCTAAGTGCTCTTTTTTTATGTGAGGAGCTGTAGTAATAGATCCTGTTCCACATGAAAACTCACTTGCTAAAGAAATATCTTCTTCAGAAAACTTTAATATGTTAAATAAATCTTTAGTATCTTGTGCATTGAATTTTTTGAAAAAATCCTCTCCTAATGCCCAAGTTGAAAAAGCTGAATTTATATCAAATGAATTTTTCAATGATGAATTTACTTTTTTGATTTCTTCATCAGAAAAGCCTAAATTAGATAAAGTTTTATTATTAATAAGTCCTGGAGCATCTTTTAAGGTTCCAGTTCCAATTACATGATCTATTATTTCTTTAACCTGATTTTTATCATAACCTAGTGATTCTAATGCAGGTTTAAGAGAATTGTTAATGATTTTGAAATATCCACCACCAGAAAGCTTTTTATGCTTCACTAGAGAAAAATCTGGTTCTATTCCTAAAGTATCACAGTCCATAAGCAACCCTATTGTTCCAGTTGGAGCAAGTAATGTTACTTGAGCATTTCTATACCCATATTTTTCTCCATTAGAAACAACTTCATTCCATAAAGATGTTAGTTTATTTTTGGATTTTATAGGGCATTTATCCCAATTCAAGCTTAGAGGGTTAATGTCTATATTATTATACTTACCTCCAACTACTGCAGATTTATGATTTTTAATAACTTCTAACATGGAATCTTTATTTTTATCAAATTCAGCAAATGTTCCTAGTTTTTTAGCTATTTTTGAAGATGTATTATATGCTTCTCCATGCATTAATGCTGTTATATAAGAAGCTAATGCTCTTCCTTCTTCGCTATCATAAGGTAGTCCGCTTTGCATTAATAATGCTCCAAGGTTAGCATATCCTAATCCTAAAGTTCGAAAATCAAATGATCGTTGCGCAATTAACTTTGAAGGAAATTGAGCCATTGTGATAGAAATTTCTAATACTGTTGTCCAAAGTTGTGCAGCGTGAGAAAAGCTATCTTCATTGAATTTCCAGTTTCCATAATTATGGTCATAAAATTTTAATAAGTTAATTGAAGCAAGGTTGCAAGCTGTATCATCTAAGAACATATATTCTGAACAAGGGTTGGAAGCATTAATTCTTCCGCTATTTTTGCAAGTATGCCAATCATTAATCGTTGTGTCATATTGGATCCCCGGGTCTGCACATAGCAGGCTGACTTGTTAACTTCGTTCCATAAGTATCGTGCTGGTAATGTTTTTGATACTTCTCCCGTAGTTCTGTAAACTAAATCACAAGATCCATCTGATTGCACTTTTCTCATGAAATCATTGCGAACCCTTACTGAGTTGTTAGAGTTTTGTCCAGATACAGAAGAATATGCTTCAGATTCAAATTCAGTTGTTAAAATTTTACAATCTATATTAGTTTCTCCTTGTTGTAGAAGTTTTAATATTCTATCTAGATATCCATATGGAATTCCTTTTTCTTCTGCATCAGAAATAGCTTCAGATAGGTCTTCATTTAAGTCAGCATTATATTTATTTTCTTCTTTTCCGTCCCAAGAATTACATGCAGTTGTTATATTTTGCAAAGCAGCATGAATTATTTTTGACCCTGTTGATAAAAATACAACTTTATCTTCTTCTTCTGTTTTCCATTTTATAAATTTTTCTATATCTGGATGATCAATGTCTACAATGACCATTTTTGCAGATCTTCTTGTAGTTCCCCCTGATTTTATGGCTCCAGAATTAGCATCAAATACAATCAAAAAACTAATTAATCCAGAAGAAATTCCTCCAGAGGAAAGCTTTTCACTTTCTCCCCTTAAAGTAGAAAAGTTTGTTCCGCTTCCTGATCCATACTTAAAGACTCGTGTTTCTCTAGCCATTAAATCTTGAATTCCACCCTCTTGTAGCAAATCATCTGCTACTGATTGAATGAAACACGCGTGAGGTTGTGGTCTTTCATAGGCAGAAGATGAAGTAGACAACTTTAATGTATCAGGATCAACAAAGTAATGTCCTTGAGGCTCCCCTTCTATTCCATAAGCCCAATGTAATCCAGTATTAAACCATTGAGGTGAGTTTGGAGCTGCTTTTTGCATTGCAAGCATGTGGCATAATTCATCATGAAAAATCTTTGCTTCATTTTCAGAATCAAAATAATCATGTTTCCATCCCCAGTACGTCCAAGCACCAACAAGTCTACTGAAAATTTGTCTAGAGTCTGTTTCGCAAACTAACTCATTTTGGGCATTTTCTTTGTTGATTTTATCAGTATCTGGAACAGATTTTTGTATCCATTCAGGCACATTCTCTTCAAAAACGCGTTTAGTGAATTTAGGCAATCCAGCTTTTCTAGCATATTTTTGAGCTAATATATCCACTGAAGTTTGTGACCATTGTTCTGGTACAATTATGCGATCATATGCTTTTATTATTTTACCATCTAATCCTAGTATTTTACTGCTTTTTTCAACAAATTTAATGTTTTCATAAGGATCTGAACTGGTAAAGCGTCTCGTGAATTTCATTATACCCCTCTTAATAAAAAGATAACTTTTTTACAAAAAATCTACTAGATTGAAAAGAATAAATAAGTATGTTAAGTGAAGACTTATTTAATATTATTTATGTAGGAATTTAATGAATTATTATGTGATTAAGTTTTATAAAGTATCTTGTTTGTAGTAAATATTGTGTCTTAATTTGATTCCACATCCATATTTTCATCTGAGTTTAAAGCTTCTTGGAAACTATTTATATTTCCTTTTATGTTAATTATTGCGTTATAAAAAGCCTTTAATTTATTTTTGACATTTTTATTGTCTTCACTTTGATTACAAAAAGATTTTTGTAGTAAGTTATATATATATTTCACACTATTGTTTGTAATTGTTATTTGTTGATTGTGTATTAATTTATCAACTTCTTCTTGCATTGAAGTTAAAAATGACAATATATTTTCAATTGGTGTTTCATTCATAATTTCTTTAATATCTTTTATTTTAAATTGTGAATGCCTATTATTAAGTGAGTATTCTACTAAAGTGCTATTAAAATTGTTTCCTGGATTTCCATTTGCAAAATTATCATAATCTCCTTTTTTTGGTTGAGAAATTTCATTGTTCATTCTAAAATCTAATATTTTCAATTTTGGACCATCATCGCTAAATTCAAATCCAAAATTACCTGGATTACTACATAAATCCTTTAGTCTCATAAATTTTGCAAGTACATTTAATAAGCAAAATTGTTTCATTAAAGGTTTTATTAAGTCTATTTTTTCAAATTGTTCTGATGTTTTATCAGTTGCTATATCTTTGAATTCACCTCCAATTATAACTTCTTTAATTTGCAATTTTGGAAGATTATAAATCGATTTTACATAATTTTTAATTTCATCATTATGAAATGAATCTATATGCTGATTTACCCTACTATTCCACACGTCATGTGCTTCACCTTGTTCTTGTTTGATTTTTTCTAATTTGTCATATTCACAAAAAGGATTATCTGCGCTAAGATCTTTTGTTGCAATTAATAAGTTATTCCAATCTCGTCCAAAAAAATGAACTTCAGGACCTACTCCTATATGTGCAAGTATAGAGTATGATAATAATTCAAGAATGTTTGTTTCTTTAGCAGATGTTCCAGATGCTTTTGTTCTGCTATCATTATATCTCCAACCATTAGAGTGAAATTTTACATAATATTTTCCTTTAAATTTTTCACTTATGATATTAGCAATGCAACCAACTTGAACGCCATCTTTTTTATTAACTATTTTAATATCGTTTTCATTAATCTTAAAAAGTTCAGAAAAATATTCTATAGTGTGATTTTTAACCCATATTTCAGGAATTTTATCAATTTCATAGCTCAACTCTAATAATTTTTCATTTATTTTTTTAAATTTATTATCATCTCGCGGTGATTGGCAATTTTTAAAATACATTAAAATGGTTTTGAAATTTTGACGTTTGGATGACTTATCTGCTAAATCGCTTATATTTTCAAAATTTTCAAATGATTCTAGTAAGTCTTGTTCACTTGGATTTATTGAAGTGGTTTGCATTTTTTTTAATAATAATTGCCAATTTTCTTCTCCAAGAGCTTCTTGAAAATTAGCCTTATTAAATAATTCAGCTTGTTTTCTAGTTGCTTGTTTTAATGGAGTTTCCTCAATTGCTTGAGAATTAGCTTGATGTGCTTCAGGGGTACAAAACAAGTGACCAGGACTAGTTTGTCTAGGTGAACGAGTTGGAGTGGCAATATTTTCATTCATAGCATGATTGCTCAAAATGAAAAATAACATAATTTGTTTTAAATGGTTCATAAGTTTCCTTAATGTAATTTTAGTATTTTAATGAATAAAGTCAATTGTTGAATATTTGTTGTTTTAATATTTCAATTGCTTTTTCTAATTGAGGGTCATGTCCACTTTCAAATTCTTCTGGAGTTATTCCAATTTCAATGTCCGGATCTACACCTTGATTTTCCATATTTGTTCCTCCATTTTTCATATCTGTTCCAAATTCAGGTTGGCTAGTTAATCCACCATCTATTAGATAATACCTTGGCATAATTCCTACTACTCCACCCCATGTTCTTTTTCCAATAACTGGTCCCAATTTTAATTCTTTGAACATTTTTGTGAATATATCTCCATCTGAACCTGTATTTTCGTTGCATAAAAGAACCATTGGTCCTGAAGGAGATTCATGTGGATAAGGAGACTTTGATCCATGTCTTGGAATTGAATAAGCTGATCTTTTTCTTTGCAATTTATCCAGTATTAATGAAGATAAAAATCCTCCGCTATTATATCTTGCATCTACAATAAGTGCTGCTTTATGATGTTCAAATATATATCTGCTATAAAATTCTTCAAATCCACTTTGAACCATATTGGGAATATGTACATATCCTATATCTTCAGATGAATTTTTCACTATTTTAACATTTTGTTTTATCCAATTTTGATATGATAACTTATTCCAAGAATTTAAAGGTTTGACCAATATATCTTCTTTCCCGTTTAAAGTGATTATGTTGTTTCCAGATATAAGATGAGAATGTGGATTTAATGTATTTTCATTTTTCATACAATATCCATTAATGTTGCTAATAATATCTCCCTCTTTGGCTTTAAAATTCAAAGGAGAATCAAGTTTCCAGTTGTCACCTCTATATATTTCAATTATTTTAAATCCAGAATCTACTTTTTCAAATTTTGCTCCTAGATAATATAATTTTTTATGGTCTGCTTCGTATACATCTCCTGGCTCTAGAACATAAGCATGTGATGTTTTCAACTCTCCAATCATATCTGCTAATATTGTGTTTAGTTCGCTTCTAGATTTGATTTTATCTATTAAATGTATGTATTTATCTTGAATACTATCCCAGTTAATATTATTCATATTTTTATTCCAAAAATGCTCTCTTGTTAACCACCATACTTCAGTGAAAATTTGTTTCCACTCTTTGACTGGATCAACGCTAACAATTATGTCTTCAATTGAAACCCAGCTTCCTTTTTTGTAAGATGTGTCATTGTCATCAAATTTATTTCCAGCAGATCCAACTCTGAATTTTTCATTATTCCAAATCATCATCCATTTTTTATTTTGAGATATTGAAATGCTTAATGCGTCTGAGCAAATATTTTCTAATTTAGAACTGTTGAAATTCATTATTTCAACTTTTTTCCCAGTAGTAAGCATTAATTTATTTTCTAAGCTAATTAATTTAGTATATTTATTTGGCTTTATAGTTGAAGCAAAACATCTTAGTTGAATATTTTTCAAGTCAATGCTTATATCTTCATCTTCTTTTGTCTTTTCATTTTTTTCTTCATTTTCATCAATGCTTTTTTCGTCTTCATCATCAATTTCATCTTTGCAATCTATGTCTATCCAATTTTTAAAAGGATTTTCATTATCTTCTTGTAGAGATATTGCGTATGGCTTTGTTCCATCTTTGAAATGCAAATTGAAAGATAATGGGTCGAATTCTGTTTTCAAATCTCTAAATGAAAGAAAGAAAATATATTCACCAGAAGGGTCGAATTTAGGAGAATAACTTTTAAATTCTGGAGCTGTTAACTCATATGTTTTGCTATCATGTATATTAAATAAAAACAAAGATGATAGCTCATCAGAAACATTTCTTGAATAAACTATCCACTTTCCATCAGGAGACCAGTCCATTCCTTGAAAAAAGTCACCACTATCTACTATTTTTATTGATTTTTGAGTGTTTATATCTATTATCCAAATTTCACTTCTATTATTAATTGCGGCAATACAATTTTTACTTGATATAATTGCATTTTTTATTCTTCCAATATTTTTTGATTTAAATTCTATATTCTTTTCATTATGCAGAGTTATATATGAATCATCACCTTGGTCCTGAATTGTTACCAAATCACTTTCATGGTTCCATAGTGATATTCTGCATCTTATATTTTCATTTTGTATTTTGTAACCTTTGTTCCATAGAGGCTTTGAGTACACCTTCCCTCTAATTGCGCATGAAACTTCATCACCTTGATTGTTAATATTAAAATGAGTTAAGAAAGTTGTGTTTTCTTCAGAGTCAAACTTATTTTGTTCAAAACTATAACTTGGTCCTTCAATATTTAGTTTAACATCTTCGTTAGTTGAAGGATTAAATGTATATATGTCTCCTCCCTTGCTATATAAAATTTTATCATCGTATTTAGAAATATCTTTTACATAAAAGTCATTATGTTTGGTTTTTTGAGACCAAGTGCTATTTTCTAAATTATATTGGTAAATATTTCCACATCCATCGTAATCGCTTAAAAAATACAAACTATCATTTACCCACATTGGTTTTAATGCATTGCTGTTAGCAAAAGGAAGTTTTTCAAATTTATCTTTTTTAATCCATAAATCAGCTACAGTTCCTCCTTTATATTCTCTCCAGTTGTTATATCCATAGCCTAATCTTTGAATTACTTCTTTTTTGTTGCTATTCCAGGATATCCAACTTGCTTGACCGCAAGGGATTTTTTCATGCTTGTTTGTATTAATATTTAATTTAAAAAGGTTGAATTGTTTTTTAAATGGCAATTCATAATTTGTAGCATATATTACAGTTTCGCTATCAAACCACCCTACTACATATGTAGAGTCTCCATAAAATGTTTTTCTTACAGGAGTGTGATTTTTTAATTCAATAATATAAACATCAGACTTGCTATCTTCTGATCCTGTGAAAGCTAAATATTTTCCATTGGGAGATATTGATAAATCTCTTGCAGGGTTTTGCAATAATATCCATCTATTTAGACCTCCTTGTTCAGACCATGACCACAAAGTTTCATGGGAAATCATGTATATCTTGTCTTCATAACCGACAGGGTGTCTATAATGTTGTTTTAATGACATATAAAAATAATAATATTTTAAACCTTATAATAATAGTGTTTTAATATTTTTTCATTTGTTCAATGTGAATAATTCATAATCTTTTAAAGAAGAAACTAAATTATTATTTGGAGCATCTAAAATATAAGCTCTAAGCATGATGACAACTTCCTCGTGAATCATTTCTTTATGTGTTTGGCCTAATAGCGGAACTTGTCTTACTCCAGGAATTCCTTTTTTGTTTGTCTTGTTAGATTTTTTAATTAATCCACCTACAATGACCAAACTTCCATCATCCACTCTTATTGTGCTGTCCATTTCTTGAGTAGAAATAATTGGGATAGAGGATTTATGTTTTCCACTAGACATTAATGTAACCGCTGGGTCTTCTATAATATCAACAACATCAGATATAGTTGGATGAATAAATAAAGTCACAGTTCTATTTCTGAAATCTACCGATGGCTGAACAGATAATATTGTTCCAACTGGGACAGTTTGAACATCACTACTAAATGTTCTTACGGCATCTTGATCAGTTATATTTTTTCCTTTAACAGTAATCAAATCTGACTGCCTTAATTTGAAATATATTTTATTTTCTGCAACTTTGAATACTGCATACTGGTTGTTTAATACTGTTGTTGTTGGGTTGGATACTGTAAACACTTCTCCATACTGTTCTAATAAACTTATTATTTCATTTTCACTTTTATCATTTGAAACTATCATTTTAAGTGCATTATTATTTTGTGCTTCAGAGCTGACTGCCATTTTTACATCATTTGTGGAGTTTACCCAATTCTTTGCATTGTTATACATATTTAAAGAATTCCAATTAATTCCAGTTTTGAATTCATGATTTAGCCTAACAGAAAGAACCTTTGCTTCTATTAATACCTGACTGGCTGCTCTTTTATGTACTTGTAAAAGAAACTCATGTACTCTTTTTTGATGTTGTTGAGTTCCATGTACAATTAAAATTCCAGCCTGCTTATTTAATGTATAATTTGACCTTTTTTTAGTTGAGTGTTTTTCATTCTTATGAAATGTTTGAGAAGTATCTTTTAAGATGAATTCTAAATTTTGTTCTATTTCTTTCCATAAATCTGATGTATGAGAATTATTTAAGCTAATAGAAGATCCTACGCTTAGTCCAGCATGATTACTGCTTGGGTTTATAGATGTATTAGTATTAGATGTTCTAATATTAGATAAAAATGTAATTTCATGAATATGGTCATATTCAACATCTTCTGTTATGTATATATCATTATTGTTTATTTGAATCCTAAAATTTGCAGCTTCACATAATTTTTTTATTACTTCTAGCACAGAAGTGTTTTTACATGAAAAAAAAGTTTTAAAATCTTTAAGGTTTGCATCTAATCGTAAATTTAATTTTTTTTCTTGAGTTATTTTTTTTATTATTTCTATTACAGATGTGCTGTCAGAAAAACTAATATTAATTTTTTCTTTCCATTCACAAGGAACTGAAATTATTTTTTTTCTTTGAACACAGTTAACATTTTTGGCTTTTCTTATTTCTTCTTTAAATTGTTTTGGAGGTTCGACTTTTTCATTGCATCCAAATAAAAAAAGAAAAACTAATAAAGTGAGTTTCATATAAACAGATTATATGTTTATATCTTTTACAATCAAGCTTGAGGTTTATTTTTCTCTGAAAATAATAATACCTTCTTGAAGATTATCACTACTTAATTCAACGCGAACTTTATCTCCAGTTGTTATTTTTATTCTGTTTTTTTTAATTTTTCCAGATAGAATTCCTGAAATTTCCTTTTCTTTTAACAAAGGTTTTTTATTAAAATCCTTTTGTAACACAATTAGAAATTTTCCATAAGATATGCTTTTTACGACTCCATAAAATTCCATAGTTTGAATGTGTGAATTCATTTTAAATAAACCTACTAAATATCATTAACCTTATTATATGTTTAAGTGATTTATAAGTCAAAAAATTGCATATACATTTTTTGTATGTTATTTTTTTGACTATGAATGTGAAATTTTTTTTATCTGTTTTTGCAATATCTATTTTATCTAAAAAAGATGTTGATGCGCTTCCAAAAGCAGAAAGCAAAATTGCTATAAAAAGTAATGATATCGTAAATCAAAAGGCCTTGTCTCCACGTGACTCTATAGTAAGAATTGTTGCTCAGTCTAATTATTATCCTAATGATTATAATTATGCTAAAAGTGATCCTTTGAATAAAAAAATAATAAAAATTCTTACAAATAAAAATAGTTTTTCTGCTTTAATAATTAATAAGCATATTGTTACGGATTTGAAAAACATAGTTGGAAAAAAAAATATATACATGCTTTACAACAATGAAAAGCTTTACTTAAATCTTATTGGTTATGATAAAGCTTCTTCTGTTGCTGTTTTGAAACCAAAGAAAGAGTTGAACAATGTTTATGATTTTAATTCTAAAAAAGGAACTTGGGGAGAAAAGATCAAAATAATAGGTTTTGATAGCATATTTACTTCTGTTATATCTAAAATTGACCAAAATAATATGTTTACAGATAAAGTGTTGCCTCATTCACTGTATGGTGCTGCAGTTTTGAATGATAAAAATGAATTTATAGGTATGATCAAAGCTGAAAAATCATCAGATATGGCAAATTTTGTTGAACAAATAATTCCATCAGCAATCTTAAAAAATATAGTAAATCAAATTATAAAAAATAAAAGAGTTATAAGGGGGTCTCTTGGATTCACTTTAGATGGAAAAACAATAACTTCTGTATTAAAAGGAAGTGCTATGGATTCAATGGGAGTAATTCCAGGAATGACTATAGAAAGCATTAATGAAAAAAGTAATTTGATAAAAAATGAATATAAACCAGGTCAAGTAGTTAATTTAGTTATAAAAATGGTAGATAATAATGGAGAAATCAAGACTTCGAAAATGAAAACTATTGTAGGTGAATATGTAAATATCATGGAAAGTATTACTGATGATAATTTAGAAGTTAATACTTATGTGTTTTCAAATAACAAAATGGAAAATTCTGCTTACTTTCAAGAAATCATAGAGCTTCCACAGGAATTGAAAGAATATGTTGCTAATAAAGTTAATGATTTGTCTTCTTATTTTAATTCATATAAAAATCCAATATTGTCTGGAGTTTTAGTTGTTAAGGCAGATGAAAATAATATATTTAAAAAAGGGGATATCATTAAATTAATTGGTAATCATGTAGCCACTATGACTTTGATTCATACCAGTTATGCTATGTTGAAATCTTTTGAAAAGAAGAATATTTCATTTACTATTATTAGAAATGGAAAAGTAATCACTGTAGATATGTACGCAAATCAACTTGACGGTTAATAATTTTAAAAATTAAAAATCAATATTCATAGACAAATCTATATATGCTTTTATTGGAATATTGTTTGGTCTCATTTTTATATTGCAATTATGTTTTAATAATGTGCTTTCTAGGTTTTGTAAATGTTTTAGATTGTTTTGAATTGTTTTTCTTGGGTTAGAAAATGCTTGTCGTAAAACTATATCTAGTTTGTCTAAATCTATTTTTATATTGTTACTTTTAATGCTTATCACTTCAGAGTCTACTTTTGGTGCTGGAAAAAAACATCCTGGAGGAACGTGTAATATTTTTTTAACATCAGCAACGCTTTGTATGAAGCAAGATATTCTTCCATAATTTCTTTCATTGCATTTAGATGTTATTTTATCTGCCACTTCTTTTTGAATTAAAAACACAGCATTTTTGAATGTCTGTATATGCTTTGTGAATTTAATTATAATAGGAGCAGAAATGTTATATGGCAAGTTCCCAACCATAATATAATCATCAGGAAGGCATTCAAATTTGGACTTCAAAATATCTTCATTGATTACTTTTACATTATTTAATTCATTCAAAAGGTTTAAAAATCTACTATCTTTTTCAATTGCAATAATATCGCTTGCACCAAATTCAATTAATTTTTTTGTTAACTGACCAGTTCCTGGGCCTATTTCTATTATTTGCTTAGAAATAGATGTTGAATAGTTTGCAATGTAATTAAGCTTGCTCTGGTCTGTGAGATAATGTTGACCAAGGTTCTTTTTAGGAGCGATCATGATTCTTCTGAATATATATGAGATCTACTCATTTGTATGTATTTTTTTACAGAATTATCTTTTAATATTTTTTCTTGCATTTTCTCATAAAGGTTCTCATCAACAATTACTCTGTTTTCCAAAAAATAAAACACATAATGTCCATTTTCATAAACTATTTTGCTGAATTTTCCTTTTAATGTTTCTTTCAAAGTATTTGATGATAATTCGCTTAATTGAAAATCTAGGATTATATCTTGATTTTCTATGAATGTTTCAGAGCTTTTCAGGATGTTTTTATGATTTTCTGAAGGTGATTCTTCTAATTTTTTAAGAATCATTTGTGATTTATTCTTTGTTGGATTAGATATGATCCACAATTTATATCCATATATAATTTCATTTTTTGCTTTTTTAACATGTTCCGAACTTATGTCATTTTTATTGTAATCTACGCTGTGATGCATTTGTTGAAACAATGTAATATAAGTTGCAAAATCTATTGCTGTTTGCGTGTTAGGTTGTGGTAATTGAGCAAGAACATGCTGTAAAAATTGTTCATTTATTTGTATTTTTTTACTTTTAAATATAAATTTTAAAGTTTCTAAGTCTATAAGGTAATCTTTTACACTATTATATTTTATATTATATATTTTTTGAACTTCATATGAAGAAATAAATTTACCAATTTCTTGTATTTGTTTTTTTACAAAAACTCGATTTCCAACTTTTAAGGAATTAGCATTTAAAAAACATAAAAATAATAAAATACATTTCATAATTAACATTATGATATTTATTAAGTGAATTTTCAAACTCCTTGTGAAATTTTTGTTTGTTTGCCTAATTAATTAGACATATATATGATTATGCAATATACTTAAATTAGTTATCCAGGAGATTATTTTATTCATGAACAATCAAAAAAATAAACCTAATATGCAAGATGATACTTTTATATCAAATTCTCAACATGAACAAGACGCAAATGAAATTGATTTATGTGTATTAAGAAAAAGAAAAAATAAAGAGTTAGTAAAAATTGCAGAATCTTTAAATTTAAATTTAGATAATATACACAATAAAGACTTACTATTATCAATAGTGAGAAATTATTCTGAAAAATCTTATATTATTAAGGCTTCAGGGACCTTAGAAGTTATGAATGAAGGTTATGGATTTATTAGATTCGCGGCAGAGGATTACACTCTTTCTGATGATGATGTTCATGTTCATCAAAAATTTATTTCTAAGTTTAATTTGAAACCTGGAGATACTCTTGATTTTCATATAAAAATTCCTGAAAACAATTCGAAAAATTACTCATTAAGTAAAGTTGTTTTAATTAATGGTAAGCCTGCTAAGAGATTATTAGGAAGGTGCGCTTTTGAATCGTTAACAGCGTTGTATCCTGATGAAAAAATATCATTAGAAACTGAAAAAAATAATTTAAGTTTAAGAACTTTAGATTGCATAACTCCAATTGGATTTGGTCAAAGAGCTTTAATTGTAGCTCCTCCAAGAACAGGTAAAACAAGTTTGTTGCAAAATATTGCTAATGCGATATATGAAAATCATAAAGATGTTGTATTAATGGTGTTATTAATTGGAGAAAGGCCAGAAGAAGTAACAGATATGCGAAGATCTGTTCATGGAGAAGTTATTAGCTCAACATTCGATGAGCCAGCTTCTAGGCATGTTAAAGTTGCTGATATTGTAATTGAAAAAGCTAAGCGTATGGCAGAAGATGGGAAAGACGTTGTGATTTTAATGGATTCTATTACTCGTTTAGCCCGTGCTTATAATTCTGTAATTCCTTCATCTGGAAAAGTATTAACTGGTGGTGTTGATGCTCATGCTTTGCAATATCCTAAGAAATTTTTCGGATCAGCTAGAAATATTGAAGAAGGTGGATCTTTAACAATAATAGGAACAGCATTAGTAGACACTGGTTCAAGAATGGATGAAGTTATTTTTGAAGAATTTAAAGGAACTGGTAATGCAGATATAATTCTAGATAGAAAATCAGCTGACAAAAGAATTTTTCCTGCTTTGGATATTATAAAATCTGGAACAAGAAAAGAAGAGTTATTAAGAAGTAAAGATGAATTAGCAAAAATTTGGTTGCTAAGAAGAATTACTGCTGATATGAATACAACTGAAGCTTTGGAATTCTTTTTAGATAGGTTGAATAGCACTAAAAACAATGATCATTTTTTCAGGATGATGAATAATTAAAAAAACATATTTATATATAGATGAAGTTGGCTATGGTCCTTGGGCTGGGCCTGTTGTTGTTTGCGGAATTGTTTCCGAAAATAAAGTTGCAAATTCTTTAGTTCGTGATTCAAAATCACTAACAAAAAACATGAGAAATAAGATGTTTTATGAAATTATATCTAATTATAAATTTGTATTAAGTTGGTCACATTCATTTGAAATAGATAAGTTAGGATTAAGGGTTTCTACAGATAAAGCAATTATACAACTATGCGATATGTGTGAAAATATAGAGGAAGTTTTATTAGATGGTAATTATGTTCCAAAAAGTAATTATAATATTAAAAGTCTTGTTAAAGGGGATAAAAATAATTTGATGATTTCTTATGCTTCTATAATTGCAAAAGAAGTGAGAGATAACTATATGAGAAGAATTGCAGAAATATATCCACAGTATATGTGGAATTCAAATGTAGGATATGGAACTAAAGCGCACATTGAAGCAATTAAAAAATATGGAGTTACTAAATTTCATAGATTGAGTTATAAGCCTTTGTCTATATATTCAAATATATTATAGTTGTGTATTAACATATAATTAATATACAATAATGGTTATGTTAGTATTACTATGTTTGTTAACTGGGGCTTTAATAGCAGATAGCTCAGTTACTGATGATTATGATTATGAATATAGAGGTAAATCTCCAATTGATATTACTGGAAATATAGAAATGATTGGAAATACTCTTTTTAAAGGGCCTAAGAAGCAATCTGTATCAGCTCAAAAAGAAGATGATAAAATAATAAACTATAATAATATAAAAGATATTAAAGAAAATGAAAAAATTCCATTTAATAGTTTTAAATTTTCTAGCGCTAAAATTGGTATTACATTGCAGAAATTATTTGATACTTCTAAAGCTGGAGTTCAATTTGGAATAAAGGCAAATCCAGGTTCTTTTGAAGTTGATAGTGCTAGTTTGTATATGAAAGATTTCTTTCCAAAACATGGTTTAAAATTATCCATGAGAGCTGGTTACACTTTTGGTGCTGATAAAAAAATGGAAACTTTAGGTCATGCTACTGTTGCGAAAAATTCAAACTTATACTCAATGCCAGATTATTTGATAATTCAAAATGTGATTACAAGTTCAAGGCTAGATACTACTAGTTCTAAAGCTGTTAAAATAATACTTAAAGCTAAGAAAATCTTATGTCAGCATATCAATATATCTGCCGGTATTAGTTATTGTCCTAAGAGTCCAAGTAAGGGAGGCAAGCTTTTCCAAAAAAGTGAATCTTCTGATATTTTGAAAGAACTTCAAAATCATATTGGTGTTGGTTTAAGATTAAAAACAGATCATGGTGATTGGAAAACTCAATCTTCACTTACTTTTGCTATTGCTAACAGGCCTAAATTCGATAAAGCTGAATTAAATAAGCTTCAAGGGTTTGGTTTTGGTAAAGCTGTTATGTATAAGTCATTTGGTTTTGGAATGAATGTTGGAGTAAATTTAAATAGCCTTGTTAAAAAATATAACGAAATGCCAGAAGATATATTAAAATCTAGAGATGTTAATGCATCAAAAGCTAATGGTGGTTATGTTGTTTGCCCTACTATGTCATTTTATATTCCATCTGGATCTTTTAAAAACACTGAATTTTATGTTTCTTACTTATATGGAAATAGAAAAACAGCTTTTATTTTTAATAATCAAAAAAATATAGAAGCAAAATCTAAAATTATTTCTATGGGAGTTGCTTTTCCTGTGAAAAATATGACTTTTGGAACAAAAATTGAATTTATGAAATTTGATAATAAAGCATATCATAGAGAAGTTGAAGTAGAATCTTTCTTTTTAAATAAAGACAGCTATGAAGTTTCTGAAATATCTAATAAGTGGATAACTGCTCTTTCATTTTCTATGAAAGTAAAAGCATCCTTTAATGCTATATAATTTGCATTGTTTTTAATCTAAATTATTTTAATTTCTTTGTATAAATTTATTTTATAAATGTTATATTTTAAATTATGTTCTTCAAATATTGTTTTGTATTGTGTTATTTTTGCATGGCTATTAATTCAAATGACTTTAAAAACAACGAACTTGCTCAAGTAGAATATAGAGATGCGAATGGTAGAGAAAATTTACAACAATATTTATTAGATTTATATTGTAATTTAGGTGATAACATTGAATGTGAGATTAATGTTCATAAATTCAAGAAAATATTTATCACTTTTTATAGGGATATAGAAAAACTATCTAAAAATGATATCAGTATAGAGAAAATATTCAATGAGAATAATGAAAAATATGATTATATAGAAAATATACATAAGTGTGTTTTTAAACAACTATCTAAAAAACTAGTAAATCATATTAATGAAATAGCAGTAATGGCAACAAAAGAAACTCATTATAAAATGATGATAGAAGCAATCTCATTTATAGAGCGTGACTTTTCATCTCTTAGCTCTCAAATAAAATTTTTACAATGTGATTTTATGAGAAAATTTCTTATTCCTTTAACTTTTTCTAAAAATTCTCAGAAAAAAAATATTAATAAATTTAATGAAATATATAAAAAAATAATAAAGTTAAATATTGCAACTGATACAACTTTTATCTTCTTTAATAAGGTTGATTTGCATTCAATAAGTTCTATAAATTTGGATAATTGTAATGAGTTGTTCAATAGCTTAAGAGAAAGGTATAAAAATGATACTAAAAATATAGAAAATATTTTTAATACATACGAGAGAATAGTAAAAGTATCTAATTTATATAAAGACGACATATTTAAATATTTGGTTTTTTTGAATATATATAAAGGTGATATTTCTCATATTTTGTATGTTTCAAATATATTAATGTTTTATGATAAAAATTTGTTTAAAAATGTACTGTCTGATAATTTTGTAAATAAATTAGAAAGTATTTTTAATTGTTTTTATAAATCTTATATTAATTTACATAGTTATGATTTAATATTTTAGATCTAATTCTTAAATAATTTAACAGTATCATAATAAAATTTACAAATATTTCCTGCTCCTATAAATAAAAATGCATCTCCAGTTTTTTTGTTTTTATTAATAAAGTTTTGTATACATTCAAAAGAGTTTACTAAAGTTAGATTTGTTTGTTTGGAGAGTTTTTTGTGAAAATCTAATTCCAAGTT
The DNA here is from genome assembly GCA_965233735.1 of Rickettsiales bacterium. Taxonomy (GTDB): domain Bacteria; phylum Pseudomonadota; class Alphaproteobacteria; order CAJXXZ01; family 1604HC; genus Cytomitobacter. Next base: position 137,858 of record OZ247501.1, read on the forward strand.
TTCATCCTCATCTTCTCCTGCTTTGAATATTGGTAATATAGCAACATGGTTCATTGTTGATAGGTGTTCTAGAAATTTACTGAACCCATTTCTTAATCTGCTATATTTATGTATTTCTATGATTACATATACATTGTTATATTTTTGCTTGTTCACAGTATTTAGTAATAGTTTTAAAGAATTTTGATGGTGAGAGTAATCTAATATGAAATTTACACCATTATTTTGATGAATTTCCATTCTTTTATTCATTCCCTTAAAAGATGATAAGGCATGACGCAAATCTGCTTCATGAACATTGTATTGCATGCTGGCTAATATAGCAGCTAGTGAATTATCTATGTTGTATTCTCCAGGTATATTTAGGTATATATCTTTAAAATTATATAATCCTTTTATATCAAAACAACTTCCATTTTGATGAATTCGTATATTGTTTGCATACAAATTTGCATTTTCATTATTACTTGAGTATGTAATACATTTTGTGTGTGTGATGAATTTTTCTGAATCAATATTGATAATGCATTTTTCAGACTGGTTTGCAAAATTATTAAATGAATTAATTAGGTTTTCTTGAGTTTTAAAGTAATCCATATGATCTTCATCTATATTAGTTATTATATTAGTTTTTCCAGTTAATTTTTGCATAGAACCATCAGATTCATCAGATTCAACTACAGAAATATTTCCACAGTACTGAGACGATGAGTCAAGATTGCGAATTTTATCTCCTAATATAAATGATGGATTTAAATTAGCGCAATATAATATCCAAGAAATTAGTCCAGATGTTGTTGTTTTTCCATGTGTTCCAGATACTGCTATGGAATCTTCTGTTAGTAAATATTTAACAAAAGAAGCTCTATGAAATACAGGTTTATTGTTTTTCAAAGCCCATATATATTGAGGATGGTCTTTGGGTATTACAGAGCTTACAATTATGCAGTCACAATCTGTGCTAGGGTTTTCAGATGTTTGAATCATGTAATCTTGGTGTTTGTAATCATCTGAGCAACTTATAATATAATCTTTGGCCTCAAGCCATGTTTTTAGAGATTGCATTCCACATCCCCCTGCTCCGATCATATGAACTTTTTTTATATTTTTACTTGGATGTTCATTAGATTTCCATAAATTTTTCATATATTGTAAAAATTATATTATAAATGTTTGCATTGTACTATGTGAAATTTGATTATAGTAAAGTAAATCGTTATAATTCACTTAATGAATAAGCTTATGTTAATAGATTCAGTGGATGAGTCTAACATACAAATTGCTATTGTTGAAAATGGCAGACTTTTAAATTTCTTTTTTGAATCAAATGAAAATTACTCAAATGTTGGAAATGTGTATTTAGGTCGTGTTGACCATGTAGAAAATTCACTTCAAGCATACTTTATAGATTATGGTGAAAATAAAAATGGGTTTTTATCTTTTTTTGCATCAAAAGACACTTTAGTTAAAAACCAAAGAGTGATTGTTCAAGTTGTTAAAGATGAAAAAGGCAATAAAGGCGCCATGCTAACTACTTTTGTAGAAATAAAAAGTATTTTTCTAATTGCTGTGTTAAATAAAAATCCTGGATGTTCTATCTCTAAAAAAATATCTTCTAAGTCAGATAGAGATTTAATAAAATCATGGCATGAAAATATGGCAAGTGAAATTGACTGTAACTTAATATTTAGACATGCATCAGTATATGAAAAATACAGCAAAATAAAGAGTGATTTTGAAAAAATAAAAAAACAAATTGCTTGTATTAATGATCATCCTGAAAAAACTAAAGTTCATTTGTTAATGAAGGCTCCTTCTATAATTGAGAAATCTATAATTGATTACTATAAAGCAGATATGCAAGTTTATATTGAAGGAAAAATGTTTAATAATACTTCTAATTATGCTAAACGATTTAATCAAACAAAGCCAATATTCAAATTTTATGAAATAGAAGACCAAATAGAATCTTTGCTTCATGATAGAGTTAATTTATTATCAGGAGGATATATTAATATCCAACATACTGAAGCTTTAACATCTATTGATGTGAATTCAGGAATTTGCAAAAAAGAAAACTCAATAGACAAAACAGCTTTTTTAACTAACTTAGAAGCAGCAAAAGAAATTGCATACCAAATTAGATTAAGAGATATTGGTGGGTTAATTGTTATTGATTTTATAGATATGTACAAAAAAGATAGCATGGATATAGTGGTGAAAGAAATTTCAGACAGCATGATTGATGATAAAGCTAAATTTAATTTGGGAGAATTAGATAAATTTTCACTTTTCACTATTTCTAGGCAACAATTGAGAAAAAATACATTTTTATCTATGCATAAAAAGTGCACTGAATGTAATGGAGTTGGATTTAAAAGAAAAAACTCAAGTTCATCTTCATTTATTTTAAGAAATATTTCTTATTTGATTAGAAAAAAATCAGTTGATAGTATAGTAATTAAATGTAGCTCAGAACTTGTTTTTTATATGTTAAATCACAAAAAGGATGTTATATTTTATTTGGAAAATAATTACACTAAAAAAATAAGCTTCGAAAATAATGATAACAATGAAGTGAAAATTTTCTACTATACAAATGGAATTTCAAATGAATATATATTAAATAACATTTCTGAAAAAATTGATAATAATGAATTTATTGTTAAAGATAATAAATCTATAGAAGTTGAAGAAGTAAGCAAAAAACCAGATAAAAAAATATCAATTGAATATGATGATTTGGTCAAAATAAGAATGTTAGCCCATGAAAATAAATATAATTGTTCATTTATGCCAAAAAAAGAATTGATAATTATGGGCAATGAATTGATAGGTCAAATATAGTGAATCAAGACTCTGTTACCTTTGGCGTAAAATCTTTATCAATGTCAATAAAAAGGATATTAGAGTCTTCATATAGCAAAATTTATATTAAAGGTCAGATTAGTCAGCCTAAAAGAATGAATCATTTATATTTTGCTTTGAAAGAAGAAGACTCTGTTATTGATTGTATATGTTGGGCTAATGTAAGGTTAGAATTTGAGCCTCAACATGATATGGAAGTTATATGTTGCGGCAGAATTTCAACTTATCCAGGTAGATCAAAATATCAAATTATTATTTTATCTATAAAGCATATTGGTGACTCTCAAGTTTTAGAGAAAAGAAAGTTAAAATTACAAAAAGAAGGTTTGTTTGATCAAAATAAAAAACTTAAGCTTCCCAAATATCCTAAAAATGTAGGTATTATAACATCTCCTACTGGAGCTGTTTTGCATGATATGTTACATAGGTTAAAAGATAGATATCCATGTAAAGTTATTTTTCATCCTGTTTTAGTGCAAGGTGCAGATATGGTACCAAATGTTATTGATGCAATTAATTATTTCAATGAAGCATTATTAAATGAAATTGACTTATTGATTGTTGCTCGTGGTGGTGGAAGCTTTGAGGATTTGTGGGGGTTTCAGGATGAAAATTTAGTAAGAACTATTTCTAAAAGCAAAATTCCAATCATTAGTGCTATAGGACATGAAACTGATACTACTTTGTCTGATTATGCTGCATCATGTAGAGCTCCAACTCCAACTGCAGCAATTGAAATTGCATTTCCAGATCGAAAAGAGTTGTATAATAAACTAAGGTATTTTCAAGAAAAAATTAGTCATTTGCTTGAATTTCATTTAAATAACAGTAAACAAAAATTAATAATTTTTAAAGTAAAAACTCCAACAGAAATGATTTCTTATATTTCACGTGATTTTAAGATGAAAGTAATGCATCAAAATTATATATATAAGCAGTATTGGAACCAAAAAATTAATATGTTGAATGCTTTAGGAAAAGCAAGGTTTAATATTTCAATATTTCAAGATCAATTGATCTATAAGTTTAATGAGCTTTATAATAACTATAAAAATTATATTAATGATAACCAAAATGTTTTAAAAGAAATTATTACAAAAATGGAAAGCATATCATATACAGACACTTTACAGCGTGGTTTTTGTAGGGCTCATCATAATGATAAATTGATTAGATATAAAAAAGATGCACCAAACAAATTTTCTTTAGAATTTCAGGATGGATCTATCAAAATTATGAAAATAGAAGAAATTTAAATATTATCTATTTATATATTAATTATTTGTATTAAAATAAACTTATGTTTGATTTTTCATATTTAATTTATCATTATGGTTATTGGATTGTTTTCTTAGGATCAATGATTGAAGGAGAATCAATTGTTTTGACTGCTGGAATGCTTTCTGCCCATGGAGTATTATCTTTTTATAAAATTTGTATATTATCATTTATTGGAACGTGCATTGCCGATCAATTATTATATAATTTTGGATATTATATTGGGCCAGGATTTTTAGAAAAATGGAAATTAACTAGAAAATTATTTGAAAAATTAAAGCCTATAGCTTTGAAATATCAAAATGCATATATATTATCTTTCAGGTTTATTTATGGAATAAGAATTATGAGTCCTATTTTAATAGGAATAATCAAAGTAGATCCAAAAAAATATATGATATTAAATATTGTAGCCTCTTTGATTTGGTCAGTTATAAGTTGTGCTATAGGTTATACAATAGGATCTTTTACTAAAACATTAGATTTTAATCTTAAATATTTAATGATTTTTGGAGCAATGTTGGTTTTTATATTTATTTTGATTTCTAAATATATCTCTGCTTATATTATTAAAAAAAGCACATAATGAATTTGATTTAATTGTTTTGTGATTTTATGTTATTTTAAAAGTATGTTCAAAAATCTAACAGAATCGCAAATATATAAAATAAATCATTTTAAAGAAATGATAAGAAAATATCATGATGAGCTTCATTTGGTAAGTAATAATGCTTTAGACAATCTTGATGAGCATATAAAAGATTCTTTGTTTTTGTGGAAATTTATTAAAGACGAACCAACTATTATAGATGTAGGTTCTGGAAATGGGCTTCCTGGAATAATTTTAGGAATTTTAGGAGCAACAGGATGTTTGGTTGATTCAAATAAGAAAAAAGCTGCATTTTTAGAAACATTGGTATCTGATCTAAAATTGAATTTAAAAGTTATGCCATGTAGTATTAAGCAACTAAGCAATATGGATGAAAAGTGGATAATTGCAAGAGGATTTGCATCTTTAGATAAGTGTTTGAAATTTACTGAAAATTTATGGGAAGGAAAAAAAGGTTTGTTTTTTAAATCAGAAGCTGTTGAAGATGAAATTAAGCATGCTTTAACAAAAAAAGGTTGGAAATTTAACTATACTATACATAATAGATATATGAGGGGAACAATAGTAGAAATAGAGAATGTCAAAACTTAAAATTATATCTATAGCAAATCAAAAAGGAGGAGTTGGAAAAACAACTACATGTGTAAATCTTGCTGCTTCTCTTGCAACTATTGGAAAAAAAGTTTTATTAATTGATTTAGATGCTCAAGGAAATGCAACTACAGCATTGAGTTTGGAAAAAAACTTAAATAATAACAGTTATAAATTATTTTACGAAAAAGTAGAGGCTGAAAATACTTTTATTCCTAATTTAGAGTGCATAGTAAGTAGTAAAAATTTATCAGCATTAGATATAGAGCTGTCCAATATAGAATCTAGAGAGTATATGTTGAAAAAAAATTTAGAGGCTTTTGAAAACTATGATTATATTTTTATGGACTGCCCCCCTGCTTTGGGAATGATTACAATAAATGCTTTTGTTTCCTCAAATTCTATTATAATCCCAGTTCAATGTGAATTTTATTCCCTTGAGGGAATCTCTCAGCTTTTAGAAACTATTAACAGTGTTCAAAAAAAATGGAATGCAGATTTGGAAATTGAAGGCATAGTAATGACTATGTTTGACAAGCGTAATATTCTTGCTAATAGTGTTTTGAATGATGTTGCGAAATATTTCGATAATTATTTATATAAATCTGTTATTCCAAGAAATGTTAGGTTGTCAGAAGCTCCATCTTTTGGAAAACCTGCAATTATATACGATGTTAAATGTAGTGGGTCTCAAGCATATTTAAACCTAGCAAAGGAATTTTTGGAGAAACAAAATCATGCATAAACTTAGAATGGGAAAGGGTTTGGAATCTTTGCTTGGAAAAGAAGAATCTGATTTTCAAGAAATTAATTTATCTGAAATAGAGGCGGGAGACTTTCAAACTAGAAAAAATTTCAATTTAGAACAAATACAAGAATTAGCAGAAACAATTAAATCTACAGGAGTTCTGCAGCCTATTATTGTTTATAAAAGTAATAATAAATTTAAAATTGTATCTGGAGAAAGGCGTTTTAGGGCTTCAAAAATTGCGCAATTAAGAACTATTCCTGCAAAAGTAGTTAATTGGACAAATGAGCAAATACTAAATGCAAATATATTAGAAAACATACAGAGATCTCAGCTTAATGGAATTGAAGAAGCTCTTGCCTATAAAAAATTTATGGAAGAATATAATTTGACTCAAGAAGATATTTCAAAAAAAGTTGGAAAAAGTAGAAGTCATATTGCAAATTTGCTTAGATTATTAAAATTGCCAGAAGATGTTCAAGAGTCAATTATAAGTGGAAAAATAACTATAGGTCATGGAAAAGCATTGTTGCAAAAGAAAAAAAATATTTCTCAAGAAATGAATAAAATAATTTCTGAAAAGAAAAGCATACAAAAAATGACTTCATCCGATTCTAATGAATATGATTGGATTGCAGAAAATTTATCTGAAAACATAGGGTTTAAAGTTAATATAAAAAAAAGTGGGAAATCAGGAAATATTAATATACACTTTGAAAATGACTTAGAATTAGATGATTTATTAGAACTATTTAGTAAATTAAAAAAATAAAAATTTGCTAACAAATCCTATTTTATTATTTTTTATTTAAGAAGTCAGGTTTATCTTGCTTAATAGATACTTTGTCTTCTTTTTTATTTTTTTGAAAAAATGTTGAAAAAGAAGAAAAGAATGATTTTTTGTCTTTCTTTGAATAATTAGGATCAAATGTAGAGTTTTCTTCATTAAGAGAGTGAATTTCTATAGATGAATCTTCATTTAGCTCATGTGATGATCCTATAAAATTTTCATTAGAATCGTATAAATTATTATCAAAAGAAAACTTACCATTTTCTTTGCTGATTTGATCTTCGCTCTGTTTGCTTGTTCCAAATATGAAAATTCTCATAGAATCTTCCATATCTTCTTCAAAAGTAGCTCCTAAAATAATATGTGCATCAGTTGCAATTTCTTCATTAATTTTTTGAGTTGCTTCTGACACATCGTCCATGCTTAAATTAGGACTTCCAGTAATGCAAACCAAAACATGATCTACATTTTTCCATGCAAATTTTCCAAAGTCCAAAAGAAGATTAGACATGGCACTTACAGCTGCTTTTTCTCCTTTTTTATCTCCAGAAGCCATTCCACTTCCCATCATTGCATTGTTTTTTCTATCTTTGATTACAGTTGATAAGTCAGCAAAGTCCACATTGATCAATCCAGGGATTTTAATAATGTTAACAACACTTCTTATGCAATCTGACAAAAATTTATCTGCAATGGCAAATGCTTCGGTAAAAGGTGTTTTAGAGTCTGTTATACTATGTAAGTTTTGATTAGATACAATTACCAAAGTATCAACACTTTCTTGCAATTCTTTTATTCCATTTTCTGCTGTTTTCATTCTATGAGAACCTTCAAAATTAAATGGCTTTGTAACTATTGCTAATGTCAAAATCCCTGAATCCTTAGCTGCTTTAGATATGACAGGTGATGCTCCAGTTCCAGTTCCACCACCCATGCCAGATGTTATAATTACCATATCTGCTCCTGATAGGTATTCCATAATTGAATCTATGCTTTCTTCAGCTGCTTTTTTTCCAAATTCAGGCTTAGATCCAGCTCCTAATCCTCTTGTGGATTTAGGTCCTAATTGAATTTTCATTTCACATGGTGAGTTCTCTAAAGCTTGTGAATCTGTATTGCAAACAGCAAATTCAATATAATCTTTTTTTTGCGATGTGTTGTTTTGCAACTGCGATATCATATTATTTACAGCATTACACCCAGCTCCACCAACACCTAGCACTACAATTCTAGGATCAATATCTTTATTCATTTGAATCTCCATTAACTACTTCTTAATCATATCATAAAAATTTTTTAACCCAAGTAAAATATAATTATATAATTTTTTTATTGATTTATTGTTAACATTTTTATTTTTTATTTTGTTTGTAAATCGTGAAATGTTAGAATTATTTTCATTCTCATTGAGTATAGTTATTTGATTAGTGAAATATTTTTCTAATAAAAATTCTATTCCAGGAACTGTAGATAGCTCACCCATAAGAAACATTTTGTAATTAAAGTCTAAAATTTTATTATCTGATAATTGATTTTTCAAACTAGAAATTAACTTTTTTATTAAAGGAAGTGTTTTTTTGATTATATCGTATCTTGATATAGTTGAATCACTTTTTCCTCTTGTTTGTAAATTAATATGTTGATTTTTATCATCTTCATTTAGAATTGCGCTATAATATTTTTTTCTTAATGATGTTGCTTGTTCAATTGATATATTGAATTTAATAGAAACTGATTCATCAATTGTTCTATGACCTATATTCAAATTAAATAGTTGTATTGGTATGTGATTTTTAATTAAATATATTGAAGAATTGCTATCCTGTATATCTATTACTAAGCTTCCTAAGTTTTTTTCATCTTCTGACAACAAATGATCAATTTTTTCATATGTGTTTGAATTGTAGCTAATGACCTTTAAATATAAATCAGAGAAAATTTTATTGAAATTTTTAATTACTTGATTGCTAGTATATAAAACAGACCAAACTATTTTGCATTTATTTCCATAAATATTTATTGGATTTGTTACTCGTTTATTATCGATGAAAATTTCAAAAGGAAAGCTTTGAATTAAAAATAAATTATTGTCTTTTAAAATATTGTTTAATGTATTTAGCATTTGATTTAAATGAGGTTTTTGAAATTGATTATTGAACTCTATTTCTGTTGTAAAATAAGTGATTTTCATTTGATCAGAAGGCAACATGACAGATATATTTTTTATTTTATGATTGGATGACTTTTCTATATTATTTATTAAATTTATTATAGATGTTTTGAATTTATTAAAATCACTTATTGACCCATTAAGAAGAGCAGAGTGTTTTATCCAATGCAGTGCAACCTCCTCTTTATTATTTATTAAATACCCCTTAATCTGAGTTTCAAATATTTCAAGTATTAACACATTCATTTAACCTAATTATATCATGAGATATTTTTGTTCAGTAGGGTTAATATTGATTTTTACATTGTTTTCATTTGTTTAAATTGTGTAAATCTAACAATAAATTGGAATATATATTGTATAATGTGCTTATGTTTTCTTTGAGTGTTTTTTCTTCAGTTTGATGTGCTTGGCTTTCTTCTAGTCCTATTTCAACAACATCTGCTAATTTTGTTAAAAATCGTCCATCACTTGTAGCTCCATTTGCATTGAAATTAACTTTCTGATTTGTTTCTTTGAATATATTGTTTTCTAACCAAGTAATAACTGATTTGTTTTTCAATATAAACGGCTCTCCATGTTTTTTCCAACTTATAGAGTGATTTATATTATGATTTGCACATGTTTTTTTTATTTCTTTAGATAAAATTTCAATTATTTGGTCTGCTGTATAGTTTGAATTAAATCTTGTTCCAAAGCATATTTTCATACTGCCAGGTATGACATTTTCAGCTGATTCTTCATTATCTCCAGTTTTTATTTCTGTTATTTGAATTTTGCTAGCTTCAAAAAAATCATTTTTTTCTCCTATTTCTCTATTGTGCAATAGTGAAATTAATTCTGATAAAGGGTTTATAGCGCTATGTGCATAATGAGGATAAGCGATATGGCCTTTTGATCCTGTAATATTTAATGTAGCAGTAACGCTTCCTCTTCTTCCAATCTTCACGGCATCTCCTGCGTATTTATTGCAACTTGGTTCTCCAAGTATAAAAATGTCGAAATTATCATTTTTAATAGATTTGCTTTCTTTTATATATCTTTGAATTCCATCAACTGCTTCAGCTTCTTCATCTGTAGTTAACATAATGCTTACAGATCCTTTGATTTTGCCTATGTTTTTTTGCAAAGCATAAATAAAACAACCTATAGCTCCTTTCATATCTACAATTCCTAATCCAGAAAAATAAGAACCAATTTCAGTCAGAGAATATGGGCTGTTTTTCCATGAATTTCCTGGAGGAACTACATCAACATGTCCAGCAAAACATAGGTGAGGCCCTTCCCTGTTTAACTTTGCAAACATATTATGAACAGCTCCATACTGTTCTATTTCTACCTTGAATCCCATTGTAGTTAATAACTCGCCAATATATTCTAAGCAATCTTTTCCTAATGGAGTTACTGATTCAAATCCTATTAAGTTTTGTATTATATTTAGATCCATAGTTAGATATTTCGAGCTTATTGATAAAAAAGTCAATGTTTTTTATTAATTACAAAAATTTAAAGGTTCAACAAATTGATCATGTAATTCTTTTTCTAATAATACAGATTGAGACTCTTTAACGCATATCCAAGAATAATATTTCATACAAGAATATATTTGAGAGTATTTTTGAATTATATTAATAAATTTTTCTTTGTTAATTGGAATTGGATGAATTAAAGTTATTTTTATATATTTTTCTTGACTTGTATTTGTTTTTTTATCATTTAAATATGCACTATATTCTTCTTCAGAAGAAAACAAACACCAATAATTATCATAGGAAATAAAAGCATGTGTATTTTGTATTTTTTGCCCTTCTTTTAATATTGCTAAATAAGCTTTTTGCTTTGTGATTATATTATGTCGTGAAGATTTATGAGAAATAAGAGTTCCCTTAGAGGAGTTAAATGCAGAATTGATAAATACATTAACATTGTTTTTTTTTGCATATTCAACTGCTTTATTATGTATTACTTGTGCTCCATGATTTGATGCATGTTGCATATTGTCATAACTTAATTGATTTATTTTTTGTCCAGGATTAGATTTTGGATCGCAAGTAAAAACTCCATCTACATCTTTGTATATATAACAGTTACATTTGAACTTAGAAGCTAATGCCACAGCAGTTAAGTCTGAAGATCCACTTCCTAAAGTAGTAATTTTATTATCTGAGGTTATTCCTTGAAATCCAGTTATAATGGGAATAATATTATCTTTTATTAATATTGATAAATTTTTAGTAGATATATTTTGAAGAGATGCATTTCCATAATTTTGATTTGTTACAATTGGTATTTGCCATCCAGCTAAAGGTTGGGATTTATATCCATTATTAATTATAGATGATGATAGCATTCCAGCGCTAATCATTTCTCCTGTTGATAAAATGAAATCACTGCATACATTTTGTTTTGTTGATATTTTTGATAATAAATTATGGAGTTGTTGTGTTGAATTTCCCATTGCAGATACAACAACAATTGGAAATGAATCTTTTAAGTGGGATATTATTTTATTTGAACATAATTGTATTTTTTCTGTAGAGGATAAAGTCTTTCCGCCAAATTTCATTACAATTAAGTTTTTCACTAATTACTATAATAGACGTGACTTAATTTAGAAGCAAATTATTCTTCTAAATGACTGTTATTTTTCTCTTTTCTGGATCCAAATTCAAAAACATATATATCTTTTAAACAAGATCCGAAAATTCCTGCTGCAGTAGCTATAATACATATGATTTCAGACGACATATTTGAAATTAATCCTAAAATTAGCAGGCATGTTGATAATCCGAAAAAAGCTAAAAATAACATAAAATGCTTTTTTTTCTTATCTCTCTTATGGACTAATATATTTCTTTTTCTTGCATTTTTTCTATCTTTATAATGTATATCTTCTTTTATAATACTTTCTATTGTTTTCTTTAATATTACGTTTACATGCTGTTCTCCAGTAAGCTTATTAATCAAAGACATTTTATCTGATTGTTTAAATGATTGAAGCAAATCTTTTATTGAATGAAAGAAAGAATTATCTTTGTTTTTTGGTTTGAAAATATTAATTACTAGTGATATTACGAATTTTATTATTTGCCATAGTTTGTAAGATAGTTTGATCACTTTTCAAAAAATATAAATGTTATATTTGGATGATCGTAATCAAGTTCTAATTCTGTATCTAATTGCTCTAAAATACTCATTATTCCTCCTTTCTATATAATTCAAAATTTAATGTATTGTCATTGTTTTTAATATAATTTTTATCTGTTATTTGGAATCCATATAATTTATTATTTTGCCTCAATGGATCTACTATATAATTTCTATATTTATTAAGATTTGATGCTGAAGTACTTTTCTTAAATAAAAACTGATTGTAATTTTCTACATTATTTTTATCAATATATTCGTTTGCAAAATACACTTCTTCTGTGTAATTTTCTCTTGAAATTATTGGTTGTTTGTATTTTGAAAAATAGATTTTGAATTTTATATATTTGCTATTTTTATTAAATACTTTTTCATAAGAAATCAATCTTCCATATTGTTTTTCATTGTTATGATCATTAAACGATATTAAATTCATGACTTCTATATTTGACCATTGTTTCCATGGAGCAGTTACATTAATAATATAATCATAATTATTTTTTTCAGTATAGCAATATAATATATCTAGAAAATTTTTAAAAATCATCTGACCTGTAGTTGAAGAAAACAAATTAACATTGGAATTAATGTTTGAAATAAAATTATCTTCATGGTTAACCCACATATTTTCATTGCTTGTGTTTGTTGACATATGATTTTTTGTGCATTCAACTATTTTATCATTTTTTATAACTATATCTTGAACAGAATAAAATTTATTTATTTCCCATGTTGGGTATTGAGATATATGTTTTGTTCCGTCTAAATTAATATTTAAATTTTTTATATTAGGCAAATGCAAATTAAACATCCATGTTTCAACATTGTTATGTTTTTCTTTGCTTTTTAATATTAATTTTCCTGTTTTATTTGTTTCTTTATTAGGCTGTGAGCTTATTACAGTATATTTTCCAAATTTTCTTTTGTTTTTTGGGAAATTTTTATTCATTTCTATACAATCTATTTCAGATAATTCTGAGTGCTTTTTTAATAATGTAGTAATAATATCTTGATAAATAGTTGTGTTTTCTAGCCATTTTATTTTTAATTTAAGTGTAGATTTCTTTTTCTTTTCAGAATAAATTTCTTTTTTATATATATTTTCATTTTTTAAATTTTGTTCGAATATTGTTTTATTATAGTGGTTAAGATTAAACACATTCATTTTGCTATCAAATACCAACATTTCATTTGATGACTTATTATTTGGGTTGAATATTCTGCTTATTTTATATTTTGTTGCATTACGCTTTAACTCTTCATCAGGATTAGAATGAGAAATTAAAATCGCATAAGACTTTTTAAATGATATATTTTTTATTTTTCCTATGAAAATTATTTCATCATTATATAGCGCTATACAGTAATTACAAGACATTATTTTATCTACATTTTTATAAAATATTTCTATATTAGCATTAGCAAATTGATTCACATTATGGCTTATTTTTAAAGATTTTATTCTAAAATTATTTTCATTTTTGAAATGTTGATGTGCATTATCTACAGATATATTTTCACTGGAAGTAAAAAATTTTATAGTCATGCTTCCTCCAAATATATGGTCCATTTTGGCTTGAAATTGTCAGAATTAATGCTGATTTTTGAAATTACCATGTTTAATATAGGCCTATAACTCACTTCTCCACTTCCTAGGTTTTGTAACTGTTCGTATGAGTTTAATGGAATTAATTCACCAATATCTGGTTTGAAAAATATAGAATTTTTGGCTGCATTATGTGCTGGCTGATATCTTGTATTAGTTATTTTATTATATATTCTTATTTCACATTCCACTTGTAGTATTTGTGATTTATCAATTTCAGGAAGAGGTCCATTTCCATTAATTTGAGAGTTATATTTAATTTCTTGATTATAGAACATAATATTATTATTTGCATCTCGTTCTAATAAATTGTTCAACTCTAACGTTTGAGAGCAATTTTTCCCTTCAATTAAATTATTATCTGAATCTTTATATTTTAACTTAAGTTTCATTTGATATCCTTTTCATTGTTATTTTTGCTTTTATAATAGCTTTGTCGAAGTTGATTTCAGAATCACAAGATAGCTCTTTTTGTAATTTTAAGTTTAATTTTATAATTTTATCGTAGTAATTAATATCTTTAACAAACTTATCTAATGTGATATTACAAACTATAAAAACATGTTCTAAGTCTTCCTCGTATTTTTGAACCTCTAAATTCAAAGAATTATGTATATCATTTTCTTCTTTTCCAATATAACAATTTTCTACTGCTCTAATTAATAAATTTGTATAATATTCTATCATGTTAACCTTCTATTGTTTTGTGTATATTCATTGTTTTAAGCAAGTTATGCTTTGTAATTTCTTTTGCAAAAAAGTATCCATATTTATGCATAGTCAGGTCACTATTAATTGGTTGTAATCTAGAGCTTATTTTTAAATATTTATGATTCCATGCGCAAAGATCAAATTCTTTTATATTTACATTGCATACTATTGCGAAAAAATTACATAATATTCCATTTTGTTTTTGATGTAAATTTAATGGAACTATATGACACCAAATAGGATCTTGAGGACACTCCATTTGCATATATTTTCCATTTACAATTGTTTCTTTGATTGATATTGGTTCAATAGAGTGTCTAAATTTAGGTATATTTCCTTGTAAAATAGAACTCCATTTTTTAGGATAATTTGTTGTCATAATTTATTACTCATATCTCTATGTTGATCTAATATATTAATATTATTATTTGTGCTTTTGCTATTTCCATTATATATTTCATCAAATTTATCTAATATATATTGCTGTATAGAGCCTGGTAAGCTTTCTTCATCAAATCCAGCTTCATATATAACTTTAACTTTTTTATTTAAATATTTTTCTTTTAATAAAATTGTTCTATATCCGTGATGAACAATTTGTTCAAAATCTTTTACTTGAATAAAGCCTTCTTTATCTGCTACTGAAACAGAAACAATATTATTTATAGGAGGTTTTGGAAGATGAATTTTAATTTGTTTATTGCAATAACAGAACCGTTTCATAATTATTGATCTATCTGTATATGTTTCTGCTGTTTTAAGAGCAAGTTTTAATATATGTTTTAAGTGCTCATCAGATTGTGTGGGATGAATATTAAAATGTTGTTTAATGAAATCCAAATTAATAGGCATTTCATTGCTTTCCCATTCAACATTTAAAGAATAGCTAAACATTTTTATTTTGTTTCTATTTCCAAGCCTACAAAAGCATCTGGCCTAATCACTTTTGCTCCTATGTATTTTCTAAGATAATTTTGAATAAGTGGTTTTTTGCTATATTGGTCGTGAAGATTATATAGATTTTTATGTTCTACCACTGTATAACCTTTATTCAAGTTACAGAATATTAATTCGCATGTTTTTCCTGCTAATTCAGGAATAAAGTGAATTGGATAATTCAAAAAGTAATTGTTTATGCTTTGAGAATCTACCCTTATTAAAGGTCTGTCAGATTTATCAGTCATTTTTAGTAATTCTGCATATACGCTTCTTGTCATAAGAAATACAGCTTCATTATGAAATTCATCTGGAAGCTTGCTAACCATGCTTACAATATTATCGTAGTTCAATTTGGATTTGATTTTATATGTTGCATCTGTTGGTATTATGCTATCAATATTGTCATTTCCTTCAATAAATAATTCTCTTTCTTTTTGAGAAATATCATTTGCTATTTTAGATACTATGAAATCTTGAAAGTTAGCAGGTTTTGTTTGCCATACCCATTCATGAGATATGTTTAAACATGATTCCAAAGCATGCAGTTGGATTTTTTTACTATCCATTGTTAATGACCTTGAGTTTTCTTGCTTAAATTCTGTAGAAGCATTAGATTCAATAACATTTGCTGGCTCCATTAATAAAAGCTCATATGCACTGCTATTATTCACATGAATTATATTAGATAAATTTCTAATAGGAGAGTGATAGTTATTGTCTGCAATAATCATTTTATTTGCATCTGGAATACAAACATACCCTCCATTTTCTTGTGAATGAGTTTCTGAGTTTTTATACTCTAAGCTATCTGTGTTTCCACTGCAAAGATAGTTTGCTAAATCACTATGCTGTTTCTTTGTGTCATTATTCCATGTTTGAGGAGTTTTCAACTGAGATTCTTGTGAAATTGCTTTTGTTTCCACTATGTTGTTTATGCTTTTAAACTTCTCATCACTATTAGCTTTATAATCTTGGAAAGATTTTCCTAAAGCATGTAATGCGTGTTGTAATTCCTCATTGTTAATTTGTGTCATTGTTTTCCTTTCGACGTTAACTAAAACTAAATGTTTAACAAAAAATTTATGAATAATTATTTAAAACAAGCTTGCAGGTTTGCTGGGTTTTTCACTATAGAAATTTCATGCAAATCTGCTTGAAAGATAATTCGTTTACCTTTTTGCTTGTGTGTGATTATAGGTATGAAACCTATAGAAAGTCCATTAATAAAATTATTTTTAATCATTTGTATTATTTTATTTCCCATATGTAGTGTTGTGAGAATTTTCCCTTTGACATATAGTCCAAAATTATTTTCCTTAATTTCAACCCAATGTCCTATTGGCTTGCTAATATCATGTTGAAATAACATGTGTATATCATTATTTTTTTTTGTATTTAATGAATATTTAAAGCTGCCTTTTTTTATCAAATCATTATGCAAGTCAATTACATTAAAAACGCTTGCATACCCTTCAAATATATTTTCTTCATTTATGCTTTTGATTTCTAAATTTAAGTATTTAATCATGAATTATCGCCTGTATAATTCAAAAATGGCATTATATTCCAAGATTTATTCCTATTACAGTATTTTAAATTATCTTCATAGCAAAGTATATTGTTATTATTCAATTCATTCTTGCTGGAATCAGATTGAGCTTGGTCTTCACTATTAATTATTTTTACTTCTTTTCCATTATTGTACAATTCAGTTAATAATAACGCACATGTTCTTTTTGTTGAATGATTAGTTATTATTAAATTCTTGTCTTTATATTCAAATGAGTATTTCAAAGCGCTACCAGATTCATTTTTATCTAAAGTATTATCATATGTATAATTATTTATTTTGGTGCTTAATTTTTCTATTTCGCTTTCTATGTTTACCCAATTATCATCCATTTGATCTTTTGTTAATGGGCCATTATTGCGACTAAAAGTATTTAAACGTATATTCATATTTCTTCCTGTTTTGTGTATCCAAACAATTGACGTTTTTCATTTCTTGTTAAGAAAGATAAACTATCAATGTGTGATTTATATTCTTCTTTTTTAGAAGATAAAGCTGGTATATTGCTGAAATCATATTCTAATTTTAGATTTTCTTCTTTAATTAACCAATTCTGAAAATTATTCAAAATAAGATTTGCTATAGGTAAAAGTGTGTCTTCCCAAAAGTGTAATCTTGCTTCTTTGTAATGATTAAAAGATGAATCTTGAATTCCTAACATTACTGGAGGGACTCCAAATGCTAATGCTATTTCTTTGGCTGCTATCATTTTTCCATCATTGAAATCCATATCTTTTGGATTAATACTCATTTCTTTCCAGTGTAATCCACCTTCTAATATAAGCATTTTTCCAGTTTGCTTTGTTCCTGTATATTTGTTTTTAAATTGATGTTCTAATGATTCGCGCTGTTCTTGTGTTAATTTTTCATCTGAAATCAATGCTCCAGATAACCTTCCACCATTGTTTAATATAGATTGATTATGTTCTGTAATAGTGTCATACAATACAGCTGATTTTGTAATAGTGCTAACAGGGCTTAATCCTTTCCATGGTGCGTAAGGATTGAAAAACTTAATATGTAACAGTTGATTATCTTTAGCATAATATGATTTGTTATCAAGATCATACCTATATGGGTTTCCATTGTTATCATGTATTATTTCCAATTTAGTTGAATTTAATTTAATAATTTTTTCATTGTTTTTAAATAAAAAAACATTTCCATATATTAATAAATCAGTTACCAATGAATCACAAAATTCAAACCAATTATTATGTTCATTTGGCTGTTTGACTAATTTAGATATCTTTTCATATGACGTTTCATCTTCACCTTTTATAATCAAAGGTATATTAGATATATTTCTAGAAATCAAATTAATGCAACGATATACAATAACATTGTTTTTGTATAAATTTGATGAACAATGATGATCAATAATGACTTCGTTTAAATTTGTGATATATTTTTGATTTTTATTTTGATTTGTAAAAAACTTTTTACATAAATTAATTAATAAATTCATTTATAATTTTCCATTTAGATTGTCCTTTTAATTTTTTTGGGGGTAGGAGTAAAATGCATCCTACACTTTTGTTGTACTAAATTGGAGGGTTGGATTTCAACCTTTTTTTTTAATGCTTACTCTTCTTCTAATTTTTGAGCTTGATTAATTGTGTGAATGTCATGCATGCTTTTTCTATATTTTGGGTATTCAGTATTAAAGAAATTCAAGGTTTTTAAGGACTTTTGCTTTTGCTTTAAATTAAGCAAACATTCTAAAATATTAATTATGCTTCTAGGCATTTTATCAATATGAGATTTATGCATTTTATGAGATTTATTCATCATCATAGATTTGTAAAATTGTCCAAAATGAAGAATCGCTTCATTAAATTGCTTTGATTTTAACTTAATAATTCCCATCCAATAATAATTGCTAAATGGATCATAATCTTGTTTTGTAGATAAGTCAGAGAATTTTTTATATGATTGTTCTAGTTTTCCTTGCGATAATAGCTTTATAGCTTTTTTTCTTTTAAATTCAAATTCGCTTATGTCTATCTTATTAGTAGAATTAATTAATGGAATATATCCTATTATACTTTCTAAATATAGATTTTGCCCACTTTTGTCTTGAATAGACTGTTGATCTAATTTATTTATTCTAAGCTCTATTTCATCAATCATATTGGTAAATTTTTGAGCTTCTTTATGTAAAATCATGTTTTTTTCTTGAAAACTCTTAATATATTCTTTGATGGTTTTGAAACAATATGGATCTACTTTGCTGTGAGTGTGTGAAAATAATAAAAATAATATAAAAAACATAATTTAATTATAAACAAAAAACATATTAAATAAATGTGAATTTCATGATCATTTGTACATTGAAAAAAGTATTAATTTGGGCTATTGTATTGTATTAGGAATCTGATGAAAAAATACCTTTTTATAGCCAATATATTTCTTTTTGTTTTGTTAATATTTTCATTTCATAGGAAATATAGTACAAACAATACTCAAATAATAAAAGAACAAACTGTAGAACAGAAAGGCTATTTAAATATACAAAATGATAAACTTGAAGGAAAATTTGTTATAAGAGACAATTCTTTTTCAAATTTGTTTGTTAAAAATAATAACAAAAAAGACCCTTTGATATCTAAAGATGTTTATCTGCAAACTAAGTGGTCATCTTCAGATATTAATGTTCCAAATGATATTAATTGGGAAAACAATCTAAATTCTTTATCAAAAGAAAAACCTCTAATTTTGAGATGGAAAAATAAAGAAGGGTCTATATTTATACAAAGTTTTCAAATTATTGATGAGCATATGTTGAAAGTTGAATATTCCGTTTTTAATGCAAATGATAAAAAAGTTAACATTTCTCTAAACATGAATGGGGCATCTAAGGGAGCTAATGCTGTTTATAATTCTGGCAAAAATGTCATTCATACTACTAAGTCATTTGATCATCAAAAATCATCTTGGTGTGGTGTTGATAGCAATTACTTTGGTTTGTTTGTTATTCCTGAAAAGAGTATAAATTTTTCTAAATCATCAACAAATTATAATATGGACCTTGGAAAAAAATCTCTTAATTCTAAGGAATCTGCATCTTGGAATTTTTATGTTTTCATGGGGCCGAAGAGTTTGAATTTATTAGAAAAATATGCTCAAAAATATAATATTGATAACTTTGGAGATGCTATTCATTATGGAAGGTTATATTATATTACTAAGCCATTATTTAAAATACTATCATTGTTGAATGGTATTTTTGGCAATTTTATTATCTCATTATTTTGCTTAACTTTACTTGTTAAAGTATTCATGATGCCATTTGCTTACAAATCACATGTTTCTATGATTAAAATGCAAAATTTGCAGCCTCAAATAGATAGAATTAAAGAAATGCATGGAAGTAATAATATGGCTGCTCATCAGGCTATTTTATCTTTATATAAAAAAGAGTCTATCAACCCATTAAGTGGTGGGTTATCTTTGATTTTTCAGCTACCAATTTTAATTCCTTTATATAATATTATTTCAATGAATGTATCTGCAAAATATTCTAATTTCTTGTGGTTAAGTGATTTATCAATGCCAGATTCTTATTCTTTAAGCAATTTATTTGGCTTGTTGTCATTTAATATATTGCCATTCAATATCACTATTTTATCAATGATTTTTGTTTTGACAATTTTAGTACAACAATGGAAAATGATGAAAATGCAAAAAGATAAATTTGTTTTTGCATTGCCATTTGTTATGATGGTTTTATTGTCTAGTACATCTTCTGCATTTATGTTGTATATGATATGGAGCAATGTTCTTTCATGGATACAGTCTCTCGTTTTTAATCGCATTATACGCAAATGATATTATTTTATGCAATTTGTGCTTTATCAATAATATATGATTTATTATTTTTTGAAATTCCATTAATATTTGTTTTTTTTTATCAATTTATTGCAAATTCAAAACATACTCTTTTATAATGATTGGAATAATATTATTTTTAATATATCTTTTTTCAATTTTTAGCAAAAAAACATATATGCAGCTAGGAGATTATATTGTAATGATTTTAGTTGGATCTCATATTAAATTCAATTTCATACCATTGTTATTAATTTATATTTCCATATTTCATATATTATTAGGATTAGTATATATTGCTTATTTTAAGAAAAATAAAATACCTATGATTCCTAGTATTTTAATTAGTTGGATTATTTTATATAATTTTTAGTATGAAATGTCCTTATATAACAAAAACAGGAGATAAGGGAAAAACTTCTATTATGAATAGCAGAGTTAATAAAAATTCATCTATTATAAAGTTTTTAGGAGCATTAGATGAAGTTAATTCTTATTTTGGATTAATTATTAATTATGCTCCTGAAGAATTGACAAAAACTTTTCTTAATATTCAAAACCAATTATTAAATATTGGAGGATTTATTAGTGGTGGAAATATAGAAATCACTACTGAATACCATGAATGGATAGAAAAAAACACTGATATATTTTTCTCAAACCTTACTAATGCTAATAATTTTGTTCTGCCTGGTGGTTCAATACTATCTAGTCACTTACATATTGTTAGATGTATTATAAGGAGATCTGAAACTTTGCTATGGGAAATTGAAAATAACAATGAAAACATAGCAAAGTATATTAATAGATTGTCTGATTTTGTTTTTGTATTAGGCAGGCTTTATAGTGGTGACAAAGAACATTTATGGAAAGTTGGAAAAATAACATTATGAATAATAAAAATATAACATTTGAAGAAATTATAACAGAATTAGAAAATATATCTTTGCAATTAGAGAAAGGATCTATGCCTTTGAATAAAGCTGTGCAGAGCTATACAAAAGGTATAGAGCTTAAAAGCATTGCAGATAAGCAATTAAAAGATGCATATTTACAATTACAATCTGTACAAGAAAATAAAGAAATTTCAAAATTTAGAGAACAAACAGGTTTGTTGTTTAGCAATTTAAAAAATATGGTAATTAAAAGCCTTGATAATGATGGTGAAAAAATTGACATTGACAGTATATTGGATATGTTCAAAGAGGATTTCAAAAATTTATATATTGAATGCTCTAATAATTCAATAAGCAAATAAAGTAAGCGCAAACTCTGTTATGAGAGAATAAGATATGATATTAATTATATGTGTTTAATCTTAGTCAGGATGGCATTAAAGTTGCAAAAATAATTGTAGCAGGATTAATGTTAAGTTTTGTGTTAGGTAATTTTATTGCGTTTTTAGCAATTGGTGTAATACTTTTATTTAGAGATGAAAAAAGAGTTATTACTAATTACAATGCAGTGTTATCTCCATGTGATGGAATAATTTTATCAATTGATAAAAATGTAGAGTTTAATTTATCTGATAAATATAAAGAGCAAAAATGGAATAAGATTACTATTTTGAATGGAATTTTAGATATTCATGTAAGCAGAATGCCTATTTCTGGAGAAATAGATGAAGTTGTATTTTCTCCTGGAGATTCTAGAGATAATTATATATATAAGCAAAATGAGAAGATTTCCATTTTAGTTTCTGGTAAAATAAAGTGTATTCTTTCTCATTCTGTGGATAGTGTTTTTCATTTTGTTTCTTGCAAAGTGAAGAAAAGTGATCAAGTGGAAATAGGTTCTACATATGCTAATAATACATTAGGAGCAACTGTTGAAATTTATCTTCCAATTAATGTTGAAATTTGTGTGAATGAAGGTCAAAAAATGATTGCAAGTGAGACTTTGCTTACAAAAGAAATGAAGCAGGCAATAAAATGATTAAAAGAAAATTTATGGATAAAGTGAGATCTGATGGTTATAGTACTATTTTGGTATCTTTTGCTTTAACAATTGCATTTTTTTATTACAGTTATTATATGGGCTTATTTGGAATTAGTATTACAGCGTTTTGTATATGGTTTTTTAGAGATCCAGACAGAGTTATTCCTAAAATTGAAAATATTATTGTTAGTCCTGCAGATGGAATTGTTGTTGATATAGAACATGGAGTTGAATCTCCAGACTTTAATGATGGGAAAAAATGGACTAGAATTGGAATTTTTCTAAGATTATCTGATGTTCATGTAAATAGATTTCCTATTAGTGGAGAAATTATAGAAAAAAAATATGAAGAAGGTAAATTTGGATTTGCATGGGGAAAACAAACTCATATGAAAAATGAAAGATTAGCAATATTCATTAAAGGATTTGTAGAGTGTATAGTTGTTCAAATTGCTGGTTTTATCGCTAGAAGAATAGTAACTGATATTGAGGGTAATAATGAAGCAATAATTGGAAAAACCTATGGAATGATAAAATTTGGAAGCAGAATGGATACTTATTTTCCAGAAGGAATGATTATTAATATTAAAAAAAGACAAACTGTTGTAGCTGGAGAAACAATTTTAGCTAGTAAATCTGAGTTAGATTAAATGAAAAATAATTTAATGAAAAATAATAAGAAAATGAAGAATTTTTTCAAAGATAGGGTTTTTTTAATTCCAAGCTTCATTACATCTATATCTATTTGTTTGGGTATGCATGCAATTTATATATTAAACCAAGGAATAGAGTATTCTATTTTATGTATTTGTGCTGCTGCTTTTATTGATGGTATTGATGGACGAGTTGCTCGTTATTTAAATAGCGCTTCAGAATTTGGAAAAACTATTGATTCTTTAGCTGATTTTTTAAGTTTTTCTATATCCCCTGCCCTTATATTATATTTTTATAAATTAAGCACTTGGATTAGTTTTGGATGGTCATGTTGTATATTTTTTGTTTTATGCATGGCTTTCAGATTAGCAAGATTTTCTACATCAAAAGAAAATGTAGAAACATTTACAGGTATTCCAGCTCCTGCAGCAGGATTGTTAGTATTTTTTCCTGTGATTGTAGAAAAAATTTTAAACATTAGTTTTCACCCTTCTGTTTTTGCCCTGTGGATATTATTGGTTGCATTTGGAATGATAGGTAAATTCAGGACAATTGCTATAAATAGAATAAAAATAAATAAACGCACTAACCATATTGTTTTTGGTATATGTGCTTTTATTATTGTAATGGCTATAACCTACTTGTGGTTAACAGCATTTATTATAGGATTGATTTATTGCGCATATATACTGCATGCAGTTAGCAAATACCAAAAATTCGATTCAGAAATTTAATTTTTTTATTCACTAACTATTTATTTATTTCAAATTTCAATATTAATTATTTGCTTGATGAGCTATTGCTTCTATTGCTACTGCTGGAAATTTTTGCTTTTGAAGAGTTTGTGTGTGTATTTATGCCCTTTCCACTTCCAGTTGATTTTTTTGATGAAATAGCGATGTTTGATGAAGATTTTTCATTATTTTCTTTTTCTAATCTTTGAGCTTTTACTAATACTGTTAAAGCCTTTTTTATTTCATTACGATCATTTGATTTTGGGTTTATTGATTTTAATTCTTCGTTTAATTTATTTTTTTGATTTGAATTCAATCTGCTTATTGTTCTTTTTGCAGCATCTATATTCCCTGACAGAATACTTCTTATTTTTGCACTATCTTTATTCAACTCTGCTTCCGCCTTTTTGTAAGCTATTGAAACATCATGCTTTATGCTAGAAGTTTGAGATATAGGAGTTTTAGGTGAATCTAACTCTTCTGACTGAACTTTTGAAGATGTTGACACTGTTAATGAATTACGATTTCTTTTAGCTTTTAAATAAGATTCTTTCAATTCATTATATTCATTACTTTCATCATTTTTAATTTTTGCTCTAGAATTATCTTCTGTATTATTTAAATTTTCATTTTTCTTTAATTTTACGTATTTGTTCAAGTCATTAAATCTACTTCTTAATAAAGATTGATTATTTTCATTTTTTAAATTTATAATTTTTTCTTCATTTTTAGTTATTTGTTCATTTTTTATAATATTATTTTCTTTTAAAGAATTTCTTTCAGTTTCTTCTGCATTTTGAATTTTCATTCTATTTTCACTTTTTTCATTGTTTTTATTTGATATTACTTTTCTTCTTCTTTTTGGATCAACTTTGAATGATTGTTCCACAGCCTTAACTTTAGGCATTTTTTGCTTTAAATTCTCTGTGTTTTTTTTTTGACTTATAGAGTTGTTATCTTTATCATCTTTTGAAAAAAGTTCTCTTCCTTTAGGAGCTGAATTATTTGTTTTTATTGTTTTGGGAGTGCTAATGCCTCCTAATCTTTTTTGAACAATTATAGGAGAAGGATTTGCTACTAATGAGTTTGAATTGTTTCTTTCTTCAATTTGTTCGTATGACTTCCCTTCAATGTTTAAAGATTCTGTTGATGGGCTATTATTATAAATTTGTTGATTGTTTTTCAAATTAGAGTTATTTATTATTTTTATAATTTCATCATGATTTCCATGATTTTGTGCATTTTTCAGTATTTGAAATAAATTCTGATCTTTTTGTTGTTTTGCTAATTTTATAGCTTGTGTAACATCAATTGTTTGTGCACTTGTATCAGAAGCATTATTTGCAGGAACTAATTCTCCAGAAGTTTTAGATCTTAAAGATATTGCCTTTATAGCATTGTTATTTTTATCATCTTTTGAAAAAAGCTCTCTTCCTTTAGGAGCTGAATTATTTGTTTTTATTGTTTTGGGAGTGCTAATGCCTCCTAATCTTTTTTGAACAATTATAGGAGAAGGATTTGCTACTAATGAGTTTGAATTGTTTCTTTCTTCAATTTGTTTGTATGACTTCCCTTCAATGTTTAAAGATTCTGTTGGTGAGTTATTATTATAAATTTGTTGATTGTTTTTCAAATTAGAGTTATTTATTATTTTTATAATTTCATCGTGATTTCCATGATTTTGTGCATTTTTCAGCATTTTAAATAAATCCTGATCTTTTTGTTGTTTTGCTAATTTTATGGCTTGTGTAACATCAATTGTTTGAGAACTTGTATCAGCAGCATTATTTGCAGGAATTAATTCTCCAGAAGTTTTAGATCTTAAAGATATTGCCTTTATAGCGTTGTTATTTTTATCATCTTTTGAAAGAAGCTCTCTTCCTTTAGGAGCTGAGTTATTTGTTTTTTTATTCAATTCATTTGACTTGATCAAGATATTTTTATCAATATATTCTTTTTCATTTGTTTTTATATTTTGAATTATTTTATTAGATTTATAATTTTTTAGTTTATCAAAATAATTTTTGCGTAAATTATTTGCATTGTTTTTTTCAACATATTTAACAAGTTTATCTTTATTATCATTATTGATATTTATTTTTTGAGTTGTAGAATTTGATGACTCTGCTAAAATTGGACGATCTTGTTTTTGAACTAGTGTATCTTCATAATTGATTAAATCAGGACTTTTATCTTTTTTGTTTTTTATTTGACTACCTTGCTCTTTTAATTCAACACGAGAAGTTTGCGTACTGCTTTCTTCTGATGGTTTTTTCATTCTATATGATGTTGATTTTAACCTTTCTATTAAAATTGGCTTGTGCTTATTTAGAATTGTTTGTTTTTCAGATGCTATTAAAGGGGTCATTTCATTTGATGAAGAATTATTTATAGGAACTAATTCTACAGAATTTATTTTATTAGATCTATAATTTTTTAGTTTATCAAAATAATTTTTGCGTAAATTATTTGCATTGTTTTTTTCAACATATTTAGCAAGTTTATCTTCATTATCATTATTGATATTTATTTTTTGAGTTGTAGAATTTGATGACTCTGCTAAAATTGGACGATCTTGTTTTTGAACTAGTGTATCTTCATAATTGATTAAATCAGGACTTTTATCTTTTTTGTTTTTTATTTGACTACCTTGCTCTTTTAATTCAACACGAGAAGTTTGCGTACTGCTTTCTTCTGATGGTTTTTTCATTCTATATGATGTTGATTTTAACCTTTCTATTAAAATTGGCTTGTGCTTATTTAGAATTGTTTGTTTTTCAGATGCTATTAAAGGGGCCATTTCATTTGATGAAGAATCTGAACTAAGATTAAAATCAGACCCTGAATCACTTGACTTGTAGCTAAGAGATTTGCTTTTAGATCTTGCTAACGATCTAAATCTAGGTTTTTGATTTGTAGTATGGCTATCACCTGTTTCAGATGATGAGGGTATAGTCTCTTGATATGCAGGATTAACATATTGAGAATTTAGATTTTCTTCATTTTGCGCTAAATTTTTCTTAGTTAATTCAGGCTGTTTTTGACTTTCAGATTTTGAATCATTTTTCATTGTTTTTTTTTGTTTTCCTTGGCATCCAATAGAATTGTAAAAAGAAGCACTTACATGTTTTAATGGCTTTTTCCTATTATGGTATTCTATTTTTCTAGCAGAAATAATGGAAATCATAGCTAGCAAGCTGTAATAGATAAATTTCATTACTTATCTCCTTATTGTAATATTATAATTTATTCTAATGTATACTTTGTTAACTTTGATTTTAATTAAAAGATTATGTTGTTTTATAGGAAATAAGTTGTAATTAAGATTCTATTTTTATGAACTTTATTTTAATTGTTAAGTTGAGAATTTTAGAGTATGTCAACCTAGTTTTGACATCACATCATAAATAAATGCGCTATACTCATTTGATTTAGAATAAGTACCTAGTGTAGTAAAAATATTTTCTATTTTTTCTTGTGTATCGCTATCTATAGACTTTGATCCTATAAATTTTTCTAACTCATTTTTATATTTTATATCTGCTTTGTCAATTTCTATATTTAAGGACTTAAGCTCTGCGATGTTATTTGTAATAGCATTATCTGCAGCTGAGTTTAGTTCAGCCATTGCGGTGTTTAAATCATCTGAAAAAAATATTTCACGTAAATATGGATTTTCATTTGTTAAATTAAATGATTCAATGGAATTTAACATGTTGTTAACTGTTGTTTCCAATTTGTATAACTCTTGTGCTTTCTCAATATCACCGTCATCAACCATACCAAAGTTAAAGTGGCTCAAAACACTTCTTATTTCACGAATATTGTTATCAATAAAAGTTTTTTGAAAACCTTGAAAAGCACCAATATTACTGTTTGTTGCACTTGAAATACTATCTGTTTCATCTGCAACATTTTCGCTCATTTCTAATAAAGACTTTGATATGACTGAAATTATTTTTCTATTTTCAAAATACTCATCTAATCTTGCTTTAGAAAATTCATCAATCTTAAACAAACTGGCTAAAGTAGACAATATACCACTAGTATCTTTTATATCTATCTTAACATCTGTTAATAAATTAGTTTTGAAATCATTAAATTGGTCATTTGATTCAACTTCAGCTTCAAATTCATTAAATATTGATTGAAATATCTCACTTCTAGCTTTTAACCCTAATTCTAAGACTGAAAATTCTTCTTCAAGGTTTGCTAAAGCAGTGCTAATATATTCCATGGCTAAATCTTTGACTGCTACTTCTAAGTTGTTTTTTAATTCATTATCTGCTACAGAGTCAGCATTAACACCAGCTTGAAAAGCAAATTTTCTTGCATCTTCATATTTTGATTCTTGAGATGCATTATATGCTTGATTAAGTATATCTAGTGAAGTTCCTTGCAATTCTGACCTTAATGCTATTAAATTTGAAATGTCATCATAGTTTAAATCAGCTTTTTCTTTGAATAATATATCAAAATATGCATCTGCTTTCTGCTTAGCATTTTTATCATCAATAGAACCAGTGTTATCATCTATAAATGTGCTCATTATTGATAAATTAGAAATAGAAAAGTCTGTAGCTTTTTGAGATGATTCTTTGAAAAACAATTTTACTGAATTATTATAGTGATTGATTAAATTTTCTGTCAAAGATTTAGTAGAAATGATAATATCGCTTACTCCGGCTTTAAAATTCTCATATGTTGATGCATCTAAGATATCAGAATCATTCTTAAATTCCGATTTATCTAAATTAAGAAAGGTTTCAATGTTATTAAAATCATTATCACTTGGTAACAAGCTTATATCCTTGAGATAAATATTCTTTAATAAACCCTTAACTGATTGAACGTTGTCATCATCGTTATAATTAGCTTTAACTAATTCAATCAGTTCATCATCATTGCCATGTAATTTTTCTGCTATATGAGCATTTGTTAATGTATCTGAAAGCATTTCTATAGCTTTAAAATTTTCTTCAACCTCTTTCAAAGAATAAGCACTAACCCACAAGCTCTCAATCATCTTTTTATATTTTTGTGAGAACTCTTCTTTTGTTAAATTAGGGGCTACAAGATTAATATTGTAAATTTCAGTTCTTAATGATGTAAAATTATCAATAATAGGAGTGATATGTTCCATTCCCATTTTTTTAATATTAGCATTGCTTAAATTTGCTTTTGCATCAATTAGATCTTCTAAAGAACTGCTGCCTAGCAATGTTTCTTTTATTGCATCGTTTGTTGCAGCTAATCTTTGCAATTCATATAATGCTTCTTGGACGCCTTCTGTGCTTAGATCTGTTTTGTTAACATATGCAGGAGCTATGCTTTGAACAAAGTGTCTGAATTCTAACTTATCAATTTTACCTGAGTCACTTTTAAAGCTATTTGTTAAAGAACTAATAGAATCTTTATTAATTCCTGCTTTTTTAACTACCGCCAAAGCCTCTTCTTCTGAAAAAGCTGAAGCAGTGTTATTTATAAAATCAACTGGTTTAGTTGTATTTAAAGCTTGATATGAAATATGTTGAAGAATTTGAGTATCTTTTAAGTATTCTCCTGTTAAGATTTTTGATTTTTCTTCTGCAGTTAAATTATTTATATCTGAAATAGTTGTTCCTGAAGGAGCTTTGATTGAAAAATCTGCTCCTATAGCAAACACATTGCTTCCTTCAGCAAAAATCACTGCATTTGCATTTTCAACTGTACCTTTTTGTGTAAAAAAATCATTTGTTGCAATTTGTGCAATTGTTTCTGCTGAAACAACATTTTTAGCTTTTATGCTAGATATTGCAATCAAAGATAATAAAATTTTATTTATATGTTTCATTTTCTCTCCATTTATAAGTTATTTTCATATAAATATGTAAATTAATTGATAATAAATTTAATTGAAATTATGACTATTTTTAAGATGCTATTTCAAACATTGAATTTAAAATTGCAAATATCTCCATCTTTGACTATATATTTTCTTCCTTCTTGCCTAACTTTTCCATTGGTTTTTGCTTCTTGGTGACCTTTGCACTCTATAAAATCATCATAAGAAATCACATCTGCGCTAATGAAGCCCTTTTCAAAATCTGTATGAATCACGCCAGCAGCTTCTGGTGCTGTGGAATTTTTTTTAATTGGCCACCCTCTTGTTTCTTTTTCTCCTACTGTGAAGTAAGTGTGTAAATTAAGCAATTGATAACCAGTTCTAAGTACGGCATTTAAGCTATTTTCTTTTAAGCTATACATTTCATACATCTCTTTTTGGTCTTTTTCATCCAATTCTAGAAAATTTTCTTCTAACTTTGCTGAAACAGGTATTATTATTTCATTAGGGTATTCTTTTTTTAAATCATTTAAATAATTATTTCCTTTAATAAGATCATCTTCATGCATATTTGCTATATAGAATTTTGGCAATATTGTTATTATTCCCATCCTTTTTAGCCAAACTTTATCATCTTCATCAAAATTATGACTAGAAAGATATATGCCCTCTCCTAATAATTTTATAGTTTTTTTTGCTAAATCTACTTCTTTTGGATCTTTTTTATCTTTACTTTTTTTGCTAAGCCATTTTTCAAGTAACTCAATATCAGAAAGCATTAATTCTGTTTCTACTAACTGAATATCTGAAACAGGATCTACCCTATTCTCAACATGCATAACATCTTTATCATCAAAACAACGAGCTACATGCATGATTAGATCTACTTGTCTAATATTGCCTAAGAATTGATTTCCTAGTCCTTGTCCTTGACTTGCGCCTTTAATCAATCCAGCTATGTCTATGCAAGTTAAAGTTGGAGATATGATTTTTTTAGATTTTTCTAAGCTTGCTAGCTTTTCTAACCTTTCATCAGGAACAGAAATATGTCCTTTGTTAGGCTCTATAGTACAAAAGGCATAATTTGATGCCTCTGCTACAGCTTTTTTGATTAATACATTAAATAAAGTTGATTTGCCAACATTCGGCAATCCAACACATCCACAAGAAAATCCCATGATGCTTATTATAGATTTATATCTATAAAAATACTATATATTGCTTTCAATCCAATTTTTGAAAGATTGAGAATCCATTGGGCCTATTTTTCTATCTTCCTCTTCTCCATTTTTCAATAAAATTATTGTAGGAACGCTTCTTACAGAATAGCTTTGTGCAAAATTTTGATTTGAATCAACGTCAAATTTAAAAAAGCTAACGGATTTGAATTCTTTGGATACCTCTTCAAATGTAGGCATGAAGCTTACACATGGTTGGCACCATTCTGCCCAAAAATCAATAATTGCTATAGGCGTGCTTTTTAATTTCTCTATATTACTATCCGTTAATTCTATTACT
Organism: Rickettsiales bacterium; assembly: GCA_965233735.1. Taxonomy (GTDB): domain Bacteria; phylum Pseudomonadota; class Alphaproteobacteria; order CAJXXZ01; family 1604HC; genus Cytomitobacter. The sequence goes on from OZ247501.1 coordinate 169,385, forward strand.
TTGTGCATTGTTTTAACCTCCTGGTAAAAAATAAAAGATCAATTAAAGTAAATTATTAACTGAACATTTTTAATTGTTATGACACGTTTGATTTAATTATGCAAACATGCTACTGTTTTCTTAAAAGAACCGGAGATTTTAATGAAATTGAAGACTAAAAAAGCAATAAAGAAGAGAATTAGATCTTCTGCCAGTGGTTTTAAAAGAGGAAATGCTTGCAAAAGGCATAATATGCGTAAGAGAACAACAAGTATGAGAAGAAAAACAAGAGGAATGACTGAAGTTCATTCTTCTCATGACAGAATGATCAAAAAGTTAGCTCCTTACGGATTGGAAGGTTAATATGACAAGAGTAAAAAGAGGCGTAAACAAGAAAAGAAGACACAAGAAAATATTGCAACATGCAAAAGGTTTTCAAGGTAGAGCTTCAAAATGTTATCGTATAGCTAAAGAAAGAGTTGAAAAAGGATGGCAACATGCTTATAGAGACAGAAGAAATAAAAAAAGAACTTTCAGAGCTTTGTGGATACAAAGAATTAACGCTGCTGTTAGGGAATTAGGATTCACTTACAGCAGATTTATGGAAGCTATACAAAAAGCTGGAATTGATTTCAATAGAAAAGTTTTGTCTGAACTAGCTATTAGAGATCCTGAAAATTTTTCTTCTTTTGTAAAAGAGATTATTAGTAAATAAAAATGTTGCAATGCAACTTTAATTCTCTTAGAGATGAAATAAAAAACAAAATTGAATCTTCAAAAAACACAAAAGAACTTAATGATGCAAAGTCTTATTTTATGGGCAAAAATGGAGTTTTGACTTTGCATATGAAAAGTTTATCTTCATTAAAAGATGTAAACAAAAAAGAATTTGGTAGTAATATAAATAAGCTCAAAGAAGAGTTTTTCAAACTATATGCAGTAAAAATGTCTGGATTTGAAAACAAATCTAATTCTGATAAAGACTATACAATTCCTGCATATAGCCAAATAGGAAGATTACATCCTTTAACCTTGGCAAAAGAACAAATACATATAATTATGCAAAAAATGGGATTTCATCAAGAAATAGGCCCTTCTATTGAAAGTGAATATTATAATTTTGATGCTTTGAATATTCATAAAAATCATCCCTCTAGAAATGATAGAGATACTTTTTTTGTTAAAGATAAGCTTATGAGAACTCATACTACTGCTGTTCAAATAAGGGCATTAGAGTCTGGAAAGCATAAAGATCCTTTTAGAATATATTCAATAGGAGATGTGTACAGAAGAGATGACGATTCAACGCATTTGCCTATGTTTCATCAAATTGAAGGGTTTGTTATTGATCCCAATGCTTCAATTGCATCTTTAAAAGGATTTCTTTTAAATTTTCTCAAAAAATTCTTTAATCGAGATGATGTAGATATTAGATTAAGGCCTGGATATTTCCCATTTACTGAACCTTCTGTTGAAGTTGATGTTAAATTTGATAATGGAAAATGGCTTGAGATATTGGGAGCAGGAATGATTAGAAAAAATATTTTGGATAAATATGGATATAAAAAAGGATTTGCATTTGGAATTGGTCTTGAAAGAGTTGCTATGATCAAATTTGGACTAAATAATATTCGTAATTTTGTTGAAAATGACTATCCTTGGTTGAAAATGCATAGTCAAATTGATATAGGAGAATAAATTTAATGAAATTTACAGTTGAATGGCTAAAAGAATATTATGATTTTAATACAGATAATTTTCATGATAGATTAGTTAGTCGAGGATTTGAAATAGAAAAAGAAAAAAATTCATTTAATTTAGATCATTTTAAATTAGTTAAAATTATTGCAATAAATAAACATCCCAATGCTGATAAGTTAAATATATGCTCTGTAGCATGCAAAGATGATTATAAGCATAATGTTGTATGTGGGGCTGACAATTTATATGTTGGAATGATTACTTTATTAGCAACTGTAGGAGCTTTAATTCCACAAACTAAATCAATTTTACAAAAAGCTGTAATAAGAGATGTGGAAAGCTCTGGAATGTTATGTTCTGCGGAAGAGATGTGTTTAGGGTCATCAGATGGAATTTTAGATTTAGATGTTAATTTAAGTGATAACTTATATGATTTATTTAATGATGGCTCTATTTTTGATATAGAAGTCACAGCTAACAGGAAAGATGTTTTAAATGTTTTTGGAATATCTAGAGAAATATCTTCTGGTTTTAGAGCAAAAGAAACTAATATTATGAAATCAGGGTCATATGAGTTTAAAAATAAGAAATATAATATAGAGTCTTGTGATGGAGTTATAATTGCAAACATGTCATTTGTGAAAAATTTGCAAAACAAAACGCCTTTATTTATATTAAAAAGACTAAGTTCTATAGATGTGAAAATTAGTGAAAATATTATAGAAAATATTGCAAATTATATTTTTCATTCTTTTGGTTATAACATTAATATTAATAATGATAAAAATATAGATAATGAATTGAAATATGAAAACATAATAAATATTAATGAAAATAAAAATTTGTTCGTTAAAGTTTTTGCGTTTAATGCAAACTTTGATAATTCTTTGAAATATTCTGATTCTTCTTCTTTAAAAATTGCTATGAAAAATATTCTTGATTTGTTAGAGAAATATGCTGGATATAAATTTGAATATGGGTTTGAAGATATTTCTATGAATGAAGAAAAATCGATTCAATTATTTTATAATGAAGTTATAGATATTTCTGGGCATAATTATTCTAAAAATGAAGTTTATGACGCCTTAAATAAATTAGATTTTCAAGTCATAGAGAGATATGATGAATTTATAAAAGTAATAATTCCTACATGGAGATTAAATGATATTCAAGATTCTTCTTGTTTAATTGAAGAAATAATAAGGTATCATGGATTGAATAAAATAAGTCAAGTTGATTTAGATTCTGGAGATATTAAATATAACATAAGTAAAGATTTGATTAAGAAAAATTTTTGGGTTCAAAAAGGTTTATATGAAGTTTTCAATAACTCATTTATGGAAAAAAAAGATGAAATTTTATTTTCTGATTCTATTGCTGTAAATAATCCTATGACATCAAAACAATCATTTTTAAGGCCTTCTTTGATTCCTAATTTATTGCATTTGGCAAGTAAGTATTCTAGATATAATTGGCAATGTGATGGAATTTTTGAAATTGGAAATGTATTTTTTAATTCAGGGGATTCTATAGATCAAAAATCTAATTTAGCTTGTGTTTGGATGAATAAATTACAAACTTTAAATAGTGTTAAAAAAGATTTTTTTTCATGTAAAAAAGATGTAGAAGATTTCTTAACTTTTTCTAAATTTAAATATGATGAACATAAGAATATAGATAATGGGTGTTCTTGGTTAAAAAATAATAATCAAATTTGTACTTTGACTGAAATAACTCCAAAACTAAAAAAGCACTTTAAGATTAAAAGTGAAATATTTATTTTTGAATTAGATTTAAGTTCTGTTTTATATGAACAAGATAAAAAATCGTATGAAATTTCAATGCACAATGTTGTTTTTAAAGATTTATCATTTAATTTTCCTAAAAACTTATCAGTTGGAGAAATTTTATCTTATATAAAAAATAACTTTGATAAGAAAATTGATGTTAAAATATTTGATATTCATCCTAATTATAATTTATCAGAAGAAAAATCTGTTGGAATAAGATTGATTTGGGATAAGCTTGAAAAAACACAAACATCTGATGAATTAGAGCAAAAAAGCAAGGAATTAATTGATCTTGTTAAAAACAAAGGAGTAGAATATGCAGGATAACAAAATAGATAGCAAATTGATTAATAATGAGAAAAAATCACTTAATAAAGAAGTGACTTCTAAAATTAGAAACTTTGCAATTATAGCTCATATAGACCATGGAAAATCAACTTTATCTGATAGATTGATAGAAACTTGCAAAGGTGTTGAGTTTCGTGATTTAAAAAAACAGATGCTAGACTCTTTAGATGTTGAAAAGCAAAGAGGAATTACTGTAAAAGCACAAACAGTATCTTTGGAGTATATGTTAGGTGATGAAAAATATATTTTGAACTTAATTGACACTCCTGGGCATGTAGACTTTAGTTATGAAGTAAAGAGATCTCTAAAGGCCTGTGAGGGTGCTTTGGTTTTAGTAGATGCAACACAGGGTGTTCAAGCTCAAACTATAGCAAATGTTTATAAAGCAATAGAAGAAGATTTAACTTTAATGCCTGTTTTAAATAAAGTTGATTTGCCATCAGCAAATGTAGAAGATGTTGCTATGCAGATAGAAAACATTTTAGGAATTAATGAATTGCCTTTATGTGTTTCTGCTAAAACTGGAGTTGGAGTTGAAAAAGTAATTAAAGAAATTATAGAAAAAATTCCACACCCTTCTGGTTCAAAAGATAAAGAATTCAAAGGATTGCTTATAGATGGATGGTTTGATCAATTTTTAGGAATTGTTTTACTGGTTAAAGTAATTGATGGAGAGCTTAAACCAGATATGAACATTAGAATGATGCATACTAAAGCTGTGTATAAGATAGATCATTTAGGAGTTTTTACACCAAAAAAGAAAAATTTAGATAAATTAGAAAATGGAATGGTTGGATTTATTATAGCAAACATAAGAACTTTATCTGATGTGATGTTAGGAGATACTATTATTGAACAAAATAGTACTATTATTGAAGCATTGGAAGGCTTTCAGCCTATAAAACCTGTGGTTTTTTGTTGTGTATACCCGGTTGATTCATCTGATTATATTGTATTGAAAAATGCTTTAGATAAATTAAAATTACATGACGGAAGCTTAATTGTTGAAAATACTAATATGCCTAGCTTGGGATCTGGATTTAGATGTGGATTTTTAGGTTTATTACATCTTGAAGTTATACAACAAAGGTTAGAGCAAGAGTTTGATTTAAATGTAATTATGACATCTCCTTCTGTGAAATATAAAATAACAAAATCTGATGGGTCTGTTTCTTCTATAAATCATCCTTCTGAAATGCCTGAAAGAAATAGAATTGATTTAATAGAAGAACCATGGGTTAAAGTTAATATTATTATAAATGAAGAATTTACTGGGCCTACTATTATGTTATGTGAGGAAAAAAGAGGAAAGCAAATAAACATAGAGTATTTAGAAGGCCTAAATGAATCTTCAAAAAGATGTATATTGAATTATAGGTTCCCATTGTCTGATATTATTTTTGACTTTCATGATAGATTGAAATCAGTAACAAAAGGATATGGAAGTTTTGAATATGAAGATGATGGTTATGAAGAAGCAAATATTGTTCCTGTAAACATTTTAGTTGATGGAGTTGTGGTTGATGCTTTAGCAACTATGATTTTCAAAGGAAATGCAGATGCTTATGGAAGATGGGTTTGTAAATCTTTGAAAGATTCAATTGAAAGACATTTATTTCCTATTGCAATTCAGGCCGCAATAGGAGGAAAAATTATTGCTAGAGAAACAATTTCAGCATTAAGAAAAGATGTTACTGCAAAATGTTATGGTGGTGATGTTAGCAGAAAAAGAAAGCTATTAGAAAAGCAAAAAAAGGGTAAGAAAAAAATGAAAGAATTGATGGCTGGAAAAGTATCAGTTCCTCAGAAAGCTATATTAAAGGTTTTACGTAGAAGTTCATGAAGTTTTATTGGAAAATAATTCTAAATTTAATATTTGCAAATATAGTATTTTTTTTAATGATTAACATAACTTTGCCTAATGTTAATAATGTTTTAGAGCACAAATTCGAGCCGTATATTATTTTCAAAGATATAAAAGGAAATTTAATTGCAACTTATGGAGATATAAAATATAAGGATGTTGAGTTAGAAGAAATTCCACCTTATTTAATTAATTCATTGATAGCATTAGAAGACAAAAGATTTTGGTCTCATTTTGGTGTAGATGTATTAGGAATTTTTAGAGCATTGTCAAAAAATTTACAATCAAAAAAAATAGTCGAAGGTGGTAGCACTATTACACAACAATTAGCAAAAAATCTTTTGCAATTACAAACTGGAAAAATACCATCAAGATCATATATAAGGAAAATCAGAGAAGCTGTTCTTGCTTTGAAGCTAGAATATTATTTTACAAAAAAAGAAATTTTGAAATTTTATTTAAATAGAGTTTATTTTGGAAGTAGAACCTATGGAGTTAATGCAGCTTGTTGGAAATATTTTGGTAAAGATATTAAAAATATAACTTTATTTGAATCTTCTGCTTTGGTTAGTTTATTAAAAGCTCCATCTCATTACTCTAATAATGAAGAAAAGTTAACAGAAAGAATTTTATTTGTATTAAGTAATATGCTTAGTCAAAATTATATTACATATGAAGAAAAAAATATTGCACTTTTGAATAAGTCTAAACTTATACATAATATTTATAATAAATCTATATACTACCTAACAGATTGGATTGTATATCATCAAATACCTAGTTGGATATTAGATATGAAAAGAAACTTAGAAATTACAACTACTATTGATTTAGAAATTCAACAGCATGCAAATAATATATGCAGTAATATATATAAAGAATATGGTAAGAAGTGGAATTTTGAACATTTAGCACTAATAGCTGCTGATTATAATGGACATATAAAAGCAATGATAGGAGGAAGTGAATATAAAAATGGTGGATTTAATAGATCTACACAAGCTTCAAGACAAACTGGATCTATTTTTAAGTTTTTTGTATATCTTTCTGCTTTGAAATATGGAGTTGATCCATCTACTTTGATTGATGATTCTTCTCCTAATATTAATGGATGGTCTCCAAGTAACTATTATCATAAAGAGGTTGGTTTTTTACCAATGAAAGAAGGGTTTATAAAATCTATTAATGGAATCACTGTTAGATTAGCTCATCATGTAGGAATAGATAATATTATAGAAATAGCACATCAACTTGGATTGAAAGAAGAAATTCCTTCTAATTTATCTGTTTCTTTAGGAAGCTCTAATGCTAGTTTATTAGAGTTATCTCAATCATTTGGAACTATAGCCTTAAAAGGAAAAAAATATACAATGAAAAGCATAGTTCAAATTATAGACAAAGATAAAGATATTGTTTTGATGAAAATAGATGATCAAGAGCAAGAAAATATTATTAGCCAAGACATTGCACAAAAAATGGGATGTATTATGAAAGATGTTATTTCTCCACAAGGCACAGGAAGAAGTATAAAACTACCCTACCCTGCGTCTGGAAAAAGCGGATCATCTCAAGAATATAGAGATTTTTGGTTTGTTGGTTTTACTCCTAACCTAATTGTAGGAACTTGGTGTGGTAATGATGATTACTTAAAATCAATGAAATTAAATAAGGGAGCTAACCCTAGTGTTATTGCATGGAGAGACTTTTTATTAAAAGTGAATCCAAAAGAATCAGAAATAAAAGCATGGAAAGAATTTTTCATTCCTAAAAAATATAAAACTAATTTTCTTGAAGATATTATAATAAATTAAATATATTATTCAGATAAGTTAAACTCTTGGTGTGTATTTTTTAATACTCCAGTTAATATTAGAATGCAATATAAGATCAAGAATAGATTTATTATTGCTTAATAAAGAAAAAGAAAATAGAAAGAACAAAACATACATAATGCTCATTTTATATAAATAAATTTTATATTCAGTTAATTTTTTACTTTATTTTCATTATAAAAGCTATATAACAAAGAAATTATTAATAAAAAGATTCCTATGCATAGTGATAAAATGCTTAATTTATCTCCTAATTTGAAGCTGAAAAATAATGAAATAGGGAATGAAATAAATCTTAAAGGTTGCAACGATGAAATAGGTGAAATTTTATAAGCTTTTAAAATAAATAGAACTAGTAAGTTTCCTAATAAACCTTGAATTATATATAATAAATATTGCATTAAATTTAAATGAATCCAAAAATAACAAGCAAAAGGAAGTGCAATAATAGAAACTCCACATGATAATAAAAATAACAAAGATAAAATTGTTTCATTATTGTTTAAAAAGTATTTATTAATAACATCTGATATAGCAAAAAATATTGCAGCTATTGTGAAAGAAATAATAACTGATAGGTTAGTGAATGTATGCGGTAATACAATAATAATAATACCTATAATTCCAACAATAATAGAAAACAACCTACCTTTTAACTCTTCTCCTAAAAATATTTTAGCAATGATTGCAACAAATAAAGGGATAGAAAATTCCATAACTGTTGCAAAAATCAATGAACCATTTTGAACTCCATAAGTCCATAATAACATGGGAAATATAAGCAAAATCGCTCTTAAAACATGTTTAGATAAATGTTTTGTATTAAAATTTTTCTGCAATATAAAAAAAGGTAACAAAATAACTGAACTGGACATAAACCTAAGAAATAAAGCTTGGAATACATGAACATGGTTATTTTGGCTTACTTCTAAATATCTTAGGATAAAATCATTGAAAAATCCGCATAATATTGATAATACAAACCAAAATGATGCTCTTCTATATAAACTATTAAACATTATTGCTTTCCTTTAATATAAATTTATTTCCATGTTCTTGATAAAATTTATGATCTGAAGAGACTTTAAGAGATGCTAAACATAATAAACATTTTCTATCTGTAACCTTAATTTGATCTTCTAATGCCTTTTGAGTTATTTCATTATTAATATGTAAATATTTCATTATTGTTTCTGCTAAATATGCCTTATAAGCTTTTTGGCAATATTGTATAACAATTTTTGATGGAGTACCTTTAACATAATCTAAATACCAAGTTCCATTTTGAAATGATTTTTTCAAGTTATAAATGTTTACTTTTTCTATACATTCTGTAACTTTTTCTTTTTTGGCAAATAAATTAAAATTTAAAACTATAAAAAGAATTTGGAAAAACATATTCCCAAAAAATATCATATTTAGGAGCTATTTGCAACTTTTTCATATTTTATAAATAATTTTTTGATAGATATAACCCATATTATTAAGCAAAAAATAACTATATAAATTAAATAATATGAAATTGAAATTTGCGTGCTTCCAGGAATTATCATAAGCAAAAAAGCTTGAATATAACCACTAATAGCTTTAGAAAATTTACTACCAAAAACATCTATCATAGCTTTGCCTTTGAGTTTTAAATCATTATTTAAAGGAATATATGCTATTTCTTTTGTTGGGTCAAACAGAGAGTATTTCAAAACTCTATTACAAATATAATAAACAGATCCAATTAAAGCTATGATTTTCAAACTGATAAAATTATAATTCTGATATCTAGAATACATCAAAGATATATGAAAAAAACAAATAACAACACTTAAAAATAAAGGAATAAATAGAGAAATTGTTTTCCAGGATGCCCTTCTAATGAATTGTTGAGAAATATAAAAAAACAAAATAGACACAATTCCTGAAAGCATATAAACAATTCCCATATAATAAGCATAATCAGAGCTACTTGCAACATAAGATCTTACAATAGATTTCCATGTGATTTCTATTAAATTGCTAGTCATATGATAACAAAACACCATAAGCATCATATACCTTAAGTATTGAGAGTCTATAAGAACTTTTATAATGTCATAAAATTTAAATTTAGATTTAGGCTTTTCTATTAAAACTTGTGATGGCAAAGCAATATTATTAAATATATATTTATATATAAGCATAATTACTATAATAATTAATGAAATAATAAAACTTATAATAGAAATTTTATTATCAAATTGTACATTTGAATTGAAAAAATGAAGAATTAACCACCCTCCTAATATCATGCCTATATTTCCTAATACACTAAATAAAACATAGTGTTTTTTTGCCTGTACAATGTTATTAATGCTATTAGCAAATTGCCAGAATATTAAATTCAAAGCTACAGAAGTCCATAATTCTGAAAATATATAAAATAAAACATAAGACCAAGATCCATATAAAATAAATAACCATTTAAATGAAGGGTATTGCTGTGTTAATAGCATGACTGTTTTATAATTAGGGTGTAAATAATAATGTAATGGATGGATAAATAAAGAATATATAGCAAAAAATATAGCAAAAAGCGAAAGTATATAATAAATCATTTTATTTTGCTTTAAAGTTAAGCTTAATTTTGTATAAAAATAGATAAATAACATTGAAGCAGGCATTACTAAAAATGATTTGACAAAATGTACAGTTTCAATGCTAGAATTTCCAGATATTATTAAAGTATCTTTTAGAACTCGTAATACAGAATTATTAAAAAAAATAAGCATTATTATAGATAATAAAGAAATGAATTTTTTAGTATCAATAGAAATTTTGCTTAATATATTCATAAAATATTATACTACTTTTCTCAAAAGAGTGTCTAGTAATTAACTATACCAATCTAATAAAAATTTAATTGGTTTTTCCTTGAATTTTTTCATTATTTTAGAAGAATCTTTTAATAAAATGTTCAAATTTCCTATACTTGAATTTAATTGTGGAACAGACACTGAAAATAAATCATGTAATTTTTTTTCATTTCCTTTTGTTGCAAATTCTATGACATTCAAAATATTATTCAATTTATCTAGAGCTGATTCTGTTTTTTTCAAAATACTATTCATGCTTTTAGAAGAGTTAGAAAAATTTACAAAAATATTGTTTAATGCTTCTATGTTAACAGAATTTAATTTAGATATAAATTCAGACGAGCTGTTTGTTATAGATGGCATTTGATTTAATATTTTTGACATGTTAGATGGTTTTGATAATATGATATATTTTTCTTTTAATTTAGCATTATTAATTTTTTCATCTTGAACAAGATTTATATATTTATGCCCTATAAATCCTTGAGAGTCAATTTGAGCATATTTATTTTTCATATTAATATTATTAAATATAGTAACACTTGTATTTATTGTGTCATCTGAAGCATTTATACTTATTTTTTTTATCAAACCAATTTTAACTCCATTTAATAAAACTGGAGATCCAACTTCTAATCCCAATACGCTTTCATTGAAAACAATAATATAGTTTTGATTGTTTAGATAATATTGATTTGTATAAAAAAATATTGAAAAAACAATTGGTATTAATGATATAAAAATAAACAAAATAGATTTTAAATTAAAAAACTTTTTATTAAAATTGGACATATTGATTTTCTTTCATGCTTTTCTCATTTAATAATACTATTTTTTTGTCTTCTAATACATAATACTTAGATGATTTTATAAAATTATGAGTTATGCATATAATTGAAACATTTGGTAATAAGCTCCATATAAGATCTTGAAATTTTTTTGCTGACAAAGCATCTAATCCAGATAGAGGTTCATCTAATATTAATAGTTCTGGGTCAGTAGCCAATGCTCTAGCAAGAGATGCTCTTTTTAACATTCCACCAGATAACATATGAGGATATTTATAGCAGTCTTCTTCGGTTAAATTCACCATTAAAATTTTATTCATTGCTAATTGAAAAGATGTTTCCCAATCTAGATTAGAAATATATCTTAATGGCATAGCGACATTTTCTAATATATTATAATCACTTAACAATGCATTATGTTGTGGTTGAAATCCTATATTATATTTTACATTTAAAGATTCTTCTCTTTTCCAGATAATAGACCCTGATTTGATTTTCAAAAATCCCAATAAAACATTAGCAAAAGAAGTTTTTCCACATCCAGATCTTCCCATTAAAGATACAATTTCTCCTTTAAATAGTTTGAAATTTAAATTTTCATGTATGCATTTTTCATTTATATAAGTTGTAATATTTTTGCACTCTAATAATAAACTCATTCAAACTCCCATTTTTGTGCATATTAACATCACAATCATATCAAAAATAACAATTCCTGAAATAGAATATACAATAGATTTTACTATAGATCGTCCAAGATTATCAGAACCAAAATCATATAATATACCAGCAGAGCATGTTACTAGACCTATCCACCATCCAAATATTAATGCTTTAATTTGTGAAATTATGAAATTTGTAAGATTGAAATAGCTAAACATATGATTAAATGAAAAAATTACACCAAAATTAGAAAGAGTAGAATATGCAATCACTCCGCAAGAAATTGCAAAAAATAATGCATATATATTCATAAGAGGTGTAACAAATAAAAAGGCTAACCACCTTGGTTTAAGGAATAAAGTAGTATTTATATTCATTAATTTCAACATTTTTAATTCAGAGTTCATATTTTTTGCTGCTATACTTGCTGTCATTGATGCGCCAGATTTACTCGATAATAATATTGCAGTCATAATAGGCATCATTTCTCTAAAAAGAAATGTTGTGAAAAAATGCATTGTAAAGGCCTCAACTCCTAAATAATATAATTGAGCATAACCTTCCAAAACTAATGCTATCCCTATTACAGAAGACATCATTGCAATCAATAAAAGACTATTAATACTAATCATACTAAAAGATATTGTAAAATAATCTCTAAAAGCTTCTTTTTGAGCATCACTTAAATATAATTTTTTCAAAAAATCCTTTTGCATTTTTATAATTTTAAATAAAAATTGATTATTATCTTCTTTTAAAGTTTGATTTACATATAATATATTTTTTTTTATAGATGAATTATGTTGCTTAATTAAAAAATCTACATTAGCAGATATGTTTCCTGTTGATTTTATTGTTTTGAAATTTTCTTTTAAATTTAAAAGCTGAGGAATGTTTTCAGTTCTCCATATTCCTTCTAAAATTAAAGTATCAGAATCTGATTTATAAGAATTCATTTATATAAGAATTATAAGATAAATATTATTTCATTAAAAGTCATAGAAATAATAAATAAAAATTTCAGCTTACTCATAGGTTAAATTTTGAATTCAGTATATTAGGAATTTGAAAATAAAAAACATCAAAATAATATTAAACAGTAAAAATAAATAAAAAAATATTTCTTTGGGTTTGTGTATATCATAGTTGCTTTTATTCATGAATTTTTCCATTGATATTGCTGTAATCAAACTTGAAATTATTAAAAACAATGCATGTGAATAATATTCCCTTGAAATCATAAAATATAAAGCTGTGATTTTCGCAACAAATCCAGGAGTAAATGGAAATCCTATAAGAGAAAAAACAGCATACTTGCAAAGAAATGAATTCTTATTGTTTACCGTTGCAAACAATGTTGATTTAGTCCAAATATGGTGCATCATATACAGCATTGTTAGTCCAAATTTTTGATTATATGAGTGTTCAAAAACAGATATTATAAGCATTATTCCAATTTGACTAATAATATGAAAGCTTAATATTTCTTTATCATCAGTAGATTTATATGCTAATATTGCGCCTATTATAGAGCTTAATATTGCTATAAAATAAATAAATTCTATTTGTCTGCACCAAGGAATCAAAACAATTATTGAGTAAAGTGGAACTTTAGTCATTAACCCAGCAACCCAAAAAACCAAATCATTTGGAATTTTTTTATAAATTTTAATCCATATTCCAAATGGATATATGCATATTTTCATAAGAAATCCTAATAATAAAATATAACTAGAAAAAGATGGGTTTATATTATTAAAAATTCCTAAATGCCCTTGTTCCATGTAAAAATAGGTTATTCCAAAAAAAATCAACATACTAGCTAGCATCTGATATTGCAAATATTTTTTCCAAAACCTGAACTTAGATTTTATCAAACATAATAAAAATCCAGCTAATAACACTTCATACCCTACGTACATATTAAAAAAATCAGTTGTGCAAGTTATTTTATAGATTCCATATAAAGAAGTAATCATTCCAATTGAGTAAGCATTATTTAAATGAATCGCAATAATAGTTAAAAAACTAGAAGATAATGCTAAAAAGATTCCTATTTTATTAGGAATCATTTGAATTTTATGTATATTAAAAGCATAGGTATTATATTTAATTTCATAAAGCAAAATAAAACTACAAATCATTATAGGAAAATATAAACTAATTGTTTTTTTTTCATTTTTCATACAAAAAAGAATACTCATAGAAAGTATAGCAAGAGCAATAAACGTCATTTTTTTATAAATAGCGCAATCATACTCAAGCTTATAACAATTGATGTCAAAATTAAAGATTGAGCTAACAAAGTATTATTTATATTTATAGAAAGAAGAAATAAATTAATAGCTTGTCCCAAAATTATATATCCTATTACTTTATTAACTTGTTCAAGTAAAAAATAAATACCAATCACAGAAAGTATCATTGATGATAAAATCAACATTTTTCACCCACAATCATTTCAAGAGATAAAAAAACTACTAAACATATTACTAAATCAAATAACCACTTCTGATTGAAAAAAATAATTTTAGTATCATAATTTAAAGTAAATAATATAAATGATAATAAAAGAGAAATCATAGTAGAAATCAATATAAAGTTTGATTTTATTTTCACGTTTCCTAAGTAAAATAGAATTCCACTTGCAAACCCTCCACTTAACTCAAAGAATTCAGCAATTACAAACCCTAACATAACAATAAATAACCTTGAAGAATAAATACATGATGCTAATAAGATAAATATATTGTGATAAATGTTAAGATGAATTATATTTTCTGTATTTATTAAACAAACCAATCCGAATCCTAAAGAAATGTTTTGTAAAAATTGAATAATCATTAATGAATTAAAATAACAGATTTTAAGGGAGAGTATCCTAAAAACCACATTGCTTTTGTTTCTAATAAGTCTTGATGCACATTATCACTTAGATTATTAATTTGTTCATTTACATTTTTTATATCACGCAAAATATTATTTTTTTTAATATTAACAATTTCAACTTCACTTGAAAGTTTTTTTAATTGTATATAGCTTTTCATATTATTTATAGATAAAAATAATGAAATTAAAATGAATGAAATCTTTTTAATCATAAAACTTTTTATTTCCCATATCTATAAATTTCTTTCTTCTATCACTTTTTATTTTTTGTGCATTTTTTTCTAATAAAATTTTCATATGTTTTATAATATATTTCTTAGTAATATTCATGGATTTTTCAGAAAATTTATGAGCTCCACCTACTGGTTCTGGTATTATTTCGTTTATAATTCCAAATTTAAATAATTCTTGAGCTGTTAATTTTTGAGATTCAGCGGCTTTTTCTTTATATGATTGATCTTTCCATAAAATTGCAGCACATCCTTCAGGAGAAATTACAGAATAAATAGAATGTTCAAGCATTAAAACAACATTAGATAAAGCAAGAGAAATTGCTCCTCCTGAGCCTCCTTCTCCTATAACAACACTTAAAGTTGGAACTTCTAAATCAGAAAGCAATTCCATACATTTTGCCAAAACATATCCCTGGCCTTTTTCTTCTGCACTCAATCCTGGGTATGCTCCACTTGTATCTATTAAAGTTAAAACAGGAATTCGCAGTTCATTTGCAATTTCCATTAATCTATATGCTTTTCTATACCCATGAGGAGAAGCCATTCCGAAATTATGTTTCACTCTACTTTTAATATCATGGCCTTTTTCATGAGCAATAACCATTACAGATTGGTCATCTAATTTTGCAATTCCACCAATTATCGCATCATCATTTTGATTATACCTGTCCCCAGATAATTCAAAAAAATCAGAAAATATATGCTTAATATAATTAAGTCCATGAGGTCTATGAGGATGACGAGCTACTTCTACTTTTTGCCATGGAGTAAGGTTTTTATACAAAACTTCAAGTTCATACATAAATCGCTTTTCTAAATTAACAATTTCATCAAAAATTTGATCGCCACCATCAGTTATATCTTTAAGTTCACAAATTTTTTTTTCTATTTCATATAAATTTTCTTCAAATTGTAAAACGTGCATATCTTAACCAATTAGTAACATTTTCATTCAAAAATGTCACTGCCTAGCGGCTAACAACATTTTCATTCAAAAATGTCACTGCCTAGCGGCTAACAACATTTTCATTCAAAAATGGTGATTTTTTTGCTAGTTATCAACATACTTTTTTGAAATATTATGGTCTTTTATTAAAAGAAAATTCAAAATCTAAATATAATCGCCGAGTTGAAAAAATGAGTAAAAATTGAATCTTAATGTTTAATTACGTTGTTAGTAAAATCAGAGAAAGAAACTATTATATCAGAGCCTTTAGATTTTAATATTATTGATAATTTATCTTCGATTTGTTTTATAAATCTAGAAAGAACAATGATGTTATTATTTACATTATAATATTTAGATAACATAGATTGCAGGTTTTTTAATATGTTAAGTAAATTTGCAGGATATTTTATGATTTTGTTTTATTAACTTTCTAAAATGATAAGCTCAGAAAGCTGATATTTTAAGATAATTAGCTGCTTTCCCTGAGTTAATTAACAAATCTATTGAAATGCAAGAGTCAGTTTTTGAAAGAATTTGAGCAATTCCAATATACGCATAACTTCCATCTTCTTCTATTTTTTAAGTAATTTTACTTCATCTTCTATGCAATGTTTTTCAAATCTATCAGTGCAAATTTGATCAACAAGAGTTTTCTCATCTAGATTAACTAATTTAAGAAAATTTTCATTTATCTTATTAGCGTATATAGAAAAACTAACAAATAATAGGGAAAAATATTTCATAAAATTATTCATGAAATCCATTTTATCCCACCCCTGTTTTTTGCCAAATATTACCAAGGTAGAATTTTATTATTTTGAACATCTATAAATGCTATGCTATTTTTCATTGAATTTATGTAAATGGTATTTTTAATTCATTGTGCATTAAAGTCAAATTTTATAATGATAGAAATATTTCAGCAATATAAAAATTATTCATCCATGATAGATATAAATGATTTTTCTAATTTATGATCTTCAATTTTAATATAACGAGTTGTTGTTTCTAAATTTTTATGACCTAATACATCTTGCAATACTTTTAAATTGCAGTCATTTCCTAATACATGTGAAGCAAAGCTATGTCTTAAAGTATGTGGTGTAATTTTTTGAACAATTCCATGCTTCCTCCTCCATTTAAGAAATATGTGAGCGCAATTTTGTCTGCTAAGTCTTTTATGACATTTGCTTATAAATAATGGTCCCTCACTTTGAATTTGAACAGGATAAATGTTTAAATATTCTTCAATCCATTTATTTACTATTCTTAACAAAGGAACTTTTCTTATAACTTTCCCCTTCCCTATAATTGTTAGGCTATCAGAATTTTCACTCCAATCATTTAGATTTAAACTTAACGCTTCACTAATACGCATTCCACTTCCATATAAAAGCCCCCATAAAGCTCTGTTTCTATATGATATCCAAGTACTATCAACTTTTAATAAATCATGAATTATTTCTTCAGATATTGGCTTTGGGAATGTTTTGGGAGTTTTTATTTTTAAGTTTGATAGAATATTTTTATAATCAAGGAAAAGAAAAAAACTTTTCCAAGCAGAAATCAATCTAACTTGAGAAGATGCGCTAATATTACTGAGTTTTCTCTTTGAATATAATGCTCTGAAATCCAGCCTAGTTAATTTTTTTATATTTTTTAAGTTAATATCTTCATTTTTATATTCAATAAAAAAATCTATAGATAGTTTTAAGTCATGCAAATAAGATAAAATTGTATTTTCTTGTTTTGAGTCTTTATACATTAATGAATATGCAAATGCTTCAATTTTTATTGTACATTCATTATCACAATTTATATTATTTATAATAGAAAATATTTGAGGAAAATTGTCTTTAAATGTTTTTATCAAAATCTACCATGCCTTTTGAAGTTAATTCATGAGTAAACATTTTTTTTATAATAGATGGTTTTACTGTTGCAATATGTGCCCCAGATATAGCAGATTTTTCCATATGAGATTCATTTCTTATAGAGGCTGCAATGATTTTTGTATTAATGTTATTGAAATCATATAATTCTCTAACGTCACTTATAACTTCAAAAGGATCAACTCCGCTATCTTCTAATCTACCAACAAAAATAGATATATATTTCACTCCTAATTGAGCTGCTAAAATAGCTTGGTTAGTGTTAAAAACTAATGTCATATTCACTTCCAAACCTTTGGAAATAAGCTCTTTTAACATTGAAAAATATTTTATTTCTGGTGGAGATTTTAAAATTAGTTGATTTTTATAATTTAATACTTGATTTGCTTCTGAAAACCAATCAGAACTTTTTGGTTGATAACTAATTTTATAACCAGTATTTTTATTGATTTGCAAAGCTGAGTCTAAAGCATTTCCTTTTAATAAATTAGGATTTGTAGTCACTCCAGAAATTATTCCCAATGATGACAGCTCCAATATTTCAGATAAATCAGCAGAATCTATAAAAATTAACATTATATACATTATAGATCATAGTAATTTAAGAACAAGCATTTTGAATAAAATTAAAATAATATGAATTCTAATTTGCAATGTAAAAACTATATATATAAAATACATCATGGAAATATTAATAGGATCAGATCATAGAGGATTTGATTTGAAAAAAAAAATTATAGAAAATACAAAATATTCAATGCTAGATTTAGGGTGTTATGATAATAATGAAATTGATTTCCCAGATATAGTTTTTGATATGCTTGATAAGTGGACAGAAGATTCTATGGGAATTTTAATTTGTAAAACAGGAATAGGAATGAGCATTTGCGCAAATAGGTTTTCACATATTAGAGCAGCAATTTGCACAACTATTTTAGATGTGATTTCCGCAAGATCTCACAATAATTGTAATGTAATGATATTGGGAGCTTCCAACAAAAATGATGATGTTTTTGAAATGATAAAAATGTTTATTAATACAAAATTTGATTCAAAATCTAAATATAATCGCCGAGTTGAAAAAATGAGTAAAAATTGAATCTTAATGTTTAATTACGTTGTTAGTAAAATCAGAGAAAGAAACTATTATATCAGAGCCTTTAGATTTTAATATTATTGATAATTTATCTTCGATTTGTTTTATAAATCTAGAAAGAACAATGATGCTATTATCCACATTATCAGATTGAGAAAGTAAATTTGGCATATTTATCAACATATTAAACGAGCCTTCAATATTATTTGCATTAGAATCAACACCTCTATCCATATTGGAAAAATATGAATGCATTGCATGATTTTGTTCTATTGATTTTCTAAAATGATAAGCACAAAAAGCTGATATTTTAAGATAATTAAGCACTTTTTCTGAGCAAATCAATAAATCAATTGAAGCACAAGAATCAGTTTTTTGAAGCATTTGAGCCATTCCTATATATGCATGACTTCCATCTTCTTTGATTTTTGTAAGCAATCTAACTTTGTCTTCCACGCAATATTTTTCAAATCTATTAGTGCAAATTTGATCAACAAAAGTTTTCTCGTCTAAATTAACCAGTTTAAGAAAATCCTCATTTATTTTATTAGCGTATATAGAAAAACTAACAAATAATAGGGATAAATATTTCATAAAATTATTCATGAAATCCATTTTATCACCCCCCCTGTTTTTTTGTCAAATATTACCAAGGTAGAATTTTATTATTTTGAACATCTATAAATGCTCCACTATCTTTCATTGACCTACTATCAATGGTGTTTTTTATTAATTTTGCACTTAAGTCAGTTTCTATTCCTGTAAATTTTGTCATTTCAGTTTTGACTCTACCAGGATGAAGCATTAATACATAAATATTAGATTTTCTAAAATCTTCTGTTAAAGCAATTAACGCAGAATTCACAGCAGCTTTAGAGGATCGATATGAGTATCTGCCACAATAATTATCTTCGATATTTATTTTATTACTTCCTCTCCTACTACTTATAACAATATATTTTCCGTGTTCTTTTATGCTATTTTTTAAAGCAAATGCAATTTTGATGGGAACAATACAATTAATTACAAAGGAATCGACCCAATATTGGCAATTTAAATTTGAACCACAATTAGATTTATAACCAAACATTCCAGCATTATAAAATTATAATATCAAACTTTATATTTTTTAATTCAGGTCTAATTTTATTAATAAAAATGTTCTCTAATAGATTTACTTTAATGAACTTTATATTAGAATGATTAATTTAATAAGTATTATTAAAAGTTGCATAAACTTTATATCCATTTTTAGAATATAGATTTACAAGAGATTTCCCAATACCTTTAGATCCACCTATAATTAAAATATTTTTATGCTGCGCATTAATTGAAATTAAAAACACACAAATAATAATTTTTATCATGAAGAAATTATAAGTTCTTTCAAATTAAATATCTAATAATTTGATTTTGTTTCCAGGAAAATTATAAAATTCCACTGTATTAACGTTATGTCCAAATATATTAAGCATAATCTTAGAATTATTTTCAAACTGTTTCATAAATCTTGAAATAATTATAATAGCTTTTTCTCTTTCTTTTATTTGTTTGTTAGTATATTTAGTATCAATTCCTACTGTTGATAATGTCATATTTGCTAAAGAATTATCCTCAACTCGTGATAACAATTCATAACTTGAGTAAGATATAATATTCACAAACATTAAGTTAGAAGTTTTTATAATTTTATTTATAGAGTTTATAGAATTATTATTTTTATATGACCTAATTACGATATCATTTAATAAAATAAATTTATACTTTCCATTAGGAAAAATTTGATTTATCATTTTAATTCCATAATTTGTCTTCATTGTTTTAAAGTTACAAGAAATTATTTCGGTTAAAAATTGTTTCTCAGTTTTGCATATTAATTTTAAAAACTGTTTATTTATATTATTTGCATTAATTAAAAAACTAATTCCAAATATAAAAAAATATCTTATCTTCATACAACTTTTATAATATAAATTTCCTTGAATTGATATGTGTTTTATATAAAATGAAATATATTGGTTATGAAATAATTTTTATAAGCATATTTGGTTTTTTACTTTATTTTAAGTTGTTTTCTTTGTAAATTTTACTAGTTTGAGCTTTGTTTAATTTATTTCTTATAACTAACTTCTGATTTTATAAAAAGGGTTGATTTAATATTCAGTTCTGCCCACTCTTAGGAAAGAGTCGGATTTAACCTTCATTTCATTAGGTTCTGCCCACTCTTAGGAAAGAGTGGGATTCGAACCCACGATATGAAAACATATAACGATTTTCGAGATCGCCCCATTCGACCACTCTGGCATCTTTCCTTAAAGCTATTTTATTATACTTTTTTATTTTGCAATAGTAAGATTATTATTTTCTTGAATCTATCTTATCTAATATTTCATTGTTTTTTGCTTTTTTATACATATTTAATATCGATAATAAATCACCATACACTAATAGATTTCTATATGAGTTAGAATTTGGATTTTTATAAAAATTCATGATATCATCTTCTTTATTTTTAAAATATGTAAATTTTTCATTTAATGATTTTTTGTATATTTTGGATTTTTCACATAACTTGTCGAATATTTCAATAGATTTAAACATATCTACTGTTGGGTCCATTAATAAGTTATAAGCTGTTTTAATATAAGTTTTAAAATCAAATAAATTTCTTGAAATCTCTTTTATTTCATTTTCTATACCTTTATCAAGTGTTATATTTTTAACTTGAATAGACTTGCCATTATCTTTAAATTGAGATGTTTCAAATACTTTCTTATAATGATTAAGTTGAACCAAGCAAAAATATTTGGAACTTAAACTCATACATGAACAGACTTCATTGTGACCACTTATAAAAATATTAGGAATATATTCCCTTCCTTTTAAATACATATTCATTTTCTGTATTTCTTCATTGATTTGTGATTTAGAAAAGTCTAATTTATTTGAAATTTTACGCATAAAGCCATTTAAATCATTCTTCCTAATTAAATTTTCAGACTCATCTATTGAAATAAACTCAAACATTCCATTTTTTTCTAAAAAACTGTTTACATAGCGCATAAAATGCAAAGTAATAAGTCTAAAATATATATATGAACATTTATCATCAATATCCTTTACTAATGCATGATGAGCAGAAGAATCTATATAATCTTTTGCATCAGACTGAACCATTTGATTGTCATTCCCTGCAAACAAAAAGCATGATAATAATAATATTTTTTTTAACATGCATTGATTTTATATTTCAACAAGTTAAATGGCAATATTTTTACATGTATTTTTTGAATATTGATATGATTTGAAAAACAGTATACAATTTTCGTGGGTGGTTAGCTCAGCGGTAGAGCATCTCGTTTACACCGAGGAGGTCGACGGTTCGATCCCGTCACCACCCACCATCTTGATATTATGAAGAAGTTAAATTTTATTATTTTTAATAAGGATTTAAGATTACTAAATAATCATGCTTTATTTTATGCTAGCAAAGAATTAATTATTCCAATTTTTATTTTTCCTAATAATATAGGCAAAGCTGCTAAAGCCTGGTTACTTATTGCCATACAAAATTTGAATATAAAATTAAGTAATAATTTGCAAATATTTTATAATATAAAAAATGCATTTAGTTTTATAAAAAAACATGAAAACTATAGTATATTTATTAATAGAACATATGATGATCAAGAAAAAGAACATCTAATATCTCCTAAATTAAAATATTACCCTAATTTATAAAACAATAAAGTCAATATAAATTTAGATGATATTTATGTTTCAAAAGCAGAAAAGTGTGGCGCTAGCGAAGAATTTGGAATGATAAAATTAAATTATTTTTTAAATAATATGTTTAGTAATTATAGTAAACACAGAGATTATCCTTCACTAAATAGCACATCTTGTTTATCTGCTTACTTGAATTTTGGACATATTTCTCCACATCAAATTATTAATAACTTAAACAATCATAACGGATCTTTTTTTAAAGAATTAATTTGGAGAGAATTTTGTAATTATATTTCATATCACGAAAATTTAACAAAATGCACTAAAAATGAACCATTAAACCAAAAACAATTGTTATTTTTTGAAAAATGGAAAAGCGGAAATACTGGATATCCTATTATTGATGCAGGAATGAAAGAATTATTACAAACTGGATTTATGCATAATAGAATTAGAATGCTTACATCTTCTTTTTTAATAAAAAATTTAGGTATACATTGGAAATTTGGGGAAGAATGGTTTTTAGATAATTTATATGATGCAGATTTTAGTAACAATAATCTAAACTGGAAATTGATGTCTGGATTAAAAAGTTATTCTATGCCTTATTTTAGAGTTTTCAACCCTATAATACAGTCAAAAAAATTTGATCTTCACGCCAATTATATAAAGAAATATCTTCCTGAACTATGCTCAGCTCCAAGTGAATGCTTACATAATCCTATAGAGTTTAATAAATTTATATTACAAAGTGGAAAAAAATATAATTATCCTAAAGCGATAGTAGACTTTTATGAGAGCAAGAAAATTTACTTAAAAGAATTTGTTAAAAAATAATATATAAAATATATAAATATTGCATATACATACAACGTATAATTATATAATATAATAGCTATGAAAGCCTCTAATTTTTTCTTACCATTACGAAAAGAAGTAAATGAAACATCTATATCAGCTAAGTTGATGATAAAAAGTGGAATGATTCAAAAGTTAGCTTCAGGACTATATTCATGGATGCCATTAGGATATAAAATCATTTCAAAAGTAGAAGAAATTATTTCTAATAGTTTTGAAAACATAGGCTTTAATAGAATGTGCATACCTACCCTTCACCCATCTTCCTTATGGAAAAGTAGTGGAAGATATGATGCTTATGGACAAGAAATGTTAAGAATTCTTGATAGAAAAAATAATGAATTTATTTATGGACCATCAGCAGAAGAGCCATGTGTAGATATGGTAAAGCAAGCAAACATAAAAAAAAGTGACCTTCCAATTAATTTATTTAATATTCAGTGGAAATTCAGAGATGAAATTAGGCCTAGGTTTGGAATAGTTAGGTGTAGAGAATTTTATATGTGTGATGGTTACTCTTTTCATGAAACAATTGAAGATTCTAGCAAATTTTATAATTTAGTATTCAAAGGATATATAGAAGTCTTTACACAATTAGGATTGAAAATTTTTCCAAAAGAAGCTGAAACAGGAGAAGTTGGAGGTCTTAAAAGTCATGAATTTCATATTCCTTCTGATATAGGAGAAGATACAATTGATCTTAATGGAGACAAAATAAACTCACTTGAATTGGGTCATATTTTTCTTTTAGGTGATAAATATAGCAAAGCTATGGATTTAAAAATTACTAATAGCAAAAATGAGCAAACACATTTGATTATGGGTTGTTATGGAATAGGAGTTTCAAGATTGATTGCAGCTCTAGTTGAAAAATATCAAAATAATGAGGTTATTACTTGGCCAAATAATATTGCTCCATTTAAAATTAATATTATTAACTCATCTAATAAGTGTGAAAAATGCATAGAAGTTTCTGAAAATATATATAGTGAATATAAAAATGAAAGTTTTTATGATGACAGAAACATTTCAGTAGGACAAAAATTAGCAGCTTCTGATTTAATTGGATCTCCAATTAAAATTATAATTTGGCCAAAAGAAATTGAAAATAATAAAATTGAGATTAGATATAAAAACACTAAAGAATTGATTGATATTAATCATATTCAAGAGTTCATTAAAAAACAATTAAGTTAGTTTTTATAATTATTTAGAAAAACTAATATTTAAAATATATCTTAGCTATAAGGGGTTTAATCTATTCAGATTTATTTCTTTTTTCAAAATTTTACTTGTTTATTAATGATATTGAAAATAAATGAAAGCCAATAAATAAATTACTTGTTTTTACTTTCAATTTTCTTTTTATTTTTAGTTATGTTTAGTATATCCAAACATTCATTCAAAGTTGTTTCAAATGGATTTTTCTTAAGAGATACATATGTATTTCTATATAAAATCCAAGGACCAAATCTCCCTATTCCTACTTTTATATCTTCATTATTTTCAGGATGTTTTCCTATCACAAGAGGTAAAGATTTTATTTTAAGAGCTTCTTCTAATGTTACATTGTGTGGTGGAGCAAACATCTTAGGTAAAATAACTCTAGATTTTACTTCAGCAGATCCCCATTGTAAGTAATATCCATAAGGTCCATGTTTTAATAAAATGTCATCTTCAGAATTTGGGTCCACTCCAACAACAACATTTTGATCTAATGCATTTTCTATTGATTTGTTCCAATTGCATTCTGGATAATTAGAGCAGCATAAAAATCCACTTCCCTTACTAATTCTTAATTCTTGAGTTCCGTTGCACTTAGGGCATTTAGGAGTTTCATCTTGATTAAAAAAATGCTTCTTATAAGTTTGTGATATTTCTTTTAAAACATCTTTCATATCTAACTTAAAAGCTAAGTCTACTTTATTTTTAAACTCAACCCAAAATGTTTTTAAAAGTTCTTTCCAATCCTTTTCTCCTTGAGCAACCAAATCTAATTGATTTTCCATTTCAGAAGTGAAATCATCCTGAACATACAATGAAAAATTATTTTTTAGAAAAGCTGTGACAATCCAACCTAAATCAGAAGGAATTATACTTTTGTTATCTCTGAAAATATATTCTCTTGCATCCAAAACATGAATAATTCCAGCATAAGTGCTTGGTCTACCAATTCCTTTTTCTTCTAAATACTTAATCAAAGAAGTTTCAGTAAATCTTGCTGGAGGTTTAGTTTCATGTTTTTCATGCTTAACATCATCACAAACAACATCTCCTACTTTGAATTTCCAAACATTTTCATTTTCTAACTTATCAATGTTGTATAATTTTTGAAACCCATCAAACTTACTTTTTACTCCATGAGCTTTCCATGTAGTTTTTGTTCCTTTTACAAACATATTATAAGATTCATAAACAGCTGGAACCATCTGAGAACTTAAAGCTCTTTTCCAAATTAAATTATACAATTTAAAACAGTCATCATCTAAAT
The DNA here is from genome assembly GCA_965233735.1 of Rickettsiales bacterium. Lineage (GTDB taxonomy): Bacteria > Pseudomonadota > Alphaproteobacteria > CAJXXZ01 > 1604HC > Cytomitobacter. The sequence goes on from OZ247501.1 coordinate 195,333, forward strand.
ATTGCTTTATTTCTTCAGGAAAATACCCAAAATTAGTTGGGCGTATAGCCTCATGAGCCTCTTGAGCATTTTTTGATCTAGTTTTATAAAAGTTAGCTTTTTCAGGCAAATATTGATCTCCGAATTTGCTTTTTATAACTTTTCTGCAATCTTGAATACCTTGTTCAGAAATGGATACAGAGTCTGTTCTCATATATGTAATTAAACCAACAATTCCTTCTTTTAACTTTAAACCTTCATATAATTTTTGCGCAACCTTCATTGTGAAAATAGGCTTCCACCCTAACCTGTTAGCTGCTTCTTGTTGCAAAGTTGAAGTGATTAATGGGGCATAAGGCCTTCTTAATTGTTCTTTTGTTTCAAAAGAATCTACTAAATATTTATCATTTTTAGAAGACAGAACAGCTTCTTCAACAGATTCTGCATTCCAGTGAAATTTATCTATTTTTTTATTATTGTATTCTATTAAATTAGCATCACATGAATGATTATTTTGACTAAATTTAGCATGCAAAGTCCAGTAATCATCAGAAATAAATTCTTTTATTTCATATTCTCTATCAGTTATAATTCTTAAAGCTGACGACTGAACCCTTCCTGCTGATTTGCTTCCAGGCAATTTTCTCCATAAAACAGGAGAAATATTAAACCCTACTAAATAATCCAATCCTAATCTAGCCATATACGCATCAACTAATTTTTGATTGATTTCTTTTAAATTATTAATAGCTTCTTTAATAGATTTTGGAGTAATAGAATGAAATGTCATTCGTGATAATTTGGCTTTTAACTTTGCTTTTTTGAAAATCTCAACTAAGTGCCAAGAAATAGCCTCTCCCTCTCTATCAGGGTCAGTTGCTAATATCACTTCATCACTTTCTTTTGCTATTTTTACAATCTCTTTTACAGCCTTTGACGATTTTGATATGTTTTCCCAACTCATTGAAAATTCATTATTAACATCTACTGATCCAGTTGTTTTTAATAAAGATCGAACATGACCATAACTAGCCAATACTTTATAATCAATATCTTCTGATTTTAAATAAGAATTCAGTGCTTTTGCTTTTGTTGGAGACTCAACTACAATTAATTTCATAAAAAACTTATTGCAGATATTTACAAATTAATCAATGAAAAAATGCAATTATTTATTCAAAATAACTTTATTGCCCCATAAATGTTTTATTTTATTTTCTATTTCTAATTGAACTAATAATGATTTTACTATACTCACAGGTAAATTTGATTTACTAATTAATATTTCTATTGAAGTAGGCAAAAATGAAACCAAAGACAGCAAGTAACTTTTTTTGTCTGTAATTTCATCTTCATTAAAATCATATTTTATAGCTGATGAATATTTTTCAACAGGTTCTTTTAACTTGAAATTTTCAAATAAATTATTAATATCATATACAAATTCAGTTAAATGAGCTCCTTGTTTTATCAGCTTGTTTGTTCCTCTTGACCTTGGATCTAAAGGACATCCTGGAATAGCAAATATTTCTCTACCATTATCAAGTGCAAATTGAGCTGTAATTAAAGATCCTGATTTTAATCCTGCTTCAGAAATCAAGACTCCCCAACTCATTCCTGCAATGATTCTATTTCTAGCAGGAAATAAATGTGCAGATGGCCTTGTTCCAAAAGCAACCTCAGAAATCAAGACTCCTTGATTAGATATTTGATCATATAGTTTTTGATTTTCTTGAGGATAAACATGATCTATACCGTTTGCTAGAACTGCTATAGTTCCTGTATTTAAACTTCCTATGTGCGCATTAGTATCTATTCCTCTAGCTAACCCAGAAACTACTGTGTATCCAAATTCTCCAAGCTCTCCTGCAATTCTTTTTGTCAAAGACTGACTTTGCATAGAACAGTTCCTAGACCCAGCAATTCCAAACATACGATTATTTTTCAAAAGATTTTTATTTCCTTTGATACAAATTAATGGTGGAGCATCTCTTATTTCTTTTAAAAAATTTGGATATCCTGGTTCACAAAAAGCTATTAAATCAGCTCCAAAATTTTTAATTTTTCTAAATTCTAATAAGGCATCTTCTTTGCTATGTAAGCAGTTAATTTTGCTTTCTAAGTATTTGATAACTTTATCAATAGATTTATAAGTTTCTAATAAATATAGAAAACTTATTGGCCCAATATTTCTAGTTCTAATTACTCTTAAAAAATCAATTTTTTCTTCTTGAGTCAGATCTTTATTAATCATTTAAGGCTTTGAGCAATCCCAGATAATATATGTCTTTTTACAATTAATAAACTTAAAATAAAAATCATAAAAAAAGATTCAAAGCTATGCAAAAATGCTATAATTAAGCTTATGAACAAAGAAATATAACTAGCATAAGTAGGTTTTAATTTCTTTGAAACAACTATTATAATCCATGTAAGCATAGGGAATAGTGCTAAAAATTTAAACAAAGAAATCATTAATCCAAAAAATGGAGCAACACCTTTTCCTCTAGACCAAGGACCATACATATGGCCAAGAACAACAAAAATTCCTAAATATAAAGCTGGCTCATCAAACAATAAGCATGCAAAAGATTTGCTAATATCGCAAACAGCAGTTAATAAACCTATGAATTTTCCATTTACTCTCCATGCATTAGTAGTTCCAATATTTCCCGAACCATTGTCTTTAATATTTTTTCCACCAAATAAGTTAGACCATATGATTCCAAATGGGATTGACCCTATCATGAACATTATAAAATATAAATAACTTATCATTTTCTTTCCTTAATAAACCTATCTAAATAATCTTTAGAGCAAATTCCAACTAATATTGGATCATTCGAAGAAATATAAACTTCATCATTATCTATAACATCATTTACATCTTTAACTTTTATTCCAAAAAATTTAGCAATTTCTTTGTTAGTTAGTTGGGAATGATTTTTTTTCATCCAAACAATGCAATTAGGCAAATATTTTCTAAGAGCATGAGGTATTTTTCTTACAGCGCTTATATTCAAATCTACTTTTATATTTAGCTTTAATGAAGATTCTGGGTCTTTTTCACATCTATCTATCTCTGAACTTAATAATTGTCCTCTTGCAATTGGATCATTAGCAGTCAAACTTTTTTCAGCAAACTCTCCTTTGATCACATGCAAATCTAGCACACTAATAGAGCAAAAATCTGATATTTGTTTTAAAGATAATTTTGTATTTTTTATCAACCATAATGCTGTAGAGCGAGGCATGAGAAGTCTATTCATATTGTCTTCCTTTTCGTTAAATGAATCTTAACACAGTTGAGGCTTTCATTGAAAGTTTAGAGATATTATACTCTTATTATGAAAATAATTTTTCTTCTTTGTTTTAGTTTTTTAAATTGCAATAAATTGTCACAAGAATATTACACTCTATTCATAGGAAATTCACATTATAAATCAAACAATAAAATGATAAATGATATTAATTTGAAAAAGATATCATTAATTAGTTTAAGAAGTGATTTTCCTGTTTTTTCTTTATCTATTGAAGAAAGCAAGAAAAAAACTACAATTCAGTGGCTTTATAATTTTTGCTTATTTAGCTTAATAGGATCAGAACGATCAAAAACAATTAAAGAAATAAAAAAAGAAATATACAAATCTCATTATGGATTTGTTCAAGGAGTAAATAAATTACTTGAGTTAAATCATAATACATTTTCTCAAAAGGATAAAAAATGGATAAGCAATGCTAAATTATGGATCTCAGCTTATGAGAGTATGGAGGTTGAAAATGATAACTAATATTTTATTACTATCTATCATTGCTTTAATTATAAAAGTAACAGATTTTGTTCCATTAAAAATAATTATAGGAGATTTGCATATTCAAAATAAACTATCTTCTTTAATTATAGTTACTTCCTTGTTTTTGATAATTTTCACTTATTTATCAAACATTTCAAGAAATATAAAAAATATAATATCAAGCTATTTATTAAGACAGAAAATAAAAAATGAGAAAATATATAATGAACATATAATTATAGAATGTGCAAAAAAAATATGTGGTAAAAACCAAAAATTAAAAATCAAAAAAAATATTTTGCATAATGTTATATCATTTATTTATAATAATGACTCTATTGAAAATGCAAAAAAGTTAGATAAATTTATTAACAAGTCTATTTTTACAAATATATTCTTTGCAAAGGAGCATATTAATAAAAAGCAGTATATTAAAGCTCAAACAAATTTAGAATATTTAAACAATAATTTGAGTGATTGCTCTTGGACAATAAATCAGCTTTATACTTGCTATATAAAAAACAATGAATTTGATAACTGCAATAAGTTTTTAAACTCAATAAAATCTACTATAGATAATGAAGAATTTATAATTAAAAAATCTAACTTGATGTTTGCAAAATATCAATTCTCACAAAATGATGAAGATATTGAATTGGCTCTATCTATCAACCCATATAGCAAAGATATTTTAAATTCTTATCTGCAAGTATTTCAAGAAGACATTGTAAAAATAACAACAGCAATTGAAAAATATTGGAGCCAAACTCCATCTTTAGAATTTGGATTTACATACTATAATTCTTTAACTTTATTGCAAACTCATAAGTTAGATAAAATAAACAACTTAACAAAAGATTTTCCAGATCACATCAATTCTTTAATTTTAAAATGTTATGCATCTATTAATGCCTCTGTTAACTCAGTTGAAGAACTATTATATAAGATAAAACAATATGATTTATATATGTATAATGCTTTAAAATTATATTTAATTGCAAAATCTGAATGCAAAGAAGACATAGTGAATATCTCTAATAACCTTATAATAAGTAGAAAAAATTCATGATAAGTTTTTGTAATATTGTTAATGAATTATCAAAATACTGGAAATATAAAGGATGCAAACTAATTCAACCTATAGATATTCCCGTTGGAGCTGCAACAATGCATCCTCATTTTATTCTTAACGCAAGAAATCCACATAAGCTTGCTTATATTCAACCTTGTAGAAGACCACAAGACAGTAGATCCAATAGTAAAAATAGACTTTACAAGCATCATCAGTTTCAAGTTACAATGTCCCCTATTCCCAATGATCCTCAAGAATTATTTTTAGAAAGTTTGAGAGTTATTGGGTTCAATTTCAAGGAAAATGAAATTAAATTTGTTGCTGGAGACTGGAAAAGTCCTAATTTAGGAGCATTTGGAGTTGGTAGCGAAATACTAGCGAACAATGCAGAAATATCTCAATTCACTTATTTTCAGCAAATAGGAGGAAAAGATTTGGTAAACCCTATAATAGAAATAACTTATGGATTAGAAAGAGTGGCTATGCAACTTCAACAAGTTTCTGATTGGAGAGAAATCATTTGGCAAGATGATATAAAATATAAAGATATAGATGATAATGAATTTAGCTTAGCATCTACATCTAAGTACAATATTAAATCTCTGTATAAAATGTTTGAATTGTATATTAATGAATCTACTCATTTAATTGATCAAAAATTGAAACACCCAGCTTATGAACAATTTTTACTAGCAAATCATACATTTAATATTTTAGAAGCAAGCCAAGCTTTTAGCCCAACACAACGAGTTGATGAATTAAAAAAACTAAGAAATATAGGTCAAAAGTGCATCAACATAGGTGAGTTATCATGAATGAAATATTATTTGAAATAATGCATGAAAGCATTCCACTTGATAATAAAGAAATAAATTTAAAACAGTGGAATATTAGCTTAGAGAAAACATTGAACAGTTATTTAATTCAAAATTATAAAATACAAACTTATTTAACAAACACAAGGTTGCTAACTGTTATTAGCAATGTTCCACAATTTGTTCAGCAAGAAGATGAAAAAATACGAGGCCCGAGGGAAAAAACAGACCAAAGTATAATAGATAAATTTTTAACAAAGCATAACAAAACCAAAGAAGATTTATATATAAACAATGGGTTTATTTATATAAACAAAACATATGAAAAGAAAAATATTATAGATATTATTCCAAATATATTTTTAGAAACAATGAGCAAAATGAAATGGAATAAAAGCATGTTTTGGGGAGAAAAAAATTCTTGGATAAGACCAATAAGAAGAACTATTTGTTTATACAATGAAACACCTCTTCTATTTCATGAATTTGAAATCAGCACATCTTCAAACTTTCTTTATGATTTTATTAATAAAAAAGAATTCATAGCTTATGACTTTAAGTCATACAAAGAAAAATTAGAAGAAGAAAGCATATATTTAGATGATAATACGAAGTTACAAAAACTAAATGAAATAATCACAAACATTCCTCTAAATATAAAAGAAGAAGAAATGAAAAGCGTTATAAATAAAATTGAAAACATGCATGTTTATCATACAAAAATACAAGATGAATTTAACCTTCCTATAGAAATAAAAAGAGATATATTAAAGGAGCAAAATTATATTGGAAAGTTCAAAGATAATAAATTAACTGATATTATTATTCTGTCTGAACAAAAAATGGAAAATGTAAATTTGCTAATAAAACAAAGCATACAGACTCTTTTTTCAAAATTTGATGACATGATGTTCTTTTGGAAATCTGACTTACAAAATGACATACAATATTATTTAAAAAAACTAGAAAATACTATCTTATATAATAATTTAGGTAGCTTGAAACAAAAACAGGATAGAATGTTTAATATAGCAAAATCATTTCAAAATGATACTAACCTATTAAGATCTATTGAATTATTTCAAATAGGCATATGCATGAGCACTGTTGATGAAATGCCACAATTTCAAAGTCTGATGTCATGCTTTTTTGCTATAAACAATAATGAAACAACTGAAGTATCTAATATTTTAAAATCTCAATATACAGGTAAAAATCATAATATAAATTCTATATATTTAAAATTTTTGAATAATTTAGATACTTTAATTGCATTTGTAGGAAACAATATAATTCCCACAGGATCTGCTGATCCTTTAGCTATAAGACGAAAATGCATCCATGTAATTCAAGATATATTTCAACTTCATGATCTAGGACTAAATGTGAATATTCAAGATCATATTGATTTGTTTGAAAATGAATTTAAAAAGCAAAATATTAATTTAAATTTATCTAAATTAAATGAATTTATACAAAAAAGATTTGAATATATATTAAAATTAGAATGCTTAGAAAAAGCATATATGGTATTTAATGAAAAAAATATGTTTTTAGCTAAAGAAAAATTAAAATCAATAAAATCTTTTGACCAAGATAAATTAAACATAATAACATCTATATATCATAGGTTAAGCGGATTGAATTATTCTAATATAGAAGAAAAGTCTGATGAAATAACTGATGAAATGAAAATATTGCTCAATTTTCTTAAAACAGATTCTAATTTGAATGATTTTTTCTTAATAAGCTGTCAAATTGAAGAAATTTTTAAAAATACATTAGTAGATAAGAATTTGCATTTAAAATATTTGCTCAAACAAATATATGATAGATTTTCTTCTTATGCTAATTTTGGAAAAGAAAAATGAATTTAATTATAATAGATGGATTTAGTATTTTATTTAGAAACTTCTTTGCTATGAATAACCTATATAATGCAGATGGAATTCCAATTGGCGGCGTGGTTGGGTTTTTAAGAACAGTTTTCAAAATTATAAATAATTTCCAACCGACTTATTGCGCAATTGCATTAGATAGTGGAAAACCAACTTGGAGACACAATCTTTATTCTCAATATAAATCTAATAGAAAAAAAACACCTGAAGATTTAATTCCTCAATTTGAAATAATATTTGAAATTTGTGAAATGTTAAATATCTCTACTTTTAAAGGAGAAGAATGTGAAGCTGATGACTGGATTGCTTCGCTATCTCATCAATATAAAAAACAATGTAAAGAAGTCATGATATGCTCTTCTGATAAAGATTTAATGCAATTAGTAGGGGATAATGTATTTTTTATCGATCCATTTAAATTAATGATTATGCATCCACAAGATGTGAAAGATAAGTTTGGAGTGAATCCTAATCAAATTCCAGACTTATTTGGTTTGATTGGAGATGCTAGTGATTGCATACCTGGAGTCCCTACAGTAGGTTTGAAAACAGCTTCTACTTGGTTACAAGAATTTTCAAATATAGAAAATATTTTTCAAAACAGAGATAAATTAAAACCTCAATCTAGAGTGAAAAAATTAGAAGAACACTATGATCAAGCTATATTATCAAGATCACTTGCAGAATTAAAATATGAATTAGAAACACCAACAATTAACAGCTTAATATACGGAACTGAAGAAAATAATATTATAAACTTCATTAAAAAATATAAATTATCTCAACACATAAGAAAATACCCTGATATAATTATTAAATAGCTCTTATTTTGCAATCAATAGAATTGATTTTATTATCTCTTACAGTTAACATGACATATGATATTAAAAATCCTAAAAAAGTTATCAAAAAAAGTGAAATTATTTTTCAAATATATAATGAATAAATTTTCTATTAACCTTTCTAGAAATGTTGCAATAGATTTAGGAACTGCCAATACTCTTGTTTTAACTGGAGATGGAAAAATAATCAATGAACCATCTGTAGTAGCTGTTCAAACTAACAAGTATGAAAGAAAAATTTTAGCAGTAGGAAAAGAAGCAAAAAAAATGGTAGGAAGAACTCCTGAACATATTTTTGCAATTAGACCAATGAAAGATGGAGTTATCAGTGATTTTGGAATTGCTGAAGAAATGATAAAACATTTTATGAAACTAGCTAACTCTGACAAAGGAATTTTAGGACCTAAAGTTGTAATAGGAGTTCCTGTAGGAGCAACAATAGTTGAAAGAAGAGCTATTGAAGATGCTGCAAAAAGCGCTGGAGCACGTGAAATACAATTAATAGAAGAACCTATGGCTGCTGCTATAGGTGCTAATTTACCTGTTTCTGATCCTACAGGATCCATGATTGTAGATATAGGAGGAGGAACTACAGAAATAGCGATACTTTCTTTAGGAGGTATAGTTTTTGCAACTTCTTGTAAAGTTGGAGGAGATAAACTTGATGAGTGCATAGCATCTTATGTTAAAGAAAAATTTCATATTACAATAGGAGAAAGCACTGCTGAAAAAATAAAAACCACTGTAGGAGCTGCTACTTTGCTTGAAAATTCAGAAAACAAATCAATAGAAATCAATGGTTTTGACAGAGTTAGTGGAAGTCCAAAAAAAATAAATATTAAATCTTCAGACATAATTGAAAGCATTAAAGATCCTTTGGCTACTATAATATATGCAATCAAAACTGTAATAGAAAAAACTCCTCCTGAAGTAGCTTCTGATATTGCAAATGTTGGAATAGTGTTAAGTGGTGGTGGAGCATTACTATATAATATTTCAGAATTATTCTCTAAAAAATTAGGATTAAAATGTGTTATTGCTGATGAACCACTATTATGCGTTGTAAAGGGAGTAGGAAAGGTTCTAAAGGAAGAAATATAATAAATGGCATTTAATTTTGTTTTATCATTGATATTAATTTTCACTTTAAAGTATAGTAATATATATTTTAATTTGTTTTCATCTTCAGACTGCTATGACTCTAAAAAATTACTTCAAGAATTAAACAATCTTAATATTATTAATAGATTAATTGTTAATGAAAATAAAAATCTTATTTCAGCTTTAAAATTAAAAGATAAAATAGGAATAAATGCTTCAGTTGTAAAAATAAAAAACATTTTCAAAAAAAACTCTAATTGCTTTTTAGATCATACTGATGGAATTGTAATTTTTAACAACCAAGTTATTGGAGAAGTTAAAAATAAAATTTTCACTCCTATAACTAAATATGGGAAAAAAATTGCAGCAAGGTCTCGCAATAAAAATTTCATTCTTATGGGAAATATAAATAATTTAAAAGTTATATATATGGAAGATCATGATAAACATTTACTTCCAGAAGAACATGTATATTTAGATGATTTTAGTTATGACATTTGTATAGGTATAAGTCAAAATGAAAACATAATAGAAAACAAAATACCTTGGCATAAAATTAAATATGTTACAATATTAAAAGAAAAAAAATAATGTTATATATTTTCATTAACATAATTCAATTTATTATTTCGCATATTGATTTTGATACATTATTTTTGTTTTTCACACGAAAAAATAAGCTTTATGAGCAAGTGATTTTCATATTAACATCTCATTTATTATCTATATATTTATTAAATGATTTTTTTATATTTAATATGATTTTAGATATAATATCTGTCATTGCTTTAAGAAAATTAAATATTAATTTTTTGCCATTTATAATTTTTAGGCATTCATACTCCTTATTTGCTACTTATTTTAAAATATCTTGTTGTGATTTTTTAGAAAATTTTATTATAACTTTTATTGTTACAATAGCCATCAAAAAAGTAATTAACTTTTTAACAAAAAGATGAACAAATTAAAAACATCTATATTTGCATATTTGGGATTAATACTAATAATAATAATAAGATTTACTTATATACAGCTAATATATAAAGATAAATATATCTATATGTCTTTTCAAAATATACATTTAGGAAGAAATATAATAGCTCCAAGAGGAAATATATATGATAAAAAAAACAACCTTTTATCTAATAATAAAAATAATTTCAATTTATTAATTCATACTCTAAATAAAAAAGAATATCATAACTCACTTAATTTAATTTCAGATATAATTCAAAATTGTAAGCAAAACAAGCGAAACTTTTCTCATATAGTTAGAAAAAATTTATCATGGAATGAGTTAAAATATATTGAATCTTTGAAAAAAAACTCTTTATTCATTCAGCAAGAATATCATAGAAAATATTATTATGATTCTTGTGCAAATTTATTAGGTCATACAAAATATTCAGATTTCAAACATATTGGAGTATCTGGAATTGAAAAAAAACACAATAACCATTTAGAAGGAGAAAATGGAAAACAACAAATAGTATTAAATGCATATGGTGAAATATTAGAAAAAAACATTACTAAAAATCCTAACCAAGGAAATAATTTACACCTATCTATTGATATAGACTTTCAAAACAAATCATACGAACTTTTATCTACAATTAAAAAAGGATGCGTTTGTGTATTTAACCTTGAAGATAATACAATTACTGTTGCTGCATCATATCCATCATATGATCCAAATAATATTCAAAACTCATGGGGAAATCTTTTTTTAAACAGTGATTGTCCATTAATTAACAGAGTTTTTGAAGGAGTTTACCCTATAGGATCTATAATGAAAGTTTTTGTAGCATTATTTGCCTTAGAAGAAAATATTATAAATAATTTAACTCAAATTTCATGTCCTGGAGAATTTTTCATAGGATCTCATAAATTTAAATGTTGGAAAAAACATGGAGATAATATTAATTTAGATAGAGCTATTACAGAATCTTGCGATGTATTTTTTTATTCATTATGTTCAAAAATATGCCCAGTTAAATTTAAAAAGTTTTTACAATCACTTGGGTTATCAGATCAACAGGACGCATTTCCTACAAAAACAAAAGGATTTATTGCAGACCCTATATATGTAAAGAAAAGATTCAAACGTAAATGGAGAAAATCTGACACATTATTAACTTTAATAGGACAAGGAATGTTTTTTTGCACTCCATTTGAATTAAATACTATGATGTCAAATCTTTTATTAAATAAAAAAAACAATTTCTTATTTGAAAGAATAGAAAATCAAGTATGCGCAAAGTTATGCTTTGAAAATAAAAATATTAATATGTTGAAAAAATATATGAACCAAGTTACTCATAATTTTAATGGAACATCATTTGCAGCTTGGGCTATGAACTACAAGCCAAATATTGCAGGAAAAACAGGAACTGTACAAACAAGAGCCTTAAAGCAAAATGAATATGGATTAAAACATCATCAAAAATCATATGAAAGGCGAGAACATTCTATATTTTGTGGATATTGGCCTTCACATAAACCAAAATATTCTATAACTGTAATTGCAGAAAACAACACTGCTGCTAAAAATATAGCTTTTAAATTATGCAATTATATTCAAAAACAAGAAAATTTATGATAAACATTGGCAAATGAATTTAATATCATGGATGAGTAAAAGAGAACTAATAAATCAACAAGCTAATGAAGACATGCTTATAAAATCTCTTGAAAATAATAAAATTTGCTGCTATTTAGGTGTGGATTTAACTGCAGACAGTATGCATATAGGGCATTTGCTTCCTATACGCATAATGGATCTGTTTTCTCAAAATAACAATAAGTGTATTTTTCTTTTTGGTGGTGGAACAACAATGATTGGTGACCCTTCTATGAGAACAAAAGAGAGACCAATGTTGAATTCTGAGCAGATAAATCAAAATATGGAAACTATAAAAATACAAGCTAATAATTTAATACCAAATATAATTTATGAAAATAATGCTGATTGGCTTTTAAATTTTAGTTTAATAGATTTTTTAAGAGAAATTGGAAGCAAATTTTCTGTTAATAAAATGATTAATTTAGAAACATTTAAAAAAAGAATAGAAGAAAATAATTCTTTAAGTTTTTTAGAGTTTACATATCCAATTTTGCAATCATATGATTTTTATATGTTAAACAAAAAATATAACTGTAATTTGCAAATAGGTGGATCAGATCAATGGGGAAATATAATTAATGGAATAAACTTTATAAAAAAAATGAATGCACAAGAAGTATCTGGAATCACAGTTCCTCTGTTATTACGAGGAGGTAAAAAAATGGGTAAAAGCACTGGAGGAGCAATATGGTTAGATGAAACAAAAACTAGCGTTTTTGATTTTTGGCAATTTTGGAGAAATTTGCCAGACGCAGATATAAAACCTTATGCTTTAAAATTTACAAATCTAGAAATAGAAGAGATAGATCAAAAAATAAAACTAAATATTAATGATATGAAAAAGCACTTAGCTGATTATATGACAACATGGGTTCATGGAAGTGAAAAAGCTAAAATCGCTACAGAAAAAAGCATATCTATTTTTGAAAAAAAAGAAAATGAAGCTTTAGATACATTTGAAATGAATGGAGAAATAAAATTAGCAAGCTTATTAGTAGAAATTAAATTTGCAACTTCTATTTCTGATGCAAAGAGAAAAATAAAAAATAATTCAATCAAAATAAATAATAAAATATGCTCAAACGAACTTATTTTAATTAACAACACAAATTATAAAAAAGAATTTATAATTCAATTTGGTAAAAAGAAATCATTGAAAATATTACAAAATTATTAACAAATTTCTCAAAACATGCTTAAATTGAAATTAGTATAGTTCTAAATTTTGAACTAAGAAGGAGAATATAATGTCAATTAATGAAAATGATATAAGCAATTTAAAACCTTTATATGATAAAGTACTAGTAAAAAAAGAAGCAAAAGCAGAAAGAACTCAATCTGGTATTGTATTACCCAAATCTTCAGATGAAGATATTTTAATAGGAACTGTCGTTTCTATTGGAGATGGAAATTTAAATTCCAAAGGTGATAAAATTCCTTTGTCTTTGAAAAAAGGAGATAAAGTATTATTTGGACAATGGAGTGGTACAAAATTAAAAGTATCAGGAGTTGAGGATGATTCTTATGTTCTTATCAAAGAATCTGATATTTCAGGAATCATTGGGAATTAAGGAGTAATAATGTCAAAGCAAGTATTTTTAGATTTTGAAGCAAGAAAAAAAATAATTAATGGAGTGAACAACTCTGTTGATGCTGTAAAAATCACATTAGGACCTAAAGGAAGACCAGCTGTATTAGGAAAGTCTTTTGGAACTGCAAGATTTACAAAAGATGGAGTCACAGTTGCTAAAGAAATAGAATTTTCTGACGCTTCTGAAAATATAGGAGCTCAATTTGTAAAAGAGGTTTGCTCTAAAACTGTTGATGCTGCTGGAGATGGAACTACTACTGCATCTATAATGTTGCAATCAATATTAAATCATGGATTAAGATCAACTGAAGTTGGAATGAATATTGTTGAAGTAACAAAAGGAATGAAATATGCAGCAGATATTATTGTAAATTTTTTAAATAGCGTTGCTTCTCCTATTAAAGGTGATAGCGAAAAAATTAAACAAGTTGCAACAATCTCAGCTAATGGAGAAAAAGAAATTGGAAAATTAATTTCTGAAGCAGTTACTAAAATCGGAGATGAAGGAATTATTACTGTTGATGATGGAAAATCCACTCAAACAGAGTTAAATGTAGTAGACGGAATGGAACTAGATAGAGGATTTATTTCTCATCATTTTGCTAATACAGATAAGCAAGTTTGTGAATTAGAAAATCCTTACATTTTAATATATGATAAAAAAATAAGTTCATTGCCTGCAATTTTGCAACTTCTAGAAAACATAGTTAAATCTAATAGATCTCTTCTAATTATTGCGGAAGATCTAGAAGGAATTGCTCTAAGTACATTAGTAGTTAATACATTAAATAAAGTAATGAAAGTATGTGCTATTAAAGCTCCTGGCTTTGGAGACAGAAAACGAGAGTTATCTGAAGACATTGCTATCTTAACTGGTGGAAATGTAATTTCTGAAGAAATTGGAAATAAACTTGAAGATACAAAAATTGAACATTTAGGACAAGCTGAAAAAATCACTATAACAAAGGATAAAACTACAATTATAGGTGGAAGAGGAAACAAGTCTGACATTGAAAATAGATGTAAATCCATTACAACTTTAATAAATGAATCTACTTCTGATTATGACAAAAATAAATTAGAAGAAAGAAAATCAAAATTAACTAATGGAATAGCAGTTATTAGCGTAGGTGGAACTACTGAAAGCGAACAAAAAGAAAGAAAAGATAGAGTTGAAGATGCTGTGCAAGCTGTTAAAGCTGCAATAGAAGAAGGAATTTTGCCTGGTGGTGGAGCTTCCCTTCTACATGCAAAAAAACAGTTAACTAAAGAAATAGAAAGTGGAAAATTCAGCCAAGATTTTAATGCTGGAATGAGAATTTTGGAAAAATCAGTTGCTGCACCATTAATACAAAATTTAATCAATGCTGGACATGATAACGCTGAAGTTATTGTAAATGAAATATACACTTCTGATGATGTTAATTTTGGGTACGATGTATTGAATAGCGGATATGGTGATATGATGAAGCTTGGAATTGTTGATCCTAAAAAAAGCACAAGATGCGCAATAGAGTTTTCATTGTCAATTGCTACATTAATACTAACATCTGGATGTTTAATTGTAGATGAGTCAACAGACTCTAAAGAGTCTTCTTCGCCAGCTATGCCTCCTATGGGTGGTATGGGTGGTATGTACTAAACCATTAGTACAATCATTATATTTCAAAAATCATTCAAAAAAAACTATATTAATATTTTCATTCTTGTGAATCAAAATTTATATATTAAATGTCACTAAGTTAAAATAAAAAATGGAACTTTTAATTATCTTTGACTTGAAATAATAAAAGACACTATGAATATGTTTGTTTAAAGTTTTGTAGTATGAAAAATTGACTTAAAAAATTATAAATCTATATTAAATTATACTTTTCTATTTTCTAACCATTTTTCAAGCCAATTAATTGTAAAGTTAGCATTTTTAACATCATCATCTTTTACTAAATTAATGAATAGCAGCAATGTTGTTTTAGGTCCTAAAATAACATATTCTTTTAGAGCTTGCTCCAAATTTTTCATGCAAATATCTCTATTTTGCCCTTTTACAATTAATTTAGATATTAAACTATCATAATAAGGTTGAATTTGATATTTTCTATACAACAAAGTATCAACTCTTGCATATGGTCCAAGAGGAGGTATATGTTCTTCAATCATTCCAGGGCTAGGCATAAAACTGTTTGGATCTTCAGCATTAATTCTACATTCTATTGCATGTCCATTAATTTTAATATCACTTTGCTTTAATTCTAGAGGCAATCCACTTGCAACTTTAATTTGCTGTTGCACTAAATCTATTCCAGTAATACTCTCAGTAATTGTATGCTCAACTTGAAGTCGAGTATTCATTTCCATGAAATAAAGTTCTCCATCTTCATATAAAAATTCTAATGTTCCAACTCCTTCATACCCAATTCCAGAAATCATTTTAGTAATTTTTGATCCCCATTTTTCTCTTTGAGAATCACTTAAAATAGTAGATGGAGCTTCTTCCCAAATTTTCTGCCTACGTCTTTGCAAAGAGCATTCTCTTTCAAATAAATGTATAGCATTCTTTCCATCAGATAGAACTTGAAATTCTATATGTCTAGGAGTGGAAAAATATTTTTCAACATATATATCACCTTTTCCAAAAATAGCAGTAGCTTCTTGTTCTACAGAATCAAAAGAATCAATAAAGTCTTCAGCTTTATGCACAATTCGAATTCCTTTACCTCCTCCCCCATTAGAAGCTTTGATTACTACAGGAAATCCAATACTATTTGCATAATCTTTTCCAGCTTGCGCATTTTCTAATTTATCAGAACCAGGAATTGTTTGAATTCCATATTTTTGCATTATTTCTTTACTAGATATTTTATCACCTAAATCTTTAAGATGCTTAGATGAAGGACCTATAAATTTTATCAAATGTTGTTCTACAATACTTGCAAATTCATCATTCTCTGATAAAAACCCATATCCAGGGTGAATTGCATCTGCACCTGTAAGTTCTGCAGCAGATATTATTGCTCTAATATTTCTATAGCTTTCATTAGCATTTGCTGGCCCTATACAAACACTTTGATCTGCTAATTTTACATGAAGAGATTCTTTATCTGCAGTAGAATATACAGCAACTGTCGCAATGCCTAAAGATTTACAAGCTCTTATTATTCTTAAAGCAATTTCACCTCTATTGGCAATTAAAACCTTCTTAATCATGATACCTTAACTAAAATTTGATCAAACTCTACTGAAGATTTATCACTAACTAAAATTTCTTGAACTACTCCAGAAAAAGTTGCTTTAACTTCATTCATAACTTTCATTGCTTCTACAATAAACAAAACATCCCCTTCTTGTATTTTAGAACCTTTAGTAATAAACGGATCAGCATCAGGTTTAGGTGCAAGGTAAACAGTTCCAATCATAGGAGATTTTATAGTTTTAAAATTTTCACTTACTATTTTATCTTCTACAGAATCAGTTTGACTTTTTGCATTAGGAACTTGATTAACATTTTGAATCTGAGGCAAAGGTTGAGAGTGATACATAGGAATAGACTCTTCTCCCTTTTGCTTCAATTTTATAGATATTCCTCCGCTTTCATATTCAACTTCTTTTAATCCAGTTTCTTTTAAAAGATCAGCTAAATATTTTACAGCTTCTTTTTGAAATTCAAATGACATTACTAAATTTTAATATTAATTTAATAAAATTGAAAGAACGTAACAAATCAAATAACATTTTAATATACTAAAATTATGATAAAATTAGATTATATTTAAATATATAATTATGATTTATTGCAGCATAAATTAAATCCTATTTCAATTAGAAAAACAATTTACAAATAATAAATAAAATTCAAAGTGAGCTATATTATAAAAATTTATTTTTTCAAATCAAAAATTAACCAAAATTAAATAAAGATTATATTAATATAATTAGAACTTTAATAGATTTTTTTAAATACAGTTTATAACAAATAATCTCTAAAATTATGAAAAATTTTACAGATAAAACAAATAAAAAAACACGCCCGAGAAGAGTCGAACTCCTAACCTTCAAATCCGTAGTCTGACGCTCTGTCCAATTGAGCTACGGGCGCAATTATTTATACCCACTGCCGGACTTGAACCAGCACGACCTATGGTCTGCAGATTTTAAGTCTGCTGTGTCTACCATTCCACCAAGTGGGCTACATAAACATCCTACTAATTTAAACAAAAAAAATCAAGAATTTATTTTTTATGACATACAATAAAAATCAAAGAAATTTATATATTTAAAACAACCACTATTACATGTTAAATTTCAAAAAATCCATTATATACACCTTGCTTTAACAAAGAACAAATTAAGTATTAATAAAGTATTGACAAATATATACCATATGCCAAAATAACACATATGCGATACTTAAACAACACTAAACTTTGCTATTTCTTTGCTGCCTTTGCCTTTAAAAATTCTTCATGTATTTCCACATTACAGTCACAGCAAACCATACAAATGACACAAGATCATTACTTGCAAAGCGTAGAATATGGAAAGTTTTTATTTAATAAACATACAAAAAATATTAAGCACTCATCACGCAAAAATATTAATAAAACATGTAATTATTATCTTATAGAAGCTTTGAAAACATTTAATATTAATAAATACAATAAAAAATCATTGCAAAATTTAAATACTAAAAAGAATGAAATTATTTCTAGATGCATGAAGTTTGTTTCTTGTAGTTTGAATAACAATTCTCAGATTGTTGATACATTTATATACTTTTTAAATGAAACATATATAAGTAATTATGAATATTATAATTTGCACGCTAATATATTAAATTATTTTATCAATATAAATCAAAATCCAATTTATTTAAATGTTCACCCTACTTTGTTGAAAAATATATTTCAATTTTTCATACAAAACAACAAAGCTTCTTTAGAAATTCTTTTAATCAAACATCAAGAATTTCTTAAAGACTATGATATAAATAGATTAGCTTTTTCTTATGCAGTAATTTTAGAACAAATTAATTGCCTATCTAAAAACATTATTAAAGATTCAATAAAATATAATTTGAATAAAATTAAATATGAAGTATAATAAAAATATGAATACATTGAAAAAACATTTGTATAAGTATTTTTTGTTTGAATACTTATGCTGTAAATCCAGTAGAAAATAAAATTTCTGGAAGCGATATATCAGCAGTAAAATTCGCACTTTGTAATGTTCACAATTGCACTCCTGCAAACTTAAAAGATAAAATGGATGATTTAGTAAATAAAGATATGATTTCTAGAGTTATGGCTTTGCATGATGAAGACGGATCTTTTGTACAATTTACAGCATTCCAATTATTTGGAGATAGAAATAGAAATATGGAACATGCAAAATTATTAACTTTGTCATTAAATGCTTATGAGTCACTTGTTGAAAAAACTGCTCCTAACAAGCAAGAGAAAGATGATATTTCAGCATTGTTTACATACCTGATTTTAGTAGGTACTGAAGAAAATTTTGATCGTGATGAATTTTTTGCAGAATTAAAATTAACTAAACCGAATTTTGACCAAGCAAATTTTAATTATCAAGAATTCTTGAAGCAGTTTGTTGACCAAGATTACATTGACAAGAAAAATCAATCCTGAAAAAGTATTAATTATTAAAAAGTAATTATTTTTCTTATAATTTAATATAAACTATATAAATACATTAAAAAACATTTGTTTGAGTATTTTTTGTTTTAATACTTGTGCTAAAAATCCAGTAGAAAGTAAAATCTATAAAATCCAGATACTATAAGTAAAATTTGCACTTTGTGATTTTTTTACAATTGTTTTTCTGAAAGGTTAAATAATAGCATGAACTCTTTAAATCTGCCAAAAATGATATCATGTATTTCGATTATAAAAATAAAGATGGCAATTTATATAAATTTTCATAACATAAATTATTTACATATGAATACAAAAATATACAGCATGCAAAATTACTAACTCTTTCTTTAACTGATTATTAGTCACTTGTAAAAAAATTGCTCTAACAAGCAAGATAAAGATGGCATTTTCAACATTATTTCAATATATTACTCAGTAGGCATATAGATAATTTTGATTACGATGAATGTACAAATAATTACCGGAACTCAAAATATATAAAGAGATTTTGCGCTGTATTAGTAAAGTTTTTCAAATTCATAACTCTTTTCCAATTTAAAATTTATCTGTTATAAATTTTCTTTTCCAATTTAAAATTTATCTGTTATAAATTTTCTTTTCCAATTTAAAATTTATCTGTTATAAATTTTCTTTTCCAATTTAAAATTTATCTGTTATAAATTTTCTTTTCCAATTTAAAATTTATCTGTTATAAATTTTCTTTTCCAATTTAAAATTTATCTGTTATAAATTTTCTTTTCCAATTTAAAATTTATCTGTTATAAATTTTCTTTTCCAATTTAAAATTTATCTGTTATAAATTTTCTTTTCCAATTTAAAATTTATCTGTTATAAATTTTCTTTTCCAATTTAAAATTTATCTGTTATAAATTTTCTTTTCCAATTTAAAATTTATCTGTTATAAATTTTCTTTTCCAATTGATCTAAGTTAGCATGAATAAAATTTGCAGATTCATCTTCTCCAAATATTTTGGCAATTCCAACATAATCACTAATGATTTGCTTTTTGCTTTCCTTATTTCTTAAATCATACATAGCTGAAATAAATATTGCTTTAACAACTAAGTTTAAATTATCCCATTTCCAAGCTCCCTCAAAATGGCCTAAAAAAACTTCTTCAAATTCAGGTTCTTTAGATATTATAACAGGCAGATCTTTGAAAAACTCTTCTTTATCTCCAGTATTGTCAGCTCTTATTCTAAAATCATTTGTTACATCTTCTTCATTTCCCATTAATAAAAATTGATATAAAGCTTGTACTTTCCAAAATCTAGTTTGTTGATGTTTTAACACATTAACATTCCACCATTTAGATGCAAAGTAGTACCTGTAACGTATGCAGATTCTTCGCTAGCTAAATATAAGGCTGAAGCAGCAATTTCCTTTGGAGTCCCTGCTCTTTTCATTGGAACGTTGTCCAAAATTTCAGGATGCTTTTCTAATAATTCATCAGTCATTGGAGTTTTAACAAATCCAGGAGCAATGGCATTAACAGTAACGTTTCTAGAAGCAACTTCTCTTGCTAAGGTCTTTGTCATTCCAAGCAATGCAGCTTTACTTGTAGAATATGCAACTTGACCTGCATTTCCCATACATCCAACTATAGAAGAAAGAGTGATCACCCTTCCATATCTTTTAGAAATCATCCCTTTTAAAGATAGCTGAGATAGCTTCCAAACTGAATCAAGATTTATTTTCATATGCAAAGCCCAGTCTTCATCAGTTACTCTCATAAACAATTTATCTCTTGTGATTCCAGATGAATTTACTAAAATGTCTATCTGATTCATTTTTTCAATAGCAGAGTTATATAATTTTTGAACTTCTTCAGATTTAGATAAATCAGCTATGCAATATCCAATACAACCATCAGATAATTCATTACTTAATGATTGAAGCTTGCTTTCTTCCATCCCTGTAATAAATACTTTTGCTCCATGATTCACAAATACTTTTGCAATCTCAGAACCAATTCCACCAGTAGCTCCGGTAATCAATGCAGTTTTTCCATTTAAATCAAACATTACAACTCCTTTTTCAGCTCTACTATATCATTAATATTATTTATAGTCATGGAGCTCATATTAGATTTTTCTGCTAATTTAGATAAAACATTACCAGAACCTAATTCAATCACTATATTTACATTTTGATTTTTCATATAATCCATTGTTTTTTTCCATTGAACACCACTAATAACATGATTAATTAAATTATTTTTTATAATTTCAGCATCACTTGTTGCAATTCCTGTTTTATTGCAAATTATAGGAATTTCAGCATTTTTGAATTCTATTTTTTCAATTTCAGATTCCAATTCTTCTTTAACATTAGAGACCAAAGACGAATGGAAACCTCCACTAACTTTAAGTTGAATACATCTTTTAATATTAAAACTTTTATAAGATTGATTTATCTCATTAACAGCTGATTCATCACAACTAATCACAATTTGAGAATCATGATTATAGTTTGCAATTTCGCATACAGCTCCTGTGATTTGGATTATATACTTTACAAATTTATCTACATCTTCAAAGCTTCCTAAGCAAGCAAACATTGTCCCAGAAGACTGACTCATCAATCGTGATCGAACTTTTATTAATTTTAAAGCATCTTCAAATTTTATGCATCCAGAAGCATAGCATGCTACATATTCACCTACAGAGTGCCCAGCTAGAAAAGATGGCTTCAAATCACCTTTCAAAGCAAACCATATTGCAGATGAAACAACAAACAAAGCGGGCTGAGATAATATTGTGTCACTGAGCTCCTCATTGGTTTTTCCTAATATAGATTTTATATCTGGATAAACTTTTTCTGCTTTGAAGAAAATATCTTCACTTATTTCAAATAAATCTGTTCCCATTCCTTGCTTTTGAGCACCCTGACCTGGGAATACAACTGAATAATTGTCCATGAATTATATTATTATACATTTCAAAATCTAACAATAAATCTTATAAAAACAAATTGACTATTTTATTCATATTTTTTTAACACTAATATTATATTCATTTCACATGCAACAACCTGATTTACAGAATTTATTTTCATATTTCAGAAATTCAATGAGCTATTTGCTTCAAGAGGGAGAGGAGTTTGGTCAAAAATATCCATCTATTGCAAAAGAATTGAATTTTTCATCAAATAAAATATCTGACCCTCATGTAAAAAGAATTTTAGAAGCTTTCGCATTTTTTGATGCTAGATTGCAATATCAAATAGATGATCAAATGTCTGATATGAGCTATCACTTACTTAATGCTTTATATCCACAATTCACATCTCCAATTCCTTCTTGCACCATAGTAAAATTTGATAAAATAAAGAAAATTACTCATTTCAAAGAAATTACTATTCCTAAATCAACACAGATAACAACAAAAAATTCAAATAATCATCAGTGTACATTTTCAACATCTTATGATTTAAAACTTACAAACTTAGAAATAACAAAAACTAGCTATGTTAAAGAAGATCAAACAAATTTAAAAATGGATCATGATTTTGCTCTTTCTTTAAAAGTGAAAAACCTAAAAGCAAATCAAAAAGTTAATCTATTTATTAACTCTGACTTTTTTTCCTCTTTATCTTTATATGAAAATATTCTTGCATATTACCCCTTCAAGCCAACTCCTATTTTTCTATCAAATTTAAAAAATGAGCTTGTTCAGAATTCTCCTATTGGATATGTATATCCCAAAGGATTTAATGAAAATGAAAATTTATTTAATAACCCTCAATATTGCAATGATATACACAGAGTTCTTTTAGAATACAGCTGTTTTCCAGAGAAGTTTTTTTTCATTAGATTTGAATTTAATGATTTCAAATTCAATGAAGGAGAGCATAAATTATTAATTCCATTAAGCCCTAATACAAATCCCAAAATAATGCATTTGCATCAAAACATATTAGAAACAAATTGCACTCCTGCTATTAACTTATTTAACAAAACATCAGAACCATTAACTTTAAATTATCAATCAGAAAAATATAAATTACTTGCAAATAGCAATGAAGAAAATTTTGAAATACATAGCATTAACAGTGTTTTTCAATATGATCCAAATCAAAAAGACAATAAATTAGAATATAACCCTTATTTTGGATTTTATAATTATGATATTAATTTTGATAAATATTGGTATTCAATGAGAGAAAAATCTAAAATAGGAGGATCTCATATGTATATATCATTTGTAGATCCAAGCATGAATGTTTTAGATTTGAAAAATCAAACAATATATGCAGATATAACATGCACAAATAGATCTCAAGCTTCTTTAGTAAAAGTTAATAGCGATTTTCAAGTAAAAAAAATAGATGGAATATCTTGTTTAAATATAACACAACCAACAAGCTCTATAAATACAGAGCAAATGGGGAAAAATCAATGGAATATAATTTCAAATTTAGCTTTGAACCATATAGATTTATCTCTTAATAATAAAAATATTCAAACATTACAAAAAATATTAGAAATTTATAATTTAAGAAAAAATATAAAACAACATAGTAAATCTATTATAAAGTTAGATTTTCATCAATCTATAGGAAGACACCCTAACACACCATGGGAAGGATCAGTTCCTAAAATCATTTTCGATTTAACATTAGACAACTATACTCCAGAAATTTTCCTATTAGGAATGTTATTAAGCCATATATTATCACAGTGCACACCTTTTAATACTTTAGTAGATGTTAATTTATATTCACTTTCAAATAAAAAAATATGGAAAAGTATGAGCTCGTTAAAATGAACTTAACCAACACATTATATAAATCTCCATGGAAATTTTCATTGCACCAATTTATTTTTTTAATTGATCAAATATACCACAAAAATAATATTAAGTATAAATTTAAAGGAATTGTTGATATGAGTGCATCTCATAGTGATATTCATTCTATAGTCAAAACAAACAATATGTATGAAATATCTATTAATAGCATTAGTTTGTTAGGTATCCAAGGAGCTCTACCAATACATTACATTAATATGGCAATAGATAGAAAAAGAGAAAAAGATCATGCTTTAGAAGATTTTTTAAATGTATTTAATCATAAAATAATTAAAAACACTTACTTAATGAAGAGAAAATCATCTTTTTGCTTTTCCAACACAAACTTATATAATACAAATTTAGGAAAAATAATAAACTCTATAGGAATAGGCAAGCTAAATAATAAATATCAAATCACCAAAAATGCATCTACATTATTTCCAATTATGTTTTGGTCTCAGCGAACTCCTCAAAAACTAAAGTGTATGCTTGAAATGTTTTTAAAAAATGCAAAAGTATCTTGTAATCAGTTTATAGGAAAATGGATAAAAATCAGCCAATCTGACTGCTCAACATTAAAATCTGATTGTAGCATGCCAAATTTAGGACGAAAGTTTTTAGGAAAAAAATTTTGGCACACAACTTATGGAATTAAAATTATTATTCAAACCACATCTCAAGAACTTTATAATAGGCTACTTCCAAAACAAATTATGAGAAAAGATTTAGAACTATTAATAAATTCATACATTCCATTCAATTTGCATTTTTCTATCTATGTTAATTTAAATTATGATGTGAAGCCAAAATTAGAACTAGGAAATAAGAGCATATTAGCATATTCTACCTGGCTTAATAAAGGAAGCAATAAGTGTGATTTATAAAAAAGAATATATATTTTGCATTTTATATGATAAAAATTATATATGAATATTATTAAATTTATTCCGCTATTGTTTTGTTTTGTTTTCGGAAATTCTGAAGAAAAAATTTGGATAAAAGCAAACAATTTATTCAAGCAATCACAGTATTCTGCTGCAGCTAAAACTTTTTTACAAATTGAAGAAATGTATCCAGCTTCCCCAAAATTAAAAAACGCATTACTTCTTGCAACAAAATCATTCTTTTTAAGCAAAAATTATATAAAAGCTATAGAAACAACAGAATTGCTCAAAGAATTAGATTATCAATATAGTGAAAAGCACAATGTAGATGATATTTTAATAAAATCTTATGCAGCTTTATTAAAAAGGCCAGAAAGAGAAAATAAAGACCTTCCATTAATATTAAGTTTATCTAAAAACAAATCTTCTAAATACAAAGAAATTCGTCAAAAATGCATCAATATATTAGCATACGATAACTTAAACAAAGGACTATTATATTCTAAACGAGGAGCATATTTAGTTTCTTTAAAATATTATGGTAAAATAATAAAAGAGTACCCTAATAGCAATTTTACTCCAGAAGCATATTTTAGATGTGCAGAAATTTTCAATCATTTAAAGTTAATTCAAGATAAAAATCAATGTATAAAAGCATTGTCAATAAAATTCAAATCATCTACATGGCATAATAATGCTACAAAATTAAGGGAGCAAGTTTGAAAAAAGAAATTAACAATGAGGTTAATATAATAGAGTTAAAAAAAGAATGGAAAGATATAGCAAAAAAAATAAAAATTTACGATAAAAAATATTCTTACGGGCAAGCTCTTATTGAAGACTCATCTTATGATGCATTAAAGTCCAAATTAAAAGACATTGAAAATATTATAGGAAAGCAAAAAAACAGTCCTTTAGATGTGATAGGAGAAGTGGAAGAAGAAACAGTTCCACATAAACATCCAATGTTATCTCTTGATCATGGATATGGAACTGACTCTATATCAAAATTTTATCAAAAAATTCACAATGCAATTAAAAAAGTTCCCACTATGATTTTAGAACACAAAATAGATGGGATAGCAGCCTCAATTCGTTATAAAGATGGAAACCTTGAATATGTTCTTACAAGAGGAGATGGAGCAAGTGGAATCGATATAACCAAACAGTCTGAATATATTGATGGAATACCAAAAAATATTTCTGAAAATGATTTTGAAGTTCGAGGAGAAATATATATGTCATTTGTAGATTTTGAAAAAACATCTGAATTTAAAAGTCCTAGAAATGCAACTGCAGGAATATTGAGAAATAAATCTCTTGATTTTATAGCTGCTCATAAGCTTAAATTTATAGCCCATGGATTTATAAGTTCAGATTTTGATTCTTATGAAAGTGGAATTAAATTTTTAAATAATAATGGATTTAAAACTCCAAAATATTACTTAAGTAAATCTGAAAATGAATCAGCAGAAATTTTCAACAGAATTAATAGAGAAAAAATAGAATACCCAATAGATGGAATTGTATTAAAAATTAACAACTTAGATATTTGTGAAAAATTAGGAGCGCATAGAACAGCTCCTAAATACGCATTTGCAGCCAAATTTCCTCCAAAAAATTCAAAAACATTTATTGAAAATATTGAAATGCAAGTTGGAAAATTTGGATCAATCACTCCGGTTGCTATAGTTGATCCAATTGAAATAGATGGGGTTAGAATTCAAAAAGTTTCAATGCATAATATGCAAGAATTGAAAAATAAAAATTACAAAATAGGAGATGAAATTATACTTGCAAGAGCTGGTGATGTTATACCTTATATTTTAGAAAAAATCTCATCAAGTAAAAACGTAAATTCACCACAAGATGATACCGAAATATGCCCTTCTTGCTCTTCGAAATTAATTTGGGAAAGTGTAAGTATGAAATGTACTAACCAATGGAATTGCAAATCTCAAGCAATTTTAAGAATTGAACATTTCATATCAAGAAAAGCTATGAATATTAGCGGTTTAGGAAATAAAAATATTGAAAAACTATTTGATGCAAAAATACTTCAAAAACCAGTAGATATTTTCAAAATAAAAGACCTAGTCTTGAAAAATGATTACCAAATAAAATCATTGCTTGGGTCCAAAGTTGCAAAAAACATATATGAAAAGATAGAAGAAAATAGAAAAATTTCATTACATAAGTTTATATATGCATTATGTATTCCTAATGTAGGATATGGAAATGCAAAAACTATTTCAGATAACTGTGAAAGTTTTGAAAATTTCATAAAAACATTCTCTAAAAATGAAATAGAAATTAAAAGCCTTGGCCCTGTTATAATTAATTCAATAAAAAAATTCATCAATGAAGAAAAATGGATCTTTAATGCTTATGAAGAATTATTAATAGGATAACCCATTTTTGGTAATTACTTCGGTAACACAGTATTATTTATAATCAAAAGCCTTATTAAACTTATTTTCACACTAATGTTTTATTTAAATACCATCAGTCTTTAACAGATCCACTCTTAATAGAATATGTGTAAGAATACTTACCTTTATCTTCTCCCTTTTGATTAATTTGGGAATATTTAAATGTTCTATCTTGACATGAAAATTTTAAAAACTGATATGCTCCAAAATTATATGTAAAATGAACAATATTACACATTCTATAATAAATATTAAATATTGGTTTACGTTTTTCATTGATTACAATGGTTTTGCAAATTTCAATTTGTTTGATTCCTTCAGAACCCAATCCTTTTTTTTCAATTTCAACTGCTTCTTTTCCATGGGCTAAATATACTTCAATAAAACCAGAACTAACTGTTCCACCCGCAGTAGCTCCTTGTTTTTGAGCTTCTTTATGAACATTATTAGTAAAAGATTCATTTGCTTTTTTTAATATAGAATAACTTTCAAAACCATCTACATCACTATTGGTATACTTATCTATTTTAATCAATAAATCAGAACCAGAAGTTTGCTCCGTATCATGAACAATGTTTAAGTCTTTATCATTTAAAATTGTATAGTCTGTCATTATTTACTCCTTATTCCTGCGGTGGCAATTTTGCCACTAATCGCAATGAAACTTCTAATTCTTCTAATTGAAAATGAGGTCTCAAAAACATTACTGCTTTATATGACCCTGGATCTTCTTCATTAGCAATAACTTGTATTTCTGCTTCTCTTAATGGGTATGAAGATTTCACATCTTGCCCACCTTCATCTGACAAAAATACATAATCTGCAATCCAGTTATTTAGATAACGTTGAATATCTTTTGCAGATACAAATGATCCAATTTTATCTCTCATAAGCATTTTCACATAATGTGCAAACCTAGAAATATTCAACATATAAGTCATTCTTGCAGACAATGCAGCATTAGATGTTGCTTCTGGTGTATTATATTTTCTAGGTTTTTGAGTGCTTTGTGCTCCAAAAAACACAGCTTTATCAGTATTTTTGTTATGACAAAGAGCTATAAATCCTAAATCACTTAATTCTTTTTCTCTACGATCTGTAATCATTACTTCAGTAGGACACTTTAATGCCATATCACCATAAGGTGTTTTAAATGTATAAGCAGGAAGATTTTCAACTAACCCTCCTCCTTCTACACCTCTAATTGCAGCTGTCCATCCATATTTTGAAAATGCAGAAGTAATTCTTACTGCCATTGCATATGCAGGATTACCCCAACAGAATTTAGAATTATCCATTCCATCAACAGACTCATTGTAATTAAATTCTTTTACTGGAACTGTTTTTTCTCCATAAGGAAGCCTTACAAGAATTTTAGGCAAAAATAAGTTAACATACCTTGAATCTTCTGTTTCACGGAAACTATTCCATGCTGCTAACTCAGAGTTTTCAAAAATTTTCTTTAAGTCTCTTGGAACATGAAGATCTGTAAATTCTTTCAAATCAAACATATCTGCAGTAGCAGCAGCTAAGAAAGGAGCATGAGATGCAGCAGCAACTTGGCTTATTTTTCTAATAAAACTAACATCATTTGGACTTCTTCCAATGTAAAAATCCCCTAACAAACATGAATATGGAGACCCACCTAATGTACCAAATTCTTCTTCGTAAATTTTCTTAAATAATTTACTTTGGTCAAACTCTATAGCATGTTCTAAGTCATCTTGAATTTCATCTCTAGTTGCTACCAAAAGCTTAATTTTTAGCATTTCACCAGTTTCAGAATTCATTACAGCATAATGAAGACCTCTCCAAGCAGCTTCTAAAGCTTGAAATTCTTTATTATGAAGTATTTCATCTAACTGAGAGGAAATTTTTTCATCTAATTTTGCAATTTGATCCATCATATATGGATAACAATTTGATATTTCACCTTCAATTTCAGATAAATTATTAAACATAGATGCAATCATTTTTCTATATTTCATGATTTCATCATTATCTGATTTTTCAGATTTTTTGCTTTCTTTATCCGATTTTTCTTCTACTTCTTCTACTTCTTCTACTTCTTCTATTAATTTGCTTTCTTTTATAATTTTATCAATTTCTGTACATGACTTAGTAATATCTTTTGATTCAGCAGAAATTTTAGATGAAATTCCTGGATCAGATATAGCAGCACATAACATATCATTTAAATCATGACTTGCATCTAATTTTGTAGATAAATCTATTAAATCAGTACGGTCTTCAAATAAAACATTTAACTCTGGAATATTTTTAACAATAGATGATGGATGAAAATCTTCAATGTTATTAAACAGCAATTCTAAGCTAATTTTAGCTTCTTCTGTTGAACCTTTAGATTTTTTATCTTTTTTCTCATCTTTATTTTTCTCAGATTCATCTGGTTGCTCATTTAAAGAATCTTTTATTGATAAAGTTAACTTAGGCGCAATAGATTGCATTACATCTGAAAAATTATCTCTATCAATTGTAATGAATTTTCTATCTTTCAAATCTATACGCTCCTCTTGTTGTCCATATAAATTTGAAATTATTCCTAATACAAATGGTAGTTCTTTCTTTTGAATTGCCCCACCTAACTCAACATCATAAGTTATACGCACACGAGGAGGCCTAATTCTTAATAATGATTTCTGAATACTTTCTGTCATTTTCAAACCTCTCTTATTTAATTTAAGAGCAATATACTTAAGTTTTTGTCAATTTTATCTATAATTAATCTATTTTATCATTTTAATTAAATTAATTTTACTTTTCTCTTTTTTTTTCAAAGAAAGTTTTCAGCATTTTTTGACATTTGAATTCCTGAACCCCTCCAATTATTTCTGTATTTTCATTTGTATTAATCTTTGTTCCATATGCTCCAAATACTACTTGCTTAATTCTAGCAAGATAAATTGCTTCCATGCACATTTTACAAGGCTCTAAAGTGCAAAACAAAATACAATCCAAAAGAAATTTACTTTTTAAATGTTTCATTGCCATATTAATAGCTAATATTTCTGCATGATATAATGTGTTTTTTTCACTTTCTATACGATTTGAGCTTTCTGCAATAATATTATTTTGGAAAACTACAACACATCCTACAGGAACTTCATCTGAAGCAGATTGAGCTATATTTATTGCGTAATCAATAAATTTTTTATAATTATATTGAACCATATTTAACCATCTAATTTTTCCACTAAATATCTACCTTTATCATCATCTACAATAAATTTAGTTCTATTGTCACGTAATATTTCTCTTTTCAAAGATTGTCCTACATTATGTATTTCATCAATATGCGCATATGAAACGTGATTTGCTGTCCATGAATACTTATTAACTTTCCAAAAGCTATAAGATTGACATAAAAAATTACCATATAAAGAAGCAAGTGAAAATTTAGAAATAAAAAATACTTTATCATCAAATGATTGAGGATTATTATTATCTGATTGATAAAAAATAGGACTGTTATTATCATTGCTTATTTTAGAATTAGATTTTAAAGCTTTTTTATTCAGAGGAATTTTTCTTCCTGATTTTAGAAAACTTCCACCATTTTTTCCATGACTCACCAAAACAACTGCTACAGTATCACATATTTTATAAGCTTCTAAATCAGTAAATGGTATATGTTTATTGTCATAATAGTCACTCCATTTACCCTCTTGTACTTGAGCAAATTTATCTACAGCAACTCTATATATATTTTTTTTAATTTGTTTGGAAACATTCGAACCATTTCTATCAAAAACTGTCAAATTATTTACCCAACATGATAAATCTGCTAATCCAGCATAGTATTTTAATTTTTCTCTTGGAGCTCGTTGAAAAACATATCCTTGATGTTTATTAACTACAGAATTGGTTATTTTTTTTAAGTTAGAAAAATCATCACTATAGTATCTAGAAGAACAAAATCCACATGCTTTTCTCACATAATCAACTTTTTTTGATCGATAATTATATAATTTAAAAAAATCATCATTATTTTCATGAGGTCCTTCTGGCTCAAATTCAATTTCAAATTTAATTCTAGCATCTTCATAAGGCAAATAAAGGTGATTTCTTCTTCTTCCTAAAACAATATTAATAGAATAAGTAAAATAATTTCCATTTCCATCTTTTACATCATTTTCATCTAATCCTAAAGTTAAAAATGGAACAATCCCCACTTGTCTTTCTTTAATTGCAGATGATTCTGATTCTAATATAATATCATTATCACTTATAGGAGTTGATTCTATTCCAAAAACAGGACATATATTTTTATTAGATATAACATGAGGAAATGGCAAATATCCCATGTTAGCAGCAAAAATACCTAATGCTGAATAAATCTTTTCTATATTTTGTTCTGTTATTTTATTTTTTTGTAATCTTGTAAAAGTA
Organism: Rickettsiales bacterium; assembly: GCA_965233735.1. GTDB lineage: Bacteria > Pseudomonadota > Alphaproteobacteria > CAJXXZ01 > 1604HC > Cytomitobacter. Next base: position 227,245 of record OZ247501.1, read on the forward strand.
GAAAATGATTTAACAAAAAGACTAGACATCATTCCGAAAACTATTAATACAATTGAAACTTCTAATAATGAAAAAGCTTTAAGCTTTGTTTTCATAGTATTTTTAAATATATCACACAACATGCAGATTTGTTTCTGTTGTTTATCTCACCTGCTGTAATGCATTCCTCTCTAGAATTTTCAGCATTTTTGATAATAAAATCATCTTCATTAAATTTATCTTTTATTATACTAACTTGATGAGGAGTTAAAACTCCACCTAAAGCATTCTCACTATTTTCCACTCTTGAACCAACCAAAATATAATTTGCATTATTAAGGCTACAAACAGTATAAAATCCACCTAATGGAGTCTTGGGAGGACCATTATTAGGAACAAAAGCTAATCTAGATTGTTTTAAATGAATCCAAAATTTAGCTGCATTACTATTTTCATCAAAACTGCTTCCATTTAATATTCCAGATCCATCTCCTGATACATCAAAAACAGGCCTATCAAAACTTCCTGGATAATCTCCATATTCATCTTTAAACGTTAAAACAGCATCACGATACATATTTAGATCACCAACAAGTCTATATAATCTAGCTTTTTGAACTAAATCCCATCCTTTTAGTCCACCAAAAAGAAATATACCTATAATCATAAGTACAAAACTAATTTCTAATAAACTAAATGCTTTTGCAGAAAATCTCATTAAGTGTTTTTAGCATATATTATTTATTCATGGAAGATGTTTTTCTTTTAACGTATTTTCTCTTAACTGCATATTTGTTTGAATTAATAGTAATTAAAATTTTGTAATTTTTATAAAATTTAAAATCTAAAATGATCATTTTCATATCTCCACATAAAACAGTGTAAAATAATGTGGTAAATTTTAGATTCCTAAAATTTAAAATAAATCTTAATCTTTTACAAGAAAAACAATAAATATGATATCATATGAAGTATAATGAGATTTAGTAACAATAATAAATCAGCATGCATAGATCTTGGATCTAATTTATGTAGAATGTTGATAGGATTTAGCAACAAAAATAAAAGTTCAAATTTCTCTATACTAAAATCAATAGCTAATGTTGTAAAATTAGGTGATAAAGTTTATCAAACAGGTTTTATACAAGAAGAATCTATAAAAAAAACCATTACCTTTCTTAACAAATGCACACAAATTGCTAATCAATATAATGTAAAACACATAGAATGTGTTGTTACTGCAGCTTGCAGATTAGCTTCAAACAAATTTGAATTATTAGATAGAATTAAAAGAGAAACTGGATTAACTTTTAGAGTTATTGATCCTGATGAAGAAATATATTTATCTTCTATGGGGTGTCTTGAAATTATGCCTTGTAAATACTGCTATGTAATAGACATGGGAGGATGTAGCACTGAAATAGGATTAGCAATGAAACATAATAATTCTTTGTATATAAAAGAATGGATTTCTCTACCTATTGGAGTTCTAAGGTTTATTGAAAATGACATACAAAAAATATTAGATAATGATACAGAAAATATCATTAAACAATTTGGAAAAAGGTGTATGAGATACGGAGATAGCTTCCCTATAATAATAGCTAAATCTAGCATTATGAGCACTTTAGCAAATCATATGTATAATTTAAACGATATGGATATCCGGACAATTCATGGAAAAATAATACCTACAAAACAAAGCAAGCAATTTTTCAAAGAAATAATAACTAATATAGACAATAGCGACCATATAACACATAAAAATCTTTCAACAAAAGGAAGTTCTATGTTTATGCAAAAATTATTTAATCTTATTAATATAGATGTTTTAATATTATCAAATGCAGGTTTAAGAGAAGGGTTATTATCTAAAATATGTTCTAATTTTAAATGAGCATAATAGGACTTGAACCTATGACCCCTACGATGTCAACATAGTGCTCTACCACTGAGCTATACACTCTATAACTTTAAAATAACAATCTTTGCAATAAATAGTCAATCTTTTAATTATAATGGAATTATGTTAGAAATTTATTCAGGGGGCGTTTAGCTCAGTCGGTAGAGCATCTGACTCTTAATCAGATTGTCGTAGGTTCGATTCCTACAACGCCTGTGGTTTTTTATGAAAAAATTAATTTTAACTTCTCTTGGAACTCTTCTTGAATATTATGATTATATTTTGTTTATGGAGCTATCATATTTTATTTCTTATTTGTTTTTTCCAAATAATTCATATAGCTTTTTATACATATTTTCTTTAGGATATGCTTCAAGATTTCTAGGAAGTTTGCTTATAGGAATAATACGATTTGAAAAAGAAAAAATTTTTAGACTATCTATATTGATTATGTCTTTATCTACTTTATTAATTTCTATTTTGCCAACTTATAACTCAATAGGAAAGCTAGCAACTTTTATGTTTGTATTTCTTAGGTTTATACAGAGCTTGTCATATGCAGTTGAATTCCCTTCTGCTGTTAGCATGACTGCAGATTCCAATGAACAAGAAGGCATTGAAAAAAATAAAAGCTCATCAAAAATAGGGGTTGTAATATCTAGCGCGACTGCTGGATCTATTTTGGCAAATATTTCTTCTGTTTTATTATTATATTTTTTAACTAAAGAGCAAATTTTAACTTTTTATTGGCGAATTCCTTTTATGATTTCTGGAATAATAGGAATTGTAGTATTTAAATACAGAAACTATGACAACAAAAAGAATTTTATTAGCAGTTCACACAATATGTATGACTTAAAATACCAAATACAACCAATAATTAAATCAGTAAAAAATCTTTTATTTCCAGCTTCTTTAATTATAATCTATTTATATTTGCCTCAATTTTTCAATCAAAATGGATATGAAAATATGTATTTCTTATATAAATGCAAGCTGTTTATTTTATTCTTATCAATCATTTTTGTAATGTTAATAGGAAAAATAATGGATATAGTTTCAAAAAACAATGAAATAAATATTAAGCATGTAAACTTAACTCATAAAATTTTCATTATAACTTGGTGTATTTTGGTTCCATTGTCAATGATTAGTAAATTTGGAGTTATATTGTTAATGCTTTTCATCCAAATAAGCATTGCATTTGGAATGCACTACGGTTTGAAAAACTTAATATCACATTGCAAAAAATCAATTTTTGCAACTGTTTTAGCTTATAATTTAAGCATGTTCATTGCATCTTTAATAACATCATATGTAACAAACTGGGTTTATCTTATGATCATTCCACTTCTTTTATCATTTTTAATATACAATCACAAACAAATACGGTTACTTAAGTGAATTTATTTGAAATAATTCAAAATAATTTCAATATTAATTTCTTTTCATTTTTACCTCTTTTTGGTATTCAAATAATAATTTATAAAACATGGATTAAAAACAAAGACTTTAATTCAGCAACATTTTGCTTTTTTGGAATAGTATCATTTTTGTTTTTTTGCAGCAAAACAATATTAATATCATTCATTTTATGGGAATGTTTAACATGGGTTTCATATTTTTTATTAAAAACAAAAAACAATGCAAATGAAATAAAAGTTATATTAATAAACAATATTATTGGTGGATTGGCATTCACGTGGGCAATATGTATTTTGTTAACAAAGTGCATTTACTGGTCTGACATTGGTAATGAATGCTTTAATAGAATACAAATCATTCATTTAAGCATCTCTCTTGCTATTACAATCTTATCAAAATCATCTCAATTTCCATTTTCTTGGCTAACATTAACTCAAAAATCATCTTCACTTGTTAGCGCTTATTTGCACTCATCTACTGTTGTTGTTTTTGGAATTTATTTGTTGTTTCAATTAAAAAGCTCTCCAATAAACAATCAACTGTTTAAATATATTTTGATTGGATCATGCAGTTTGACATCTATAATATCTTACTTTCAATCCAAAACTAATAATTTAAAAACTTTAGTAGCTATTACTTCACAGGTATATATATCTGCATGCATAGTAGTTTTTCTACAAAATTCTTACTACATTAACTATGTAATACTTATTCATGCTATTTATAAGCCTATTTTATTTATTATTTGCGATTATATAAAAAAAACATCTCAAACGTATTCAATAAACAAAATCAAAGAAATGCCTTATAGCATTATAATAGTTCTTTTTATAATATCAGTTCCTATGTGCAGCATTCCTGGATTTTATGCAAATACTTTTTATGATAAATCAAATATTATATGGACTATAGTTAAGAGTATAAATTTTATGATATTAATTAAGCTTTTTTATAGATTTAAATATATAAAAATCACTAAATTCTATATGCAACATATATTATTTTTTCCATGTATAATATTTTTACTACCATACTTCATTTCATTTCAAACCATAATATATTTTTTCATTGTTTGCCTAGCATCATTGTTGATTTATATTCCATTGCCAAAATTTAATATTAATATAGCAGAAAGCATATACTCAGCATTAAAGTACATATCTATTTCTAAAAACATCAAGTTTATATATATATATTTGGCAATTTTAATATCTAATTTCGGAATACAAAATTTAATCAATAAGAGATATATGATTCCTGTTTTTGAAATAGATTACATGTTTCTATTAATTATTTTAATGGGATGCTTATTATTGCTATATCAAACAAAAATAACAATTATTGCAGGATTAAATTTAATTAGTATATGCGTCTCAAATCTTTATATGAAACATGGCGGAATTGATATTGTGGTCACAAATATTTTAGCAGATATAGTTTTAACTTACTTAATAGTCAAATCTAAATTTGAATTTGAAAAATCACCTATAAAAAAAATCAATCTTTTTATATCATTTCTATTAACTGTTTTTTTATACTCTGGGTTCAAAACATCTCAAGGAATTATTTATGCAAAAAACATTAGTGTTAATGATATCGTTGTATTTTATAGATTTTTAGACACTTTAGGTGAAATTTTTGTTCTTTTAATTATAGCATTATGTATCAAATCATTAACAAAGCAAGATAGCACTAATTAGCAAATTGTGATAAAAATCGTTATGTTAAAAAAATACCTTCCATTTGCTTTATTTGCATTTTCTCTTCAAGCAGATAAATCACAAAAAAACATAAAACATAAAAATATAGAGTTAAATTATATTATTAACGGATCTATTACTGAAATTGAAAATTGGGTAGCTGAAGTTGTAAAATCAAACAATTATACAAAATATATAAGACATAGATTGAGCGCTGCTAAATCAAATAATACAGCTAAAATAGTATCTTATTTACCTTCAATAAACTCTACTTTAAACAAAAACCACTTATACAAGGTTGGAAATATTTCTGAAAAAAATAAATTTAAAAACTCTTGGGATTATAAAAAAGTTTCTCTTAATTTATTAAGTTTAAAATCAACTTCAATTGGTGATATTTTTTCTGCTGGTATAAAGTCTAAAGTTGATTTAGAAGAATATTGGAATGAATGGTCTAAATTTTGCTTAGAAGAATTAATAGAAAATTTAGTAGAATGGATAGCTCAAAAAGCAATCGTGAAGTTAAATTTAAGAATAACTAGCTCTAGAAAAAATTTACTAAAACAGGTTAAAGCTAGAATTCAAACTGGAACTATGACCAAAGCTGATTTACACTCAGCTGAAGCTAATTTATCAACATCTGAAACAGAATTATTTGTAGCACAAAATAAAGAAAAAGTTTTAAGACATAAATTAATGGAATTCAAAGCTCATAAAATGCCAGATAAAATAGGTCAAATACCAAATTATGGAAATTGGAATAGCAACAAATTACAAATATTAAAAAAATCTCCTACACTATTAAATTTATATCACATAAAAAGACATAGCATGGCTCAAGGATCATCTAAATTAATGGTAGGTCTTCCAAATATAAACATTTCAGTTTCAGCAGAAAAAAGTCCTAAAAATTTCACAAATAATAAATGGAATAAATCTGTAAATATTTCTCTAGAACATCATATTGGACTCGACACTATTGCAACAATGATGGAAGGAAGTAAAACTATAAAAGCAGCTAGATTCAAATATTTAGACGATGTTAGAAAAACAATTGCAAATGGATATGAAATTTTTTCTAATTTACAAAACAGTCAAAGAGAGCTAGAAATGCATCAAAAGTCTCTTACACATCATGAAGAAGCATTAAGATCTAAAAATTTAATGTTTCAAAATGATATTGAGTTACAAAACAAAAGAAAAGTATTTATTGATGATGTAATATATGCTGAAAATAACGTTTCTTTTGCATGTAGCAAAACAATTGAAACTTATAAAAATGCTGTAAAATTATATTTCAAATTATTACACTTAAAAGGTGAGTTAGCAAATAAAATTGGAAATAGAAGAAATATAAATAAAAACATTACATCTCATATCAATCAACTTGCTGAGGAATCATCAAGATGAATAATATAAGCATAACTTTTTCTGAAACATATAGCTTAAAAACCACTCTTAAAATAATAAATTCAAGTAAAAATAGTTTTGAAAAAATTCAAAATACAGAAAATAAATTATCAATACATTTCAACACTAAAGAAAAAAGCTATTTATTAATTGGAGTTGAAATTGGAAAATATTTATCCAATGAAGTTGATTTATCTATTGATTGCAATTCAATGAAAAAAAATGAAATAACTCAATTATATGAGGGAATTCTTATTGGAAATTGGAAATATGAAGGACATAAATCTAATAAAAAAGAGATTAAAAATTTAAACTTACATATACTAACAAATTTTGACATGAAAGATGATTTTGCAAAAATAAAAAGTCTAATAGACTCCATGTCTTTTACTAGGTCTTTAGTAGAAAGGCCACCAAACCTTCTTACTCCTTCAATATTGGCTGATATATCCAAAAACATTCCAGGATTAAAATGCACAGTAAAAGAAATGAAATCAGGTGGAATTTGGGAAGTGGGAAAGGCAAGCTCAGAACCTTCTTTGCTTATCGTATGTGAATGGAATGGGAATAAAGACTCAAGAGATCCAATCGCTCTCGTAGGAAAAGGAGTTACATTTGATTCAGGAGGATTATCATTAAAACCACCTAAAAGCATGGAAGATATGAAATGTGATATGGCTGGAGCAGCAACTGTACTTGGGATTATGAAATATGCATCTGAGCAAAATTTAGAACACAATTTGATTGGAATAATTCCATGTGTAGAAAACGTTGTTTCTGGAAATGCATTAAAACCTGGCGATGTAATAACATCTTTATCAGGAAAAACAATAGAGGTTTTAAATACTGATGCTGAAGGAAGGTTGATTTTGGCAGATGCTCTTCATATAGCTCAAACAGAATACAAAGCAAAAACAATTATAGATTTTGCAACTCTTACAGGAGCAATAGTTGTTGCTCTTGGAGAGGTATATGGAGGGTTATTCTCAAACAACAATGAATTATCAAATCAACTAATAAAATCAGGAGACAATATTATAGAGCCTCTATGCAAATTGCCACTTCACAAAAAATATGATGAATTAATGGACACTGAAATTGCAGACATGTGTAATATACAAAAACCTGGATCTGGCGCTGGCAGTATAACAGCAGCTCAATTTTTACAAAGATTTATAAATGATGATGTAAAATGGGCACATATAGATATTGCAGGTGTGGCTAGAACTGCCCGAAACTCTATATTAGGAGTGAAAAAATCCACAGGATTTGGAGTTAGGCTAATTGCTGATCTTTTGGACTCAATTCAAAAAATTTAACTTATAGATTTTAAAACAAAATAACTACAAAGCTTGCAAACAAATATATTTTATAAAAAATATGATGACTTAAGATGATAAAAAAGATATGAGCAACATATACAAATGGAATTAGTAGATCAAAAGAATATCTATAATAAATAAAAATCAAATAATCACTTTTACTACACTTAAATTGAAAATATAAATAACAATTTTAAGCCAATTACATTACATGATTTTTTCTTTTTTATTAAATTTCATTAGATTAAAAAAAAAACAACTACAATATCATTCGAATGTTACCTTTTTATTGAAAAAAACTTCATTTTGCTCTTTGCATATTACGATTTTTTTTGTATTATAAGTTTGTTCTTTATGAAAGGGGAATTATAAATATTATGAATAAATCAACATTAGCGCTAATTGCATTATTCGCAGTTTCTAACTCAGTATCAGCTTTTTCAGCTTCAATTGGATTAGGTGCAGTAGCACAAAAGTCAACTTTGGAAATCACAAAGATTAACAAAGCAGACATTAAAGTAGAATTCAAGCAAAATGGTAAAATTGGATATTTTGCTGGTAGAGTAAGCGCACATGCTTTCTACAACAATATGTTTGGATTAAGAATTTCTTCTGACATTGGAAATGACAAGAAATCTAACGAAGAAAATGACAAAAAAGAAGCAGCAACATTCACTTCAAAGTCAAACTTCAAAGTTTCTTTAGCTCCAATAGTAAAATACTGTTTGAATGATAAAGTTTCAGTTCATGCTAGCTTGGGTGGAGTTTACAAAAATGTAAAAATCAGCACAACAGATAAACATGCTCTTAAAGCATTAGATGCAGACAAAAAGCATTTCTTTGGTTTTGGTGGACATTTGGGAGCTGACTACAATTTCAACTCTAAAATTGCTATCTTTGCTGAAGTAAGTGCAGATAAAATGCTTAAAAAAGACAATACATTTGGAAAAACTGACGAAGGTAAATTCACAACAAAAGGTGGATTTGGTTTCGCTGGTAGCTTTGGTGTAAGAGCTCAATTAATTTAATCTCTGATTGAATTATTAACCATAAATCTAATCTCTCACGGATAAGATTATAACTTAAAGGCAAATTATTGCTTTTCAAATCAAGAATAACTTTAACGAGTTATTCTTTTTTTTTACCTTTTTTTAAGCTTATAGAAAAATCATTAAAACTATTTTATAAGATTTTTTTTCAATTAACTACATAATAAAATAGCTGATTGTCACACATATCAATCTCAATTATGCACAAATACTTTATTTAAGATGCTAAAAGAATGATAGCCATTTAGGCGATTAAAATATTAATACAACAGATTGAAGCTAAATCAGCTATAAAGAATGATTTGAAAATTATTAACATTGCAAAAAAAAACATCAATTAAGAAGACTGTTTTAAATATCAATTATGATGCTTTTGCACTGAATTAAAAATACTTAACATAATTAGCTAAAAACGACACTACTAAATATGATGAATATTAATTTAAAAGATTTTATAACTAAGGAATTCGAAAACTGATATGTTTATACACTTTTCACTAAAATAATTATATTATGATTTTCGGAAAAACCCTATTAAAATTGATAAAATTGCAAATAATTGACTATATGTCATATTAAAGAACATAGATGATTCTGTATCTCTAAAACAATCAAGTATTAATCTTATAAGTCCATAAAATATAAAAAATAAATTACTATGACTTATTTTTGAAAAAACAGTTTTATTTTTAAAATGAAGAAATATAAATAAAAATACTCCTTCAAACAATATGCTATATATAATTACTGGGTGCTCATAACCAAACAATACTCTTCCAGGTATTTCATCATTGATTAAATTAGCTATTCTCCCTAAAAACAAAGCCACTGGAATATAGTTTGCAATTGAGTCTAGGAAATCATTGAACTCTACTTTCATTTCTTTACATTTGAAATACAAGAATATTATTCCTCCTATAAAACCTCCATAAGCTGCCATTCCACCATTCCAAATAGAAATTATTTCAATAAAATTTAATATATTATGGGTGTCATATATTATCATATACCCTATTCTTCCACCTATAATCATTCCTAAAAATGTAAAAGATATTATTTTATCTATAATTTTAACATCATATATATCTGATAACTTTTTTTTAATCAAAAAATCAATTATAAAAAAAGAAAATAAATATGCTAATCCATACCATCTTATAGAAATATTAAAAATTTCAAAAGCAACAGGGTTCATGAAAACATTGTAACATTTAATCAATGAGTTATAAAAAAAAATATTACAATTTTATAGGTAAAATCAAGAAAATAATTTAGACAAATATTGATTTACAAACTCATAAGAATTAATCAACATGCTTTTTATATATATTATTAATTTATAATCAGAGTTAATTAAATTATATACTTTTGAATCCTTAGTAAATACTATAAAATCAGGATAAACATTACTAACAATAATAATAACTGCAACAATTATTATGCATGCTTTTATAAATCCAAATATAAACCCTACAAACCTATCTAAACTTTTGAAATGACTTTTTTTAACAATAGATGATAACTTAGAAGATATATTTAATAAAAAATATCCTACTATAAAAAATACAACAATAGGAAATCCAATAGTTGTTAATAAATATAGCCATCTATCCAATTTATGCCCTAATTTGCCAAATTTAAAGGCAGTTAGCATAGATAAAGTTAAAGAAGAACCCATAGAAAGTATTTTTGTAACTTCCCAAACAAAACCCCTAACCAACCCAGATATAGAAAAAAAACTCAAAACTATTAAAACTATTAAATCTAAAGAATTGTACATAATTATAACAATAACATATTTAAAGAAAATATTAATTAATTAAAATCATATTTTTTATTAATTTTCATTTTTAAAGATTCTTTTTATTAATTTATTTTTAATTATAAATACTTTTTCAGTTCAACTTTTATTTTAATAATAATTTGTTTTTATATTTTAAATATTTTTTTCAATGTTTTTATTTCTAAATTTCTTATACTTTTAAGCTAAATCAAAATATTATTTATTTGATTCTTCAGCATTTTCTCTTAACCAAGCTTGGACCTGTTTTATATGAGAAAATTGAATTACATTCATTTTATGAGAAAACTCACATCCTTTTGGAATACATGCTTGAGAAAAACCTAATTTTTCTGCTTCTTTCAACCTTTTATCTACATGAGATATAGGTCTAATTTCTCCAGATAAACCAACTTCACCAAATGCAATACATCTATTAGGAACAGCAACTTTATACCAAGAAGATAGCAATGATATAACAATAGCTAAGTCAGATGCAGGTTCGAAAACTCGTATTCCACCAACAATATTCAAATAAATATCTTTCCCAGATAAAATAATTCTACATTGATTTTCTAAAACAGCAGAAATCATTGATAACCTTTGAACATCCCAACCTACTACAGCCCTTCTAGGATTTTGCAAATAAGAATTTGAAATTAAAGATTGAACTTCCACTAATAGCGGCCTATTTCCTTCTACTCCAGGAAAAACACATGAACCATGTATTATAGATCTATTTTTCAAGAAAGATTTTGAAGCATTAGTAACAGGCATTAATCCACGGTCTCTCATTTCAAATATACCTATTGAATTAGTAGGTCCGAACCTATTTTTAATAGATCTTAAAATTCTCAATGAATCTGAACCTTCAAAATATAGAACCGTATCAACCATATGCTCCAACACCTTTGGACCAGCAATCATCCCATCTTTATTAACATGACTTATAATAATCAAAGGAATTCCATTATTTTTTGACCATTGAATTAATTTATTTCCACACAATCTAACTTGGGCAACACTTCCTGGAGCAGTATCAGAATTAGCATCATAAACTGTTTGAATTGAGTCAATCATTACTATCCCAGCTTTAACTTTATCAAGTGTGCATAATATTGTATCAAGATTTGTTCCATACGCACATTTCAAGTGATTTAATTTTAAATTCATCCTATCTGCTCTGATTTTAATTTGATCTATAGATTCTTCACCTGAAATATAAATAACACCTTTTTTGAAAGTTTCACTTATTTGCAATAGTAAAGTAGATTTCCCTATTCCAGGATCTCCTCCAATTAAAATTACAGATCCTTGAACAATTCCACCACCACAAACATAATCAAATTCAGAAATTCCAGTAATAAACCTTTCAACAGGAAGAGTATCTCCACTCAAAGAATTCAATTCAAGCGTATTAACAGATCTATTAACAGTAGAGCTTTCTGAAATAGTATTCCACTCTCCACAAGCATCACACTTTCCTGTCCATTTCGCATATAATGCCTGACATTCTTTACAAACAAACTTACTCATCTTCATTAACTATATAATACACTAATATATAATTTTTTTCAGTATACATTATTAAGTAAGAGAATAAATTATTACAAGAAGCTTCCTATTTATGAGAATAAAATGAACAAAGTGAATAGAACGAGAACGTAAGTTCGAAGTTAAAATGAACGAAGTGAACAGAACGAGAACATAAGTTCGAAGTTAAAATGAACGAAGTGAACAGAACGAGAACATAAGTTCGAAGTTAAAATGAACGAAGTGAACAGAACGAGAACATAAGTTCGAAGTTAAAATGAACGAAGTGAACAGAACGAGAACATAAGTTCGAAGTTAAAATGAACGAAGTGAACAGAACGAGAACATAAGTTCGAAGTTAAAATGAACGAAGTGAACAGAACGAGAACATAAGTTCGAAGTTAAAATGAACGAAGTGAACAGAACGAGAACATAAGTTCGAAGTTAAAATGAACGAAGTGAACAGAACGAGAACATAAGTTCGAAGTTAAAATGAACGAAGTGAACAGAACGAGAACATAAGTTCGAAGTTAAAATGAACGAAGTGAACAGAACGAGAACATAAGTTCGAAGTTAAAATGAACGAAGTGAACAGAACGAGAACATAAGTTCGAAGTTAAAATGAACGAAGTGAACAGAACGAGAACATAAGTTCGAAGTTAAAATGAACGAAGTGAACAGAACGAGAACGAAAGTTCGAAGTTAAAATGAACGAAGTGAACAGAACGAGAACGAAAGTTCGAAGTTAAAATGAACGAAGTGAACAGAACGAGAACACAAGTTCGAAGTTAAAATGATAAAGAAATCAAAGAAAATTCTTATAATTTAGCAGAAATACCAATGCTACCAGCAAAATTCATACTAGATTTAACAGAGTAACTATCCTTCATTCCAAAAAGATCAAAATTGATTGTTTTTGGAGCCATTTTATCTGCACTAATTTCAGCAAATATAGATATTTTAGAATTAAAATTATAATTAACTCCAAAATGTCCACAAACTCCAAAATAGTGATTTTTATCTGCATTTAAATGAATATTATCGAAATTAAATTTCATTGTTTTGTGTTGGTAAATTCCACCAAAACTAGCATTTAAACTAACTTTATCATTTAATTTATATTGCATAATAGGAGCTAAAGAAATTTTGAAATTTGATTTAGAAGTAATATTTACTAAGTTAATACATTTATCTAAAAGTTGTTTAAGAACATCTTCATTTAAATCATTGATTGGTGAACCCAATAAATTTTTCAATTCATCTGGAAGCTTACTTATAGCTGCTTGTGGAATTGCGCTAATAATGTTTCGAACAATATCATGTTGTTCTTTAACAAATTCAATACCATCTGCAATTCTGTTATTAAACTCATCAGAACTTAATACGTCAGAATCTTTAATTTCATATTTTCTATTATCATTCCCAATATCAGCAGCAACTCTCAATCCGAACATGTTGTCAATAAAGGCATGAGCTATTAATCTACCAGCAAATAATCCTTTTTTTTGATCTTGATTTAATTTTTCTTCCAATCCGTTTTTGCCAATTTTTAAATTTGACTTTTGAACCACTGCTCCCATTCCAATAGAAGCTGAAAAAGCAGACAAGCTAGAAATAGAACATAATGTACCAAAAATTAGAGTTAATTTATTCATTATTAATTATCCTTTCATTGATAATACATTAATTATATACTGTTTTTATGAAGTTTGATATATTTCGATATAAATAAGTTTGCAGTACTCTTAACTGCAAATAAGTTTGCAGTACTCTTAACTGCAAATAAGTTTGCAGTACTCTTAACTGCAAATAAGTTTGCAGTACTCTTAACTGCAAATAAGTTGTTTTTAAGCCTCAAATCACTTTGGCTTAAAAGCGATACCAAGGCTTCCTGAAAAATCTACAAATTTTAATTTCAAATCCATATTATTTTCACCTTTGATTTTTTTATTAAAATAGTAATCTGCTCCTATTTCAGCAAACAGAGCGATTTTAGAATTAACATGATAATTTAATCCTATATGACTCCCAATTCCAAAAAAGTGCTTTGTTTTTTTTAATAATTCTCCATCTGTTACTTTAACTAATTTATAAGAACCACCTAAGCTACTATTAATTGTAACTTTATCATTTAAATTATACTGTACAATTGGAGCTAAATTAATTTTAAAGTTTGATTTTACAAAATCTATTTTGTCATCTTGAGGTGGGCTTTTCTTTTCATTTCCGATATCAGAAGAAATTCTAAATCCAAACATATTATTAAAAAATGCATTCAAATATATTCTTCCAGCAAAATCATTTATTGCTCTAGGCTTCCCATGAATCAAGGCAGACATTTTTTTGTGATTAATATTAATTAGTAGTGGATTGTTTTTTCGAACAACTGCACCAACACCTATAGAAGGTGATATCTCAGATGAGATAGAATTATACATTGCAAATAATGCAATTAAAGCTATTTTTTTATTCATAGTTAATTATATCAACAATACAATAACAATACAATAACAATACAATAACAATACAATAACAATACAATAACAATACAACAATATAATGGAATATAAAATAATTATAAATTATAAATAACTGTTAAGAAATAAAGATAATCTTGATGATTAAATTTTTAGTTAATTTTAATAAAAAAAACATTTTTCAAGAAAGAAAAATGCTATGTGAATTGTTTTAGTAAACTTACAATATTATTTGTAAGAATAATGAGTGATCATGATAACTCTATTGTCTTCATGATTTGAAGCAGGAACTTTTGATTCTCCAAAATATTTAGCTTCAACTCTTGATTTGTCAATTCCATGATTCAACAAGTAATTATATGCTGACATTAATCTTCTTTTAGAAAGATTCATGTTGTATTGAGAATTTCCTTCTTTTGATGAGTGAGCTTCCATCAAAATTGATGAAGATTTATTTTTCTTCATCCATTTAATTACTTTGTCTAATTCTTTAGATGCATTATCTGTCAAACAAGCGCTGTCAAAACAGAAGTAAACTTTACTGTTTCCACATGTAGATTTTACTTTTCTGCTACATTCTTTTCTTATTTTCTTAGGACAAGCCTTTTTTACTTTTTTAGGACATGCCTTCTTTACTTTTTTAGCACATACTTTTTTTGCTGGTTTCTTGTAGCAAACATTAACTTTCTTCTCTGAACAAGATGATTTTTTGTTTTCACAACAACCCGCCAATAAGAACGCTAAAGATAGCAAACCAAATTTAATTGTAGATTTCATAGATGTTCCTCCCTTTTATTTTTAGTGTAAGTGCAATAAGTAAAAATGTTATTAAATTCACACTACTTGATGAAATTTTATATGAAATAAAATAATAAATCAACATAAATTACATTAAAAACACAAAAAATATTATCTAAATAATTTGTTAAAAAAGTGTTACAATTATCGTATTATGAATGATCAAATTATAACTTATCTTATACCAAAAGAAATTGAAATATATAATATTATAAAACATCACTTAAATGAAAAAAAATACTCAATTCAAATGATTCAATTAATTAATGAGTTTGGAGTTAGCAAATTAAGAATAAGCTTAGAAAGATATGATGGAAAACCAATCATACACGATGACTGCTTAAATGTTGGAAATATATGCAATGATATTTTAAAAGCAGAAAATAAATCTTTCCCACTTGAAATCAGTTCTCCTGGAATAAACCCTGACTTAACAAAAGTTAAAGATTTTGAAAACAACATGGATAATACTATAAAAATAAAATTAAAAATGGAATTAGAAGGTCATATTAATTGGACTGGAAAGATTGTAAGCATTCACAATGAAGGCATAGAAATATCATCCCTTTCTAAGAATATATTTATACCTTACAATTTAATTAGGAAAGCAAAAAAGGTATCTAGTAAATGAACAAAATAAATGATGAATTAATTGATAGTATATTTGCCTTAGCACAAGATAAAGGATTAAGCACTAGTTCTGTGCTTATCGCTATTGAAGAAGCAATTAAAGAAGTTGTCGGAAAATCTAAAGGAAACGTTCCAATAGATGTGACTATTAATCCTGATAATGGATGCATAAACACTTATATTGTTAAAACTATTGTAGAAGATCCTGAAGAAATATATGAAATTTCTCTAGATGACGCAAACAAAATAGATCCAGATGCAATAATTGGAGATCATGTAAGAGAATTATTGGAGTCTGGAAACTTAACATCCATGACTTTCATGAGAACAGCTGCATCTACCGTAAGAAAACTTCTTAGACAAAAAATAAGTCAATTAGAAAGAGAAAGAGAATTTGTAGCTTTTGAAACAAAAGAAGACACTATAATTACTGCTAAAATAAAAAGATTTGAATTTGGAAATATAATATTAGATTTAAAAGTAGGAGAAGGATATCTTCCAGAATCTGAATTGATTCCTGGAGAATACTTTAAAACACATCAAGAAGTAAAAGCTTATATATATCAAGTAAAGCCAAATGAAAAAGGACCTCAAGTATTTTTATCTAGAAAACATCCTAAATTCTTAGCTTGTATTTTTGAAGAAATCATTCCAGAAATGAATGATAAAATTTTCATAAAATCTATTGCTAGAGATCCTGGAAGTAAAGCTAAAGTTGCTGTTATGTCTACAGATGAAGATATTGATGCTGTTGGGTCTTGCATTGGAAAAGGTGGATTAAGAATCAAAACAATTATGAATGAAGTAAACAATGAAAAAATTGATGTTCTTAATTGGTCAGAAGATTTGGTAACATTTGCTATTAATGCAATAGAGCCAGCTAAAGTTGAAAGAGTTATTGTAAAAGATGAAGATGATCTTGAATTAATAGTAGAAGATGATTCTATTCATATTGCTATAGGTAGAGATGGTCAAAATGTAAAACTTGCACGAAAATTAGTAAAAAGCAAATTGGCTATATTATCAAATAGTGAATATGAGGCAAGAAAACAAGAAAGCATCAACAATGCAGTTGAAGAATTTAAATCTATTGAAATGAACCAAGAAACATCTGAATTATTAGCAAATAATGATATTTTATCTCTTGAAACTCTTAAAGATCTTGTTGTAGATGATATTAAGGAAATAGAAAACATTAATTTATCTGACGATGAAATTTCATCAATAATTCAAAAAGCCGAAGTTCAATACAATAAGCAATGTGAAGAAATAAATGAAAAAGCAGGAAGCACAATTGATATTAATATTTGTAATATATTATCAGTTCAAGATATAGCTAAGTTCAGTAGCAATGAAATAATTACAAACAACGATGTTGCAAACTTAGATATAGAAGACATGATAAATATATTTGGAAATAAATTTAATGAAGATGAAATTCATGAAATAATAATGAGTTTCAGAAATGTTGTATTTGATTACGATAATGATGACGACTTTAATAGTGAAAATGAAGAAGATGTTTTTGAAGAAAATGAAGAAGACAGCTCTGAAGGAAATATTAAAAATGATGATTCAAATGATCATCAAGACATATAAATAAACAAAATAATTAGCATATCTACTTAGGTAAAATATAGTGCTAAAACATTCAAATAATAATATTTAGGAACAAAGAGAGATCAACCGAGGCAAAGCCGAGCTGAGCACGAACAAAGTGAGAGATCAACGATTTTAATAAATATTATAACAACAACTTTAAAAAATAAATTGTAAAAATTAATGACAATAAAAAATCGTATAATAATTTCAAAGTTATAAGCTATGTTAAAATAACAACAAACATGTCAAATAATAAAGTAATAACTATTTTTTTTAAATTTACAACCAACTAAGAAAATAAATATAATGAGTGAGAATATTTCAATTAAAAATAATTTTTAATTAGGAGTTATCATTCCTGATTTTTTTTCATTGCAAGGAACACGTTTCCTTAATTTAGGGCTATACTTCATAAGATTTTTTAGTTTTTTACCCTTCATTCCTCCGGTTTTGTTCTTAACAGAAAAATATCCGTCTCCAATCAAAGCAATCAAACCTAACTTATTCTTCTTAGCCACAAAAACTCCTTATGCCTAGAGCCGGAATCGAACCAGCGACACGTAGATCTTCAATCTACTGCTCTACCGACTGAGCTATCCAGGCTATATAATTATTGTAATAAAAAAGATAAAAAAGTCTATAGGAAAATAGCTGTTTTAGGAATATAAACCAGCATTAATCAATATTTCTTGCATTGTTTGCAAAATAAAGATCTCTTTTAGATCAAATTCATTATCTGATCCAGCAATATTAATTCCATAATTATACATAAATGAATGAAAATCATAATCTATTGAATAAGATTTCATAGGATTTTTCAAAGAAACACGATTGACAACGTAATCATATACTTGTTTAATATTATGTTTTTCATCATTGGAGTAATTCAATTTAAGATCAACTTTTTCACCTTTCAAAAAACTTGATAATAAGTGTGAATCTGAAAAAGAACCAACAAATTCTTTAACATATGTTGTGCTAACAAGAAAATCTACTCCATCTACTGTGTCATTCCATGTTTTATTTAATAAATCAGCAAAAGAATGATTAATCCATGGGTTTACTATCTCTCCATTTGAATCTTTAGTAATCAATTTGGAATAAAATGCACTATCTTTTCTAACATTCAACCATAAATATGTCATAGCATTATCTTGCTTATTTGAAAGAAGATTATATAGATTAGCATCAACTTTATTCAATAAAGAAGCTAAATTGCTTGAAATAACTTTGGGAACTCTTACCTGAATAACGCTTTCATTTGAGCTATGATACGCCAAACCATACTTACCATGCCCAATTTGATTAGCAGCTTTAAATTGATCTTGTTTTTGGCTCCAAACATGGTTACCAACTATAAAGCTTGCAGCAACCCTTGAATCTTCAAACAATTTTTCATTATTTTTAATGAAATCAGCATTTTTCTCAGAAATACTCAACAAATCAAGTGATTTACTTATAGCATTGTTATAGGAATTTTTATCAAACAAATCACTTATAAAATTAACTTTTTCTTCTATATTAAAGCCCATAATAGAATTTATTTCAGATTTTGGTGAGTAATTTTCAATTTGATTTATTTCTTTTTTAGCATTATCTTTGAAATTATTTATCAAATTACCAAATTTGATTTTTTCGTCTTTTTTAACAGCTTGAGCATCATTAATTGCTGATTTTACTGCTTTTTTCGCATATTTTACAGAAGGTTTAAAGACGCTAGAGAATATTGAACTTGCAGCTTCTTTTGCACCTTTCAATATGGAACTTGGGGCCTCAATAATATCACTTACAGTGCTTGTTACTGCATTTAAAATAGATGACCCTTCTTCAGGATTTATTCCTAATAGAGACTCTGCAATAATATCTGTTGCAGAATCCACTATTTTGCTTCCCAAAGAACTTGCAACTTCTTCAATAGCTCCAGAAACATTCAATTCTCTATTGTTAGAAACATTATTTATAGAAATTGTTTTATCATTAGGATTCAACCCAACATTATTGTTGTGATTTTCATTTGATTTTTCTGTTTTTTCGGAAATTGCACTAAATTCACCAGCTGCATCATCAGCAATAATTGAAGATCTTGGCGTTAATATATCCATCATAACAACATCTTCTATAGGTCTTGGGCTTGAAGGAGACATTTCAACACTTATATCATCATTTTTTTTCACTTTTGAGATTGTTGCTTTTGGAGTTGCTGGAGTTACAGATGGTTCACTTTCACCTTTTATGCTTTCATTTATTAATATTGTAGCATTGTTTGCTTCTGTAGGTTTGAACCCCCTAAGCGCATCTACAGATGTTTCTATAGATAAAGCGCCAATAGGATTTGAAGTGGTTTTTTTCCTTTTTACTTTTACTTTTTCTGATTCCCCTACTTTGACAGACTTAGGGGAACTCTCTTTTGAAAAAGAATTTACAATAGGAATAGCAGAACTTGATTCATCAAATATTAGGTCATCCATAGATGGCTTTGAGTTATTTGCAGAAGATTCCTCTATTTCAGAATCAATTATCTCTTGAGCTAAATTATTTTTTTGTTCAAAACCTTTATCAGTTAATAATCTAATCATCAAATCTGTTTTTGAGTTTAGTTCTACATTATCAACAGGAAGTTTAAATAAAAAGCTATCTTTACAAATTTTTCCCTGTATATTGCAATCAGCATCTACATTTATTGAAGCTAATCCATATTTCGTATTAACTTCACTGTTTGAAAAGAACAACTTACTATTTTTAGCTGTTAAAAGATCATACCATTGTTTATCTTTATCTTTATTTTTGTCTATTAACGCATAACCACTTTTAGAAGAGTTTGACAACCTCAATACTAATTCTTTTATTTCACTGTTTTGATCATAACCTCTTACAAAAAACCCAAGATGCTTTTTATTTTTAGTATTTTTAACACATGCAAAATAAGAGCTATCAATTTTGAAATTTCCTGCAGCATTCATCATCCCGAATATAATCTCAGAATTTGGATTCATTAAATCTTTATACTCATTAAAAAAAGCATTCTCTACTTTACCTTGTGCGCTTGGCATACATGAAACATTCATGGAAGATAAACTTAAATATAGCAATAAAAGTGATTTTCTATTCATTTACTACTCCTTATTTTCAAATGGTAAACAAACATTGTTAATCAAACAACAAAATAAAGAGGAAATTCTCTTTAAAATAAATATACATTAAGAATAGTTTTAATCTAATAACAAAAAGAAATATAGTTTTATTGTGTTTTTTTTATTGCATTTGGCATTTCATTAATGTGATTCTAATATGAGAGGAACAATGACAGAGCAATTTATAGAAGATTTAGAGCAAATATATCAAAAAGCAATCAAAAAGAATTTACTCAACACAGCGTTAAAGGCAAAAGATATGCTAGCTAAATACCATGGATATTTTCAAACAAAAAATAAAATAACTAAAGTTGATTTGAATTCATTAGAGAGCTTTTTAGAAGAAATAGAAAATGAATTGAAATTAAAGTGATTATAAATATTCTAATATATCAAAAACATAAATATTATATATAATAAAATTAATGCAAGAAATTTTCATACCTCATTGGGATATATTTTTACAAAATCATCTAAATTACAAAATTTGGAACCCAGATATAAAAAACAAAAACCATTTGAAGCAACATGAATTAATTTCAAATATTTTTCCAAAAGATGAAAATAGCTATTTTCTTAGTTTTATGAGTACAGGTAGAAATTATTTCACACCTCCTATAAATGAAGAAGAATCTTATAATTTGCTTGAAAAAATAGAAGGAAAAAGAGTAAAAGTATTTTATGCTTTGAAAAAGCCAAATGTAAAATATAATATTGGGCTTGAGTGGTTTTTACTTAAAAAAATGCACCATAAAGAAAGACTAACGTTTTCTAAACATTTTATTGATTATCATAATTTTATAAAAACCTCAGGACAACCTGTAATAATCAAATCTGGATCAAATAAAAATGCATTTTACTTATTGCATGTTAATAAATTTTTAAAAACATAAAATCAAAAAATTACTTTGCTTGGATTTGTGTATTCTTTTCCATTCCAAATTCTTACAAAAATACTACCAGATGACTCTCCAATTTTATCACCCTGTTTTACTTCAGAACCATGCTCAACAACAATGGAAGATAATGAGCTGTATGTAACAATCCAACTAATACCATTTACATCTTTCTTAACATATATAGCTTTGTTTTCATTATCTACAAATACTACTTTTCCATCACAAGAAGAAACAACATCTCCTTTATTTAAAATATAAACTCCATCTTGACGCTTTCCATGTTTTTGAGAAAAAGGAAGAGAATCATCAATTTTTCCACCTTTGATTGGCATTATAAGCCCTAAAACATTTTGTTTTATGGCAATTGGCGTTGTTTTTTCTACTTTTGTTTCTGCTATAGTTTTGTTAATTTTAACATTTTCTTTATCTAATGAAGATTCACTTGCAAGCTCTTCTTTCAAGGCATCGTCTAATTCAACATTACTATCTTCTTTTTTTTCTTCATTATTATTAGAAAACTCTGGGGTTGTTTCTTCTTTTTTATTTTTTGATAACTTGTGTTCTTCATCACGCAAAAGCTTAATCTTTGTTTCTAATTTTGTATATTGCAAAATTTGACCTTGAGATAAAATATATGGAACCTTTAATTTATTAAATTTAATCAAATGATTTATTGAAACATTATATTTTTCAGCAATCAAATCTAAAGTATCGCCCTCTTGCACTAAAATAAAATTAGGCTTTTGTTTTTTATTACAACCAGTCAAAACAACAAATACTATTGATAATAATAATTTACTTAACATTGTACCTTCTCCATCTTCATATAATTTTGTAACACATCTGGAATATAAACAAAGCCATCTTTATAATAATTTTCTAATATTGCAGCCAAAGTTCTTCCAACAGCTAATGCGGAACAGTTCAAAGTATGAGCAAAGTGTTTATTTCCATCTTCATCAATGTATTTTGTATTCATTCTTCTTGCTTGAAAATCAGTGCAGTTTGAGCAACTAGAAATTTCAACATATTTATTCATTCCTGGCATCCACACTTCTAAATCAAACTGACGATGAGCTGTAAAACCAATGTCGCCAGAGCAAATATCTACTACACGATATGGTAATTTTAATAATTTTAATAATGTTTCTGCATGATTAAGCATGAACTCATGCTCTTTATATGAATCTTTATTTGTAATGGAAATTATTTCTACTTTTTGAAATTGATGAAGTCTAATCAATCCTTTAGTATCTTTTCCAGCTGACCCAGCCTCTTTTCTAAAACAATGACTTAAAGCTGTAAATCTATTAGGAAAATCCTTATCTTTTAAAGTGCTTCCTCTAAACATATTTATCAAAGGAACTTCTCCAGTAGGAATTAAAAATTTATCATTGCTAATAAATAAATCTTCTTTAAATTTTGGCAACTGACCTGAGTTATATAGCGAATTTTCTTTAACCATAAAAGGAACAGAAACTTCTTGAAATCCATTTTCCACATTAAAATCCAACATCCAATTAGCAATGCTACGCTCTAATTTTGACATCCAACCACGCATCATAGCAAATCTAGCGCCAGAAACATCAGAAAGATCATGCCATAGCTTTGTTTTTTGAATAATCAAATCATGAGTTAGTTCATTTTTGCTAAACCCATCATCCCACTTTTTGATTTCTACATTATAAGAATCATTTTCACCTTTAGGAACAGATTTAGATATAATATTTGGCAAAAAAGACAAAAGATCTGTTAACTCTTTATATAAATTTTTTTCTTTTTCTTCTAATTGCTTAATTTGCAACTTAATTTCTTTTCCTAATTCAAAATTTCTTTCTTCAGCTGCCAACTTTGATTGACGTCTTAGATCATTTAGCTCTTTTGTTGCATTTCGCCAACAATAATCAAGCTTTAAAATTTCGTTTGATTTTTTTTTCATTCCTCTTTTTATTAAATTTTCATCTAAAGAGTTAGGATTGTTTCTTATGTAATTAAGATCTAACATGATTTTATATTAAAACAAAAATCACTCCATTGACATATATATTTAAAAATAAGATAATTTTTACATGTTGAATGCTGTTGTGCAATCTGGTGGACATCAATTTATTGTTAATGAAGGAACTGTTATTAAACATGCTTCTTTAAATGCAGAAATCGGACAATTAATTGATTTGGAAAACTTAGGATGCTTTGGAAAAAATGGAAAATCATGCGTGATTAAAGCTAAGGTTTTAAAACATGGTAGAGATAAAAAAGTAATAGTATTTAAAAAAATAAGAAGACATAACCATAGAAAATTCGCAACACATAGGCAAGGTTTCACTTTATTGAAAATTGAAAACATTCAAGAGAAGGATTAACAAATGGCACAGAAAAAAGCGGGTGGTAGCACCCGAAACGGTAGAGACTCGGCTGGTAGGCGATTAGGAGTCAAAAAATACGGTAACCAAATAGTGGTAGCTGGAAATATTATTGTAAGACAAAGAGGAACTAAATTTCATCCTGGAAACAATGTTGGAATGGGAAGAGACCACACCTTGTTTTCTTTAATAGATGGAATTGTATCTTTTGAGTACAAACATAACAGAAAATTTGTTTCAGTAAAAAATTAAATAAATTTAAAAGTATAAAAGCATTTTTATTATAATATAATAAAAAAAACTTCATTTGATGATTAGGTTGTAAAATATTTAACATAAGTTTTGACAAAAAAATTTGATTTGTTATTTTGCAATCTTGAATAGATATCAAAAATTTATTAATGTATTTATACTGGGGGATAGTTTAACGGCAGAACTCTTGACTCTGGATCATGCAATCTTGGTTCGAATCCAGGTCTCCCAGTAAACGATTATTAATTCTTAAGCCTATTGTGATTTAGATAAAATAGTGAAATAATTCCCAAGAAATTAATGTATTTGAAGGGGGTATATGCAAGACTTCTCACATGATGAAAAAGAATTAATTAATTATGCTAATAATCAAAATAATACCATTGATCCAATTATAAAACTTTGCAAAATCAAATGGTTTAAAAAAGATAAATATGGATTTCTAGAAAATGAAGATATCGTTAAAGATATATTTATTCATTCTGACATTGTTCAACAATGTAATATTCATATCGATTTGCTTCCTGGAGACATTCTTGAATGCAAAATAAACACAAGTAATAAACCATCTGTAGTGCACATATCAAAACTAATCAGAGACAATGTTAATATGCTTAACTTGACTCATAAGACAACTAATCTTAAATGGTTCAACATTGATGAAGATTATGGGTTTTTAAATACTGGAGAATTTGATATTTTTCTATCTGGAAAATTAATAAGATCTCACAACATAGATGTTAAAAATTTATTTCAAGGAATGAAGTTTGAATGCTATTTTTCTTTAGATAGCAAACAAGCTTATGGAATTAAGTTGCTAAGCGACAGTTCATACAGCGAAGAAATATACGCTTAAAAATATAAAATAAAATTCATAAACTAACTTCTAATCAAAAAAAATTTGTCTTGACTTTTTTACAATATACAATTTATATTTAAACATTGCCTCTGTGGCGGAATGGTAGACGCGGTAGACTCAAAATCTGCTATCCTTATGGATGTGAGAGTTCAAATCTCTCCGGAGGTATTTCGATTTATAAATTTTTAATATTATTATAAACATTGTTTGAAAATATATTTGAATAAATTTCTTTTTTAAATTTCACTATATTAATTTGAACCCAAGAATCAGGTTTCCAAGCATGATCACAAAACTCATCATTCAAAACTATGGGAATATCACTATTCAACATTATGGCGTAAAACCATTTTTGTTTTTTTCCCAATGAATTTTTAAAAAATGGATTTTTTCTTACATAATTTGGAAATTCATAAAACATCCAATCAGTTTCTCCAACCCAATCAACGCCTTCAATACCTGTTTCTTCTTTTAGCTCTCTTGCAGCTGCCTGAATAGGAGTTTCTCCTACTTCGATTCCACCTTGAGGCATTTGCCAAGTTCCTTGTACAGACCTTTTTCCAACTAAAATCAAACTATTTTTAATAACAACAATACCAACGTTCAGATCGTACATAATAATTCAATTATATATATAAATAATTATAAACAAATTGATTTTTTTCAGTTTTGTTTTTTTCTCTGTTATGATACATTTAATTCATGACTTTTGCTGTTTTATTATGTGGATTTTTAATTACAAAATTTTGGCAAGATACACTAATGTTGTCTGTATCAACAATATCTCCATATTTAGGATTAGCAAGTGCTTTAATTAGAAAATCTGTAGTTTTTTCTGCTATAGGATTAACCACTGGATCAATGATAGTTGGACCAATAAATGATAGATTTGGACCAAAAAAAACTTTCCCATTATTTCTTATTATGACTTCTTTTTTCAACATTATGCTTTTGTTTCCTATGCAAATATACATATTAAGAACTGTTCTTTTATTACGAAGTATATCTTTAGCTGGCGCAATTAATAATACATATGTTGGAACTTCTCTTTTATATAAGGGAGATAGACTTCCTAAAATGACATCAATATTATATATGTCTTTATTTGGATTAAGCTCTCTTTTTCCAATAATATTTACATGGTCAGTTAATATGTTTTCATTTAAAGTTTTAACAATATCAAGTGCTATAACATCAACATTAGTTGCTTTTTACTTATTTTCTCATCTGCCAAATAAAAAACCAATTTATATAAATCTTCAAACATTCAAAATTTGGAAAAACTTCTTGACTAATAGTAAATTTGTTGCGATGTCAGCAGTTTCAATGATATGCATAGGTGGTTTTTATGGATTCATAGCTGTTTATGCTTACCAATTTTCAAAAACACCATCTGGAAGCATTGCGACTTTTAGTAAATTTATAATCACATTAGGAATAATACAGGGAGTTGGAAGATTGTGTACTTTTCTTACATCATCACTTTGCTCTGTAAAATTAAACATGTCCAATATTGGAAAGTATCTTTCTTTAAGCATGTTTAGCATATCAATAGGAATGTTTTGGATGTTTATTAGTGCATTTTTCTTTGATAAAATTGTAGCTTTTGGAGTATTTGGATTTTTGTTATCATGCTTAGCTATGGGAATAGCACAACCAGCTACAAAATTAGGACTTTTAACTATATTCAAAGACTCAGCTGGAAGTGGTCAGTCATTAGTGGGAATAGGAAATAGCATGTATGAAGTAATTGCAATGATATTTGTTTTCAACTTTCCATATCAACCATTTGGTGGATATTTATATGTATTAATCACATCTTTTCTTACTCTTATTTTAGGAATATATTTCAAGAAAATGAAAAGCATATGAACTTAAATTTAAACACAATTGAAATATTAACTAAATTAAACTTATCACACCATGTTAAATCTATGTTTCCTAAAGGGTCTACTATAGTAGCAGCAATGTCAGGTGGTGTTGACAGTTCTGCAACTGCTGCATTAATGGTAAAAGCTGGATATAAAGTAGTAGGATTAACATTACAACTACATGACAACCCATCAACTAACCATAACATTAGAGATGCAAAAGAAATTGCTAAATTTTTAGGATTTGAACATCATGTTTTGGATTTAAGAAATGAGTTCAAAGAACATGTTCTTGATAAATTTATGTCAGAATATGAAGAAGGGAAAACTCCAAACCCATGTATGAGGTGCAATAAAAACATCAAATTTGCTGGAATGGTAGAATATACAAAATCAATTGGAGCACATGGGTTAGTAACAGGACATTATGTAAGAAGAATAGAAGAAAATGGAAAGCATAAAATCATTGTTGCAAAAGATTTCAACAAAGATCAAAGTTATTTCCTGTCTATGATTTCAAAAGATCATTTACCATATATAGGTTTTCCTTTGGGAATAATGACAAAACCTGTTGTAAGAAGAATTGCACAATTTTGGAATTTATTTGTTGCTAAAAAAGCAGAAAGTCAGGATTTATGCTTTGCTGTTAGTAATAAATATTATGATGTATTAAAAAATATGGGAAGCCAAGATTTAAAAGGAGATATTATTGATTTGCAAAATAATAAATTAGGAGAACATAATGGTGTTTCTAAATTTACTGTTGGTCAAAGAAAAGGATTAGAATTATCTGGAGGCCCTTGGTTTGTTAATAAAATAGATAAACTAAACAATAAATTAATTGTTGGAACATTCGAAGAATTAGCTTGTTATGAAGTTTTCTTTGAGCAGCTAAATTTATTAGGAGATTTCGATTTAACAAAAATGAACAATTTGACTGTAAAATTAAGGGGTGGAAACAAATTAATACCCTGCTCTGTTGAAATAGATAAAAATAACTCTACTGGTAAAATATTATTAAAATCACCTGCCTATGGAGTTGCTTATGGGCAATTTTGTGGATTTTATTGTGGAGAACAATTAATGGGTGGCGGATATATTATTGAAAAGGAAAGTTCATAAAAAAAGCAATTCAATGATATTTGGAATTGGAATTGATATAATCAATCAAGATAGAATTGAACAATCTTGGAAAAAATACAAAAACAAACTTATAAAAAGAATACTAAATAACAAAGAAATTGAAATTTTGGAATTTAAAAAAACAAGTTTTAATTTAAAAAAAGAACATCAGAATTTTATTATTAAATCTATCGCTAAAAAATTCTCAGCTTCAGAAGCACTAAGCAAAGCAATAGGAACAGGCATAAGTAAAGATTGCCAATTTCATGACATAACTTTGAATAAAAATAACCTTGGAAAGCCAATAATTAATATTTCAGGAAATACACATAACAATCTTACTTCTATTATTTCAGGATCATATAAAATTCATATAACTTTTAGTGATGAAAAAATTCAAAACAATAATTTGTTAATTAGTAGCGTTATTATCGAAAAATATTAAATTCACCTTCAAACACAGCAATTAATAGAATTCTAATATCAAATATGATATATATAATGAGTGTCTAATCAGAAAATAGGTTTTATTTCATTATCATCCATTATCATTGGAAATATAATTGGAAGTGGTGTTTTGCTATTACCTAAAAAATTATCTGCCTTTGGAATGATAAGTATATGGTCATATGTTATTAGCGGACTTGGATTACTTGCCATAGGACTTCTTTATTCTAAAATGCAAATATGGCTTAAATGTGAAGGAGTTCATGGCCCTATTCTCAAAGTGTTTGGAAAAAAATATGGGCAGTATGCAGCAATATTATATTGGATATCTGTTGTAGCTGGGAACGGAGCACTACTTACTAGTTTGTTTTCATATCTTGGACTTACAAGTGTTTCATTTGTAATGTGTTTAATGTTATCAAGTTTTTTCTTCTTTTTGATGACCTTATTCAATTGTGTTGATATAAAATTAGTTAAAATTGTTGAAATTTTTGTAGCAATAGTTAAAGTTATTCCTTTAATCGGAATTCCATTAATATGCTTCTACAAAGCTTTTTTATCCAATGCTGATTTATCTGCAGTTTATAATCATATAAGCTTTTCAAGTGGAATTTCTCATACTTTATCTCATACTTTATGGGCGTTTTTAGGAATAGAAACAGCGATTGTAGTAGGAAGTAAAGTTTACAGACCTGAAAAAACAATACCAAGAGCTATGATATTTAGCACTATTATTATTATTTTAATTTATACATTAGGTTTATGGACAATGATGAAATTACTTCCAGATTTAGCAAACTCTAATGCTCCATATACAGACTTGTTTAAATATATAATTCCAGATTTTATGAAAAGTTTTGCATCCCCTATAATTACATCTTTAGCTATCTTTTTGATTTTAGGATCTATTTATGGATGGGTATTCACAACTGGAGTTATAGTATCTGATGCAGCAGAAGATGGATTACTTCCTTCATTTTTATCTAAAAAGAACAAATTTGGAGCACCTGCAATAGCTTTGTCAATATCTTCAATGCTATCAGTTATATTTTTATTATTAACTCATCAAGAGGATATTTTTAATCACTTTGACAACATGATAAGCTTTTTAACTCTTTTGACATTTTTTATATATTTTTCAACAAATATTGCATTCTTCAAAGTTGTATTTCAAAAAAAAGATTTCACTTTCAGTAATTTATTTATTGGAATCACTGCATTTATAGCAAGCATAACCGCAATTATAATCATTTCATCTAATTTGATTTAACAACATCAAAATACATTAACCAATCATTCATATTTACTTTATATTATTTAAACTACATAACATGGAGAAATTGAATGTCGAAAATTTTTAGTTTGTTTTTATTAATTACGAGCATGTATGGAGCTGATGAAGATGGAATATCTATTTCAAGCAATCAAAGTTTCCAAACTTTAGAGTATTTTTTTAATAATAAATCACTATCTATTCAAAAAGATACAATGGATCATAGCGAAAATCAAAGCATGGGAAGAAGGCAAGCTAGCACTTCAACTAGTGCTGGAATTGCTGATAGCCAAGGGATAGTTGACACAAGCTCAGTTGCTGATACATATCAATCCAAAAAAAAACAAAACCTTTCTAGAAAACTTAGCATGCAATCTATAGCTTCAACTAGTGCTGGAGTTGCTGATAGCCAAGGAATAGTTGATACAAGTTCATTTACTGATAACTCTCACTCAAAAAACAAATATAGTCTTTCCAAGAAGCCTAGCATTCAATCTATAGCTTCAACTAGCGCAGGAATTGCTGATAGCCAAGGTCACATACCAGCTATTGGAAGCCCTTTTGATGATGAGTTAATACCAATTGGGCATAATGATTTTGATGTTTTAGAGAAAACTCACTCTTCTTTTGAGTCATCTAGCAAAAAAAATAATAACTTTCCAGGGCAAAATTCAACTTTTGGAGAAAAAAGCACTCAAAAGCGATTGTCTAAAGAAGATTTGTCAGAATTAGAAAAATCTATAAATGAAGAACATAATAAATTAAATAGATTGAACACAATGCCACAGTCTACCCCTACTCCATCTGAAATAAATGCTATAGTTGAAAATCATGATAGAGTACAAAGAGAATTTGATGAAATTTTACTAAACAGAAATAATTTAATGAATGAACTATATGCAACAAAAAAAGCTATGGAAAAAGTTCCTCAAGAATTTAGAGAAGAATTAATTAAAGAAGAACAAGAGTTAATAGAAAAAATTGCTAAAATAGATGCAGCGATTCATCAATCAAAAAGTACTCCAAAAGAAACACCTATTTCAAAAGAAAAAGATTCTCCTATAACTCCAAATACTGTATATGAAATGACTAAAAGATTTGAAGGAAGGTCACCAAACCAAATTCCAATAGAAATAGAAACACCTACACCTACAGCTCCTAGATTAGAAAATAATGATGATACACAAACCACAGTCATAAATATAAATACAAAACTTAAAAAAGATTCAGAAATCTCTAATCAATCTAATAGCACATCTGGAAATATAGAAGAAGATACACCCAACCCTCCTTCTTCACCACAGAATATAGACAAAAATCCTCAAGAAGAGATCAATTCAAATGAAAATCAATCACCAAAAAATTCAGATCTTAATGACATATCAACACATGATGTTAAGATATCAAATGAAGAAATAAAAGAAATAAATAATGACAAACCAAAAGAGTTGGAAAATAATAACAAATCACCAAAACCTTTACCAAAAAGACCAGCAACATCAAAGCAAAGTGGATGCTGTGAAGGTTGCATAATTTCATAATCAAATAAGTATACAAAATAACTTAAATCAACTGAATTACTTTTGTAACCTTTAAATTTTTTTTAATAATTTCATATTGCGTTAAAATACATATTTTTATAATTCTACTTTATTATCAATATAATCATTATGATAAAAAATTCACTATTTATTTCCACGTTTATATACATTAGAAAGCTTATTATTTTTAAATTAATTTATTAATATTATGATTTTTGTTTTAACTATTTTTAACCAAATGTTATGATTTTTCAACTTCAACATTTGTGATTTTATTTTTCTAAATAATTTACAAAAATAATATATATCATAAAAACTAGTCTTTAATTAACGAAAAGATTAAAAGAATTATTATATCGATCTAGAATATAGTTCGATAACCATAGGCATATCCATAATAGCAGCATATGGAACTTCTTTAATTTCATCAGGAAATTTCACTAATGAACCAGATAAACCACTATCATCTGCAGAGAAATAAGCAGGAACATCACGCTCTTTCAATTCAATAGCATATTTCACTACTCCCAAAGATTTAGAAGCTTCTTTGATCTCTATTTTATCACCAGGTGAAACCAAATAAGACGGAATGTCTACTTTTCTACCATTGACTAAAATATGTCCATGAGTAACTAGCTGTCTAGATCCAAAAATAGTTGCAGACCATTTAAGTCTGTAAACACAAGCATCTAATCTACTTTCAAGCATTTTAACTAAATTGATACCAGTGTCTCCTTTTTGATTATCAGCAAGTTTAAAGAACCTTTTAAATTGTCCCTCTTTCATTCCATAATAATGTCTGAATTTTTGCTTAGCAATTAATTGAAGAGCATAGTTAGATAATTTCTTTCTTCTTCTACTTCCATGTTGACCAGGTCTACTTTGTCTTTTATTATACGGACTTTTATCCCTGCCCCACAGATTAACTCCGAATGCTCTATCTACCTTAAATTTGGCTCTTATCAAATGCATTCAACCTCCATAATTCACACCAGTGAAAACACTTATATAATCATAATAACTTTTTCATATTTTTTGTCAATTCTGCACCTAAATTAATATAGTCATTTTTATATGCATTTTTTAAAATTTGAGCAAAATCATTACTAACAGTAAAGATATACAACTGCTCTCTTGCTCTTGTAAGAGCTACATACATCAACCTTGTAGATTTATCTTGAGATTTGTCTTTATTTTCATTATATATATTTTTATATTCAAGATTAGACTTATCTGGAAATAATATCATTCCATTCTCAATTAAAATATCTGATTGATATTCATGTTTATTGTTATCAAAAATCATTACAATTGGTGATTCTAGCCCTTTTGAAGAGTGTATTGTTTTAATTCTGATTCCATCTTCATTGTTTTTAATATTGCTTCTGAGTCCATCAATATAATTAAAAAATTCAAACCATGAAAATCCTTGAAACTTATTTATTAATTCCCAGAAATATAAAATAGAGTCATAAGATGTTTTTATCATATAATCTCCATAATTATTATGAAAAATCAAATTAGAATAAAAACCTATAATATCTTTAGGATAAGATCTACACAACTCAATAAATTCTAATAAATTTTTATGTTTTTCATTATAGCTTTGCACACCTTCTGTGAAAAAATTCTCCAAATCATAATATTGCCAACAAAAAAATGACCCTTTAAGAAGTGAAGCCAGTGCAATTTCATCATTAAACAAAACATATTTTGATACATTTATAAGGTCTTGTATGAATTCATCCTGTATTAAATTAAAAGGATTTTCTTGTATTTTTATTCCCGCTTCTTTTAGTTTTTGAATTAATTGAAATGATGACTTATTTCTTCTTTTAATTAGAATTAAAATATCCCTCTCTTCAATAAGCTTCTTTATTTCAAATAAATAGCATCCTCCTAATAAGAATTTAACTTTATCAATCAAATTGGAAATGTTATCTAAAGGTGAAATATTAACTTCAACTCTACCAGAAAAACTCACAGCTGACTCATGTATAGTAGGATATTTAGTTGATGACATAATTTTATCTACAAAATTTAAAATAACATAAGATGTTCTGTATGATTTTTTCAAATCAATATGTTCAAATTCAGCATTATAATCATCAGAAAATAATTTCAAATCTTTATATGTTTTGAAAAACAAATCATCATCAGAGTTTTGAAAAGAATATATTCCTTGTTTCTCATCTCCAACAATGTACAAATCACAACCAACACTAAAATAAATTTCTTTAAATAACCTAATAACAATATCCCATTGAGCTTTAGATAAATCTTGAGCTTCATCTACAAAAATATGCTTTATTTTCATTATATTGCTCAAATTATCAAAATTAACTTGATTTAATAAATCATTAAAATCTAATAAATCATTGGTAGACTTTTCTTTTTTGTATTTCTCCTTAACCTGATACGCAAATTTAGTTATCAAGTTGGATCTCAGTGAACTATGAAACTCTCTATAATTATGAAAAACATCATACATATTTTCACAAAACTCATTTATCCATAATTTTTCATCAGGAAATTTTTTTGCCCATTTAACAGAATATAATCTTTTTCTTAAAGACCCATCTTTAGTTATTAAAACCTCAAATATTTCAGTAATATTATCTGATTTAATAGCCATTAATTTTTTCTCTAAACTATCGCCCTGTTGAATTGCTTCTATAATATAATTTGGAATTTCAATTTTATTCCACTTAAATGTATCTTTGGATAAAACAGTATCACTAACTTTATAATTTTTATTAACAATTTCAATTACTTTGCTAATTATATCTGGCCACTCATTAATTAATAAAGAAATTGCATCAAACCATATATCCTGCTTTAAAAAATCATTTATTATTTGTTTTATCATGTCTTCTGATTCTTTAGAATCAATAATTCTTTTATTTTTAAAAAATGTATTACAAAAACTATGAATAGTATGACAATTTACTGTGCTAGAAACATCTTGTAACCTATTTTTCATTTCATTTGCAGCGGTATTACTAAAACTAATGCATAAAATTTCATACCCTGAAGATCCACTTAAAATTAAATCTTTAATCTTACGAACTAAATTATAAGTTTTTCCAGTTCCAGCAGACGCACTAACCCAAGTTATCATAAGACCTCATTAAATTTAAAAAGCGATAATTTTGATCTATATTTTGAAAGTGAGGCTTAGATGATGTTAAAGCAAAATGATTGTTTAATTTATTTTCTAAATCATAAAGATCAATGCTTCCTATATCTGCAAAAAACAATCCATTAGAAGTGATAAAACAGATCTCTGCTGTGCAAATATTATGTTTGTGCAACATTTTGCTAAGTGATAAAATCAACACATTTACATGCATATTTCTCATATTTACAATATGTGACTGTAAAAAATTACTATCGTATATGAATTTGAATATTATTGCATTTCTTCCATTTAAAAATAAATAGTCATAGTATGATGATATATCAAAACAAAGAACATTATTTTTTATAGTCATACTAGATTTTATATATTTAGTTTTTTTATATTTCTGGATGCTTTTATCTTCTATATATACGTTTATTTTTTCAATTAAATTGAAAACTTTAGACATTATCTTTAATTTATCAAGCAAAGGTATTACATTTTTTT
This sequence comes from Rickettsiales bacterium, assembly GCA_965233735.1. GTDB lineage: Bacteria > Pseudomonadota > Alphaproteobacteria > CAJXXZ01 > 1604HC > Cytomitobacter. The sequence continues at coordinate 262,239 of OZ247501.1, forward strand.
CAAAATACAAAAAAACAACATCTTTTCCAAAAGAATCTAAAAATAAAAATATTATTTTTTGAACATGCATAGAAATATTTTCTTCTATTGAATAATTCATAGATTTTAAACTTAAAATAGATTTTGTATACAATAAAATAATATCATCAAGACTATTTATAAACTCATAAGATTTTAAAGGTTTTAACTTTCTATTCAAAGTAGGCAAGCTGAATTTACATTTCAAATCAGTTTTTTTTGACTTTTCAACGCATTTATTATTCTCTTTTTTGATATCATTATTATTTAATAAGTACATAATATTATAAGTATTAATATCAATTGAATTGTAATATGAAGCTTCATAATTCACAAAATTATTGCAAAAATTAATAAAAATTCTATCATTCTCACCAAAAGTATTTGCTATAGAAGCAATGTGTAAATTTTCACCATTTATCCAAGGAATTGCTTCCAAAGGAACTATATATTTTCTTGACTTTAAATCACTATTTTTTTCATTTTTATTTATAATTTTTATTAACAAGTTTATATAATCATTATTGGAAATGTTTTCATTACAATACTGTTTTATATAAACTCCAAATTTATCAACACAAGAATTTAAAAAAGCTATATTCAACTTGCTAATCAAATTTTTGTGCTCACTCCAAATTTCTCCTACATTTAAATTATAACTATTTAATATTCCAATATATACTTTGTCGATTGAATATAATTTCATTATCTCAGAATTTTCATAATTCCTATTTAGGTTGAAAAATAATTTTGAAATTTGAATAAAAGTAAACATTTGATAGCCATTCAACTTATATTCATTAAACATACATAAATCATCACTCATAGCCAACAAAGTGTTGCATAGCATAGAATTATTAGATGCAACATAATAACTCTCATAATTTTGAATTTTATTACTTATATACTTAGCTTCTTCTAATACATTATCAAATTTCAAACAAGAATAAATATTGTGACTATCTTTTAAAACATAAACTTTTTCACTATCTATATAAGATAAAGCCTTTGTTTGAACCTCAGTTAAAATAAATTTTGTTTTATTTGAAAAATATTTAATATCAAATTCTATTCCATTTAAAAAATCAATCACAATGTCTTTTTTAAAAAACTGAACACTTAAATTAGGAAAAGATTTTTTAATCCAAAAAACCATAGAGTCATCTATGGAAATAAGAATATCAGCATCTTCAATAAATTTAATGAAAGACATTACCCAAATAATAAAGTGATCATTAATATGGCTATAATATTAACCATTTTTATCATAGGGTTTAATGCAGGACCAGCTGTATCCTTATATGGATCTCCAACAGTATCCCCTGTTACAGCAGCTTTATGAGCATCAGAACCTTTTCCACCAGCAAATCCTGACTCTATATATTTCTTTGCATTATCCCATGCTCCACCACCAGTAGTCATAGATATGGCTAATAGAACACCAACCAAAGTAACTCCAGTAATAAGGCCACCTAAACCAGCAAATGCATTGTTAAACTTATCATATCCATAAGTAGAGAACATACAAATTATGAAAAAACTAATTGTAACCCCTAACACAGCAGAAACAGGAGCAAACATTCCCCTAATAGACTTTTCTGTGATTAAGTTAACAGTGCTTTCATAATCAGGCTTTTCTTCTTTTGTCATGATTTTAGGATTATTTTTGAATTGACTTCTAACTTCTTCAACAACAGCTTCTCCAATTACAGCCACTGATTTCATAGAAAAAGAACTATACCAGTAAGTTAAAGCTCCACCTATAAAAAGACCAGAAACAACAAAAATATTATCAAGCATGAAAATTGTTTTAGATAATTTTGCTAAATCATATGTATCTTGAACATATGTATATAATATAATCACAGATGCCAAAGCAGTAGATCCAACTGCATATCCTTTTGTCAAAGCCTTAGTTGTATTTCCTAATTCATCTAATTCATCAGTCACAGCACGAACATCATTATCTTGTTCTGACATTTCTGCAATTCCACCAGCATTATCCGTAATAGGACCATAAGCATCTAATGCAACTATAGAAGTGATTAAACCAAGCATGGAAATAACACTCATTCCTACTCCAGCAAGACCAAAAACAGAATGAGAAACCAACATTGACACAACAATAGAAGTTATTATTCCAAAACAAGATTCCATAGATACAGAAAGTCCTGTAATAATATTCATTGCATGACCAGAATTAGATGCTCTCGCAATTGATTGAACCGGCTTACAATCGCTTGATGTATAATAATTTGTAATAAATACCAATGCAAATGTTGCAAATACACCCATAAGAAATGGAATGGATAAAAACGTAGCAGCTTTTATAGAGTTACTCAAAAAATAAGAAACAGTAAAATTCAAAAATGTACTAATAAGAGCAGACCTTACTAATATAGATAATAAAGTATTTCTAGGATTTGATTTCATCTTGCTTACAGATAAAAGAGCTAAATAACATCCTAATCCACAAACTAGAGCAATAATAAATGGATAAATAATCCAATTTCCATCAGTTTGTTTTGAAAAAGAACGCATAATGCATAAAACAGCCATAAAACCTACTATGTAAGTTTCAAACAAATCAGCAGAAGTTCCAGCACAGTCTCCTACGTTATCACCTACATTATCAGCAATAACAGCAGGATTTCTTGGATCATCTTCTGGTATGTTTTTTTCAATTTTACCAACTAAGTCAGCACCAACATCAGCAGCTTTGGTGAAAATTCCTCCACCTAATCTAGCAAACACTGACACAACAGAGGCTCCAAAACTTAATCCTAACAATAAATTGATTACTTTATCTAAAGAAACTCCATTGATTAACAGAAATAAAGATAAAGAAACACACATCATAGAAATTCCACCAACAATTAAACCAGTAGATTTTCCAGCTCTTAATGCCATATTAAAGGCTGTTGCCAAACCTTTTTTAGCCTCTTGAGCAGTTCGTACATTGCTAATTACAGCTATGTGCATTCCAATGACTCCACATAATCCAGACAAGAAACTTCCCATGAAAAACCCAGAAATCACATAAAAATCAAATAAAAATGACATTAGTAATCCACATGCCAAAACCACAGCTGAAACATAAGTATATTGCTTTTTTAAATAAGCATTAGATGCCACTCTAATAGCATTTCCTATATCTTCCATAGCGCTATCTTTAACAGCAATGTTTACAATGTTTTTATAATAAAAATATGCATGAATCAAAGGTAGTAAAAACCCCAACCCAAAGCAAAGATAAATCAAATTTAACATTCATTCTCCCTTTTAAGAAAGATTTACATACTAAATCAAAGTAATCAAGATTTAAAACAAGTTTATATATATTCATATCTAATATTAACGTGATTTTTGAAAGCCATTTTTCCACAGGCTGTGGAAAACCCTGTTGACAAATTCCCATGCAATCCCATTGACTCCCACATGATCCCTATGATAATTTTGTATTAATGAACGTGTTTCTTTCTACATATGAGAAAAAAATTGATAAAAAGGGACGCGTATCCACTCCTGGAAATTTCAGAAATATACTTTCAAAAGAATCTTTTAATGGATTAATAGCCTTTAAGTCTTATTTTTTACCCACAATAGATTGTTTTGGAATTTCTAAAATGGAAAAATTAAGCAGTAAATTGGAAAATGACAACCCTTTTGATAATTCAAATAACATTGAAGAAAACATATTTGCAGATGCTAATATGATTCAATTTGATACAGAAGGAAGAATTACAATTAATCAAGAAATGCTAGAACACGCCCAAATAACATCAGATTTAATTTTTGTCGGTAAAGGATCAACTTTTCAAATATGGAATCCAGACTTATTCCAAGAACACCAAAATTTAATGAGAAAAAAAATTAAAAAGGAAATATAGTGCAGTCACATATACCAGTGCTTGCAAGCGAAGTTTTAAATATTTTAAAACCATCTCCTTCTAAGAGTTTTGCAGATTTTACATTTGGACTTGGAGGGCATACACAAAAACTACTTTCTTATGGCAGCAGCGTTATTGGATTAGATAGAGATTATAATTCAATAAAGTATGGAAATAACCTAGAATTGCAAAATAGCAACTTCAAATTCAAAAGATCAAAATTTAGCAATGCATTTGATAAAATAGAAAACATGGATGGAATATTATTTGACTTAGGAGTGTCATCAGTTCAAATTGATGAATCACAACGAGGCTTTTCTTTCATGAATGATGGACCTCTAAGCATGCAAATGGGATTAAATAATAAGTCTGCAGCAGACATAATAAATAGTTACTCTGAAAATGATTTGGCTGATATTTTGTATTATTATGCTGATGAAACAAAATCTAGATCTTTAGCAAAAAAAATCATTTTAGCTCGTAGAAAGCAATATATTTCTACTACTTTTCAACTTATTAATGCTATGTTTTCTAATGGAAAAGCCAATTTGAATGACCCCATTTCTCAAAAAGGAAAAAGCCCTGCTACAAAAGCATTTCAAGCTTTACGCATTGCAACAAACAATGAGCTAAGCGAAATTTGCACAGGATTACAAATAGCTTCAAAAAAATTAAAAGTTGGAGGAAGGTTAGCAGTTATCACATTTCATTCTATAGAAGATAGAATTGTTAAATACTTTTTTAAAGAATTTAAATTTTTAACACTAAAGCCTCAACCTATATTTCCTGAGCAAACAGAAAGAAAAACTAATTCTAGATCTAGATCTGCAAAATTGAGATGGGGAATTAAAATATGAACCCAATCAAAATATTAATATTGTTTTTAACATGCAGCCTAATTGTTATACATTATAAAAAATCTAAATTAAAATCACAAATACACAACATACGAATCGAAACCATTCGTAATAAAAACATACTAAAACACAAAAAAATATTATTATCAAAATTAAGTCATCCTGACAGGTTAAGTGAATTATGCAAAAAACATATAAAATATCAACCAACTCATGTGGGTCAATTTTTAAAATAAATGCAAAAAAGTAATTTTGTATTTTTATGCATTTTATCTGCATTTTCTATTTTAATTGCTCGTTCAGTTTTTCTTTTGAAAAATGAAAATTCACATATTTCTAATATGATTCAAAAAAGTAGAAAAGAAATTTTAGACTGCAACAAAGAAATTTTAGCTTTTAGCCAAGAAACACGATCTATATACATTGTGCCACAACAGTTAACAGAACAATCTATAAAATTTATCAAGAGCAATTTTAATGTTAATATTGAAGAATTACAAAAATCTAAAAAAACATTTGTTTGGTTTAAAAGGCATATAAGCAATAATGATCAAATAATATTTAAGAAAAATATACCAGGAATTAAATTAGCAAAAGACTATAAAAGAATATATTCTCATCCAGAAAGCACTTCTCATTTAATTGGATATTGTGACAAAAATTCACATGGAAAATCTGGGTCAGAATTAGCATTCAACAATCAATTATTTTCTAAATCTTTGCAACTAACAATTGATATAAGAATTCAAAATATTTTACACGAAGCAATCAAACAAATATACGAAGAATTTGATAGTGAAGACGCATCTGGAATAATTGTTAAAATAAATGGAGAAGTAAAAGCTATAACATCTTATCCATCTCCAAATTCTGACCTTCCTATAACTTATACTAAAGATGAAAAATTAAACCATAATTTATCTCCAATAGAAGTAGGATCTATATTAAAATTACATAATGCAGCAATGTGCCTAGAAAATGGAATTGTTAATTTAGATACTATTGTAGATGCTACTGGAAGCTTGCAAATAGGAAAGTTTGAAATTCAAGACTTTTTTGGAAAAGACAAAAAGATGACATTTTTAGATTCTGTAAGATTTTCATCAAACATAGCAACTGGAAGATTAGCTCTATCAATAGGAGCTGAAAAGCAAAGAGAATTTTTACAAAAACTTGGTTTTTTATCTAAAATAGAATGGATTCCTAATCATTTTGCAAATCCATTAATTCCAAAAAGATGGGGTAAATCCACTACAGCTACAATATCTTATGGGTATGGAATAGGACTTACTTCTTTGCATGTAGCTCAAGGAATGATGAGAATTTTAAGCGGAACTTCTAGAAATTTGTCATTTTATTATCCAAACAATCAAAAAGAAAAAATTATTATTAGCGATCATACAGTAGAATCTATTAAGATCATTATGAGAACAATAACAAAGTCTTCATACAGAAGCATAAACATTGAAGGTTATGAAATTGGAGGAAAAACAGGAACCGCTAATATTTGTAAAAATGGAAAGTATATCGAAGGAAATAATAGGGTATCTTATTTAGGAGCTTTTCCAATTAATAATCCAAAATATATATTTCTTATTCAGACAACTAATCCAAAAAAATCAAAACTTAAATATGGAAGATTCACAGTTGCTTCCAATGTTTTAACAAACAAGGTAAAACATATTATTCAAGAAATAGCATCAATTGATAATATTTCTCCAATATAAAAAGTTGTAGTTTTTTCAATTAGAAAATATACTTTGATTATGAAAAGGCAATTAAAATTCAATGATTTATTAAGCAATGACTTGAAAACATGCCAATCTGCTAAAAATCATAAAATAACAAAAATATGCAAACATACTGATTTAATCACTCCAGGGTCTTGGTTCTTAGATGAAAAAAACACTTTTCCAATCACAAAAGAAAATATTATTAGCAACACATCTAAATCAATTAAAACTTTAAATGCAAAAAAAACATGGGCTGAATTGTCATCCATTGCTTACCCCAATCAACCAAAATATATATCATTGATTACGGGAACAGATGGAAAAACATCAGTTGCATGGATTACATATCAACTATGGATGTTATTAGGCATAAAAGCTGGATACATAGGAACTTTAGGAATTTTCATTAATGGAACAAAATATGAATCAGAACTAACAACTCCAGATAGCTCAGACTTGCATTATTATTTAAACAAAATGCATTATCAAAATATACAACATGTTTCAATTGAAGCATCTAGCATAGGTCTAGATCAAGAAAGATTGTCTTTTGTCAAAGCAGATATATCTATTTTTACTAATTTCACTTCAGATCATATTGATTATCATAAAAATCACAAAAATTATCTAAATGCAAAATTAAAAATATTAAACAATTTAAAAAACAATGCTGAATTTTTTGTTCATCATTCTATTAATAAGCAAATTAATCACCCTTTTGAATATTATGGAGGAACAAGTAAATATCAATCTAAATATATTAAAGATTTAAAATCATGGGAATTTCATATTAATTCAAAAGTATACACAGTTAAAAATAATATAATTGGGTCTTTCAATGGTGATAACATGCTGGCAGCTTTTTTAATAATAAGGAAAAGCGGAGTTCAAGATGAACAAATAATGAGCAAATTAGACTTAATCAAATCAGTTCCTGGAAGATTAAATTTTATAGAAAAATATAATTGCGGAGATATTTTTGTTGACTTTGCACACACACCAAATTCATTAGAAAAAACTCTGATTTGCTTAAAAAGTAAATATAAAACCATATTATTAGTGTTTGGATGTGGAGGAGATAGGGATAAAAGCAAAAGATCATTAATGGGAGAAATAGCCAACAAACATGCTGATTATATTATTGTAACTAATGATAATCCAAGATCAGAAGATCCATTGGGTATTGCAGAAGAAATAACATCCAAATGCAAAAAAGCAAATATTATTTTAGATAGAAAAAAAGCAATAAAACAAGGAATTTTGCTGTTAAAACCCAATAGCGCTTTAGTAATAGCTGGAAAAGGAGAAGAAAAAACTCAAACAATTTCCAATGAAATAATAAATTTCTACGATCCATCAACTGTAAAAGAAATTATATTAAAACTAAAACTGTAAATAAGGCTCAACTGTAAGAGGACCTTATGAATATAAGGTTCAACTGTAAGAGGACCTTATGAATATAAGGTTCAACTGTAAGAGGACCTTATGAATATAAGGTTCAACTGTAAGAGGACCTTATGAATATAAGGTTCAACTGTAAGAGGACCTTATGAATATAAGGTTCAACTGTAAGAGGACCTTATGAATATAAGGTTCAACTGTAAGAGGACCTTATGAATATAAGGTTCAACTGTAAGAGGACCTTATGAATATAAGGTTCAACTGTAAGAGGACCTTATGAATATAAGGTTCAACTGTAAGAGGACCTTATGAATATAAGGTTCAACTGTAAGAGGACCTTATGAATATAAGGTTCAACTGTAAGAGGACCTTATGAATATAAGGTTCAACTGTAAGAGGACCTTATGAATATAAGGTTCAACTGTAAGAGGACCTTATGAATATAAGGTTCAACTGTAAGAGGACCTTATGAATATAAGGTTCAACTGTAAGAGGACCTTATGAATATAAGGTTCAACTGTAAGAGGACCTTATGAATATAAGGTTCAACTGTAAGAGAATTTTCACCTTTAAACAAAACAGTAATATTGCTAAAACAACTTATATAAATCGATTTTCAATAAATACAATTAAATTATTCGCTTAAATAATAATTAAAAAAATAGTTATCAAAAAAAACCAACATAAAAGTTTAACTACAATCAAAGAAAGTGAAAATTTAAAATATATATAAAGTATTATTAAAAAATATATAAGCTTATGGGCTTACATCATTCCAGGGAATTTATTATTAAACTTAGCTGCTCTACTGTCTTTTCTAGTATCTAGTTTGAATTTTTTAGTCCAAGCATGATGAGACAAAGGATCAATATCCAAGTTCATTTCTTTTTTGTTTGAAGTGCTAACTAATTCTATACTAGAACCATCTGTTAAAAACACTTTTACTGGAAAAGTATTTGGGTGTATACTCTTTTTTTCATTTTTATTATTTGATTTATCGTTCATAAACAAACCTCTGGACAAATTCTAACTCAAACAGCCCTTCTTCACAAGATTGTTTAATTAATATACATATAAAGAAATGATTTATGATATTAAACAAACTCAAAACTTAGCAATAAAAATAGCCAATAATATAGAACCTGGAGATGCAGTATTATTAAATGGAGCTCTTGGAGCAGGAAAAAGCACACTAGCTAAATTTATAATAGAATCTTTAGGATTAGATTATTGTGGAAGCCCTACTTTTTCTAAAATCATAACATATGAAAAAACATTCAAACTATGGCATTGTGACTTATACCAAATGGAAAATACAAATCAATTACATGAATTAATATATGAAATAGATCAAGGAATTTTATTAGTAGAGTGGGCAAAACAATGCAATGAACTTAAATATATAGAAAATTTTTTAGAAATTGAAATAGAAAGTACATCTTGTAATCATAGAAAAATAAATATAAACAAACATGGTAAATTTTCTAATATAGACTTTTCTACATCTTATTAAAAAATTTGTTAATCTGATGATATATATTCATTATCTTTATATTGAACCTTTTTTAGTTGCAATTGATCTTATATTAACAATTAAATATAATTATTAAACAAATGATATTAAAAATAATATGCTTTCTAATGTTAAGCATTAGGTCTAATAAATGTATATATGACATAGAATTTAACCTAAACATAGGAAATATTATTAAAACAATAGAACCTAATTTAAAATACACCCTTATAATCATTGACTCTAATGAAGAAAATGCTTTCACTACAGTGGATAAAAATGGAAAAACTATTATTGCAATATATTCTGGGTTAATAAAATCTCTAACAGCAGAAGAGTTTGTTGGTGTGCTTTGCCATGAAATTGGGCATATTCATCATAAACATGTACTAAGCTTTATGTATTTAATACACCAAAGATTGGCAGCAATCAAAGCATTATCTTTATTGAACTGCATACCATATGTAAATATTTTATCACTTTTATTGCTATCAAATGAACATAACAACATAATGATTTATTCTAAGCAAAATGAAACTGAAGCTGATTTATATGCTTTTAATAGACTTAATCAGTTAAAATGGCCAGTTCAAGGAATTGTTAATTTATTTGAAAAATGGAGCTATAACGAAAGTAAAAATTATTTTTCATCTCACCCTTGGTCTTCATTAAGAAAAATCATGGCAGAAAAATATGTTATAACAGACCACTTATTACCATATAATATCAAAAAAAATTATGAACAAATTCAATCTAGATTAAACAAAGGATTATATGAAGGAGCTCTTTCAAGGCAAAGCCCTAGCAACTTATATGAGAAAATATGGAATGATTATTTAAATAAAAATTATAACACCACATTAGTAGATAAAATATTAGAAAAAAACAAAACATCAAATCAATATTATTCTGCATTATATTTAAAAGCAAAAATGCTCACAAAATCTGGATATCAAAAAAAAGCTATTTATTATATGCAAAAAGTTTATGATAATACTAAGCATTCAGAGGCATTATATGAAAAAATCTACTTAGAGTTAAAACACAATGATTCATCAATTACACAGCTAAAAGAAATAGAGTATTATAAATCCCAAAATGAACACGACCCTAGGATATGGAATTTATTAGCTTTTTACTATGCAAAGATAAACAATAGAGGAGCATTTCTATATTTCAAATCTGAATATTCATTTTCTCAAAACAATTTGCGTAAATCCAAAGAATATGCAAAAAAAGCTATGAAAATTCTTCCCAAACATTCCTCTTTTTATAAAAAGTGCACAGATTTATTAAATGTAATTGCACAAACAAATTTATAATTTATATTTTATGTTTGATCTGACTTATTGTATTATTGATATTTTTTTGATTCTTCTAATAATTTAGCTTCGTCTGCAATCTTTTTATCTTCTATAATTTTTTTCTTTTCTAAAATCCTTTGCTCTTCTAACAACTTCTTCTCTTCTAACAATCTAGATTCATATGCAATTTTTTTCTTTTCTGCAACCTTTTGAGCTTCTATTTTAGCTTTTTCATCTGCAATCTTTTTTTCTTCTATTTCTTTTAATTTATCTGCAGTCTCTTTCTCTTCTATTTTTTTTAATTCAGAATAAACGAAATCTAACATATCGTTGACTCCTCTTTTTTCCCAACTAGCAAGGCAAAAAACTCTTCCAAATTTATCACCAATTTTTTCAACAGCTTCATTTACATATTTTTCATCAACCAAGTCGCATTTAGTCAAGCAAATACAATTTACTTTTTCTAACAAAGACTCATCGTACTCTTTCAACTCATGTATAATGCATGTAATATCATCATAAAAATTTTCGTCACTAACATCTACTAAATGCAAAAGAATTCTACATCTTTCAATATGTTGTAAAAATTGATGCCCAAGACCTTTTCCTAAGTGAGCATCTTCAATCAAACCAGGAATATCAATAAAAGTAATATTCATGTCACTGTGATTCACATGTGCTAATTTAGGATTTATTGTGCTAAAAGGATAGTCAGCAATAATAACCGGAGCATTAGAAATAACATGAACTAAAGTAGATTTTCCAGCATTAGGCTTCCCAATAACTCCAACATCTGCAATTTGTTTCAGTACTAATTTCAAGCTTTTTTCTTCGCCTTCTTCACCCTTAGTAGAAATTCTAGGAGTTTGAAAATCTGGCTTTGCAAATCTTTTGTTTCCCAATCCTCTTTGTCCACCTTTGGCAATTAAAAATTTAGATTCATCTAAAATTTCCCCCACCATAATGCCATCTTGATAAATTTGCGTTCCTAATGGAACTTTTATAACCAAATCATCACCAGATTTTCCTGTGCACAAAGCTCCAGATCCATCTAATCCTCTTTCAGCGTTCCAAACTTTTTTATAACGAAAATCAATAAGAGTATGAATATTATGATCTCCAATTAGATATATATTCCCTCCATTACCTCCATCTCCTCCATCAGGACCTCCGTTTGGAATTTTATATTCTCTTCGAAAACTAATGCAGCCATTTCCACCATTGCCTGCTTTTATTTTCATCTCAACCCTGTCAATATACTGACTCATGAAACCAGTATATATTATAAAACCTTAAATTGCGATTAATCTAAAACTATTTCAAATACAAATGAATTATATTTTCTTGACTTAGCGTTAAAGGGATATATAATCACATCAAATTGAAGGAGTCTTATGAAAAATATTGTTTTCACATTTTTATTTATTAACATGACTAACTTCCATGCTGTGAATGATACATCAATTCAAGATGTTAGCTCTGAAAGTATTTCTCCAAGTTCTAGCCATAGCTTGCCTCAAACTAATGAGTGCCGTGTAATAAATGAATATGTTCCAAAAACTGAAAAGAATTATAAAGAATTTCAATTTCAATTAGAGCTAATCAAAGAAGAAAATGAAATATTAAAGAAAAAAAATGAGGAATTATGCTCAAATTTAAGCAATGCTAATAGAGAAACAAAGCAAGCTATTCAAGATAAATTAATAATAGAAAAAGTGCTTTGTAATGCATTGATCAAAGAAGAAATAATGCAACTACGATCTAAGGAAGATAATGAACGTAGTAATATTTATGAATCATTTATTAAAGAATCTAAATCAAGATGCAATGAGTTGTCTGACAATAATGATTTAAGTAATCAATTTATAAAATTACTTATAGATGAATGTAGTGATTTGAATATAGAGCTAATTGAAACAAGAGATAAATTAGATACTGCAATTTCAAAACAAGAACAAACTCAAAAATCTATTGATGATTATAAGGGAAAGCTATACACTGCAATTTCAAAACAAGAAAAAATTCAAAAATATATTGATGATTATAAGGGCAAACTTAAAAAAGAGGCGAGTGATTTATATAGTTTTATTATGAAATTTAAATGCATAGTTGAACATTATAATTCTAATCGTCCTAAACCATTTCAAAAAAAAGAGGATTTATATGCGTTCCATGGATTCCCATTTGGAAATGATTGGAATACTCTTATAAATCAAGATGATTGTTATGAATTATATATAAAAATACAGGATACTAAAAAAAATATACAAGAGTGGAAAACACACAATATTTCTCTATATTCTATATATTATATGTCAAAAAACGAACAATCCACCTTAACAGAAAGTAGCTTTCGCTTGTTTTTCATTAAAACATGTAAATATTCTAACCAATTTATGAAATTAGATGAAAATGACCAATTTGATGAGATAATAAAAATTGCATCATCTTATGCTCCATAATAAAATAACAAATATAAAAATCATTGATATTCATTCAGTTTTATTAGATTATATTTCAAAGTGATCAACCTATAAAATGCTTTCTTCTAATTTGTTTTTATTTTTAACAGGGTTCATTTGCGGAATTGGGTCTTATTTGCTTTTAGAGTCACCCAATATTTTATACATATTAGCCCCATTTTTTTTATTATTATTAAAAAAAGATAATCATATAATAAGATTCACATGCATAGGATTAATACTAGGATTTTCACGAATTAGTTATAGAGTATATTCTCTAACTTATAGCCACCCTGATTTCACCTCATTTCAAGGAACCATAACTAAATTAACACCTGAAAATGGATTTTATAAAACACTTATTAAATTAAAGGATAAAAATCAATATATAAGAACAAAATTGAAAATTAATAATAATCTTGATGAAGGAAACTATATATCTGGAAATATAAAATTATATGGAATTCCAGGTCCTTGTCTTCCAGAGGCTAAAGACATGCGCTATAGGTCATTTTTCGATAGAGTAATTTCATATGGGAAAATTGAATCTTATGTTACAGCTAGCGGAAAAATTACAACATTTAAAAAGCGTTTATCTGAATATATTGAAAATAATTTTTCACATAATGCAGGAGCTTTATTAAAATCACTTGCTATAGGACAATCAAACTACATAAGCCAAGATATTCGGCAAAAACTCCAAGATGTAGGCTTGCCTCATATTCTAGCAATATCAGGATTACATATTGCAATGGTGGCTTTGTTTTTCTACTTATTTTTTCGATGGTTTGTGTGCCTGTTTATTTTTAAATATATAAATCGAGCGACATCGCTATCTGCATATTTTTCAGTCATTGGGATTGTTGTGTATTTTTCTACAATCAGCATCTCGATTACAGCTGTGAGATCTATTTCAATGTTTTTATTTCCTTTTGTGTCTTATTTTACATTTAGGAAAACACTTCCTTCTCATTCGCTTATGTCATCAATATTAATTGTATTGTGCATATGGCCAGAGTCATTAATATATCTAGAATTTCAATTATCATGTTTAGCAGTATTTAGCTTAATGAATTTTTCTTTTAGAAAAAAAAATTATTTTGTTTCAATAATATTAGGCACATTCATATGCTTTATAACAATGCCTCCATTTTTAATATATTGGTTCAACTCAATTTCACTTCAACCATTTCTTGCAAATTTAATCTGCATCCCTTTCATGTTCATATTAATGCCTATAATTATCATATGGCTTTTCTTTCACAAAGTAGGATTTTCTTTTGCGTTTTTAGACAAAATACTATCATTTTTGCTTGAATTTATGATTGATCTTTTTATACTTTTATCAGATTTATTTACTAATGTAGCAAAAATACACCAAATACATTTTTCAATTCTTATTTTCTGGGTTATAGGGATGTTATTTCTTTTGCACAAAAATAAATATATAGAATCAATTAGTGTAGTGTTTTTTATTCCTTTTTTCATTAGCATTTCAAGAAAACCTAAAAATATGTTCATAATTTCAAATATGGGAGAAATTGCAATATTAGAAAACAAAAAATTATATGCTTTGAATGAAACTTTTTCTACACAATGTTGGGCTAAAACATTAGGAGCAGAATTGATTATAAGCGATGAAATAAAAAAATATTTTGATGTTCACATAAAAAACAATAAAGTGCAGCAAATAAAATTGTACAATGGAACTATTATATCTAGGCAACATTTAAAATCATGTCCTTGCAAAATATATAATAAATATAGTATTAATGACTTTGATTATGTACGACAAAAATAATATATTTGCAAAAATACTACGAGGAGAACTTCCTGCTGATAAAGTTTATGAAGATCAATATTCATTAGCTTTCAAAGATATAAAACCTCAAGCTAAAACTCATATAATAATAATTCCAAAACAAGAATGTGAAAATTTTGAAAAATTGCTTGATTTAGACAGCGAGTTTGTATTAAATTTTATGAACAGCCTGAAAATCATTATTGATATAGCAAATCCAGATAAAAAAGATTTTAAATTATTAACAAATAATGGGTCAGAAGCTGGGCAAGAAATATTTCATATGCACTTTCACTTTTTAATTAATTAGAACTTAATGACCTAAATAAGCATGATAAAGTAGCTATGAAAAACAACACAAACATTAAATAAATTCAAAGCAAGTTCACATATTAAAAATTATTATAATCTTTCTAGACAAACTAGAAAATGAATTCAAGGTTAATTATGTGTAGCTCAATGAATAAAAAAATAATGCGCGTTTGGAGTTGCAACATACTTTACTTTTTTTAATTGATTGATCATAATTAAATTCTAAGCGGGCGTAGCTCAGTGGTAGAGCACAACCTTGCCAAGGTTGGGGTCGAGGGTTCGAATCTCTTCGCCCGCTTGTCGTTTTTTTTAAGTTATTATATACTTCTTTATTGTTATATTTAGGTGTTGAAACTAGCTGTGATGACACAACAGTTTCTTTGATGAAAAATGAAGAATGTTTGTTTAATGAAATAATCACCCATGATTCTACATTATTTGGAGGAGTAGTTCCTGAATATGCTTCTAGAGAGCATATGAGTATATTACCAAGCTTGATTGATAGCGCTCTAAAGTCCAACAATTTTTCTTTGAAAGATTTATGTTTTATATCTGTCACTAAAGGCCCTGGCCTATTAGGAAGCTTAATGGTTGGAGTAACTTACGTCAAAACTTTAGCTTGGAGTTTAAAAATCCCTTGGATTTCTATAAATCATTTAGAAGGCCATATTGTAGTAGCAAAGTGGAAAAATGAATTGCAGTTTCCTTACGGAGCTTTATTGGTTTCTGGAGGTCATACTTGCATTATTGCTGCTAAAACGTTAGGAAATTATGAAACATTGGGATCTTCAATGGACGATGCTGTAGGAGAAATGTTTGATAAAGTAGGTCGTTGTTTAGGCCTTCCTAATCCAGCTGGCCCATATATGGAAAAATTAGCTCTTAATTGGAAAAATAATGTAAAATTACCAATTCCTTTATATAAAGATAAATCTATGTCATTTTCTTTTTCAGGATTAAAAACAGCTGCTATAAGATTTTGGGAACAAAGCGACAAGTCAAATCAAACAAAAAGTGATTTATGCATGAGCTTACAAAATGTTGTATACCAGGCTTTAAAAAGCAGATTAGAAAACGCTTGGAAAGATTGTGACATAAAATCATGGGTTTTTGCAGGAGGGGTTGCCTCAAATATATTTATAAGAGAAAAAATGAAATTATTGTTTGAAGAAAATGATAAAAAATTGTTTATGCCAAGCCCAAAACTATGCAGAGATAATGGATTAATGATAGCTTATACCGGTTATTTATATTATAAAAAAGGATTGTTTTCAGATTTTCTAGATAGCGCAAGCGCTGTTTTCAAAATAGACGAAGTTAAAAAATAACAAAGCTTCTAATTTTTATTTAAATTTTCAACTTCATTTTTCTTTCTCTATTTTTACTATTTTTTATAACAATTTATGTTTTTAGAAGTAAATTCGAATGATATTTCATTATGGCTAAATAAAATAACGTCTTTTTTTTATAATTAATCAACATATTTAGTTGATTGTTATACATAATATAAATATACTATATTAGCTATGAGCTTAGAATCTTCAATTTGGCGCATGATATTACCAGAACACAAAAGTGAATTTGTAGAAGATTTACTTGTGTTACATAATTTCAAAAGCAAACATAATGATTTGTGGAAAAAAATACCACTATGCAAAATCAATATATTTGATGCCTTTAAATTTTCTGAAATTTTTGAAACCATATTCAAGTATGCATATTCAAAATACACATGGACTGACTTTAATAAATTGATTTCCAGAATGTATGTAAAATGCACAAATGATAAAAATTATATCATGAATATAAAGATAACAATTGCCAAGAAAAATGATGAAATATCTCAAACATTACAATCATATTTCCAAGATATTTATAAAAACAAAACAACTGTAACGGTTAAGCATAAATTATCTATATTAGGAGGCTTTGTGATTGATATGGGATCTACCAGAATAGATGCTTCTTATGCTAATATACTTAATAAATTTATTGGAGAATTAAATGAATCGTTTAAACATTGAAGATATCGTAAATGGAATTAAAGACCAAATAAAAAACTTTGATAAAAATATAGATATTCAGGAAATTGGAAAAATAGTTAGCGTTTCTGATGGAATATGCGAATCCATAGGGCTTGAAGGAGCAATTTATGGAGAAGTTGTTATTTTCGAAAACAAACAAGAAGGTTTAGTCGTAGAGTTAAATGAAGATATTGTTAAAATAGCAATTCTTAGTTCATCTCCAACTGTTTTTAATGGAATGACTGTTCATAGAACTGGAAACATATTAAAAATAAAAGCTGGAAAAGAAATGCTAGGAAGAGTTGTAAACGCTCTTGGACATCCAATTGATGGAAAAGGAGAAACAAATGCTAACACTGATCAAGTTGTATTTAATGAATCCCCACAAATTATAGATAGAAAAAAAGTATCAGAACCAATGTATACAGGAATAAAAGCCATAGATGCATTGATTCCAATAGGATTTGGACAAAGAGAATTGATTTTAGGAGATAGAAGAACTGGGAAAAGTAGCATTGCCATAGGAACTATTCTAAACCAAAAATCTAGATACAAAACATCCTCTCCTGTTTATTGTGTGTATGTTTGCATCGGAAAGAAAGCATCTGAAGCAGCTAAATTAGCTCACTATTTAGAAGAAAAAGGAGCTATGAAATATACAGTATTGGTTGTTGCATCAGCTGATGAAGCTGCAATATTTCAATATTTAGCACCGTATGCTGGAACTTCAATTGCAGAATATTTTAGAGATAAAGGAGATCATGCTTTAATAATTTATGATGATTTATCAAAACATGCTATTTCTTATAGAGAAATTTCACTACTTCTAAAACGTTTTCCTGGAAGAGAAGCTTATCCTGGGGACGTGTTTTTCTTGCACTCAAGCCTATTAGAAAGATCTGCATGCATGAGTGATGACAAAGGTGGAGGATCTCTAACATCTCTACCAATCATAGAAACAATGGAAGGTGATATTTCTTCATATATTTCAACTAATGTAATTTCAATTACTGATGGACAAATATTCATGGATAAAACTATGTTTTTATATGGCCAAAGACCAGCTATTAATACAAATATATCTGTAAGTAGAGTTGGTGGTGCTGCTCAAACACAAGCAATGAGAAAAGTTGCTGGAATGATGAAGTTAGAACTTGCTCAATACGCTGAATTAAAAGAGTTTTCTAGATTTTTAACTGATATAGATGAAACAACTTCTAAAGCTTTAAGGCGTGGAGAAGCAGTCACTCATATTTTAAGACAAGGGGCAAATTCTTTGCACTCTTTTGAAGATGAAGTTTTGATAATATTTGCATGTAATTTAGGGTGTTTTGACAATCATCCTGTAGATAAATTAGCTGAAGCAGAAATAGAATTTTTATTTACATTCAAACAAGAAAACCCTCATATTGTTGAAAAATTAATAGAAACAAAATCTATTGACGAAGAAATAGACTCAGCTGTCAAGAAGTTTGTAAATAAATTTAAGGAGCAAACATGAAATTAACTCACTTAAAAACAAAACAAAAAAACATATCAAACATAGGCCGTATAACTTCAGCTATTCAAACTATATCTATGGTAAAAAAACAGCAAGCAAACAAAATGTACAAAAAAGTACTAATAGCTCTATCTATTCTAAGAAAACATATAGCAAAACATGATTACTCAAATTTTAGCAAAAATACTGTACATCTTATTTTCACGGTAGATAAAAAGTTTTGTAGAGATTTCATACATTTAACTCATAAGTATATAAGCGGATTGAAATATGACCAAAATGATAAATTTATATCATTTGGTAAATATGCTATTGATTCATTAAAGAAGGAGAAAATATTTCCCGACTGTGTTCAGTTGTTAAATATAATTTCATCTATTGAAGATGCATATGCGTCATCAATGATTATTATGAAACATTTACGCGAACGAAAAAAAATAACATTACACTTTTATTCAACTCAAGAGTCTCAATTTGTTGCTAAAGATATATTCAATGGATATTTGCACAATAACTTGGAAGATCACACAATTCCTTTATATATAGCATATTGCATATATGCTGCGTCTATTGAAACAAGCATAATTGAAAATGCAAGCAGAGCTATTGCTATGTCTCAAGCATCAGATACTTGCAAAACTATGCAACATAAATTGAAATTGCAGTACAATAGATTAAGACAAGAAAAAATAACCATGGAAATGAGTGAAATAATGGGAGGAATAAGCATATGAACAAAATTTTTAATGAAAACAAAATTCAAGAAAACATAGGAAAAATAGTTTCTATTAAAGGAGTAGTAGTAGATATACTATTTGAAAATGATGTTCCCCCTATTTTAAACTCACTTTCTGTCAAAAATCCTCTTAACAATAAAGATGTATATATGGAGGTTTCATCTCATATAGGAAATGGAGTCATAAGAGCAATTGCTATGTCTGACACATTAGGATTGGGACGAAATATGGAAGTTCATGATACTGGAAGCAAATTAAAAATTCCCGTAGGAAGAGAAACATTAGGAAGAATTTTCAATGCAATTGGAGACACAATTGATGGAAGAGAAAAATTAAAAGATCCTCAAAAATGGGAAATACATAGAAAAGCCCCATCATTTGATATGCAATCTGTGAAAACTAATATTTTTGTTACAGGTATCAAAGTTATTGACTTGCTATTGCCTTATGTAAAAGGTGGAAAAATAGGATTATTTGGTGGAGCTGGAGTCGGAAAAACTGTTTTAATCATGGAACTTATTAATAATATGGCCCAGGAACATGGTGGAAAAGCAGTGTTCGCTGGAGTTGGAGAAAGAATACGAGAAGGACATGAACTTTATAATGAAATGATCAGCGAGGGATTAATTAATACTACTAACGAAACTTCTAAAGTATCTTTAATATACGGACAAATGAATGAACCTCCTGGTGCTAGATCTAGAGTTGCTTATGGTGGAATAACTATGGCTGAATATTTTAGAGATGTTGAAAAGCAAGATGTTTTCTTTTTTGTAGATAACTTATTTAGATTTACTCAAGCAGGAGCTGAACTTTCTATACTTCTTGAAAGGCTTCCATCTGCTGTTGGTTATCAACCAACTTTAGCCAGTGAAATGGGTTCTTTGCAAGAAAGAATTACAAGCACAAAAGAGAACTCTATAACTAGCATACAGGCTATATATTTGCCAGCAGATGATAGTACAGACCCTGCTCCAGCATCAGCATTTTCTCATTTAGATTCTATCACTGTTTTAAGCAGGTCCATGGCTTCTATAGGAATATATCCAGCTATTGATCCACTAGAATCATATTCCAATGTTCTAGACCCTGAAATAGTAGGAGAAGAGCATTATAATATAGCAACTCAAGTTATAAGATATTTGCAAAAATATAAAGACTTAAGTGATACAATTGCTGTTTTAGGATTAGATGAATTATCTCCAGAAGACCAAGTTATTGTTAAGAGAGCTAGAAAAATGCAAAGATTTTTATCTCAACCAATGTTCATGGCTCAATCTTTTAGTTCCATTCCTGGAAAATACATAGAATTAGAAGATACAATTAAGGGGTTTAAAATGATTTTAGAAGGAAATTGCGATCATATTCCTGATAGTGCATTTTATATGGTTGGAGATATAGATGAAGTGTTTGCTAAATATGACAGGATAAGATAGTGTTTCTTTCTTTGACATGCGGATCAAAAGAAATAACACATAATAAAATTTTAATGATTGGTTTGCAAACTTATCAAGGCATGAGAGCTATATATGAAAATCATATAAATATTAACCTTATCTTAAAGCCAGGAACTATTTTTATATTATTAGATAAAGGAGAAATGAAATACAATATAGGAAATTCTTTTCTTCAAAAAACCAGAGGAAATATTTTTTTAATTAGTAATTTTATTGACTCTAGCTATAATAAGATACAGCCAGAATTAAAGAAAACATGGAATGATATTCTTGAAAATTATAAAAAAGAAGAAAAAAAACCAAATTGGTTTGAAGATAATAAAGACAAAGTAAATGAACTTGTCCAAAAGTAATTCAATAGTCGAGGAAATCAAGTCTTCTGTAAAATTATCAGAAATTGTTAAAAGGTATATAAGCATTCCAAATCACTCTGGAAAAAAATTTTACATAGCTTGCCCATTTCATAATGAAAAAAGTCCTTCTTGTGTGGTTCAAGATGATATAGGACTATTTCATTGTTTTGGGTGTGGAGAAAGCGGTGATTTGATTAAATTTGTTGAAAAAATAGATAATATAAACTTTATCGAAGCATGCAAAAAAATAGCCAACTGGTTTAATATAAAATACTCACTTGAGAAAAAAAGCAATAATAAAGATCATGATTATTCTGTTCAGCTAAATAAATGGTTTCAACTAAAATTAAAAAATAATCTTGTTGCATTAGAATATTTAAAAAACAGAGGATTGAGCTATGAAACTATAGATAAATTCAACATAGGTTGGATTCCTGATATAAAGCTTATACAAGAATTTTGCTTAAAATCTAAAATACCAATAGAATCACTTCAGAACTTAGGATTTAAAGATTCTATATTGAAAATATTTCAAAATAGAATAATTTTTCCCATATATAATAGAGGTAGAATATGTGGATTTGGAGCTAGATATATTTCCAAACGATTTGGGCCAAAATATATAAATAGCCCTGAAACTAAATATTTTAAGAAATCTGAAATTTTATATGGAATGAATCATGTAGACCAGTCTAAAGCAATAATTTTAGTTGAAGGATACATGGATGTTATTGTTATGAATCAATTTAAATGCAATGCAGTAGCATCGCTAGGAACATCTGTTTCGTATGAACACATAAGACAAATATGCAACATGAATCAAGAAGCAATTATATGCTTAGATGGAGATGAAGCTGGATTAAAATCTATGAAAAGGTTAATTGAATTATCTTTACCTAACTTAAATGAACAATCTATTATATCATTTATAATTTTGCCAAAAAAAGAAGACCCCGACAGTTTTTTATTTAAATATGGAAAAGAAGAATGGGACAAAATTCAAGAAAAAAGAATTCCTCTTGTTCAAGCATGTTGGGATTTATTTTTAAATAAGAGTGAAATCCCAGAAGTTCAATATAAATATTATAAGCAAGTATTAGATTTAGGAGAAAATATAAAAAACACTTATATTAAAGAGCTTTACATTAAGAAATGGAGAGCTTTATGGAAAAAAGATATTGTAAAATATTCAAATTTCAAACAAAAAAACAAAGCATCTTTATCTCATAACATTACAAATTTAGACTCTTTATATGAAAAGATTTTAATAGGAACTATTTTAAAGAACCCAGAAATCTATGATTATATTTGTGATGATTTTCTAGACTTGAATTTGTCTAAAAACATGCAAATAATGCAAGATCTAATTCCTCAATGGATTAAAACAGAAGAAAAATGTCTTGACTTTTTTGCAGAAAAAGGATTCACTGACATTGTGGATTCATGCCTTTCAGATAATGTTGTGCAAGTAGCTCCTTTTATTTTTTCAGAAAAGTGTAAAGAAAACTTAGTAAAAACATGGCATTTTATACAAAACAGATATGGAGAAAAATCATGGAAAAATCTTTAGAAAATTCATTTTATGATGTAAAAGATGATAATGAAAACAAAAGTGATAATGAAAATAGCGAAAAAAATGAAGTAAAAAACGAAGATGATTTTATTTTTGATGATGCAAAATCATCTAAAAGCTCTAATAATGATGACCCTGTAAGAATGTACTTAAGGGAAATGGGAAATGTTCCATTATTATCTAGAGAAGAAGAAATAGTAGTAGCAAAAAAAATAGAAGAAGGTAGCGACTTAATGATTAGCGCTATTTGCGAAAGCACAATAACAATAAAAAGAATTCTAGAATGGCATGAAGCTGTTAAAAACAAACACATGCTTCCTTCTGAATTGATTGATATTGAAGTCGCAACAGAGGAAGATACTTGCTTTGAAACTGATGAAGATGCTGAAGAGCCTCAATTTGACTTTGATGCATTAGATCAAAACATTACAAAACTAAAAAAAACATATAATAAATTCCAAAAAGCTCAAAAGAATAAATTAGAGTATATGGAAAAAAATGAAGATATTCCTGATAACGTATTGAGCAAATATAATGATATGCACTCTGAATTGACAAAGTGTGTTGTTGATTTGAAAATAAGTTATTCTTGCATAGATAAATTGATCAATGAAATGTATAGCCTGAATAAAGAAATTTTGAGAAGAGATATAGAACTAATCAAGTTAGCTGAAAAGCAGGGAATAAAGAGAAATATATTCATTGCAAACATGAATAAAAAGCCTATCACTCACCAAAAAACAAAAGATTTTTTTGAAAATAATGCTGGGTTTATTAAAGAAAATGATATGAAAACTCAAGAAATTAGTAAGCATATAAATTTGCCATTAATAGAATTTAGAAGAATTATTAAAAGTCTAAAAAATGGTGAAAAAATCATGGCTGTAAATAAAAACATAATGGTATCTGCAAACTTAAGACTTGTTATTTCTATTGCCAAAAAATACACCAATAGAGGTCTTCAATTTTTAGACTTAATTCAAGAAGGAAATATTGGATTAATGAAAGCTGTAGACAAATTTGAATATACTAGAGGTTATAAATTTTCTACATACGCAACATGGTGGATAAGACAGGCAATCACCAGAGCTATAGCTGACCAGGCTAGAACAATTCGTATTCCAGTTCATATGATTGAAACAATTAATAGAGTTGTAAAAGCATCAAGGCAACTTTTACATGAAAATGGAAAAGAACCATCTCCTGAAGAAATAAGTGAATACCTTACTATTCCAGTAGAAAGAGTCAGAAGAGTTCAAAAAATCTCTAAAGAACCTGTAAGCCTAGAATTGCCTGTTGGAAGTGGTGAAGATGGACAATTAGGTGATTTTATTGAAGATAAACGAGCAGTTTCCCCTATGGATTCTATGATGCAATCAAGTATTAAGCATGCTATAGCAAAATCATTCTCGACACTAACAAGTAGAGAGGAAATGCTTCTAAGATTACGTTTTGGATTAGGAACAAAAAGTGACCATACTCTTGAAGAAGTTGGTGAAAAATTCAAAGTCACTAGAGAGCGTATTAGACAAATTGAAGCTAAAGCTATTAGAAAACTATTTAATTTAAAAGCATTAAGATCTTTAATATAAAAAAACTATAAGCGATTGAAAAAAAATCAATACTATAATACTATCACTTATGTTTTTAAATAAATTTTATGGAATTTTATTATTATGTTTATTAAATTTAAATGCTGACCAATCATGTGATAATTTAGACAATGTTTCAAATAATTCTAATGATAGCAATATAGATTTTTTTGAATCGGAAGACACATTAAGAAATATGGAATTAAATCAAGAAATTCAAGCTAGATCTGTAATGTATAGAAAGTTTTTTAACAATGCATTGATTATCATACAAAACAATGAATACTCAGTAAGAAAAAATTTAATAATCGTAAATTTTGAAAACCAATATAGTGCATCCTCAAACCTTAATTTTATTTATTTTAATCTTACATTCAAACAAATGCAAAATAACTTTAATTTAATTCAACTAGAAAGCTCAGTAAGATCTAATGCATATTCAGATTATCTAATTGATTGTAAGAATGCATCACTAAAAATTTCTTTTGTAGAATTTTTAACATTTTTTGAAAATATAAAACCTGAAATGCAAAATGATTTAATTAAAACGTTAAAGAAAGACTCTTTCAATCAATATGTTGCTTTACAAAAATCTTTAAGTTTGCAAAACTATCAAGCTAAGCAAATTGTAGACCTTATAAAGCAAAATCAACATCAATCAAGTCAAATATCTCAATTGCTTCAAAAATCTGATAAAGACAGTGTAACAATTGAAACATTAAACTCTCATGCAAAGTCTATTAATTTTGTATTACAGAATTCAATGGAAGATATAAAAAAATTGGAAAAACAATGTTTATGGTTGCATAAAAGCTCTAATTCATATTATAGAGTAAAAGATGATGATATTTGGTCAAATAATAAAACACCTAAAAATATTCAAGATATAGAAGAAAAAATAAAATCAACTTCACGAGAAAACTATATAGACAATCAAGAGATAGCAGAAAATGAAAAAGAAATAACACAATTAAATCAAGAAATAAGTAGAAAACAGAGCATGATTAGAAATTATGAAACAACATATAAACAAAGAAATTGCTATGCAAATCACTATTATATCAATCAGGAAGTAACAAATAAAGAAAATATAGCAAAACTCAATGTTGAACTAAATCAGTTAAAAATAAAACTTGAAAAATCAGAAAATGATATGAAAAACTTGAAAAACAACTACAAAGCCAAATTAAAAAAGGATCTTGAAGATGCAAAAAGTAAACATGAATTAAGTGAAATTCAAAGGTTAACAAGATTATCTAACTCTAACAGCGAAGAATCTGCTTATTATAAAATGCAAGCAAAAAGATTAATTAAAATTAGAAATACTAATTCACAAAAAATATTCATTGAAACATCAATTCACCAAACTCAAAATAAATCTGAAGAGTATATTTTAAGATATTTAAATTTTATTAATGACTTAAAAAACACCCAAATTAATATTAACAATATAAATAAACGTATAAAATCAACAGTTTTAGAAGAAAAAAATAATAGACAAACAATTAATGAGAGTCAGATAAATGCCTTTAAAAATTTACAATTACAATTAAAAGAAAAATTACAAAGCATTAAAGAGAAAGAAAAACAGTTGGCTAAAGATAAGGAAAATGAAAGAAAAAAGAAATTAGAAAAATCTATAGAAAAATTAATACAAAGTGAGAAAAAGAAAAGAAATAAAACTCAAAACAATTATGACAAAGAGTTTCAAAACATTTCAGATAAATTCATAGAATACAATCAAAAAGCTTCTTTAGGAAGAGGATCTGGCAATAGAGGAAGAAAAATAGTATATACTGGGCGTGGAAGAGGACAAAATAAAAATCATTGCTAAATCTATAAACATTTAATTAGATAATAAAATTTGAAACAAAATAATCAATGATGAAAAATCTTATAGAGGAATCATTAATAAATTTTTCAATGAGTTGTTTTCATAAATAACAATATTTTACAAACATAAAAAGATAGATTTAGGAATATGGGTAAAATAATAGACTTATTATATAACAATAATTTTACTTGCTTATCAAGATTGATATATTGTTACGAAAATTATACTACTTATTAAATTTATTATAATAATGAATGACAGAATAAAATCTAATCAATTTTTTAATGAGCATGCATAATATAACTTTAATAAAATATAATTCCTTTTAAATTATTTTTGAAATTTTTAACTATAGCAAAATATCATAATCAAAAAGCAAATTATGATGTCCATTTATTAAACATATTTTTTATATTTTCAAAAGAATTTGTTTTCGTTGTAGTTGTGGTTGATTTCAAATCGTTTAATTGTTTCCATAAGCTTTTTTCTTCATCACTCATTTTCTTTTTATTAGGAATGTTAATCAAAACTTTGACATATAAGTCTCCATGGGACTTTCCATTTATCATACCATGCCCATTTACTCTTAATTTTGTATCAGGTTGAATTCCTTCAGGAATTTTAATTGA
The DNA here is from genome assembly GCA_965233735.1 of Rickettsiales bacterium. Taxonomy (GTDB): domain Bacteria; phylum Pseudomonadota; class Alphaproteobacteria; order CAJXXZ01; family 1604HC; genus Cytomitobacter. The sequence goes on from OZ247501.1 coordinate 289,230, forward strand.
AATGTTTTTCTTTGATATAGACTCTATTTCAACATGACCACCATTAACAGCAACAACTGGAGAAATCTCAATAGAACAATATAAATCAGATTTTGATCTAGAAAATTTACTATGAGACTTAATATTTACAACAATATATAAATCTCCATTTTGTCCGTTAGAACCTTCATCTCCCTCTCCAATAATTCTTATATCTCTTCCATCTTCAATACCTTTAGGTATTTTTATGCTTATTTCTTTGTTTTTCTTTATTCTTCCTTGACCAGCACAAGATCTACATTTATTTTTTATTACTTTTCCAACTCCATGACATGAAGCACAAGCTTGTTCCACATGAAAAAAACCATGTTTTACGTGAACAGATCCTTTTCCTTGGCAAGAAGAGCAAGTAACAGGAGGCTCAGATGACCCAACTCCTTTACAGCTTTCACATTTAAAAAGTTTCGGAATTTTAATTGTTGCTTCATATCCATTATAAGCTTGATCTAATGTAATATCTAAATTAAACCTTAAATCCTGACCACGTTGATTTGTTCTAGAAGATTTAGAGTGACCTCCCCCAAAAAAACTTTGAAATATATCTTCCATTCCACCAAAAAAAGAAGAATCTTGAAATTGACTTGAATCAAATCCTGAAAAATTTTCACCACCTAAGTCATATTGATTTCTCTTTTGCTCATCTTTCAAAACTGTATATGCTTCAGATATTTCCTTGAATTTTTCTTCAGCAGCCTTTTTATCATTTCCTGAAAATTTATCAGGATGATGCTTTTTAGCTAAAGACCTATAAGAAGTCGATATTTCTTTCTGTGAAGCTGTTTTTGAGACTCCTAATATATCATAATAATTCTTTTTATTCATTAATTTCTTTTCCCTAACATATATTTAATTATTTACTTGTCTTCGTTTTTATCTTCTGCAGACTTTTCACTATATTCTGCATCTTGAATATCATCTTTGTTTTCAGAAGCAGATTTATCTTTATCATTTGAAGATTCTTGTTTTTCTTTTTCTTGAGCTGCTTTATAAGCTATTTCACCTAGTTTCATAGCTACATTAGACAAGTTAGCAATAGATTCTTCTAAAATTTTAATATCATCAGAATCTTTTTGGCATTTTTTGAGAGCTTCAATTCCTTCTTCAATTTTCTTTTTATTATCTTCTTCTAACTTATCGCCATGCTCTTTCAATGCTTTTTCAGTACTTGAAATCAATGATTCAGCCTTGTTTTTAGTTTCAATTAGCTTTATTTTCTTTTTATCAGCTTCAGCATATTCTTCAGCTTCTTTTATTTTTTTATTAATTTCATCTTCTGATAATCCACCAGAATCTTTAATAGAAATTTTTTGCTCAACATTTGTAGATTTGTCTTTAGCAGAAACATGAACAATTCCATCAACATCTATGTCGAAAGTAACTTCAACTTGAGGAACACCTCTAGGAGCTGGGGGAATTCCACTTAAATCAAACTGACCTAATAATTTATTATCAGAAGCCATTTCTCTTTCACCTTGCAACACTCTAATTGTTACGGAAGTTTGATTGTCAGCAGCTGTAGAAAACACTTGAGACTTCTTAGTAGGAATTGTAGTATTTCTTTCAATCAACTTAGAACAAATTCCACCTTCAGTTTCAATACCAAGAGACAAAGGAGTTACATCCAAAAGAAGAACATCTTTAATATCCCCTTGCAAAACACCACCTTGAATAGCTGCTCCAGTAGCTACAACCTCATCAGGGTTAACACCTTGACTTGGTTTTTTACCAAATATTTCTTGAACTTTTTCAATAATTTTAGGCATACGTGTCATACCACCAACTAAAATCACATCATCTATTTCGCTAGATGAAATTCCAGCATCTGCTATAGCTTTTCTACAAGGTTCAGATGTCTTTTCAATCAAATCACTAACCAAATTTTCTAATTTTGATCTTGTGATTATTACATTAAGATGCTTTGGACCAGATGAATCTGCTGTAATAAATGGCAAATTCACTTCTATTTGCTCTGAAGAAGAAAGTGCAATTTTAGCTTTTTCACCTTCAACTTTTAATCTTTGCAAAGCCATTTTATCTTGTCTTAAATCAATTCCATCTGATTTCAAAAACTCATCTGCTAAGTAATTTATTATAGCTTGGTCAAAATCTTCACCACCTAAGAATGTATCTCCATTAGTAGACAAAACTTCAAAAACTCCATCATTAATATCTAAAATAGATACATCAAAAGTTCCACCACCTAAATCATATACAGCAATTTTTCCTGATTTTTTCTTATCCAAACCATAAGCAAAAGCAGCTGCAGTAGGTTCATTAATAATTCTTTTAACATCTAATCCAGCTATTTTTCCAGCATTTTTTGTAGCATTACGTTGCGCATCATTAAAATAAGCAGGAACAGTAATAACAGCCTCTGTTACTTTAGCTCCTAAATATTTTTCTGCTGTAGCTTTTAATTTTTGCAAAACAATAGCGCTGATTTCTTCAGGTCTATAAGTTTTACCATCAACTTCTACACACGCATCTCCATTGCAATTTACAATTTTATAAGCAACTAAATCTTTATGTTCTTTTGTCATTTTATCATCAAAACGACGTCCAATTAATCTTTTTACAGCATGAAAAGTGCTAAATGGATTAGTAACTGCCTGTCTATTTGCAGAAGCTCCAACTAATTTTTCTCCATTCTTAAACCCAACAACAGAAGGCGTTGTTCTTCCACCTTCATCATTAGGAATAATAACTACTTTTTCACCTTCAAGAACAGCAACGCAAGAATTTGTTGTTCCTAAATCTATTCCTATAATTCTGTTCATTTTTCACTCCCTTTAATTAATTTACATTAATTTGCTATTAATCAAACAATTCTAACAAATATTAATACAAAAGTCTACTTTGTTCCATTTGAAACAGAAACTTTTGCATGTCTCAATATGTGCCCATCAATCAAATATCCTTTTGTTTTCACTTCTTCTATTTTGTTTTTTTCTTGTTCTGAATTAATTTCTTCTATAATTTCATGCTTACTTGAATCAAATTCATCTCCATATTTTATTTCTATTTGAGTAATATTTTTACCTTCTAGTGTTTTAAGTATTTGCTTATAAACCATTTGAATTCCAATATGTATATTTTTATCAGATTCAGATGCTTTCATTGCTAACTCCAAATTATCTATAACTTCTAAAATAGATAAAGCAAAATTATTTAAAATATATTTAGAATATTCTTTAGAATCTCTTTCAAATCTTTTTCGCATATTTTGCTGTTCTGCAACAGCTCTAGCAAGACTATCAGTCAATTCTTTTACTTTGTTTTCCATACTAACAATTTGATCAGAAGAATCTTCTTGATTTAACTCTTCATTTATATTTTCATCTTTTGGCAATTAACCCTCCAAAACAATTTAAAGATATCAATTTTTGTCTAAAAAATCTAGCTCAGCATAGAGCATAAAACATTTATATCACAAAAAAAACAATCATCGCAAAATCTAACCTGCTAACATCTTTAAGTCTTCTTAATTGATAACAAACAACACTTAATATTTTCAAATCAAGCCAGCAAATGATATTCCCATTTGCAAATCTTTGCTTAATTTACGATAATGAATGTGAAACATGTTAATAGAAATAAAACCTATGCCATCTTATGCAAGAGATTGGCATATAAGCGTAAAGCACATACCAGATCGATTGCACTTAGCGGTTGTATACATAGCAAAAAAATCAATTGCTTTTAAAACAAACATGCACGATCAAGAAATTCACGTAAATATAGAATGCATTAGTAAAAAATTTATACAGCATTTAAATAAAAAACATAGAGAAAAAGATGAAGTGACTAATGTTCTTTCATTTTCATCTGATATGATGCCTAAAAATATGAAATGCCCACGTGTTCTTGGAGATGTATTTCTTTGCCAAAGCTATATTAAAGAAGAAGCAAAGGAATTAGACAGATCCTTTGAAGATCATTTTATTCATATGGCAGCACATGGAGTTCTTCATTTAGTGGGATATGATCATGAAAATGACGATGAAGCTCTTATTATGAAAGATGTTGAAAAAAAGTTACTTAGAAATTTTAATATCAGCTTGAACTATTAATCAAAACCAAATTGACAAACCTATATAACTGCATATATTTTTAAAATTAATTAACAATATAATTTTTGCTGTTTTTTTCAAGAAAATCACTAATCATTATTTACTATTTTCTTTCTAAATTTATATACTCATAAACATTAATGAGTTTTAAATGACCTGCTAGAAACTAACTTCTCTCTTGATTCTGTTCAAATTTAATATTGAAAAGTTCATTTTCTATGAAATTTAACAATTCAAGACTATATTGTATTAACTTTATATTATAATTGACCAGAACGAATACTTAAAAGAAAAGATTGTTCATAAATTATTATTTTCACTGACTCTTTAGCAATAACTCTATACTAAATACTTGCAGAATTTTTTCATTACTTAAAATATAAAATCATAAATAATAAATTGAAGTGATTTATAAAAAACTCATTTAATTTTCTAGATATGGCTGACTTTTTGCATAAAATAAATGTGATGTAATTTTGAAAAAATCCACTTCTTGATTAGCTATTGCAAAACTTATACCATTCTATTTTAGGGGAATTATGAAATATACTATAAGTTTACTTATCATTGTTGTTAATATTTTTGCTGCTTATCCAGAAATAAGTGGTGAATTTATTACTCATTCAGTTGGACAAGGAAATTGCCAAACCTGCGTTTACAATGTAAAACCAAACGCAAATGAAGAAACAAAAAGAATTGCCTTCCTGATAGATGCAGGGTCTGCAAGCACAACATGTGATAGTAAGTTAAAATTACGCGAAAATATTTCTTTTCCGATTATATTTGGGAAAGAAACAAAGGAACCTAATAATTTCTTTGAAAGTTCAAGTAATAACTCTGATTATATAAATGATCTAAAAACATTTGATGAATTAGTTGAAGATGAAACAAACAATCATAATCCAGTAAGACCAAGAAGTTTTTCACATGTAGTAAATGATGACAAAATAGATACAGATAAAATTTACAACATTATCCCTAGCAATGTTGATATATTATTCATTTTTCTATCTCATACAGATAAAGATCATATTAATTATGTTGAAGATATTGTAAAAAATTATCTAAAAACAAAGTTAAAAACACAACACACAAATGCTATTAGAAACACATTTTCACTTAGAGAATCATTACCAAATAATTATGGCAAAGATTTTATAATTTCATTCTTATGTGGAAATTGGGACGCTGATCATGGAAAAGACTCTGAAATTTCAAAAAAAGTTTCAAAATTTTTGAAAGAACACACTACATGTTTTTTTCCATATGCTTGGAATTCTATAAATCCTAAGTTTTTTTCAGGAGATTTAGAAAACTTACTCAATAAAACAAACAAAACAATATCAAAAAAAGATATTTTAAAAAAACTACAAAAATATAAAAAAGAAATAAATGATTCTGAAGAATTTAAAACACTATGCACTGATATAAAAAAAACAAGCCTGCTTGAAGTGGAAAATATATTTAACGAAACTATAAACTATATTAATATTAATAATAAAAATATAAATGTTTTAGGCCAAATTAAAAAATATGAAAAATACATGATCAAGTATAAAAATATATTATCAAACACAACATATACAAACTATGTTCCACATTTATATAAATACATTCATATATGGTCCATGAATACAAAAGCAAATTATGAGAGCAGTGGAAAATTTATAGATGACAATCAATCTAGCACAATAATGTCATTTACTATTCCACATTATAATCAATATACGTCATTTATTTGCACTGGAGATGCTGAAGAAAAAACATTTCTTGAAATAATAAATAATAAGTCAAAATTACTACAAATTAAAGAATCAGATTTATATGGCTTATATACACTAAAGAAGGAAATACTAGAAGTAGAAATACAGGATGATAAAAAAAAAGAATTAGAAGAAACAATTAAAAAAGTAACCCAACATATAAATATTGAAAAATTAAAAGATTTGCAAAAACGCACTAACAAGGTAACAAACAATACTACTAAAATTAAAAATATTAATATTAGTAGACAAGGCAAAAAAGAATTAATAATTAATATAAACAAAATTATAAAAGAAAAAAGTGAAAATATATTATTCGTAATCAATCAACAAATATATAATGAAAAACTTACCAATATAAGTAACGAAGAAAAAGAAGTATTCGATCAAATTATACAACAAAATGAAAATTCAATCTTAAGCAAAGGTGAATTTAAGACAGTAGTATTAGACAAGATAGTTGAAAAATGTGAGCTAAATGACTGCTTAAGAAAATTATATAAAGATGTTAGATCACACAAACCACATCATGTTGTTTTGACATATCCACATCATGGATCTGGAACAGAAGAACAAATTAATGGATTTAAAATAGCAGCAAAACTATTCAAACCTAATGCAATGATTATATCTGCAGGTAGCGGACAACATCATCATCCTGATAAAAATTTAATTGATTTTTTGCAAAGCAATCCAAATATTCATGATCAACTTAAAGCATCATATATAGAATTTCTCAACACACATGATCAAATATTTCCAATGCCTCTGGTTTTTTATAAAAACCATAGCTCTTATGTGACTCAACGCTTTCCATATATTTGGTCAACTTATTACAATGGATCAATTAGATTTAATTCAAATGATAATAAATTTTATACTAATGGAGCATCTGTTAAAAAATTAGAAGAAGTAAAATACATAGAGTGTGAAGAATACATGGAATGCGAAGAATTGGGCAAAATTTATCATATTCATACATATCGCTGCATTGATTTAAGGAATAGAGTCAATGATATTCCTAAAGACCTATCAAATAAAAATATAATTCAGCATATTAATGGCAATTATTATAAATTTACAGACCAAGAAATAAAAACTTTTTCATTCTATGAAAAACCTCAATTTATACATGAAAATTCAAGCTGCGCTTCTAGGTCATATGATTCAGAAAATCCTAATCCAGATACATTTTTAGATGAAGATGAATTTGAAGAACAAGAAGAAATTGAAGAAGAAATCGAATATATTTATTCAAGTTAAAAATATATTTCAAATATAACAACTTTTTTTCATATTAAGCACAATATTATTCCGAATAACAAACATATTATTTCCATACTGTTTTTTTAGTTTTCTGCAAAAATATGATTATTACATAATTATTGATGTTCAAGTTATAAGTAATTAAATTCTGCGATCAATTATAGTTTTCAATATAATTTCATATCAAGTTATATATAAGGTGGCTTTACATAAGGGGATTCAGAAAAAACATTTTTCCTAATATGCAAACTAGCTAGCGCCGCTTCTGAGAACCCGCATACGATTAAATTATGTCGATTAGGATAATAGCTTGAATCTCCTACAGCATAAATTCCTTCTAAAGATGTTTGGCTTGTAGCTGGATCAGTTTTTATTTTAGATCCATATAGATCAACACCAATTTCATACAATAAATCATTATTACTTTGCAATCCATAACATGGAATCAAAGTGTCAATTTTAATATTTTTCAATTCTTTTGTATCTTTGTGCTTTACGTTTATAGATATTATATTATATTCTGAACACCCTTCTATATCATCTAAAGTATAAGGAGTTAATATTTCGCATTTACCTTGAGCTACAATTTTATGCAATTGATCTAATGATCCATCCATAGCTCTGAATTTGTTTCTTCTATGAATTAATAATACTTTTTCAGCGTACTTGCTTAATGTTAAACACCAATCAACAGCTGAATCTCCCCCACCTACAACTGCAATATTTCCAGTAAATTGTTTTGGGTTTTCTAGCTTATAAAACACCTGATTATATTTATCTATATTTTCTATATCAGGTTTTTTTGGAGAAAATGACCCAGCTCCAGATGCAATAATAATAGACCTAACTCTGACTTTCTCATTTTGAACATTCAATATAAAATGCTTTCCATCTTTTTCAATATTATTAATTTTAGAGCTAAGCATTATTTCTGGATTATACTGAGACATTTGATTTGTCAATTTATCTATTAATTCTTGTCCCAATACTTTATCAAATCCAGCAACATCATATATATATTTATCTGGGTATAATGCTGTACATTGTCCACCTAACTCTGAAAGTGAATCTATTAATATGCAGTTCAGCCCTACTTGCCCTAACATAAAAACACTAAATAGACCGCTTGGACCACCACCTATTACTGCTACATCTTTATCTATCATTAATATATTTATATATCAGTTTGACAGGTTTAACAAATAATCAGAAAATAAACTAATGCAAAAGCAAGATGTATATGAAAAAATTGACAAAATAAAAAATTATTTAGACTTTTGGAAAGATTATGTTGCAAAAGAAGACATAGAAAACAAAGTAAAAAATTTAGAGAAAAAGTCTCAAGACCCAAAATTATGGGACAATCAAGATGTTGCTAAAAAAACATTGCAAGAACTATCTAGACTAAAAAGCATGTTTGATGAATATAAAACATCTATAGATTCTTTAGGTAACATTGAAAGCGCTATTAATGAAGATTATGAAGAATTAGAAGAGATAATTCACGAAGATGTTATTAATTTATTTGAGAAATCAGAATCTTGGTATATTCAAACTTTATTTTCTAACGAAGCAGACTCTCTAGATTGTTTTGTAACTTTTAATGCCGGGGCTGGAGGAACAGAATCACAAGATTGGGTTCAAATGCTAGTCAGAATGTATATCATGTTTTCAGAAAAAAATGGATATAAGTGCGAAATAATTGACCAGTTATTTGGAGAAGAAGCTGGAATCAAATCTGCAACCTTAAAAATATCATCTAACATAGGAACTTTTCCATATGGATGGTTGCGTAGCGAATCTGGAGTTCATAGATTAGTTCGCGTTTCTCCATTTGATTCTAATAGCAGGCGACATACAAGCTTTGCTTCAGTATATGTAACTCCTGTAATTAATGATGATATTAAAATAGAAATAGAGCCTAAAGATATCAGGTTGGATACTTACAGAGCATCAGGTGCTGGTGGCCAACATGTTAACAAAACAGATAGCGCAGTAAGAATCACACATATTCCAACTGGAATAGTTGTTCAATGTCAAAATGATAGGTCTCAACACAAAAACAAAGATGAGGCCATGAGCATGTTGAAATCCAGATTATATGCCTTTGAAGAAGATAAAAGAAAACAAGAAGCAGCAAAAGGAATGTCAGAGAAAAAGGACAATGGATGGGGAAGCCAAATAAGATCTTATGTTTTGCACCCATATAAGATGATTAAAGATATGAGAACTTCTGTGGAATCTACTCAAGCAGATAAAGTTTTAGATGGTGATATAAAAGAATTTCTTATAGCATATTTAAAGTCTGATTCATTATAAAAAAAATAAATTATGACTTATTTCTTTAAAATGAAAAAAAACATTACAACAATATAAATTTAGGAAAATTTTATTAAATATTTTATATTAGCAACCATTGTACTTTTCAACCAAATGAAAGCTGAAATTGATGCAGATTTTGTTCAAAAAATTCTTGATATAATGCCTTTAAGTTACATTTTGAAAAATATAAATTAGAAAATATTGTTGAATCATCACTTGAAGAGTAAATAATTTTTTCACGAATGATTCATTTGATTTGAAAATTTACACCATTCAGTATTTTGTGCTAACTCAATTTCTCTTTCTCCAAATTCCTTTATGTAAAGAAATAACTCTGATGTTTTTACATGCCAAATATAATTTTCAAATTTTAATAATATATATTAATTTTTAATATGAGAATTCAATTTCAAAACTGTATTGTGATTCTTTTAATAATGAACATTACTATTAATGATTCAATTCACTTATATTGTGTTTTTTAAATTTGTTCAATAAACTCATGATTATAAATTTCAAGATTAATTGAAAGTTAGAATCTCAAGTTTTATTTATACTATATTTTAATCTAAATTTACATTATTTATTGAATTTCTATCCATATATTATATTAATTCAATCTGTTTTGTTTTTAATATATTGTTTAAACATATAATTGTATAATTCATTTGCATTGTTAAGTGTTATGTCTTTAAATGATTTTGACACACTATATATTGAATTGAATGCGCTTGACATATTTGATTGCTTTTTTTGATATACAATGATTTATTTGTTAATTCTGACTCTAAATCTGCAAACTCTCTTATATTTTGAAGATTAATATTAAAAGTTTTAAATTTATATGTAATAATTAAATTGTTAACCATAAGTTGTTGAGATCTTATTTATATATCATGCATAGTAATGTTATCAATTTTACATGGTAAAATTTGAATTGTCATAGTATTGTTAATTTTTTAATCATTATTTAGTCTGTTTTATAGAAAACAAATTTATTAATCATGAAATTTATACTGAACATAATTGCTTACAATATGAAATTGAAATCAATGATTCATAAATTTAATTGCAATTAGCAAATTTAGCAATTACTGGGACGTTTATTTTAATTAAATAATACCAACTAGCTGGTAAATCATTATACAATAGCTTATATCTTCGACATTATAATATTAAGTTCCATAATTTTTTAATAAGCAAACATTGTAAATTAAACTCCCTATTTCTTCACAGGCATATAAACATAAAGGGGCTCTTTCAACTTTTTAGAAGCACCTAATATCATATTTTTTTCTATGTCAGAAACAATTTTTATATTGCAGTCTAAATCATATTCTTCTAAAGCAACATAATTTTTTTTCAAATCGAGATCTTTTTTCAAAACTGTATTCCACTTTTCATTTTCACAAACTAAATATATATTATTGTTCAATTTAAGGATTATATTATCATCTGAAATCAGTTCATTTACATAATATGATGCGCAATTCAAATTTGAAAATACTTTTTTGGTTGCTAACAGAGTACTATATGCAACTCTTATGCTAGAAAACGAACCAGGCCCACTAATTGAATAGAAATTTTTCAAATCAGTCATTTTCAAACCTTCTTTATCTAACAACTTATCAATTTCAGATAATAAAAGCTTTGAGGCATCTTCAAATATAGATTTATGCAATAATTTATCATTATTCCATAAAGATAAAAAGAATTTTCTTTGTAAAAAAAACATAGTTAAAGAGTGCATTGTTCTTATAATAAATTATTTATCATTCTTAGAAAATATGATTATTCTTAACTGCCCTATATTTCTAAAAAAACAATCATTTACAACATCCTATGTTTACAGAATATCAGGGAAATGTAGAATAATTACATGGATAAAAACGTAATACATAATATTGAAACAAAAATGAAAAAATTATGGAATGATGCTAATTTATATGAAACAAAAATTTCTACAAAACCATCTTATTCGATTTTAGATTTTTTCCCATATCCTAGTGGAATTGGCCTTCATGTTGGTCATACATTGGGGTATATATCAACTGATATATTTGCACGCTTTAAGAGAATGGAAGGCTACAATGTTTTATATTCAATGGGATTTGATGCATTTGGATTGCCAGCAGAGCAATTTGCTATTCAAACAAACCAACACCCTGAAATAACAACTCAAGACAATATAAAAAACATGTCTGAACAGCTTGATTCATTATCATTAAGCCACGATAAATCAAGATCTTTTTCAACAACTGACACAAAATACTATAAATGGACACAGTGGATTTTTCTTAAATTATATAATAGCTATTACAATAATATTTCTAAAAAATCTGAACCTATAGAAGATCTTAAAATCAAATTAGAGTCTGGGAAATTCATAATTGAAGATGGAAAACTGTTAGAAAAAGAACATCAATATTCCAGTTCAGAAATAGAAAATTTAATTCCTAAAATGAGATTAGCTTATTTAGATGATGTAGATGTAAATTGGTGCCCTATGTTAGGAACTGTTTTATCTAATGAGGAAGTCAAAGATGGAAAAAGTGAAAGAGGAAACCACCCTGTAGAGAAAAAAGCAATGAAGCAATGGATGTTACGCATAACATCTTATGCAGACCGCCTTGATTCTCAATTAGATCAATTAAATTGGCCTCAAAACATTATTACAATGCAAAAAAATTGGATTGGGAAACAAAGTGGAACAAACATAACATTTAAAACTGATCATGGAGATATTGATATATTTACAACAAGGCCAGAAACACTTTTTGGAGCAGCATTTATAGGAATTTCTCATCAACATTCTTTTGTAAAAAAAATAGGATTAAAAAGTTCTGAAGAACAAATCATAGGATATGCAATTCATCCTGTTACAAAAAATAAAATACCAGTTTGGATTACAGATTATGTTTTGAATGAATATGGAACAGGAGCAGTAATGGCAGTTCCAGCTCATGACCAAAGAGACTTTGAATTTTCAAAACGACATAATATAAAGTTTAATTCAGTTATTAGAGCCCATTATTCATGGTTAGTAGATAATTATTCTGGAGAAAGTCCAAATAGCGAACTTCTATCTTTATGGAAAAAAAGCCCTCATGAATTTGACAATGCATTTGAAAGCAAAGGCCCATTATTTTACCCTGAACAATTTGAAATTACAGAAACAATTTCTGTTAAAAATCAAATAAAGCAAGCTATTAAATTTATTGAAAGTCATTCAGGAAAAGAAGTTACAAATTATAGATTGCGAGATTGGTTATTTAGCAGACAAAGGTATTGGGGAGAACCATTTCCAATAGTGTTTGATGAAAATAAAAATGCTTATTCTATTTCTGAAGAGTGCCTTCCTATAACCCTTCCTGAACAATATGATTTCAAACCAACAATAAATCAGGAGAATGCAGAGCCACCTCTTTCCAAAGCTGAGGAATGGAAAACTACTCGTGGAATTATTCTTAAAAATGGAAGTGTTAAAACTTTATATAATAGCGACCCATATCATACAGATGAAAAAACATTCACTAGAGAATTAAATACAATGCCAAACTGGGCAGGCTCATGTTGGTATTATTTAAGATATATGGATTCTGAAAATGAAAATTCCTTTGTATCTAAAGAAGCTCTTGAGTATTGGTCTTCTAAAGAATCAGGCACAATAGATATGTACGTTGGTGGAGCTGAACACGCTGTTCTTCATTTATTGTATTCACGATTCTGGCATATGGTTCTTTTTGATTTAGGCTATGTTCCCAACCCTGAGCCATTTCACACATTAGTAAACCCAGGCATGATGACTGCAGATGCATATAGTAACGAGCGTGGAATTTATATCGATATAGAGGATGTTGAGTTAAAAAACAAAGAAGCATTTCAAATCTCTACTGGTGAAAAATTAAATATAGAACCAGGAAAAATGGGAAAAAGATATAAAAATGGATTAGACCCTAGAGATGCATGCAATAAATATGGAATTGATGTTTTCAGGCTTCATGTAATGTATATGGCTCCAATTTCTCAAACACGATCATGGAGTATTTCAAATATTAAAGGAATGGAAAGATTTCATAGATCTGTTTTTACTAAAATTACAGATTGCATTGAAAATCAATATGATAAAAGTAAAAATGTTTCGGATTTACATAAAACAATAAAATTTGTTACTGAAGAAATAAGCAATATGAGATTCAATACAGCAATCGCTTCATTAATTAAATTTAGCAATAATATTACTCAGCTAACTTTGCTAGATTGCATTTCATTTTTACAAATGTTATATCCTTTTGCTCCTCATTTATCTGAGAATTTATATCAAGAAATTAAAAAACAAATTAAGATCAAAGCATTATATATCGAACAAATAATTTGGCCTCAATACGATCCAAAATTACTAGAAGAAAGCACAATTAACTTGCCTGTAAGGATCAATGGAAAAGTAAGGGATATATTAGTAATAGAAAAAAATTCGACTGATGATGAAATTAAAAATCTCATTAAAGAAAATATAAAAATACAAAAGCATATTACTAATGAAATTAAAAAATATCTAATTATTAGAAAAGAATATCCAGTGATTGTGAATATAATTATTTGACTGATTCAAAATTAATAGTTAGCCATAGCAGTATATTGTTTTTTTGAATTAACATAATGCGAAAATACTGATACAGAAGATATATTTTCTTGTCTAACTGTGGCAAATACTACTTTGATTCTATTTGATTGAAATAATATCTGAAAAAGAACTGCACATAAAATATTTGCAAATCCTTTATTACGAAATTCTCGAATTACTGCAATTGCTACTTCAGCTTCATCATCAATTATATCAACATGAGCTTCTCCAATAATTTTATTATTTTCACCTAACAGTGCATAACCTAATGTATGTTTAAAATACTCTTCAATGTTTGTATAACAAAGCAACCTATCTGCTAATATGCATTTATATAAATTATCTTTTGTTATTTTTACAATTTTAAAATTCTCATTTATTATATCTGAAAATGAATTATGGTTATTTGTGATTTTTTCTATATTTGGGTTTTTACTTAAATAACTATCAAAATCTGATTTATTTATTTCAAATATTTTGCGCAAATTTTCTTTCCAACCTTGTTTAGAAAAGTAATCATTGTAAATTTGATTACAAATAATAATGTTTTTTTCTGACTTGATTAAAGTTTTAGATATTTATAATAATTCTTATTCATCAATTAATCCTGAAAGAAAATTAAATTTGAAATATGTAGTTTCTCTATTTTTGTAAAACTTACCTTTTGACAATTCAATCACGTCACCCATTTTTCCAGCATTAATTAACTTAGCAAAAGTAGAATTAGGAAATTTATCTATATGATCTTGTTGCAAACTAAATGTGAAAATATCAAAACACATTATAATTAGAATATAAGCTATATTATATATTTTTCAATAATGTAAATCCTATTGTATAAAATTAAGATATTTTATTTATTAGCTAAAGCTATTTGTTTAACATCACGACCAGGATATCCATCTCTAGGTCTATTATGATTTACTTCTTGATAACGTGAAAAATCAATTGCATACATTTTATAAAACTTGTCACTTATAGACATCATTCCCTTTAATGGGTTGCTTTTAAGAATGTATGCTATGTTTCTTGAGTTTTGAAGCTCATAATAATCATTCAATAAATTTGCAGTAAAATCTATTTTTTTATGCAAATTAATATACCAATATTTATATCCTACATTAACATTTTCATTGTTTTTTTTTATAAAATACTGTTGGTTCAAATTTTTTAATTGAAGGCCCTTTTACAGA
The DNA here is from genome assembly GCA_965233735.1 of Rickettsiales bacterium. GTDB lineage: Bacteria > Pseudomonadota > Alphaproteobacteria > CAJXXZ01 > 1604HC > Cytomitobacter. The sequence goes on from OZ247501.1 coordinate 304,507, forward strand.
AAAATTTCCACTTATAGAATCAAATTTTATATCTCCATTATAATATGTAGACCAAATGTATGGATATTGCATATGAACAGAGCTTTTAATATATACCAATTTACCTTTGGTATTTTTTTTCGAGAATGCTCCTATTCTATCCATTTCTAATATATTATTATATTTTTGTTCTGTGAATTCTTTGTAGCATATCAAAGGCATAGAGAACCTTTGATGATTTCTTTTGTCAAAAGCTTTAGAATTGATTTTCATAGTTTCATTGTTCAAAGCAGAGCATTCTTCATTAGGATGCGTGTATGCCGATCCAGATCCAGCAGAAATAATTAATCTGTTTGGCATAAATGTTGCAACAAGTAAATTCAAAGCATTGTTTTGATTGTTAGTTGTGGATCCATGATGAGGCACTGTAAGAATTACATCATGAATAGGATTAAGCGTTACTTCTTTTAATAGCTTTAACATTACATGCTTATCATTTGAAACTTTTGTTAATAAATTGAAATATTTGTATTTTACTAAATTAAATTTTCCTGTTTTTTTTCTTAAATAATCTTTTTCATCGCCATTTTTATATAATGTTTTCTTTTTTATTTCTTCAATCATTTTATCAACAGTTACTTTTTCTGCATCTCCAGTAGTAATGTGAGATGTATATTGATTATGATATGGAAATATAAAAGAGATTATAGAGCTTCCTGTGTTTTTATTATTTGCATTTGCATACGTATTCATAGATAAAATGTAAATATATGGATCTAATACTTTAACATAATCTTTCAAAGTATGAAGAGTTGTTCCTGCTCCCAAAAATTTATTCATTATACTTGTATTTTGATCATGATTTTCAACATTATATTGATTATTTATAGAACTAAATACAAGTTTATGACTTGGTTGTTTATTTAATAAATCGATAATATTACCAGAAAAGAATTTAGCATTAATTTTTGTTTGATTATTCCAATAATATGGAGTGTACATATGAGTGTTTTTGTCTAAGAAATTTCTAATTTTGCTTGCTGTTCCCTCTTTTTTGCAAGAATCTCCTTGATGCCAATCTCCACCTAAGAAAGATATTATCTTATTTTTATTTGATTCTTTAATAAAGCTAATTTTTTCAACCCAATTAATATGATCTCTGTCAGTGTGTGATAAAAATATGAATAATAGATTTACTCCTGTTAGTTCCTTGTTTAGTCGTTGTATAGCAGTAAAAGTCTCTCCTTTTTCCCCTTTTTTAATACTAGTTATTTTAGAATTTTCTCCAAAACTTCCATCTTCACCTTTTATTTTTTTTAAATTAGCATCAACAAGATTTTTAATATCACTATCATTTAATCCAGGATTTATCTTATCAAATAATGGAATCCAATCATTACTGTATTCTCGTAATCTGTTGTCAAAATCCATTCCAGTAGACCCCGCATCTATAAGGAAGGAAATTATTTTTGTTTCTCTTTGCCCAGTTATTGAATTATCTGCAGTTACATTATACTTAGCTAATTGGCAATTTCCTTGCCCAACTGAAAATGTAATAAATGTTCCATTAATATCTGGGTCAGCAAATACACTAATAAAAACAATTAAACTATATATATATTTCATAATACTCATGAAATAAAACTATACTATTACAATAAAGAAAAATCAATTAAAGTAATATTTTATAAATTAATAATTATTAATATAACAAATAGGAAGCAATAAAGAATAAAGATGCATATCCCATCATATCAGTTGATGCAGTAAGAAATGATGATGTACTAAGCGCTGGATCCAATCCTAAACTATGCATTACTATAGGCAAAATCATTCCAATGAAACCAGACCATATTATATTTATCATAACTGAAATTCCAAAAACAACAGCAATTTGAGGAGAAATAAAGAAATATAAAGCCAAACCAAATACTATGGCAAAAACAAATCCGTTATGAAGTCCTACTAAAATTTCTTTTCTTAGAATTCTCCAAATGTTAATTGTGCTAATTTGATGGTTAGATAAAGCTCTTATTATCACAGCAACAACCTGCATTCCTGCACTCCCCCCAATAGCAGCAGGAAGAGGCATCACCATTGCTATTGCAGAATTTTTCGTAATAATATCTTGAAATAAACCAATAACACTAACAGATAACATGGCGCTACACCCAGAAACAAACAACCACTTAAATCTAGCTCGCGCTGTTTCAGCAATATTAGCGTGAAAACCTGTATCTTCAACACCAGCCATATGCAAAAGATTTTCTTCACTTTCTTTGAAAATTATATTCACAATCATATTGGCATTAATAATTCCAACTATTTTTCCATTTTTATTCACTACAGGAGCTGTGATAGAAGAATATTGCTTAAACAACAAAGCTATATCTTCTTGGTCATCATTAGTAGAAATTTCAAATAAAATTTCTTCCATAGAGTTATACAATATAGCAGATTTGTTAAATCTACATACATCTTGAAGCTTTACCATCCCTATAGGTTTGTTAAAACTATCTACTACTACAATAGAGTAAAAATCTTCTGGCAAATATTTAGCTTTTGATAAGAATGATCTAGTTTTTTCTATAGTCCAATCTTGAGGCAAAGCTACAACTTGATAACACATTAATCTTCCAGCACTTTTTTCTGGATAACTTAAACCCTCTTCAAGAAAAATTCTTACTTCTGGCTTCATTGATCTCAAAATTGCTTTTCTTTGCTCAAGATGTAAGTCAGATAAAATTTCCAAAGCATCAGATTCACTTAAAGAACTCAAAGCACGTCCAAGTTGGTCATTAGCCCAACTATCTACAATTTCTTCCCTAACTTCATCATCTAAAAAGGCTAAAATATAAGGATCAAAATCAGATCCAAGCAAATTAAGTAATTTTTCTCGTTGAGATGGAGATAAGAAATGCAAAACAATAGCAGCATCAGAAGCATGCATATGTTTAAATACATTTTTAGCAGTAGAAGCACATCCGCTATTTAAACTAGATATAATAAAGGCAATACGACGTTGCGCATTTTCATATCTATTTATTTCAATTGGAAGGTCTGACACCAGCAATACCACTCAAAAGCAAAGTTAAATAAGCTATATTTCTTAATCCTGGCTTAAATTCCATGTTGATACCATCCTCAAATGAAATTCTTCCACAGAAATCTTCTCTTTTTTCTAATTCTTTGCATTGCTTCAAATCAACTACAGGAACTTGTGGCATATTTCCAAAATTCAATGTAGATCTTATATCATTAATAATATTGTTATTATTTGCACTATACGCAATCCATGGGCTAGAATCTAAACCAAAAATCCAAATTAATTTTTCTCCATTACAACTTTTTGTTAATGGGCTTATTCTATTTTTCCCATCACTGTTATGATTTAATTTAACATTCCAATATTCAAAAAAAGTCTCTACTTCTTCAGGTAATTCACTTAAATTAATATCATTATTTTCATTATGAATATCAAAGTATTTTGTAGAATTTGAATTCAAAAACTTCTCAATCACCCTTCCATATAAATCAGGACATTCTCCATTTGCATCATGTGAAGCTTCAGCTACTGCAGAAGACACAACTAACCCAAGTCTCTCATCTAATGCTCGTGGAATAATATTTTCTTCATTAAAATCAGCAGATTTTTTTGCTAATTTGGAAATCGCTTTAATACATGCTTTTTTCATTCCAATGCTAATGGTAGTAGCTCTAGAATCTAACGCTCCCCTAAATATATAAGGAAAACATAATATGTTATTAACTTGATTTGGAAAATCAGACCTTCCAGTTGCAATAATACAATCAGGTCTAGCTTCTTTTGCTAGGTCAGGCATTATTTCAGGATTTGGATTTGCAAGAGCAAATATAATTGGCTTATCATTCATAGCTTTCAACCACTCAGGTTTCAAAACATTTGCAGCAGACATTCCTAAAAATATATCTGACCCACGAATAGCATCTTCTAAAGAACAATCAGGTGATTTTGAAGCATATTTAGCCTTATATTCATTCAGATCTTCCCTTTTGTCATGAATTAATCCCTTGGAATCAAACAAGAAAATATTTTCTTTTTTCAAACCCATACTAACCATAGAATCTAAACATGCAATTCCAGCAGCTCCAGCTCCATTAGCAACGACTTTAATTTTTTCCCAAGATCTACCTGTTAAACTCAATGCATTATTCATTCCTGCAGTAGCAACTATAGCTGTTCCATGTTGATCATCATGAAAAACAGGAATTCCTAATTTTTGCAATTCTGATTCAACAATAAAACAGTCTGGAGCTTTAATGTCTTCTAAGTTTATTGCCCCAACAGTTGGTGAAATTTTCTTAATTAACTCAACTAATTTATGAGGATCTTGTTCATCAACTTCTATATCAATTCCGTAAACTCCAGACATTTTGTTCATTAGAACGCATTTACCTTCCATTACTGGCTTTGATGCAATTGCTCCAATATTTCCCAATCCTAAAACAGCAGTTCCATTAGTAATTACAGCTACTAAATTTTGTTTAGAAGTATACTCATACGCTTTTTCAGGGTTTCCTGCAATTTCCATGCATGGATTAGCAACTCCAGGAGAATAAGCCAATGACATATCTTGAGAAGTTAATTTCTTAGTTGCGTGCATTCCCCATTTACCTTTTGGAAAATCAGAATGATATTTCAAAGATTTTTTAAATTGATCTGTCATTGTACACCTTTAACTTACTTTAAAATATATATATACAAATAACAATGAAGTATAATAATAAATCAAAGCATTTCTTATTTTTACTTTGAAAAATTATAATAAAATCTTAATACATTAATTCAAATTATTTATTATATATACTAGTGCTTCAGTTGTTTTATCAACAAACAATGGTCTCCTTTTATTTTTTAGGTCTGTTATAACACTCATAAATCTTTCTTCTAAATGCACATTGCAGTCACTAAACGCAGACACAACATCTAATTTTAATTTATCAAATGCTGCGTTGCTTAAATTAGTGGAACTGGTTTGTTTCATATTTTCTATCAGGAGACTAATTTTATTCTTCACTTCTTGTTTGTTCAATTTTTCATTGTGCATTGTTAATATTTATCTATTTTTTGCAATACAAGTTTTCTTTGATTTTTCTAAAATTTCTCTATTTTCTTCAGTGTAAACTTTTTTAATAAATGAAGAAGTACTATTTATATATTCGAACTTAAATATTGAATCTTTAGTATCATCTTCTATAGATTGCTTTATGAACGATTCAAGAATATCTGCATTGCCAATAGGAGGAAATTTAGAGCAGACAGAATAAATATCATTTAAATAATTAGTAAATTCATAATTATTCTGCACACAGTGATAACCATAATGATTATTATAATTATGATATTTTTTACCTATTTCATCTATTTTTTCACTAATTGTAATTCTTCCTAATGCCTGAGCTATTTCATCTTTTAAATTTTGATCATGTTCTTCTATTTTGTAAAATTTCTTGAACAAATCAGATATGGTTTTCATTCTACTAGAATGAAAATTATTATTGTTTGAGTTTAATTTCCTGCAATCACCTATAAAATCATTTATAATTTTCGCATCAACTTTAATACTATTAGCATTTTTATTGCAAAATGAAACCATTTCATTTAAGTAGTTTTGCAAATTATTTGAGTTTCTATATATATTATTTGTTACTTCATCTATTTTATCGCATATTCTACAATAATGAATCTTGGATTCTAATTTTTTAAATTGCTCATTTGTATATTTAGTTGACTGTTCGTTATTTACATTTAATGCATTATTTATTTTAGAAACTATATCATCAATATTAGATTTAACTTCTTTCTCAATAAAATTTTTATTATTATTTATCAAAGTTTGTTGCTCAAGTATTTTACATCCCATAGTTTTAGTTAATTTTGAAAATTCATTATTAAAATGAGATTCTAATTTTGTCAATTTTAATGATTGGCTTCTCAATTCAGTTTGCAAGCATTTAATAGTTTTATTTTTTTTAACATCTCTCTTAAATAACTCCATAAACATTAATGTATTTTGAATTTGAGGGTTTGACAAAAGCTCATTTCTTTCATTGGTTTGTTCAGATTGAATGTTTTTCACTCCATCTTTTCTTTCGCTTAGCAACTCAAGGCTATAATTAATTAATTTTGATTCTATGGTAAATTCACCCACTAATTTATTCCATTTATTTTGTGAGTCTTCAATTATGATTTTTCTATTTATAGATTCCTTGGATTCATTATGAATCACAGATAATTCATGTAACATGGCTTTGTTTAAATTCAATCTTGTTGAACTATCTTGTATACTAAATTCTTTCAACTGCAAAGCATGCAAAGACTCATAAATGCTTACAAAAACCATCTCAGAATCATCTTCCATATCATCATAAATATTATTTCTTTCCATAGATTCTGTTTCTTGATGTGATGATATTAATCTCTTATACCTATCTTGTCTTCTTAAATTTTTAGCTTCAGAAGGAAGTGTAGAATAGCCTTGTCCAAATCTATTGCTATCACCTGAATCAACAGATTCAGCATCTATTGTTGGATTTGGGTTTAATGTCATAGCACTTAGTGCTACATCTACTTTGTTTTGATCTGAATGAAGCGATGAGTCACTACTTTGTGATCCAATTACATCTGATTCTTGACTGTTCATACAGTTTCTTTCTAAATTTTCTGCATTTAAATTTGAAAGATTTATATTAAAATTATAAGGCATTTTTGGAGCTGTTGGCTGACCAACACTGGGAGGAGCACTTTCTAATGAACTTTCAGCATAGGGAACGTTGTTAGATCCAACTCTAATTTCTACAGGCTCTTCAGTTGAGGCAGATTTAACACTTGCAGCATTTTCTACGTGAACTCCTGATTTCAGTTTGGAACATAAAATCATCAATAACAATTTATAATATTTCATAAATCTCCTTATATTCAAAGAGACTTTATTATATTAAAATTTCCTTAAATTTAATCAAATGTACTTCGTTTTTCACTTTAAATCAATTAATTTAGAGAGAAAAAAAATATCTGCATTGCCAATCGGAGGAAATTTAGAGAACAAAGAATTAATCTCATTTATTTATTGTTTTTAGAGGGCATCCTATTCTGGTGGATTTTGAGCAAAGGATAAAGTTTATACATATTTCAATTCCAGTTACAATATGGGCATCTATAGTATTTTTCTCATTACAATATAAAGCCTTACTTACATGTAAGTATTTTGCAAAACAACCAGTCAACATTAACTCATCTGCTTTTGAAAATACTTTTTTCATAAAAAGAAATTTAATATCGGTTAATATTTCAATTTGTTCATCTATTATATCATGAGTAATATATGAAACTTTACCTACATCTTTCAAAGCATACGACTTTCTTATCATATACATATGATGATTTAGATATTCATACCATGTGCAAAGAGAATACAAACCTAGCATGTTACGTCTATCGATATTACCAGATATCATGTTCTTCATTACAGGACCATACAATTGGCTTGATAATTCACTTTTTTCTTCTTTTAGACATTTATAAATATCATTAATGACTGTGTTATGAATTACAGATAATTCATTTAATATAAAGTTGCTAAATTTTAATCTGCCTGAACTCTCTTTTTCATTAATTTCTTTCAACAACTCATAGCTTGACTGCTCTATACTTGTAGAATTTACAGGACAGGAAACATTACTCAACTCAACTTTTTCTATGAAATCATTTGAGTAATATCGAATAATATCTTCTTCTTTTTTATTTTCTACGCTTACTTGAAAAGAAGAAGCACAAAGATCTAACAATGATAATTGTTTTACGATCAAATTTAATCTGTCTAAATTTTCTTTTTCATTAATTTCTTTCCACAATAAAGGATGCAAAGACTCATTTCTTGACTGAGCTACACTTGGAATAGTTACTTCTAATGAACTTGCATAATCTTTCACCTCAACTCCTGATTTCAGTTGAAAACATAAAATCGTTAGTAATAATTTGTAATATTTCATAAATTTCCTTATTTTTAAATACATTTTATAAAGATAAATCTTTTTAATTTTACTTTATTTGTTGTTTTTTATATATAGCTAATTCTTTTTTAACTGCTATGGATTCATTTGAATCAAGTCTCTTATAAAAACTTTTTACAGAATGTGGGTGAACAGTTTTACCATCAATTCTGATTTCATAATGCAAGTGAGCAGAAGTGGTTATTCCTGTGTTTCCAACATAACCTATCAAATCACCTTTTTTGATTTTTTGATTTTTCTTTAATATTAAACTTTTCAAATGAGCATATCCAGTAGTAAGTTTTCCTTTATGTGTCATATGAGCCACTTCTACAAAGTTTCCATATCCATTGCAAGCAACTGATTTATCAACTATTCCACTAGCTTGAGCATATATAGGAGTTCCCATAGGAGAGGCATAGTCTACTCCTGTATGCATTCTCTGAACTTTCAAAACAGGATGAAGTCTCCACCCATAATCTGATGAAACACGACCAGAAACAGGCCTGTTCAAAAAAACTATATCATCATAAGAGTAATTTTTAATAGGATTATACAGCTTTCCATTATGACTTAATAAATTTAAAGTTTGTCCATTTTTGTATTCTAAACAAAGCATTTTAACTTGAGGAATTTGTCCTTTTTTAGAATAAGTTTGATACCCAATGCTAATATTTATTATATTCTTAATGTCGCTGAATTTTGTTAATTTTATAATTTGATCTGCAATATACTTTGGAAATTTATCATAAATAGATTTAGAGAAGTCTTTTCCAATGTTATGTTTTATAACTTTTTTAGAGTCTTTTTGTATCCATTCAGAAACAATATTATTTCCTATAGACTTAAGGTATATTTTAAACCCAAGTCCAGTAATATAAGATTCAGAAAATATATATCTTCCATTTTCTTCAAGAACTTTTGTTTTTATTTTTGCTTGATGAAGATATGAATCAGGAATAATATCATTAATAGATTTCAATACTTTTGTAACTTCGTCTAGAGATATTCCTTCTTTAGAAAATGAGACAGAAGCCCCTTCTTGACTAACAGTATGTGTAAATATAATTTCTTTTTTTGGAAAAGATTGAATTACAGGTTGATTTTGAGGAAGCTTAACAATGTTCAAAAATACAATGCACCCAGACATAAAAACACACACTCTCACTAAAGAAATTAGCTCGAGAAATAAGTATAGAAAATTCAACAAAGCCGGCATTAACCTTACAAAGCTAGCAACATATCTTCCCCAAAAACTTATTTCATCTACGAAGAATCTCAGAATGACCGACACCATAAGAATAATCATATCATAATTTCAAACATTTCGGATATATTTTTTTAATAAAAGGATAATTTATATCAGAAAACATACTGTATAATTTAATAAAAACATGAATAAAAAATGTTGATTTATCAACAAATAAAAGAAATAAAAAACATTTTATAACTTGAAGACAAGCAATGAATTAATAATTTTAAAAATTTAAGAAATATTCATCAAAACCATTGCTATAAACAAGCAAACAAGGCAAAATATTACCAAGGCGAAGTAGCTCAGCTGGTTAGAGCGGCGGAATCATAATCCGCATGTCGGGGGTTCGAGCCCCTCCTTCGCTATTTTATTAACATAAACTTCTTATTATATTAATTTAATTTTGTTAATCAAAACAATGTATTGCATAATTGAATCAAAAATTTAAAAATCTATTAACTTAAAAGGCTGTTTTCTCTTTTATTCATACAAAAATAACTTTAAAAATAGTACAAAACCTTATGGGCTTTTAGATAGTTTTTTTAATATAAAAACTATTTAAATTTGATAATGTTGACTTACAAAAAAAACCAACTAATTATTCTAAAAATCGTCAAATATATTTACTTAATTCATAGCTTTCTTAATAAATTATTCATTGATTCTATTAATTTATTATTCCATTTATCTGATGAATAAACCTCTTGCATAATATCATGTATGTTTTGTATGTTTATCCAATAAGTTTTTTGATTTTTTTTGTTGCATTCAGTCAAAAATACAGTAAGATTTTCACCTCCAATTGTAGGAGGAAGACTTTTTGTCAAATTTTCAATATCAAGCATGTAATTATGAAAAACTTCTTTAAATTTATTTCCTGGTTTTAACTCTTCAATAGCTTTATTCTTTATTTCATTAAGCCTTAAACAAGCAATTTGAGGAAACAAAGCTTTATTTACTGCATTAATTTCTGAAAGCAAAACTTCTTTAGTAGAGGCAATCTTGTCTAAAATTTTGATTTTATTAATCTGATCTCTTTCCTGGCATTCTTGAGATATTTTTATTTGAAGGTATTTATCAAGCTCGTCAAACTTATATGATAATGATTCAAATGTGTTGCATGTTTTTTTCTTTTCTTTTTTTATTTTTGCTAAAATATCTGCTTCTAAAACGTTGATTCTATTTTCTTGAAAATCATATTGCTCTTTTAACAAATTTTTCATAATCTTTATCTCTTGCCTCATAAATGAATCAGATTTATCAATATGATACTTCATAGAGGATTTCAAATCTTTCATTTCTGTTTTAAATTTCTTTTCAATATTAATATCTGATTGTTTTGTTTTATTATTTTTTAATTGTTCGATCTCAAAGTCTTTTTCTTTGATTTGATTATGCAAATGCCTTATCATTGAATTCATATATATACTTTGCATATTGTTTGACAATTCATTCCACTCATTATTTTGCTCTTGGTTTATTTTCTCTGCTTTGAATTCTCTTACTTTAATAAATGACTCATATGCTATATTTTTCAAATTTGATTCTAACTCAGATTCTTTTAACGTAATTCCAAGAAAATGTTTTGAATGTTTAAAATATAATGCAAAAAAATCTTTTTCTTCTTTTTCAGCTTCAGACCTAAAATTTGCTTCATCTCTTATTAAACTCGCAATTTGTGTATTATTTTCAAACTCTATTATTAAATTGTTAATGCCAAATTCTTGATTCTCTATTATATTATTTCTTTGTATATCTTCATTGTACTCATGATGCAGCACAAACAATTCATTGAATATACTACTATATATTTTTTTCCTTTCTAAATCCTCATTTGTGAAAAATTCTTCACACTTCAAAGAATTAAATTCATATACCATATCACAAAGAAGAACAGAAATATCATCTATAGACTTATCAGTTAAATCGTTTCTACATAATTCTTCATCTTCAATAAAAAGTGATAAAGCTCTTTCATGATTTGCTTTTTGCCTGCTAGATCTTTCAAATCTCAATTGATCTCTAACCATAGGATCTGCTTGAAAATTATATGTTCCATAAAAACTATTACGTTCATCAGATGGTTTGCTGCTAGATTTTTTAGAAACTAAATCATCAATACTGTTTTTTTCATCAAAACAACAACTTTTCATAACGCTATTTTCATCTGATGGAGGTCCAAAATTGGGTTTTTTAATATCAACATAACTGCCAATGCAGCTGGAAGTTGTATCTGACTCCATTGCTTCAGGAGCAGGACCATTACTTCCTGCATTCAAGTAAAAACATAACACTAATAATAATTTAGAATGTTGCATAAACCCTCCTTTATTTTCAAGAAATAACCGATATTCCTTAAATTTATCTCACTTTAATCTCTTTGCAATGCAAAATCAATAGTGTTTTTTCCGATATTTTAACTACAAAAATACTGTTTCTCAAAGTTTTATAACTTATTAATTATGTATATTTTTGAATCTTTATTTAATAGTATTTACGATATTTTTCAATTTTTCATCCATAATGATTTTGAAATAATTTATATATGAATTAAATTTCAATTGAACAATTCACTCATCTTGCAAAACAATGCTTTTGATGTACATACAATGATTATGAATATCTATTATTTCTTCTTTTAAACTCTCAATTATTTATTTGAAGTTTTTGATTTATCAATTAGAATATATCACTTATTACAATTAATTTGTTTCCAAAATGTACAGTTTGGTTAATTTAAGAATGTTTGATGAAAAATTATTCATAAAGGAGAAATATGAAATATAAGATAAATTTTTTAATTATTGTTAATATGTTTGCTGGTGACGTCACAGGTGAATTTATTACTCACTCAGTTGGACAAGGTAATTGTCAAACTTGCGTTTATACTATTCAAAGCAAAAAAAATAGGATTCCTAATAGATGCTGGATCTTCAGAAATGAGTTTTGACAAAAGATTAAGTAATTATGGTGAATATGTTGATGTGTTTACTTCTAATAGATCTGTAAAACCTACATCAGAAGCGTTAAAATTATTAAGCGAAACTTTTGATTCTAATAAAGAATTTCCACACGGCTCAGAATTAAAATTAAATAATTTATCACATGATATAATCAAGGCCGACCAACAAAAACCTAAAAATAAAACTAAAGCACTTGAAAGAATAAATGAACAACTAACAGATTTAAATCTGTTAATCATTTTATTATCGCATACAGATAAAGATCATATTAATTGGGTTACAAATATTGACTGTATAGAAGGCAATAAAGACAAAACAATTTCTTTCTTATGTGGAGATTGGGATGCTAAAAATAGCAAAGAATCTAATCAAACTAAAGCATTTCTTGAAAAAAACACTATAATGCACGAACCATATAAATGGGGAAATGAAGAATTTCCTCATTTAAATCCTAAATTTTTCTCCGGAAATTTTGTTGAATTATTAGAGCAGCCAATTACACAGTTAAAGAATAAAATTGAATTGTGCAAAAAAAACATTAACATTAATGAAGAAAAAATCAAAGAAGAAAACAAAAATTCTTCATTTTTTTCTCGAATTTCAAGATCTTCAACAAGATTAATTCATGATACATTTGTTGGCAGTGATGACCATAACAATATTCGTAAATATGAATCAGAAATTCAAGTTAATAAAAATTTTGGTCAATGAATACTAAAGAATATTACTCTAGTAATGATAAATTTGTAGATGATAACCAATCTAGCACAATAGTTTCTTTCACACTTCCATCTGAAAATTCTTTAACTTCATTTATTTGCACTGGAGATGCGGAAAAATCTACTACTAACAAACTGAGTGAAAATGTTGGATATAGAAGTGATGTATTAAGAGAAAAAGTAAGCAATTCAAACCATTTTGTAATTCTTACATCCCCTCATCATGGAGCTGAAACTAATACTGATGCATTACAAGCATTGATTGGTTTATTCAAACCTAATGTATTGATTGTATCTGCTGGATCTGGATCACAATGCCAACATCCACATAAAGAATTTATCAATTTATTTGATAATAATATGCAAAATAGATTTGATGAATTTTCAAAAACATACAAACATCTTTTTCCCATGCCAGTAGTATTTTTTAAAAAATCTTCTACTGTAGATTATGCCAGAGAAGATTGGCTTAATGCAAAAGGTGAAAACAACAATAAAATAACTAGACAAGCCTATGATGAAGCCATAGAAGTGGAAAACACAGCAAAAGAATTAAACAAGCCAGTTTCTAAAACAACTAGAGCTCATTCATTAACATCAAGACCTTACATTTGGTCTACATATTATAATGGAGATATAAAATTTGATTCAGTTAAAAATGTATTTTCTATTCGTGGGCCATCAGTAATCAAACATAATGATAAAAATTATTATATTGATTTTGAAAATCCATTAATTGCAGATTCATTAATAGTTTGCAATGAAGACGATAACTCTAACACTTTCTTTGGTGCTCTAAGAAGTTCAGCGCGTAGAATAAGTCGTTTAATAGGACTTACAAAACCTACTGTAAAATTATCAGATAATAAAAATTATGAATTATTAGATAATGATATATATATTTCTGAAGACACTATAAATAAAGTTAAAAAAATAGATGAAGGGTATTATGCAATTTATGAAATAACTCACGATGTTATAGATTTTGCTACTGAGCGCCAAGAACAAGAAAAAAGATCTATTCCAAGTTTTCATTCATCTAGCGTGTTTGGAAATAGCGCTTCAAGTTCTGATGAATTGCCTGGCTTAAGAGAAGCTATAGCAAATCATAATAGCACAAGACATCAAGATCCATTGCCATTTATGTCAAGTCGCACACAAGCATTTGCAAGAGCAGCAGAAGAAAGACACAATAGCTCATCAAGATATGAAAATCCTGTACAAAACAATTCAAGAACACATACAGTTTCTTTGAAATTTAAAGGAACAGATTGTTATGGATGTTCAAACTATGAAACAGATTCAATGGTTCCAGAATCTTCAATAAAAAACATAGGAAATCAACTTTTAAGCAAACATAAAAACGTTATGATAACTAGTCATCATCATTGCGCTTCTTTTTTGTTTGAAAGATAATATTTGCATTAAAAAGGATTCAATTATTTCAAATTGCTATTTTCAATAAAAAAAAAGAATAAAATTCATATTAACAATGATCAATTTAAATACCCAACAAAAATAATATATTATGTAAATAAGAATTTATATATAACTATTATAATAATTAAATTTTACTTTTTTATATAAAATCAGAATTGACCAAAAAATTTTATAGAGTTTCTGTTGCTCGGCACTCTACAAGCCGCATTTTAAGAATTAATAATCCTTAAAAACCACAATTAGCCATTTACGGCTACGAGTGGATTGCTCACATTACTGTTTGCATTTATCGTTTTAGTTTATTACGGGAAACAATTCCGAGCAAAAATCAAACCGTTCAATTCACGTCGATCCTAATTCATCCCCATAAATGAAGATGTCGGGCTCCGCCCCCGAGTCCGCCAAACCTAGTTAGTTTGATGTTTATTGCTATATTTGCAGCTTTCACTACAACAAATTAATTATGCCATATAAAGCTTTGAAAGCAATAAAAAAACAAAATTATTTCATTAAAATTAGGACTCTGTTATATATAAGTATAATTGAGGAAACATGAACAAAACAATTCAAAACAATATTGAGATAGCTGAATCTTATTATAAAAATATGCTGGAAAAAAATTTCGATGATATGGCAGCTTGCTTGCATGAAGATGTGAGATTTATTAGCCCATTTGCTGATATATCTGATAAAGCAAGACTGGTTGAGTCAGCAAAAAAAGTCAGTGATATATTGTCAAATGTACAAATTAGAGAAAAATTCAGCTCTGATAACACTGCAATGTTGGCATATGATTTTACATTTACAAATCCTGCTATAAAACTTAGAACAGCTGTTTTAATGGAATTCAAAAACAACCTAATTTCAAAAATAGAATTATTTTATGATGGAAGACCATTTGAGATAAAAAAATAATATAACCACTTATGAAAAATAAATTTAAATCAATAATATACTTAATATACTTGTTTCATTAAAATAAGGATTCTGTTATATATGAATATAATTGAGGAAATATGAATCAAACAATGAAAAACAATATAGAAATAGCTGAATCTTATTATAAAAATATTTTTGCAAAAAATTTTGATGAAATAGAAAAATGTTTGCATGAAGATATTCAATTCATCAGTCCATGTATTAACATAAACAATAAACAGGAATTAATTGAATCAACAAAAAAATTCAGTGAAATAGTTGGAGATATTCAAATCAAAGAAAAATGTGATTCTGGAAACACTGTAATATTGATATATTACTTTGAGCTTACTAAGCCTGTTATTCAATTTAGATCTGCTGTTTTAATGAAGCTGAAAGACAATCTAATTTCAAATATAGAGTTATTTTATGATAGAGGAATAGAAGTAAAATAAATACATAAATATTATATATAAAATCATTATTTTTCCATTCAAAAATATAATCAAATTTATATGAAAATTTTAAAATACGGTTAAGAAGACTTGAACTTCCACGGATTTATCATCCACAACGACCTCAACGTTGCGCGTCTACCATTTCGCCATAACCGCTCTACAAAATAATATTATATAATACTAAAAATTCAAACATCTAATTATTAATTTCCTAATTAATATAGTAAGTGAAAAACAAATAATTGATTTGCAAAATCAATGAGTTCATCTAGTAATTTTATTAGAAAAACAATATATTAGCTTAGAAAAAAATGTTTAAAATAGTAAGAAAAATACAAAGTGATTTATATGCTGAGTGTGGTTTGGAAATTAATAATTTCACACAAGAACATGAAAGCTTAGAATATCATGCTCACGCTGGTATTATAAAAACTAAAAAAATTTTATTTAGAATAGCTAAAAAAACACCTAAAAAAATAGGGTGGTTCGTAACAATATGGAAAAGAGGAACAAATAATATAATCACCCCCTATGATGAATCTAATTCTATAGATTTTGTTGTTATTGTTGTTTTAAACAATGAAGGTGTTGGTGAATTTATATTTCCTAAATCTATTTTGCTAGAAAAAAATATATTAAGCAAAAATAACAAAGGAGGAAAGCGAGCGATAAGAGTTTATTCACCACTGGATAAAACTACAAGTATTCAATCTATTAAAACACAAAGATGGCAAAGTAAGTATTTTGTTGACCTAACTTCAAAAAATCCTAAAACCATTGAAAAAATTAAAACTTTATATGCTATGTGAAATTATTACAAAAAAACCTTAAAACATGCTATAGAAACTACTATATAATAAATATAACATCTTTTAAAAAAATTCTAACACTATAGTTTGTATCAAATTTTTTATCGAAGCAGACAATGTAAAATACTTTTTTTAATATAAACAATCTCTTTTTTTGCCAAATTAAGCTATTTTTACATTTTTAAAATTCTATATTTTTTTTCTTGTTTTGCATTTTGCTCAATTACTTCTTTAGCTTTATTCATTTGAAAAAATATAAAATTCTTCAGCAATGCCCAAGAGAACTACGACTATATGTTTGTCATGAATATTATTATATTCATAATGTTTTTCTTTTTTAATATTTATTCTTGTTATATTATCCTCTATTTTTCCTTTATTATTTATAATTTTTACCATTTAATTTAATAACCCACGATATGCCTCTTTGAATTAGCAACTTACTTACACACTTTAATCTAACGTATTTATAAATTTTAATAATTCATCTTACTTAGTTTCTTCCTTATATATTTTTGCTACATTTTTTCTATATTTATTAATATCATTATGGTTTAAATTAGATAATAATGTCTTTCGTTTCTTCAAATTCCTATATTTTTTCAATTCATAATAGTTGATTGATACGGTATCAGCTTTGTCATTAGCTCTACCATCATACTCGTCATCGCTATCTTTACATTTATTCAATTCTAACTACTATGCAAAATGATAAAGTTAGACAAATCAACATCCTTTACACATTAATGAAATATAGAGTTAGCTTCTTTAAGACTTGCAAGCTCACTTTCTAGTTGGTTACTGTATTAATTGCTCATGATGCAGAATTTTCTTCATTCCTATTTTCAGAACGTTGAGCACGTAACTCTCTCTCATATTCTTTTGAATTATTCTCTATCATTTCCAAATTATTTTGCAGAATAACATTACTTTGAGCAAAATGTTGTGGTGATTCTTGCTCCAAATCATAAATCACTCTTTGAACATCAGGACTTATATTGAATAATATATTATGTTCGTCAATCCGATTTACGAAAATTTGATTTTGAATAAAGATTTCTTCAACCATACCAGAAGCATTCTTATGCATCTCAACACTCCCAGATTCAGAATTTATCTCTGGAGCCTTAATTCCAAAACAAGATGCTAACTCTGCTATTGAACCATATAAAGGAAGCATACTATTTTTAATATCAACAAGCTCTGCTTTTGCTAAATCAAGATCATTTTTCAATTGAGTTATTGGATTAACTTTCGATGCAGAATTTTCTTCATTCCTATTTTCAGAAAGAGAATTTATTCTTTCTTTTGCTGCTTTTATACTTTTCGTAGTTCTACTATATTTTTCCTTAACATCACGCCTTCTTGCTTGTTCCCTTAAAAACTCTATATTTTTCCACAACTCCACTTCTTCTTTTTCAATTTCGCTTCTATTCAGCTTCTCTTCAAGATCTAAAACCATTAACTCTTTATTGCTATTTATTATATATTCACTTTCTGCTTTATTTATTATTTCTTTTTTTTCTTTTTCCAGATTCTCTATTTTCATATCTTTCTCTTCTATTTTTTCTTCTAATTCCTTGATTTCTATATTTGTTATTTTTATCTTCTCTTCTAATATTAATATATATTCATTTTTTCCTTCTATATTATTTTTCATATCAATAATATTTATCATACTGTCTTCTAATTTTCCTAATTCTGTTCTTAATTTAGAAATCTCATTGTTTAATTTTGATATCTTTGTTTCTTTTGACTCGCTTTCTAAAATCAACTCTTCTGATTCTACTTTTATTTTTGAAATTATCTTATTTAATTCTTCTATCTTTATTTCTTTTAATTCACTTTGAAGCTCTTTTCCTTCTTTTTCTAACTTAGCTATCTTTTCCTTACTTTCTTTTTCTTTTTCTTTTCTTATTTCATTATGTTTTTTCTTATCAACTTCTAACTTATTCAACTCATTCACTAAGTTGCAAATTTCAGTTTTTATTTCTACTACTTTGTTTGCTTTTTCACTTATTTCTACTTCACTATCTTTAATATTTTCTATCTCTTTGTTCATTCTTGTTATTGATTCTAATTTCTTTTCTCTTTCTTCTTTGTGTTCTTCTCTTTCTTTTGTCGATATTTCTATTAATCTTAGCGCTTCTTTTACTTTCTCTTTTTTATTTTCATCTATTAAACTATATATTCTTTCATTTTCTTTTACTATTTCTTCATTTCTTGACCTTAATTCTTTCTTTAAATTTTCTATTATTTCTTTTTGAAATATATTCTCATTTTCTAACTCCATATTGTCATTTTCTAACTCTAATAATTTGTTTTCTCTAATTGAATTTAACTTGTTTGCAACTTCTTCTTGTTGCCTTAATAATTCTTGCTCATCATTTGTATTATTTTCATTTATTGGCATTGATTCACCAGAATATTGTGAATTCTCTCCTACACTTCTTATCTGACTACATAATATCATTATCAACATTACTGCTTTGCTATAATTTTTCATCATTTTCTCACCAATTTTCCTAAGTTTAGTTTCTTTTTATTGAAACTTCAATCTATTTATTCTTGTTACTTATTAAAAATAGATTACTCATTAGAATTCAATTTTTCATTGGTTTATGTATAAAGTTACTCCATTACTACAAAATAATGACCATTTTTTTCAATCTCTAATCTCTTTTTTAAAATATTTATTAGATATAAACAATCTTAGCTAAAATCATACATGCTATCATCTGGATCATAATTATAAGCATATGTTTTTAAGCCTCTATTCGTTGAAGAAATGATAATATATCTGAAATTGAATTATTTCCTTTCTTTAGCAAATCACTTTGCTCTTCTTTCAGCAAAAATATGATTAATTTAATTGATATTATTATAATTTCATCTTCTAGATTACTGTTAAAATCAGCGTTATAGTCAAGTCTGCATTAATAATCAAAGCATATTTACCATTTTATAATTTTAATTTAAGCTTTCTTTTTTGTGATTGGTGAATTTATGAACTTTTAATATATAACATTCCAAATAGATACATTTCTATTTTCAACAAATCAAATTTGCTCATTTATAGAACAATGTTACTAATAAATAGCATAAAATGAATTTTCTCGCTCATATGATTCAACTTTGTCTATAAATTTCTTCATTAGAACATATTAAAAAATTAATTTTTATTTTTCCTATTAATTAATATTATTTCGGATACTGCCCTTTGTTATCTTCTATTTGATTGCATTTCACCTTAAATAACATATCTTACCTATTCAAAAAGCTTACTATTTTTATTTTTTTACATTTGAAATACTTCCAAAACAGTTTTTAAAACAATATAATCTCAAAAATCACTCTTGATTATAACTATTTTCATTTCAATACATCTATTTTTTTAGTGTTTTTACCTATAATAGAATTAAATACCTTGGTTTTTTCAGTACATTTGATTGAACTTCATATATTATATTCCTTTATTCGTAATCTTTAATTTATAGAAATACGGAGAGGAAGGGATTCGAACCCTCGATACGTCATAAAACGTATAACGATTTAGCAAACCGCCGCCTTCAGCCGCTCGGCCACCTCTCCAATGAAGATTGTATACTTTATATTTTGATTTTTCAATAACTTATTCTTGACACAATCACGTAAAAGAGAAATAATTTGTTTATGAAACGTACGTATCAACCTAGTAAATTGATTAGAAAAAGAAGACACGGATTTAGACAAAGAATGTCTACTTCTGATGGTAGAAATATTCTTGCTGCTAGAAGACGCAGAGGAAGAAAAAACATTTGCGCATAATTTATGCGTAATTACTCTCCCATTACTTGTAGTAAGATTTTTAAAGAAATTAAAAAATCTAAACCTTATCATTCGGATTCATTTTCGATTAGATGTACTAAAAACAACCTTGATTTAATTAGAATTGGCATTATTGCTAGTAAAAAAATTGGCAATGCTGTTTTTAGAAATAAATGCAAACGAAGAATCAAAAGCTCACTAGATGTGATTTCTAAAAATAATAATATGTCTAATTATGATTTTGTCATAGTTGCTAAAAAAGAATTACATTCCTGCTTGTTCAAATCTCTACACTCTAACTTACAAAATGCTATAAGAAAACTATCCAAACATAATATTATACAGTCTTAAGTTTTTAAAAAACATCTTTTTATAAACAAAACACAATAATCAAATAAAATATTAAAATAAAAAGTATGAAGTTATATGCACACAGTTAGAAAATGAACAAAGTGAATAGAACGAGAACGCAAGTTCGAAGTTAAAATGAACAAAGTGAATAGAACGAGAACACAAGTTCGAAGTTAAAATGAACAAAGTGAATAGAACGAGAACGCAAGTTCGAAGTTAAAATGAACAAAGTGAATAGAACGAGAACACAAGTTCGAAGTTAAAATGAACAAAGTGAATAGAACGAGAACGCAAGTTCGAAGTTAAAATGAACGAAGTGAATAGAACGAGAACGCAAGTTCGAAGTTAAAATGAACGAAGTGAACAGAATGAGAATGAAAAGTTATGCTAATCTCTTTCACTATTTAATCAAATTTAAAAAGCAATGATTAAATATATAAATGCTCAAATTTTAATTATTTTCTTCTGAACTGAGAAAAGCAAAGTAATTTTCAATTATACCTCTAAATTTTTTGCCATATAAATAAAATCAATTATTATATCATAGCTATTGCTTTGTATAAGATTCAACAATCATCCCCCCCCATTAATGTACTTAACATTTTGTTCATATAGGGAAAAAACATCTATCTCTTTTCTAATTGCATCAAAATTTGCTATCTTTTTCTCAAGTTTATTTATATACTACTTAAATTTTGATTTCTACCTAAGTTCTAATTATTGATTGAATACTCTTATAAGATGCCTACTTTTCAAGAATCTAATAATTTTTTTCTTTTGCTTAAAATATTCATATTGCTAGTTTCTCTACCACTACCCCTCATTTTTTAAAAAATCTAAAGAAATAGGTAATAGAGGCACTATTCTGCATTTCTTAGAAAAGCAAATACGTATATCATCAATATATTCATTTTGCATATTGTTTTTTACATTTAACAAATAACTCTACCTTCATTGATTGTAATTTAAATCCTCTACGATCTTTACTTTATTATTTTTCAATACAATCTCTATTTTATCATTCCTTATTTTGAAATTATTCAATATTTCTCCCTAAACTTTCATTTCCATATGGAACTCCAGCCCTTAATGCACATTCTCGCATACGAGTACTTGAAATTGGTGATGAGATTTCACTAGCAAAACTATTAATGATAAGGCTAGAAACAGGACTATCTAGTGGCGAACAGTTTTTATATTCATACAACTCATTCACAGCTTCATGAATTTTATCCATTTTTTCAATCAGACTAACATCATTACTTGGCAACTCTTCTTTTTTTATCTCAAAATAATATTTATAAGCTTTATCTATCTTTTCCTGCAATCTATCTATATGATTTTCATTATTATAGTCAAAATCAGATAAAGACTGAATAGATCTTGCGACTTCTACATTATGAGAATACTCATATAAGGAATTCATGCCTTTCATCATTTCTTGTAGCTTATAAACATGACTTCCATTAGCTTTTGATTTTTCTATTCCTTCAATACTATTTTGTCCTCCAACACTTTCCAAATAACGCCTATACAATTTATCTATTTCATCACTTAAATTAGAATTAATTCCATTATTTTCTTGTAAAGAAAAATTTCTTTTCATTGTTTTTAATTGCTTCTTCATTAAATTATATTTTAACTCTCTGACTTCATATCTTTTTGCTTTCTTCTCAAGATATTTTATATGATTTTCTCTCTCTTCATGTTCTGAATCGCCTGTATTTCTTGGACTAGGTGGAAAAATTAACTCTTCAATTGAAAATATAGAATACCTATCATAATCAATATCAGAATGATTTTTCATTTCTTCTATTTTATCATCTATTTTCGTAATTTTATTATGTATTTCATCATCTAATGTTAAATTTTTTGCTTCTTCAATATTTTTTCTTGTAATTCCAGCAGCCTCATACATTTCCATCCTAACATCTTCAAATGCAGGAATCATTTCATCACTAAAATTAGAACCTATTCCATAATTCCTTGTAAAGAAGAATAAGTTTTTTTTCATGATTTCTAACTGTTTTTTCATTAAATTATATTTTAACTCTCTCATCTCCTTACTTCTATAATCATTAATAATTGATCTATTCCAACTCTGTGCACGATTAACATCAACATTATTCCTTATTCCATCTAAGCTATTAGGACGCCTCAATCTATGAGAAAAAACAGAAGGTTTAGTATAACTCACATCATTATCCCTAGTTGCATTTTTTTTCATAATAAACTCATAAATCTTAGTATTTTTTTCACATATCTCGCTTGTTATTTCATTATTTCCATGATCAACTTCCTCTATTGGATATTCAGAATCATGACTAATTGAATAATCAGTCAAGCTTAAAGAATTTTCAGTTTGAAGTTCTACTGGATTAATGCTTTGGAAATTAATATTACCTATACAGACTTCGCCAATCTCCATATCTCTTGCTTCCTGCATATTATTAGAATTCAAATGAAGCAAAAGCTCCTTTCTATTTTTAAAATGCCTATATTTTTTAGCTTTAGCATTTTCGATTTCAAGCACTTCAGTCTTCCTTCTTACTGTGCTGGAAGCATCACTATGACAAACTTGATTACGAGCAAGACTCTCATCATTATTTGGTATATCAATATCCTTTATATATTTACGCAATATAGAGTTAGCTTCCTTCATAGTTAAAAGCTCATTCTCCAGTTGAGTTACTGGATTAACTTGCGATGAAGAGCTTGCTTCATTCCTGTTTTCAGAACGTTGAGCACGTAACTCTCTCTCATATTCATCCTTTTCTTCTTTTTTAATATTTACTCTCTTTATTTCCTCCTCTATTTCTACTTTATTGTTTATAATTTCTATATTTTCACCATTTAATTTGCTAACCCACGATAGGCCTCTTTGAATTAGCGCAGTAGTTACTCCCACGCTTGGACCTAACGTATTTATCAATTCTAAGAATTCCGCTTCATCAATTTCTTCCTTCTCTATTTGCGCTACATCGCTTCTATATTTATGAATATCATTATGGTTTAAATTAGATAATAATGTCTTTCGTTTCTTCAAATTCCTATATTTTTTCAATTCATAATAGTTGATTGATACGGTATCAGCTTTGTCATTAGCTCTACCATCATACTCGTCATCGCTATCTCTATACTTATTCAATTCTAGTTCTTCTGCTAAACGATCAAGTTCTGATAGGTCAACATCCTTTACATATTCACGAAATATAGAGTTAGCTTCCTTCATATTTGCAAGATCATTTTTCAATTGAGTTATTGGATTAACTTTCGATGCAGAATTTTCTTCATTCCTATTTTCAGAAAGAGAATTTATTCTTTCTTTTGCTGCTTTTATACTTTTCGTAGTTCTACTATATTTTTCCTTAACATCACGCCTTCTTGCTTGTTCCCTTAAAAACTCTATATTTTTCCACAACCCCACTTCTTCTTTTTCAATTTCACTTCTCTTCAGCTTCTCTTCAAGATCTAAAACCATTAACTCTTTATTGCTATTTATTATATATTCACTTTCTGCTTTATTTATTATTTCTTTTTTTTCTTTTTCCAGATTCTCTATTTTCATATCTTTCTCTTCTATTTTTTCTTCTAATTCCTTGATTTCTATATTTGTTATTTTTATCTTCTCTTCTAATATTAATATATATTCATTTTTTCCTTCTATATTATTTTTCATATCAATAATATTTATCATACTGTCTTCTAATTTTCCTAATTCTGTTCTTAATTTAGAAATCTCATTGTTTAATTTTGATATCTTTGTTTCTTTTGACTCGCTTTCTAAAATCAACTCTTCTGATTCTACTTTTATTTTTGAAATTATCTTATTTAATTCTTCTATCTTTATTTCTTTTAATTCACTTTGAAGCTCTTTTCCTTCTTTTTCTAACTTAGCTATCTTTTCCTTACTTTCTTTTTCTTTTTCTTTTCTTATTTCATTATGTTTTTTCTTATCAACTTCTAACTTATTCAACTCATTCACTAAGTTGCAAATTTCAGTTTTTATTTCTACTACTTTGTTTGCTTTTTCACTTATTTCTACTTCACTATCTTTAATATTTTCTATCTCTTTGTTCATTCTTGTTATTGATTCTAATTTCTTTTCTCTTTCTTCTTTGTGTTCTTCTCTTTCTTTTGTCGATATTTCTATTAATCTTAGCGCTTCTTTTACTTTCTCTTTTTTATTTTCATCTATTAAACTATATATTCTTTCATTTTCTTTTACTATTTCTTCATTTCTTGACCTTAATTCTTTCTTTAAATTTTCTATTATTTCTTTTTGAAATATATTCTCATTTTCTAACTCCATATTGTCATTTTCTAACTCTAATAATTTGTTTTCTCTAATTGAATTTAACTTGTTTGCAACTTCTTCTTGTTGCCTTAATAATTCTTGCTCATCATTTGTATTATTTTCATTTATTGGCATTGATTCACCAGAATATTGTGAATTCTCTCCTACACTTCTTATCTGACTACATAATATCATTATCAACATTACTGCTTTGCTATAATTTTTCATCATTTTCTCACCAATTTTCCTAAGTTTAGTTTCTTTTTATTGAAACTTCAATCTATTTATTCTTGTTACTTATTAAAAATAGATTACTCATTAGAATTCAATTTTTCATTGGTTTATGTATAAAGTTACTCCATTACTACAAAATAATGACCATTTTTTTCAATCTCTAATCTCTTTTTTAAAATATTTATTAGATATAAACAATCTTAGCTAAAATCATACATGCTATCATCTGGATCATAATTATAAGCATATGTTTTTAAGCCTCTATTCGTTGAAGAAATGATAATATATCTGAAATTGAATTATTTCCTTTCTTTAGCAAATCACTTTGCTCTTCTTTCAGCAAAAATATGATTAATTTAATTGATATTATTATAATTTCATCTTCTAGATTACTGTTAAAATCAGCGTTATAGTCAAGTCTGCATTAATAATCAAAGCATATTTACCATTTTATAATTTTAATTTAAGCTTTCTTTTTTGTGATTGGTGAATTTATGAACTTTTAATATATAACATTCCAAATAGATACATTTCTATTTTCAACAAATCAAATTTGCTCATTTATAGAACAATGTTACTAATAAATAGCATAAAATGAATTTTCTCGCTCATATGATTCAACTTTGTCTATAAATTTCTTCATTAGAACATATTAAAAAATTAATTTTTATTTTTCCTATTAATTAATATTATTTCGGATACTGCCCTTTGTTATCTTCTATTTGATTGCATTTCACCTTAAATAACATATCTTACCTATTCAAAAAGCTTACTATTTTTATTTTTTTACATTTGAAATACTTCCAAAACAGTTTTTAAAACAATATAATCTCAAAAATCACTCTTGATTATAACTATTTTCATTTCAATACATCTATTTTTTTAGTGTTTTTACCTATAATAGAATTAAATACCTTGGTTTTTTCAGTACATTTGATTGAACTTCATATATTATATTCCTTTATTCGTAATCTTTAATTTATAGAAATACGGAGAGGAAGGGATTCGAACCCTCGATACGTCATAAAACGTATAACGATTTAGCAAACCGCCGCCTTCAGCCGCTCGGCCACCTCTCCAATGAAGATTGTATACTTTATATTTTGATTTTTCAATAACTTATTCTTGACACAATCACGTAAAAGAGAAATAATTTGTTTATGAAACGTACGTATCAACCTAGTAAATTGATTAGAAAAAGAAGACACGGATTTAGACAAAGAATGTCTACTTCTGATGGTAGAAATATTCTTGCTGCTAGAAGACGCAGAGGAAGAAAAAACATTTGCGCATAATTTATGCGTAATTACTCTCCCATTACTTGTAGTAAGATTTTTAAAGAAATTAAAAAATCTAAACCTTATCATTCGGATTCATTTTCGATTAGATGTACTAAAAACAACCTTGATTTAATTAGAATTGGCATTATTGCTAGTAAAAAAATTGGCAATGCTGTTTTTAGAAATAAATGCAAACGAAGAATCAAAAGCTCACTAGATGTGATTTCTAAAAATAATAATATGTCTAATTATGATTTTGTCATAGTTGCTAAAAAAGAATTACATTCCTGCTTGTTCAAATCTCTACACTCTAACTTACAAAATGCTATAAGAAAACTATCCAAACATAATATTATACAGTCTTAAGTTTTTAAAAAACATCTTTTTATAAACAAAACACAATAATCAAATAAAATATTAAAATAAAAAGTATGAAGTTATATGCACACAGTTAGAAAATGAACAAAGTGAATAGAACGAGAACGCAAGTTCGAAGTTAAAATGAACAAAGTGAATAGAACGAGAACACAAGTTCGAAGTTAAAATGAACAAAGTGAATAGAACGAGAACGCAAGTTCGAAGTTAAAATGAACAAAGTGAATAGAACGAGAACACAAGTTCGAAGTTAAAATGAACAAAGTGAATAGAACGAGAACGCAAGTTCGAAGTTAAAATGAACGAAGTGAATAGAACGAGAACGCAAGTTCGAAGTTAAAATGAACGAAGTGAACAGAATGAGAATGAAAAGTTATGCTAATCTCTTTCACTATTTAATCAAATTTAAAAAGCAATGATTAAATATATAAATGCTCAAATTTTAATTATTTTCTTCTGAACTGAGAAAAGCAAAGTAATTTTCAATTATACCTCTAAATTTTTTGCCATATAAATAAAATCAATTATTATATCATAGCTATTGCTTTGTATAAGATTCAACAATCATCCCCCCCCATTAATGTACTTAACATTTTGTTCATATAGGGAAAAAACATCTATCTCTTTTCTAATTGCATCAAAATTTGCTATCTTTTTCTCAAGTTTATTTATATACTACTTAAATTTTGATTTCTACCTAAGTTCTAATTATTGATTGAATACTCTTATAAGATGCCTACTTTTCAAGAATCTAATAATTTTTTTCTTTTGCTTAAAATATTCATATTGCTAGTTTCTCTACCACTACCCCTCATTTTTTAAAAAATCTAAAGAAATAGGTAATAGAGGCACTATTCTGCATTTCTTAGAAAAGCAAATACGTATATCATCAATATATTCATTTTGCATATTGTTTTTTACATTTAACAAATAACTCTACCTTCATTGATTGTAATTTAAATCCTCTACGATCTTTACTTTATTATTTTTCAATACAATCTCTATTTTATCATTCCTTATTTTGAAATTATTCAATATTTCTCCCTAAACTTTCATTTCCATATGGAACTCCAGCCCTTAATGCACATTCTCGCATACGAGTACTTGAAATTGGTGATGAGATTTCACTAGCAAAACTATTAATGATAAGGCTAGAAACAGGACTATCTAGTGGCGAACAGTTTTTATATTCATACAACTCATTCACAGCTTCATGAATTTTATCCATTTTTTCAATCAGACTAACATCATTACTTGGCAACTCTTCTTTTTTTATCTCAAAATAATATTTATAAGCTTTATCTATCTTTTCCTGCAATCTATCTATATGATTTTCATTATTATAGTCAAAATCAGATAAAGACTGAATAGATCTTGCGACTTCTACATTATGAGAATACTCATATAAGGAATTCATGCCTTTCATCATTTCTTGTAGCTTATAAACATGACTTCCATTAGCTTTTGATTTTTCTATTCCTTCAATACTATTTTGTCCTCCAACACTTTCCAAATAACGCCTATACAATTTATCTATTTCATCACTTAAATTAGAATTAATTCCATTATTTTCTTGTAAAGAAAAATTTCTTTTCATTGTTTTTAATTGCTTCTTCATTAAATTATATTTTAACTCTCTGACTTCATATCTTTTTGCTTTCTTCTCAAGATATTTTATATGATTTTCTCTCTCTTCATGTTCTGAATCGCCTGTATTTCTTGGACTAGGTGGAAAAATTAACTCTTCAATTGAAAATATAGAATACCTATCATAATCAATATCAGAATGATTTTTCATTTCTTCTATTTTATCATCTATTTTCGTAATTTTATTATGTATTTCATCATCTAATGTTAAATTTTTTGCTTCTTCAATATTTTTTCTTGTAATTCCAGCAGCCTCATACATTTCCATCCTAACATCTTCAAATGCAGGAATCATTTCATCACTAAAATTAGAACCTATTCCATAATTCCTTGTAAAGAAGAATAAGTTTTTTTTCATGATTTCTAACTGTTTTTTCATTAAATTATATTTTAACTCTCTCATCTCCTTACTTCTATAATCATTAATAATTGATCTATTCCAACTCTGTGCACGATTAACATCAACATTATTCCTTATTCCATCTAAGCTATTAGGACGCCTCAATCTATGAGAAAAAACAGAAGGTTTAGTATAACTCACATCATTATCCCTAGTTGCATTTTTTTTCATAATAAACTCATAAATCTTAGTATTTTTTTCACATATCTCGCTTGTTATTTCATTATTTCCATGATCAACTTCCTCTATTGGATATTCAGAATCATGACTAATTGAATAATCAGTCAAGCTTAAAGAATTTTCAGTTTGAAGTTCTACTGGATTAATGCTTTGGAAATTAATATTACCTATACAGACTTCGCCAATCTCCATATCTCTTGCTTCCTGCATATTATTAGAATTCAAATGAAGCAAAAGCTCCTTTCTATTTTTAAAATGCCTATATTTTTTAGCTTTAGCATTTTCGATTTCAAGCACTTCAGTCTTCCTTCTTACTGTGCTGGAAGCATCACTATGACAAACTTGATTACGAGCAAGACTCTCATCATTATTTGGTATATCAATATCCTTTATATATTTACGCAATATAGAGTTAGCTTCCTTCATAGTTAAAAGCTCATTCTCCAGTTGAGTTACTGGATTAACTTGCGATGAAGAGCTTGCTTCATTCCTGTTTTCAGAACGTTGAGCACGTAACTCTCTCTCATATTCATCCTTTTCTTCTTTTTTAATATTTACTCTCTTTATTTCCTCCTCTATTTCTACTTTATTGTTTATAATTTCTATATTTTCACCATTTAATTTGCTAACCCACGATAGGCCTCTTTGAATTAGCGCAGTAGTTACTCCCACGCTTGGACCTAACGTATTTATCAATTCTAAGAATTCCGCTTCATCAATTTCTTCCTTCTCTATTTGCGCTACATCGCTTCTATATTTATGAATATCATTATGGTTTAAATTAGATAATAATGTCTTTCGTTTCTTCAAATTCCTATATTTTTTCAATTCATAATAGTTGATTGATACGGTATCAGCTTTGTCATTAGCTCTACCATCATACTCGTCATCGCTATCTCTATACTTATTCAATTCTAGTTCTTCTGCTAAACGATCAAGTTCTGATAGGTCAACATCCTTTACATATTCACGAAATATAGAGTTAGCTTCCTTCATATTTGCAAGATCATTTTTCAATTGAGTTATTGGATTAACTTTCGATGCAGAATTTTCTTCATTCCTATTTTCAGAAAGAGAATTTATTCTTTCTTTTGCTGCTTTTATACTTTTCGTAGTTCTACTATATTTTTCCTTAACATCACGCCTTCTTGCTTGTTCCCTTAAAAACTCTATATTTTTCCACAACCCCACTTCTTCTTTTTCAATTTCACTTCTCTTCAGCTTCTCTTCAAGATCTAAAACCATTAACTCTTTATTGCTATTTATTATATATTCACTTTCTGCTTTATTTATTATTTCTTTTTTTTCTTTTTCCAGATTCTCTATTTTCATATCTTTCTCTTCTATTTTTTCTTCTAATTCCTTGATTTCTATATTTGTTATTTTTATCTTCTCTTCTAATATTAATATATATTCATTTTTTCCTTCTATATTATTTTTCATATCAATAATATTTATCATACTGTCTTCTAATTTTCCTAATTCTGTTCTTAATTTAGAAATCTCATTGTTTAATTTTGATATCTTTGTTTCTTTTGACTCGCTTTCTAAAATCAACTCTTCTGATTCTACTTTTATTTTTGAAATTATCTTATTTAATTCTTCTATCTTTATTTCTTTTAATTCACTTTGAAGCTCTTTTCCTTCTTTTTCTAACTTAGCTATCTTTTCCTTACTTTCTTTTTCTTTTTCTTTTCTTATTTCATTATGTTTTTTCTTATCAACTTCTAACTTATTCAACTCATTCACTAAGTTGCAAATTTCAGTTTTTATTTCTACTACTTTGTTTGCTTTTTCACTTATTTCTACTTCACTATCTTTAATATTTTCTATCTCTTTGTTCATTCTTGTTATTGATTCTAATTTCTTTTCTCTTTCTTCTTTGTGTTCTTCTCTTTCTTTTGTCGATATTTCTATTAATCTTAGCGCTTCTTTTACTTTCTCTTTTTTATTTTCATCTATTAAACTATATATTCTTTCATTTTCTTTTACTATTTCTTCATTTCTTGACCTTAATTCTTTCTTTAAATTTTCTATTATTTCTTTTTGAAATATATTCTCATTTTCTAACTCCATATTGTCATTTTCTAACTCTAATAATTTGTTTTCTCTAATTGAATTTAACTTGTTTGCAACTTCTTCTTGTTGCCTTAATAATTCTTGCTCATCATTTGTATTATTTTCATTTATTGGCATTGATTCACCAGAATATTGTGAATTCTCTCCTACACTTCTTATCTGACTACATAATATCATTATCAACATTACTGCTTTGCTATAATTTTTCATCATTTTCTCACCAATTTTCCTAAGTTTAGTTTCTTTTTATTGAAACTTCAATCTATTTATTCTTAAACTTTTGCGACAATAATACTAAACAGTAATTTTAAGAATATTATTTTCTAATTCTACATAATGAAATTATCAAAAATTTTATTATCTACTTCTCTATACTTCTTACTAATTAACTTATACTTCACCATGATTCCACATAAAGCTTCAGTTAATTTTTTTTTAGTTTTCTAATTCCACTAATTTTTTTAACATTTAACAAATTTTTATGTTTATTTTTTGAAACAAAATTTACTTTGATTAATAAATATTTCCTAAACTTTTTAAGAATTTTAAATTTTTTACTCTAACATCTATTTTTCATATAACTCTTTTTTTTCCAAGCATTTTTCTCTTCATATAGATAAAATTTTCTAATTTTCTTATTATAACGAAACTTTTCAATCTATTATTAATATATGTAAGTGATTTTTAATTTGTTTATAAGATTCATCATACCTGCATAATTAAGCATAACTTCCATAATTTATATTCATAAATATTACATGATCCTAATCAAAACAAGAAAAAATCAAGCTTATTTTTTTTAATTTAATATATCTGATTCTTTTTTATTTGATAATACATCTATTTCTTTGGTATTTTTTTCTATAATAGAATCAAATAGCTTTGTTCCTTTTTTTTGATCATCTTCAGAAATGTCTTTGCTTTTCTCTAATTTTTTCAAAGCATTAATAGCATCATGCCTATGATTTCTTATGGAAATTTTTGCTTTTTCCTTATATTCTTTCATAGTTTTAATTAGTTCTTTTCGTCTTTCCTGAGTAAGAGAAGGAACTTTTATAAAAATAGCATCTCCATCTAGTGTTGGGTTTAAATTCAAATTACTATCTCGAATTCCTTTTTCTACAGATCTAATAAGAAATTTATCCCATACTTGAACATGCAATGTCTGACTATCTTTCAGAGTTACACTTGCAACAGCTTTCATAGGCATTATTTGTCCATGTGCTTCAACATTTACAGAATTTAGCAAATCAGGAGATACAACATTTGTTCTTAATCCCAAGAAATTACTTTGTAAATGCTTTATTGTTTTAGATGCATTTTCTCGCAAATTATCTTCTAATATCTTAATTTGTTCCATATATTCCTCTATCACATAATATTTTTTCTATTCAAAATACGCAAGCATATTTGAAATTAAATTTCATTTCACCATTATTCATTATTCCTTCATTGTAGAATTTATATTAAAATATAGTTAATGAATTCTATAGTTATTGCAAATTGGAAAGGTTCAGCTAATCTGAATGACTTGGAAAACATATTAAAGTATCAAAACTTTAAAAATATGCAATATATAATAGCGCCTAATGTTATATTCATTCGTGAATCCATTATCAACTCTCAAAATAAAAATATTGATATAAGTGCTCAAAAATTTGATTTAAATGGAAATTTAACTGGAGAAACATCATTAAGTTTAATTAAAAACATTGGGTGCAAATATGTTTTATGCAACCATTTTGACCATATTAATAATAATTATAATTCTCAAAAATGCATACAAGAAATTGAAAAGCATGATTTAATTCCTATTATATTTGTTAAGAATTATTGTGAAGCAGAAAGTTTATCTAAGATTTCTAAAAGTGGAATAATTGTATTTGAACCTCATGAATATATTGGCAAATCTGATTCTATGGATCCAAAAAAAGTTGAAATAGAAATTAAAAAAATTAAAAGCATAACTAAAAAACCTGTATGCTATGGAGGATCTTTAAATGAAAATAATTACAAACAGTTTCTTTATTTTGCAGATGGTTTATGCTTCGGAAGATTAAGTAGATCTAATGATTTTATTTCCATATTACAAA
Source organism: Rickettsiales bacterium (assembly GCA_965233735.1). Taxonomy (GTDB): domain Bacteria; phylum Pseudomonadota; class Alphaproteobacteria; order CAJXXZ01; family 1604HC; genus Cytomitobacter. The sequence continues at coordinate 337,822 of OZ247501.1, forward strand.
ACATAAGTGAATATGAAGTTTGAATCATTAATAAGAATCTTTTACCCTAAAATATGCTACTTATGTAATTGCATTCTTCAGGAAAATGGGCTTTGCCATGTTTGTTGGGGTAAAATTATATTCATTCAAGACCCATTATGCATGAAGTGTGGATCCCCATTTGAATATGAAATTGAAAAAGAAATAATATGCGCAAAATGTGTAAATAGCAAAAATAGTGTTGATTTTTCTAAATCTGTTATGAAGTACGATAAAAATACAAAAAAATTAATCATGATGTACAAAAATCACAGCTCATTTTATTTGACTAATTTGTTTTGCACTTTTTTAAAAAATTCAGGATCAAAGTGGTGGGGGAAAATAGACTATATTATACCTATTCCTTTGCACTATTGGCGTCGTTATTGGCGTGGATATAATCAGTCTGAGTTGTTAGCAAACAGTCTGTCAAAAGAAATAAAAGTCAAAACTTTAAATGCTCTTCTTAGAGTTAAATTCACATCTACTCAAAGCAAATACAACAAAGCAAATAGATGGAAAAATGTACAAGATGCATTTGAAATGAATTATAATTATGAAAACATTCTAAAAAACAAAAATGTCTTAATATTAGATGATGTAACAACCACTGGAGCTACTTTACATTATGCGTCGCTTGCATTAAAAAAAGGAGGTGTAAAAACCGTGTACTCTCTAACATTAGCTAAATCTGTTTAACTGCGTCATTCTTCCTCGTTCTATTCGCTTAGCTTAACTTATAATTCTAACTTCTCTTGCATTATATATTTTCTAACTGCGTGCGGGTAACTTAATTAATTATTACTAATTTACAAAATACCAACTATTGATTTCACATCATAACGAGAGTACATTAAATCAAATTGACCATCTAACTAAAAGCTTATCAAAAAGAACAAATGATTTATTAATAAGCGAAAAACAAACACAAGCGCTACTTAAAAAAATATCAGAACTAAGAAAACAGCTAAATGATATGGTTAACAATCCATCTGTATACACTAATATACATCAACAGAGAATGAAAATTATTTCTAAAATGGTAAACCAATATTATCCAAAAATAATTATAGATCCACAAGTAGATATAAATGATTTAAAATGGTGATAACTTCAACCCATAAAGATTTTTTCATATCAAATAAGTAATCAGCAAAAATTTAGCCTATAATATTTTATACATTTACCCCTCATATTTTTTCAATTAATTAAATGATAAATAAAAAATCAAAGAATAAGAAAACATAACTTAATAGAGAAATTAATACAAATATAGTGAGAGAAACATTATAAAAAAGCTCAAAGAATGCAGCATAACAACCAAAGTTGAAAGCATATAGAGATTTAAAAAAGCAGAAATAGAACAATTATATTAACAAATGAACATAGTGAAGATATGAAATTAGTCACAGAAAAAAAATGCTAATAAAAAGCTTAAATTTTAATTTGAATTCGATATGTAAATTGAATTATATCTTTATTCCAAGAATTAATATAAATAAAAACACTTACTATTTATAGGTACACAATTGGAGTGACTATTTATAGGTGAGCAAAAATATCAATATCATGCCATCCAGCGTAATCTAAAATTACTCTATGCTCAAGAAAATTGAAACAAGATATAGCTAAATTATGCCTATCTTCTCTAAGCAACATTTCATTTAATTTTTCTTGCAATTTATGCAAATATACAACATCAGATGCTGCGTAACTTTTTTGCTCATCTTGCAATTCATCTGCACCCCAATCGGAAGATTGCTTTTCTTTAGAAAGATCTACTCCTAAAAGCTCTCTGCATAAAACACGAAGTCCATGCCTGTCAGTATAAGTTCTAATCAATTTAGAAGCCAATTTAGTGCAATATATTGGTCGTGGCATTGCTTGAAAAGTTTTATACAACATAGCCATATCAAATCTTCCAAAATGAAATATCTTTTCTATTTTTTCATCTTTTAAAATTCTAACTAAATTTTTTGCTTCTTTTTGACCTTTATCTATCTGAATTAAATGACATATCCCATCATCAAATGTTAATTGAATTAAACATAATCTATCTCTATAAAGATGTAATCCAGTAGTTTCTGTATCTATAGCCACAGAATCAGATACCTCTATATCATCAGGCAAATCATTTTTATGAGATATTATTTTATAAGGTTTTCCAGCGTAATAATTTATTTTCATCTTTATTACAATATCATAGGATCAATTTGTTTTATACTCACAATTTTATTCAAAGTGCTTTCTACATACTTTTTGTCTATAATAAAATCTTGATTTTCAAACTCATCTGCAGAATAATTTAAATCTTCCAAAAGAGATTCTAAAACAGCGTGTAGTCTTCTTGCTCCAATATTTTCAGATTGCTCATTAATTCTAACTGAAATATCAGCAATAGATTCTATTCCACACTTTGTAAATTTCAAACTCACTTTCTCTATTTTTAACATTGCTTTATATTGCTTAATTAAGTTGTTTTCTGTCAAACTTATTATTTTTACAAACTCATCTTTAGTTAAAGCTTTTAATTTAACTTTCACAGGCAGTCGCCCTTGAAGCTCAGGTAATAAATCAGATGGTTTAGATAAATGAAATGCACCTGATGTAATAAATAATATGTGATCAGTTTTAACAGTTCCATGTTTTGTAGAAATAGAAGTTCCTTCAATTAAAGGTAATAAGTCTCTTTGAACACCCTCTCTGCTAATTCCAGCTCCAGTTTTTATAGATTGCTCACATATTTTATCTATTTCATCTATAAATACTATTCCACTATCTTCAACTTTTCTTATTGCTGTTTGAATTACTAAATTATTATCTAAAAGCTCTTCTTCCATTGAGTCAATTAAATATTTCATAGCAGAACGAACTTTCATTGTTTTTAACTTTGATTTATTGCTAATTTTATTAAACAAATCAGAAAAATTAACCATACTAACTTCATGAGAAGTTTCTATGTTAACTTCAACATTATCTTTGATAACAACTTTTATTTCTTTTTTATCATATTTTCCAGAACGAAGATTCATAAATATATCTTGATCTTTTAAAGTGTCATCTTTTTTCAGCTCTTTAATAATTATTTTTTCAGCTTCTATTTTAGCCTGTTCATGATTATTATTTTTCATTTCTTCTTTGATTTGGGATATAGAAATATCAAGCAAGTCACGAATAATTTGCTCAACATCTTTTCCTACATAACCTACTTCTGTATATTTAGTAGCTTCTACTTTCAAAAAAGGAGCTTTGACTAATTTTGCTAATCTTCTAGCTATCTCAGTTTTTCCCACTCCTGTAGGACCAATCATTAAAATATTTTTAGGTATTATCTCATTTTTTAAGGCCCCTTTAATTTTAGACCTTCTCCATCTACTTCTTAAAGAAATCGCAACAATTTTTTTTGCATCCTCTTGGCCAATAATATTTTTATTTAAATACTCAACAATTTGTTTTGGTGTAAAATTACCCATTAATTTCTCTCATTTCTTTAATTGTGAAACAGTGATTTGTGTAAACACATATATCTGCAGCTACTTTCAGTGATTTTTCTACTATGTCTCTTGCAGATAAATCAGTGGAATAAAAAAGAGCTTTAGCAGCTGAAAGCGCATAGTTACCACCAGATCCAATTCCAATAATTCCATCATTAGGCTCAATTACATCCCCTTGACCAGAAAGCAAAAAAGATCTTTTTGAATCAGCAACAATCATAAGAGCTTCTAACTTCCTAAAAATCTTATCCCCTCTCCATTCTTTGGCTAATTCAAAGCATGACCTTTCTAAATTCCAAGAATATTTTTCTAATTTGCATTCTAATCTCTCCATCAAAGCCAAGGAGTCAGCAGTGGATCCAGCAAACCCAGCTAAAACACTATCTCCTAAAGATCTTACTTTTTTAGTTTCATGCTTAATAATTGCATTTCCCATAGTCATTTGACCATCACCACCAATAACTGTTACACCATTGCGCTTAACTGAAATAATTGTAGTTCCATGAATTTTTTGAGATTCCATATATCTATATGATAAATGAATATTAATAAATAATCAAAAAAAACTTATATTTAATAAAAATTTATCTCATATAACATTACAATGACAACATGAAACAATATTTAACATTACTAACTGTTGCTTTGTGTGCACAATTCAATGCTGAAAGCATGAATGGATCACAAAATGATACAAATAATTCTTCAACACAAGCAATGAAAGCAAGACTTAATGCTATTAAATACAGCAGTAGCCTGCCAGCAAATGGATCAAAAAATGATACAAATAATTCTTCAACACAAGCAACGAAAACAAGCCTTAATGCTATTAAATACAGTAACAGCCTGCCAGTAAAAACTCATAAAAGAGAAAAATTATCACTTTGTATGCTGAAAACTAAAATAGAAAAAAAAGATTTAATAGAAAAAAAGAAAAAAGATTTAATAGAAAAAACTCTAAATAAATTGAATATTTTAGATAAAAAAATCATAATGGAAGAAAAAAGAACAAATCCACACTATGCATATTTAAATCAAATGAAAAGTTATAAAAAAGAAATACATAAAAATTATTATAAACATATGTTAAATCTTAATTTATTAGAGAAAGAAGTTAATAATACTAATTAATACAAATAACTAATATCTATATTCATTAAAATATACTTTTAGAAATACAAATTAAAATTATATCTACAAAAAATATATTAATTACATAAAATTTATATTTAATAAAAATTTAGCTCATATCATATTACAATAACAACATGAAACAATATTTAACATTACTAGCTGTTGCTCTTTGCATACACCTTAAAGCTACTAATGAGACTAATAATAAATCATCACAAGAAAAAAAAATTCATCTTGCCTAATTAGAATAAACCAAGCTAAAAAATCTTTAGAAAAAGAAACTATGGATGCTTTACGATATTTAAATAATAAAATAAAAGAAGAAAAAAGAAAAAATCCAATCAACTATACATATATAACAGAGTTACAAAATAAAATATATAGAATTGAAAAACATTTTAGCCATAACTGGAAAAATTTTATTGAATTAGAAAATAAGATTAATGCAAAAACATCATAATTAATACTATTAATAATCATAACAAAAAACAAAAAAATCATTTAGATATAGATCTTATGGAGTTCAATCAAACTAAATTCATATAGCTATTATTTAAACATACTATATTTAGCATATACATTTTTCAAAATATATAGTAGTAATAAAAAACAATAATAAGCATGTTTTTTTCATAAGCTCTATACGTTTTGACTAGAATAATGAAAATATCATTTAATCAGAGTACAATTTTCAGCTTTGTTTGTTCTTATTATATAAGTTAAATTATCTAAATTAGACATAAGCATAGGAAGTTTGTTTTCTTTTGCAATAAAAATAGCTGACTTATCATAAGCATCGTATTTAATAGCTTCTTCATAATATAGATTTGTTATTAATTTTGCATTTATATTTGAATTTGGATCAGAGTCAAAAACTCCACCAACAACAGATGCCTTACAAACCCATGAACAGGATAACTCTAAACCCCTGATTACCATTGCAGTATCTGTGCTTACATTTCCACACCATCCTAATCCACCACATATAATAATTTGTATATCATTTTTTTTCATCATAGATTTTATTTTCAAAGGGTTATAAGGATTAATTATATCTTCATTGCAAATAGGAGATGTAATATAAGTTTTAATATCTAAATTAGAAATTTTATCAGACAAATCAATAGCATTAATCAAAGTACTTAAAATTCCCATTCTATCTTTTAAGAGTCTTTTACTATTGTCAGAATCGCGACCTCTAACAATGTTTCCACCACCAACCATTAATATTAATTTGTTTTTTTGATTGTTTTGAATGAATTTCATTAAAGAATCTATATGCTCACTAAAATAGGAACCAGATATTTTAACTAATCCATATCCTTGAAACATTAAGGAGTTCCAATGATTATTTTCTTAAATTCTAAAATTTTAATAGAAGACTCTTTTGCAAATTGCTCTACAGTTAGCTTTGTATTAAATGCATAAGGTTGATTCAATAAAACTCTATCTTTCAAAGCTTTTTGAACTTTTCCTTCAATCATTTTGTTAATAATTTCTTCTGGTTTGTTTTTATCTATTTGAGTCATAGCAATTTCTTTTTCTTTATCTAAAGTTTCTTGAGTCAAATTTGAATATTCCATTACTTCAGGATTCATAGCAGCAATATGCATAGCAATAAATTTACCAAATTCAGCATCTGAGCTAGAAGTTCTTACTAAAACACCAAAAGTTCCTACATTTTTTGCTAATCCTACTGATCCATGCATGTATCCATGAACAAAAGTGTTTTCTTGAGATTTCAAAGTAAAAACATCGCCTAATTGTACATTTTCTTTAGTTTTATTTCTTAAATTACTAATCATTTGTTCAACTTTAACTCCATTAAAAGCCTGATTTAATAAGTCTTTAGAGTTTACTATAGAAAGAGAGCACAAATCTCTTGCAACGCTCCAAAAAATTTCATTTCTAGCAACAAAATCTGTTTCACATTTTAATGATACTAAAGTACCTGCGTTAGAATCTAATTTCATAGCAATCATACCTTGAGAAGAATCTTTGTTCGCTCTTTTAGCTTGAGAAGCTATTCCTTTTTCTCTCAAAAGATCTATTGCTTTTTCTTCGTTACCATTAACTTCAACCAAAGCATCCTTACATGCTTTGATACCAACTCCAGTTCTTTCTCTTAACGACTTAACTTGCTGAGATGTTATCATTTTCAACTTTCCCTTCTTTTTGTTTTTCTCTTTTTTCTTCTTTTTTCTTTATTATTTCTTGCTCATCATGAATTCCAAGCAAAGCAGCTCTTGCACAAAGAGTAGTAAACAAATCAACTGCCAAAATTGAATCATCATTTCCAGGAACAGGATAATTGATTCCTTTAGGATCTCCATCTGTATCTAACAACAAGACAATAGGAATATTCAACTTTTGAGCTTCTTTGATTGCTGTTAATTCATTATAAGATGTAATAACAAGCATATGTGGAACTCCGCTCATATCTCTTATTCCTTCAAACAACTCAGCATATTTATCTTGCTTTTTTTGAATTTTAATTTGTTCATGCTTTTTATGATCGCTAAAGTATCCATCTTCTAATTTTTTCTCTAAATCTTTCATGCTTTTAATAGATTTAGACATTGTTTTCCAGTTAGTTAGAAGACCTCCTGGCCATTTTTTTACAACAAAATATTGACCACATTGTTTTGCAGCTTCTTTTGTAGCACTTTTAGACTGATGTTGAGTTCCAACAAAAAGAACTCTTCCATTTTTAGAAACGCATTTTCTTATAGCATTGATAGCTCTTTTCATTAATTGATAAGTTTTTCCTAAATTAATTATATGAATACCATCTTTTTCTTGAAAAATGTAAGAAGACATATTTCTATTTGTTCTGTTTGTTTTATGTCCAAAATGCAATCCTGCATCTTTTAAATCTTCAAAAGTAAAACTTAATATAGATTCAACATCAATTGTATTTTCTTTTTGATCACCTTCTATAGCGTCATTAGTTTCGGTAGTTATATCAGCAGTATCCTGATTCATATTTTCTCTCCTTCTGTTTTTGTGCGACTTGGGATGAATTCAAAGCAATTACTTTGATTTCATTGATTTGGTTATAAAACTAAACACATCCCACAGAAAGTATAAGTCACAATCAATGGACATTATCTCATAAAATAGTATAAAATAAAACATATAATATAATTAATAATCAAGAGAGGATGATATGCATAGAATAACTATTCCAATAACACAAAATGGGTTTAATAAAATAATGGAAGAACTAAGCAATTTAGAAAAAATTGAAAGACCAAAAGTGATTGAAGCAATAAGGTCAGCACGAGCATTAGGAGATTTGTCAGAAAATGCAGAATATAAAGCGGCAAAAGAAAAACAAGCTAGTTTAGATTCTAGAATTTCTTATTTAAATAGAAGGGTTCCACTATTACAAGTAATAGAATTTTCCAATAATAACACTGATGTAATTAGGTTTGGAGCAAAAGTATCTTTATTAGATTTAAACAACGACACTAAAGTTTTATACATTTTAGTTGGAGAGGATGAATCTGACCCAAATGAAGGAAAAATATCCATAAGATCTCCTCTTGGAGCAGCCTTGTTAGGGAAGTCAAAATCAGACCTATGTGAAGTCAAAACTCCTGGCGGAACAAAGGAATATGAAATCCAAAACATACAATATGAAAAAATCATATAAATTATATAAATAGTTTGTTAAAAAATCCTTAAACTAAAATTTAAATTGATTTGTTAATTTATAGAATTTCACAAAAAATAGCAATCTTGATTAATTTATACAAACCTATAAATCAATGATTTTGCAAAAGAAAATTATAAACAATAAACATACTTGATTATAACATTTGATTTATGTACAATTATTTAGTTGCTCCTATCGTCTAGAGGCCTAGGACGCCGCCCTTTCACGGCGGTAACACGGGTTCAAATCCCGTTGGGAGTACAAAAATTCACAAAAAACTTGATTTTTTTATTATTTAGGTTTAAACATTACACATGTTTAAAAATATACTTGTTTTAACTTATTTTTTTTCTGTATTTTTTCAAAAAACAGAAGGAGTAGCAAGAGGGCCAAATGACGTGATGGTAGAGATCGTTTTACATTGGACTTCCGAATTTGAAAACAATAAATCAGTTATGGGATTTGATCAATTTCTTGCGGTTTTAGCGGGCCCCAATGCAGATTTATTAAAATTAGACTCTAGCGATATACCAAAAGGGATCTGTAGTGCGAATATATTCGTAGAAGTATCACAAGCTGCTAAATTTAGATTCGAACTTGCAGAAAATAGAATTGCAGCATTAAAAAATGAGCTCAATCAAGCGCATTCTATATTGGGACGTGATATTGTGCCATATGAAAAAATAACTTATAATGTGAAACTATATAAAGAAAAAATCACAAAAATTGAGATTGATGGTTTTTATATGAAAAACACCAAGAAATTAAAAGAAACAATAAATTATACAAATGATTACTTAGATTTGGGGAATCACAGATTAATCAGAGATATTGAAATATCAACATATGAAAACATTACAAAAGATAAAGATAAAGATAAAACATTTTTGTTTTTTTCCAATCTTTTTGATATTAAAGTTGTAAATATTATCTTTGACAATAAAAGCTATTATCCTCATATGTTTAAATATCAATACGATGGACAAGATACACTTTATATAGATGATTTATTATTATTACAAAAAGCAAATTTCAAAACCTTAACTCTAAGAGGTTATGAAGTTAGCTCAGTAAAACCCTTTATTGACTTTACTCTAACAGCTCGATTAAACACACAAAATGCTCAGGATGTCATGTGTGTTTTTATGAATAAAATAAACATCCCTAATGATATAACAAAACACATACTAAGCTTTATATTGCTACATGATGGCATAATAAATGATTATGATCTTCCAAAAATAAATATTGAAATACCACCCCAATCAAAAAGGAAATTATATAAAAGTAGGCTTTTTTCAATATCACACAGTGTACCTGAAAAAAGATTTACCCAAAAGAGCTTTTCATAGCCTTAAAAAACACTGCACATCAATTGGCAATTTTATTTATAATAGATTGAAATCAAACAAATCATTTGAATTAATATTCACAAATAGTTTTTTTATGACAAAATCAATTAGGAATTTTTGAAGGAAAATAAATTATATTTTCTTGCATATCACATTCTTTTATTTCTTCTTTTTCCATACTAGGAGTAAGCTCAAGTGAAAAATCTTTTGATGGATCAGTTATATAGGTTAATGCCCCAAATGGAACTAATACTTTATGATACCCTTCTGAAAAACTTAATTCTACAGAAAAATGATGATGAAAAACATTCAAATTCTCAAAATCATTTTGCAAAACAATAGTCATGTTATCAGGGTATTTTTTCTTCAAATATGCAGGAATCACAACGTCTGGATGCCTTGTTGAAAATGCTATATAAAAATGTTGATCGCCTTGAAGACCATATTTAAGAACGTCTCTTAACATATCTCTAACCATCATTATTAAATAAGTTTGCAATTTTCTTTTATAATCTTGCATTCACATTCCAATCAATAGAACAATTATATAGTCATTTTTATTTTTATGCAATTTATACACACAGTTAATGAAGCTTTAAGCATACATGAAATATATACTAAAGCCATTAATATCCATTTTTACGTCTATAAATACGGGTTAAAATTCATAAAATTATTAAAAACTTGATTTTTTTATTTCTTAGATTTAAATATTGCACATGTTGAAAAATACACTTATTTCAACTTCTTTTATTTATATATTTTTACAAAAAAAATAGAAGGAGCATCAGTAACGATGGTAAAATTTTCTGCATTCCAAAAACAACTATCTCTCAGGCATCTAATGCACAGGATTTAATAATTTGCCTGTGATTTTAGCAGGCTTCAACGCACATAAATTTAACTTTAATTCCAAAAACATGCCACAAAAATTATTAAAAATAGATATATTTGACAAATAATCCTACAAAGACTTTTCTATAATCAGATTCGTAACAGAGCAAACAAAATAACTTAAATGCTAAACTAGTGATATATAGGGACCTTAGATCTAACCATATGAAGAAAAAATAAAATCAATTTATATTTATGAGTTTTATATTAAAAATATTAATACAAATAACAAAGAACACATATAATTTATAAGACTTGGGAAATAGTAGATTAATCATAAATATTGCAATGTCAATATGCGAAAACATTACAAGAAAACAAAGAATCTTTATTTTTTTTAATATTTTTAATATAAAATCTGTAAATGTTACCATTGAAAATAAAATCACATGTTATAACACTCATAATAATAGATTTAAATATGCAAACAACAATGCATATACAATGCATATACAACGCATATAGATGATTCATTTTTAAAGCATTTCTATAAATTATCTCGGCCAATTCATTTGTTTACTTTTCTTGAAAAGTTGATGCAATGTGCACTTTGATTAAAAAAATAGAAATTTCTAATGACATATAATAAATTTGATATTGCTCTTTGATTTCTCAAAAACTAAACCTTAAAGTTTAACCTGAATTAAAAAATTGTTCACAGCGCCATACGTTATATTTGAACACAACGCATCTATGCGTGCAATAAGAGAACAAAAGACCTATCAAAACATTGTCATAATTCACATAAAGAGAAAAAAAGAAATGCTTTATAGCGCAAAAAAAACAGCACACGCAATTAGTCACAGGAAAGGTATTTTATTTTTTATAATTGTTTGATTTTCAACAAAGTCAAATTATATCAGTTATATTTTTTTACGCAATTACAAAAACAATTAATAAATATTTAATCATATTAATGAAATATATACTCAGGCTATTAAACAACCCCTTCATTTAATAGCTTTGTTACAAAAACAATCAATTTGTATATTTAAAATCTCATGTTAATTTTTTTCAATATTAAAAAATTGTTCCATGTGGAACATTTTTGAATGATAATGATTTTTAAAATTCAAAACAACAGCACAATGTTTTTTCTAATAAAATAAGTTCTCACAAATTTATATAAAAATGAATTGCTACTATTATTTTGTAATAAAAATATATTTCTAATCAAAACATAATTAGAGAACATCTCAACATGCATATATGAAACTATTTGAACACCTTTATATAAGCAAAAATAACGATGATTATATATTGTAATCAAATCACTGCATAAAGAAACGCATTTATTATTGCTACATGCCACTTTATGCAATTCAAACCACTCTTGCTCATGAGAACAAAAATTAACAATCAATTTATCAAATTTAGTTTTTTTAAGAATATTCTTTATGAACAAATTTTTCCCTAATGTATATTTACTAGATATTCCAGATTTCTCTGAACCATTAGCAAGAGATTTTTTCAAATTTATATAAGAGTTTTTTTCATCTTCATTTGACAACAAAAAATCTCTAAATTTTAAATTCAAATCAATAAAGTTATTATCAGATTCACAAACATGCAAATGAACTTTATAAAAACTATTTTCAAAAGAAAAAATATATCTCATAGGAACATTATATTCACCTTTGAATTTATAGCCAATTTCACTTAAACAAATAGAATTATTTATATTGTTCACAACAAGCAAAATATCAACAATGTTTTTAGAATACAAATTTGGAATTGAAGTTGATCCAATATGATGAATTTGAATAGCATTGCTCTTCAAACAGCATAATATACGCTTACGATGTTGAACAAAATGCTTTTTCCATAAATAATAGTCATTACACAAAATTATCATACAACTTTATTATATATAACGTGCAAACATATACAAATAAATGTTCCACGTGGAACAATGTTTTCTTTCAACCTTATTCAAATCATGTTTTTAGGATAATATGATTTTACAAATAGAAAAAATAAGTTTTTTACATAATAATGTAAAATGTGAAACAGTATGATTGATTTTATATTGAAAAATTATTATTGTTTTTCAAAAACAACAATTAAAACAAAGAAATAAAAAATATCACTTCAAAGCAAACAGCTTAATGTAGAAAAAAGCTAAAACACAAAATGTTCCACATGGAACAATACAATTGATTTTTTAAACATCATTTTTAAAATGTTATATAATTAAATATTATGTATTTTACACATCTAAAAAAAACAAACGATTAATATTTAGAAAAAATTTATATAATCAACAAAAATATATACAATAAAAATTTGCTTATTAAAAAAGAAAATAGTTACTACTATTATAAATTAAAATTATACAAACAATATTAAAGATAGAATCAAACTAATTCTATCATTGAAATAGGAGCGCCATCTCCATTACGATGGCCTATTTTCATAATTCTAGTATACCCACCATTTCTCTCTTGATAAAGTGGAGAAATCTTTTCAATCATGTTTTTTACATAATTTTTATCGCCTCTGAAAATTCCAACTAATCTCCTAATTGAAGATAAATCACCTTTTTTCATGAGAGTAATCATTTTTTCTGCAATAGGTCTACATGCAGATATTTTAGCTTTTGTAGATGTTATTCTACCGTGCTCAAACAGAGATCTACAAAGATTCATTAACAATGCATCTCTGTTTCCTTTTTTTCTGTTTAATTTTACTTTACTTACGCAATGACGCATTATGACACCATATCCTTTGGCCTTACTTCAGACCATTCTTCTATCTCTGTACCCAATGAAAATCCATAATTAGACTCTAGAACAGCTTTTATTTCTTGCAAAGTTTGAGCTCCACAACGAGGGGTAGATAGTAATTTTTTCTCTGTTATAGAAACCAAATCTCCAACATAGACAAGCTCCAAAGCATCAACTGCCCCTTTAGCTCTTTTTGTTAATCCAAGAGAGGAAACTAGCTCAAACAGTCTATCGTCTACATATTTTTCATCTTGAACAACTATTTCTTCAACTGCTTCATCAGAATTAAATATTTTAGCACTAGATTCTAAAATTTTAGACGCTTGAGATAAAGCATCTTTAGAATCAAGACTTCCATTTGTGTCTATGGTTAACTCCAATTGATTAAAATCAGTCTTTTGACCAACTCTAGTATCTGTAGACTTATATGACACCCTAGTAACAGGATTAAAAGCAACATCCAAAGCAATGAAGTCATCAGATATTTCAATTTCTTTATGAGAAACATATCCTTTTCCAACCTTCACAGCCAATTTCATGGAAATTTCAGAAGAGTCAGACAAAGTGCATATATATTGATCTGGGTTCAAAATTTCAACTCCAGGAATTTCATCTAACATGCCAGCAGTAACAACACAAGGGCCAGAAACATTGACATTTGCAACAAACTCAGACAAATCAGACTTAAAAATTATTTTCTTAGAATTTATTATAATGCCTTCAACATCCTCAAGAACACCACTAATGCTAGAGAATCTATTATTCACTCCATCAATCTTAATTCCTACTAATCCAAGACCTTCTATTGAAGACAAAAGAATTCTTCTTAAAGCTTGACCAAGAGTTTGACCAAAGCCAGGATTTAAAGGGCCGAAAGAAAAAGTATTGTTCAAATCAGACACGTCTTCTCCTAGGCATTTTCACACCATTATGAGGAAAGCTTGTTCTATCTTCAATGGAATCAATTTGAAAATTTCTAGATTGAAAAGTTTTCACAGCAGATTCTCTTCCACTTCCTAAACCTTTTAATACAACAGAAATATTTTTCACACCAAGGTTTACCATTTTGTTAGACAAATCTTCAGCTGCTGCTTGAGCAGCATGAGGTGTAGATTTTCTAGATCCCTTAAAACCAACTACTCCAGTAGAAGACCAAGCAATTACAGATCTAGTTTTTTGATAAAACGCACTCATGATAGTGTTGTTAGAACTAGAGCTAATGTGAACATCCACATTAGAGTAGTTTCCTTTTTTTCTAGTTACTTTTGTACCTTTAGCCATTACAACCCTTTCCTTCTACGTGCACTCTTAGCATTTGATTTTGTTCTTTGTCCACGAACAGGAAGCTTAGATAAATGCCTTCTTCCTCTTAAACAACCATTGTTTATTAATCTCTTTATATCATTATTAACAGATCTCTGAAGATCAGGACCTATTAAATACTTGTTTTCCTCTATTTTATCTCTTATTTTAATAGCATCCAAATCAGACAAATCTTTTACTCTAACAGAATCAGAAATATTCATTTCTTTGCAAATAAAATCAGCTCTGCAAGCCCCTATACCATAGATTCTTCTTAAAGCAAATTTGACTATCTTATTAGTAGGTAGCACAACGCCATAAATTCTCACAGATGACCTCCAATAAACCCTATTATAAAGAAGTATAATAAAAAATCAACATATAATATTTAATATACTAGATGTAACTTGATCATGCTTTTGACTTGCGTCAATTTCAAACAAAAGATCTTTCTTCAAATAAAAATCTTTTATTTTATGAATAGCATTGTTAAAAATATCTATTCTATTTTTTACAGCGAGAATAGAACTATCATCATCTCGCTTTTCAATTTCAGAAGAGTTGCAAAACTTACAAATTATTTCTTTTTTGCTGATAATGCTCAATATTGAGTTGCAACTTTTACATATATATCTAGAACTCAATCTCTCTAATATATCTTTTTCTTTAATTTTAAATTCTATAACATAGTTAATCGATGCACCAGAGCCCAATAAAACATCATCAAGAAACATTGCTTGCTCTACTGTTCTAGGAATCCCATCAAACAAAAATCCATTTTTGCATTCACCAAATTTTTTCTCCAAAACAGATCTTATAATATCTAATGGCACCAATTTTCCGACTGTTATCAAATCACGTATCTTGTTTCCTAAATCACTGTTGTTTTTTGATTCTTTTCTTAATAGATCCCCTATTGATATTAATTCTAATTTCAATTTTTTAGCTATAATAGCAGATTGAGTTCCTTTTCCAGATCCAGGAAGACCTATAAAAACCAAATTTAACATGTTACCTTCTAAACTTACCAATCTTCACTTTATTTGTGCTGATATAGGCATTAACATGGGAGAAAAATTCCAGTGTAACACCAACTATAATAAGCAAGCTTGTACCACTTATATATAGCTCATTAGCTCTTCCTAACAATAAATCAGGAGATATAGATATCAACACCAAATACATTGCCCCAAAAACTGTTAAAGTATTAATTAATTTAATAAAAAACTCTTTTGTTTTTTCTCCAGGTCTAATTCCAGGAATGTAACCAGCACTTCTTTTTAAATTATCTGAAACTTCTTCAGGGTTGAATGTCATAGTTGCGTATATAAATGCAAAAAATGCAATCATCATAGCTTTTAACAAAAGATTAACATAAGTAGAAGTTAATATAGATTTATAACTTTCACTTAAAGATAGAAATGATAAATTTATATTGCTAATCCCTATAATAATAAAAGATAAAAACATCTCAGCAAACATAGGAGGTAGAACACCAGAAACATTTAACTTTATAGGCATTTCCATTTTTTTCATTCCATTCATCATGCGCATATGGTTGTTAGGATACTGAATTTGAACAGGCCTAATAACGTTTTCCATACATACAACAATATATAATAGAAGCATAACCATCAAAATATATCCCAAAGCATATAACAGGGTTATTTTTCCAGATATAATAATAGAAACAAAATAAACAACAGCTAATAAAGAGCTACTAATAATGTTAATGAAAATTATAATAGATGAACCACTCCCTATTCCACGTGCAGTAATTTGTTCGGATAACCACATAACCAAAAGTGTAGCTCCAACAAGAGAAAAAACAGTAGAAACTCTAAAAAAGTAGCCAGGATGCATAACAAGAGCGTCAGAAGAGTCACTCATGTATTCCAAGCTAATGGCCCACGCGTATGACTGAAAAACAGCTAATGCTAATGTTAAATACCTAGTATATTGTTTTATTTTTTCTTGACCAGAAGGGCCATCTTTTTTCAATTCTTTAAATTTAGGAACAGAAGATGTTAAAAGTTGAATAACAATGCTTGAAGAAATATATGGAGTTAATCCCAAAACCATAATAGACATTCTTTGCAATGCTCCTCCAGAAAAAGAATTAAATATACCTAATAACTTTGAATTAAACTTATTTGTTAAAAAAGAATTAACAACTGTTAAATCTATTCCAGGAATAGGAACAAAAACAGCAAATCTATAGATGCATAATATAAAAAAGGTAAAAAATATCCTAGAAGATAAATCGCTCAAACCTTTATTTTTTAAAAAAGACATTAAACTCCTTTTACAGAACCACCTGCAGATTCAACCGCACTTTTGGCTCCAGCTGTTATTTTATCTAAAGAAATAATAATAGGAAAATCAATTTTTGAACTTCCAATTAACTTAAGCTCCTTATCAGATTTTACTATTTTTACTTTTTTCAATACTTCAATGTTTACTTCTTCTTTTTTGTTTAACAATCCTTTTTCAAAAGCTGCTAACAAATCATCTATCTTCAACACATATGTTTTATCCATGATTTTTTTCCTAGATGTAAATCCAACCTTTGGCAACCTACGGTATAAAGGAGTTTGACCCCCTTCAAAACCTTTAATAGATGCACCAGATCTAGAGCATTGACCATTATGACCAGAACCAGCAGTTTTTCCAGTTCCAGAACCAATTCCCCTACCAACTCTTTTTCGTGGTTTCATATTAGAAGGTTTTACTAAATTTAATATCATGAAGATAAGATACCAAATAATACACAAAATTACAAAGTGTTAGCCAAATATATTGCCATATAATTTACATTAAGTTTTATTTTTAATTAATTTTTAATTTTATTAAATTTATATAAAAAAATGCTACTATCACGATATCGAGGTTTTATAGTGAAATTATTCAGATGGTTATTTGGGAAAAAAAGATATCATAATTGCTTTACATACCCATGTGTTATAGTTTCTCATTCTGGAAAAATATTAGATAAAAACAATGAATTTCAATCTGTTTTTGATATTAATGGACATGAAAAACTTTCTAATATAATAAACATTGTTCATGAGGAAAATAGAATAATAACAAAGCATTTTAATAATACATGGGAGTTGAACTATTTTCATATATCTCAAAATGAATACCATGTAGTATTTTTTCCTTATTCTAATGACAACTTTTTAACTAATATTCCAGCTCCATTAGCAATAATTAATAAAAAAGGAGATATTATTCATTTTAATAAAGAGTTTAAAAAATATTTTGAATTCAGCCAAAAAGATCAAAATTTAATTAAATTGTTTGATTTCAACTCCAACGTATTACAAAATATTTCAACATTTCAAAAACTAAAAATAAATAAAAATAAATCTATTATAGCAAAGTACAAACCTACAAAATGCTCTATGTGGACACTTCTTATAGAAGATAAAAGTGATATTGAGCAAATAAAAGAAAAACTAAATAAGTCTCACCACTTGCAATCCTTAGGACAATTAATTGCAAATATTAGTCATGATTTTAATAATATGTTTACTGCTACTAGTGGATTTTGTGAAATTTTAATAGAAAAAACTAAAAATAGTGAAGTTTATGATGAAGTTCAAGAAATAATGAAGCATATCGAAAGCGCTAGAGATCTTTCAAAACAATTAATTAGCTTTGTATCAAATAATAATTCTGAAAATTGCATAGCATATAATACATTGTTCAACTTAAATCGCATTGTTCAAAAATTAGTTGGAGACAATATAGAAGTCATATTTGACTTACAAAAAAATAATGAATATATAGAGTTGTCTAATACTAATTTAGAAAGAATTATTATTAATTTAGTTATTAACAGCAAAGATTCAATTGTAAATGATGGGAAAATAAAAATAACCCTGAAAGAAAAGCAAACAAATAAACAAAAATATATTGAAATTTCTGTATCAGACAATGGATGTGGAATATCTAAAGAAAATCAAAAAAAAGTATTTGAAGCATTTTTTTCCACAAAAAAAGAAGGAACAGGTCTTGGATTATCAAATATATCAGAAATTATGAACAAGGCACATGGAAAATTAATTTTAGATAGCAATGAAAATGGAACATTAATTTCACTAATATTTCCAGCAATAAAAAGCCCAAAGAAAAAAGAAAAAATCATTCACAAAGCTACTACAGTAACAAAATCAATATTAATTGTTGAAGATGAAGCAGGAGTTCGAAAAATAATGTCTTACGCCTTGGAAAAAGAAGGGCATACAGTTATTGAGGCTCAAAATGGAATAATAGCTTTAGAAAAACTAAAAGAAAATCCAAATATATCACTAGTAATAACAGACGCATCATTGCCAGAATTAAGTGGCAATAAATTATGCTTACAATTAAATAGCTTGTTTCCTAATATAAAAATCTTAGTAGTATCTGGATACAATGAAGAAACTATACAAAAGAATTTTGAAAAATATGATAAATTTTTAGCAAAACCATTCTCAACATCTCAATTAATATCAATTGTAAACGAAATTATATAAAAAATTAAACATTGTTTGAAATCAATAATTTGATCATAAAAACTAAATTACCTTACATAAACTAAAACGCACCCGGCGGGATTTGAACCCACGGCCTCAAGATTAGGAGTCCTGCGCTCTGTCCTGCTGAGCTACGGGCACGTAACTAAAAAGTATCACATGAAAAGCACTATATCAATGAAACCTTTTAAAATTTAATTGAACTCTCTATATAATTTATTTAAATGATTTGATTGTTATACATTTGCATAATTATTTACTATGCAAAAAAACAAGAAAAATATTTTTTCTAAAAAAAGACTTATATATCTTCTTGTTCAGTTACATCTTCTGAAGATGCGCTATCGGAATTTTTATCTTGATCATCTGTTGTTTCATCTTGTTCTATTGTTACATTTTCATTGCTTTGATCAACATTGTTATCTTGAGCGCTTGCAACTTCATTTTGAGATGTTTCAGCAATTTCACGTTGATCTACTGAATTGTTAGCATCATTTTCAGAATTGTATTCAGATTGCAATTTTCCACAATGTGGACATGCATCATTGAATCTTGGTCTTCTTTCACCAAATCCACCACGGTCTCCGCCAGATCTTCCACCGAATCCGCCAGAACGTCCTCCAGATCTTCCACCGAATCCACCAGAACGTCCGCCACGGTCTCCACCGAATCCGCCAGAACGTCCGCCACGGTCTCCACCGAATCCGCCAGAACGTCCGCCACGGTCTCCACCGAATCCACCAGAACGTCCGCCACGGTCTCCACCGAATCCGCCAGAACGTCCGCCACGGTCTCCACCGAATCCGCCAGAACGTCCGCCACGGTCTCCACCGAATCCGCCAGATCTTCCACCACGGTCTCCGCCAGATCTTTCTCCGCCAAATCCGCCAGATCTTCCACCACGGTCTCCGCCAGATCTTTCTCCGCCGAATCCACTACGGTCTCCGCCTCCAGAACGTCCACCACGATTTTCATCACGATTTCTATAAGTGCTTATTCCATCACGTGAAGGCTTGTCACCAAATCCACCACGGTCTCCACCACTATTACTATTATTAAATTGCATATTTTTATTTTCCATTATTATTAGTCATCAAGCAATAGACCCAACAACTTTACTAAACTCAACACCTCTTCTAATCGAAATTAGTTTTGGAGATTGAATAGCAAACAAACCTTTAAACAAGGCCTTTACTACATTATATGGATTAGTACTTCCTATAACTTTAACCACAGCGTCTTTCATCCCTATAGCCTCTAAACACGATCTTACAACTTCACTAGAAATAATACCAGATCCTTGTTTAGCAGATCTTAGATTAATTTTTGTTCCACAGTACTTCACAGTAATATCATGATGAAAAGTTCTACCATCTTTAATAGGTACTTTGAACATAGAATTAGATGCTTTTTCTATAGCTTTTCGAACTGCATCAGAAACTTCTTTAGCTTTAGCCAAACTATAACCAACAGTTCCATTTCCATCTCCAACTACTACAAAAGCACAAACTCTTTGTCTTTTACCACCTTTAGTTACAGCAGCAACCCAATTTAAAGACAAAACATTTTTAATCAAATTATCTTGTTTTTTTCTTGAAGGGTCAAACTTTTTATTTGAATCAAACTTTTTATTTGAATCAAACTTTTTGTTCGAATCAAATTTTTTATTATTATTATTATTTACAAACATAATTTAAAAATCCAATCCATTATCTCTAGCAGAATCAGCTAAAGCCTTAATACAACCATGCATTTTCCATCCCCCTATATCACATACTATTTTCTTTATTCCACGCTCTACAAGTTTTTCTGCAATAACTTTACCCACTAATTTAGATGCATCTTTTCCATATGACTTTAAATCTTTAGGAAAGTCTTTAGAATTAGACCCAAAAGAAGCCACAGTCATATGATCATCATCATTAATGGCCTGAGCATAAATAAATTTATTAGATTTAAATAATGAAAGCCTTATTCTAGTTCCATCATTTCTCATTTTCAATTTATATCTTCGTCTGTTTTGCCTTCTTTTAAACGATAAATCTATTCTAGACATTATTTTTTACCAGCTTTCTTTATAACTACTCTTCTACCCAAAATCGCACCACCTTTATAAGGAGTAGGAACACGATATGACTCAACTTCAGCAGCAAATTGACCTACATCTTCAGATTTCAATCCAACAATTTCTAATATTGAAGGTTTAGGACATTTTACTTCAATAGAATCAGGAATGTTGATTTTAATAGGATGGCTATAACCCAATATCATTTCCAACACTTTTCCAGAAACAGAAGCCTTATAACCAGTACCTGACAACTCAAGTGTTTTTTTATACATTTCCAAAACACCCTTAACATAAGAAACTATAGTAGCTCTAATAGTCCCCAACATAGGAAAATTTTGTTTTTTGTTTTTTTCATCTATAGAAACCATAACGCCCTTGCTATCAATCCCAAGATTTATAAAATCAGGAATATTTAAAGACAAAGAACCTTTTGGACCCTTTATGTTCAATTTAGAACCTTCCATGGCACATGAAACGTTAGATGCTAACACAATAGGGTTTCTTGCTAATCTAGACATCAACAAACCTCACAAATTAATTCTCCACCAATTCCTTTGGAGTAAGCGGAAACGTCAGACATAACACCCATAGAAGTGCTAATAACAGACAAAGCAAATTTGTTTTTTCTCAAACTTTTCAAATCTTTAGATTTTATATATAACCTTCTAGAAGACTTAGACATTCTTTTCAAACCTCTAATAACAGGAACTCCTCTAGAGTCATATTTCAAACCAACAATCAATTCTTGATCATTGTTTTCAAATCCAGAAATAAAACCTTCATCTTGCATAACATTTAAAATGCTTCTAACAATCTTAGAGTTTTTTATTTTAACAGAAGACTTTCCTATTAAACATGAATTATTAATTCTAGCTAAAGAATCAGAAATTATATCCATCATATCAACCTCACCAACTTGCTTTCTCAACTCCTGGCAAATATCCAGCAAGAGCAAATTCTATTATTTTATGCCTACAAATACCAAATTCTCTATGATTTCCTCTAGGCCTGCCTGTCAGAGCACATCTTCTTCTATATCTAATAGGAATGCTTTTTTTTGGAAGAGCATTTAGCTTTTTCATAGCATCAATTCTTTCTTCCCAACTCAAGTTAGAATCCTTAAGTTTCTTTTTCAACTCTTTTCTTTTTGGCAAAAATTTCAAACTCAGCTTTAGCCTCATTTCATTTCTTCCAAACATACTTTTTTTAGACATCGTGACTCCTTTCTCTAAATGGAAATCCAAGAGAGACTAACAACTGCTTACAAGATTCATCAGTTGTTGCTGTAGTGATCAATGCAATGTTCAAACCAAATGAAAACATATCTCCACTTTCAAGAAAAACTTCATGATCTTTAACTCCTAAATTATAATTTCCATTTCCATCAAATGCTTTTTCAGATATTCCGTGGAAATCTCTAACTCTAGGCAAAGCAATGTACACAAGCCTATCTATAAAGTTGTACATATTTTTCTTTCTCAATGTAACAAAAACTCCAGAAGTCATACCTTCTCTTACCATAAATCCAGCAACAGATTTTTTTGCCTTTGCCACAACAGGGTATTGACCAGTGATTTTTGTGATTTCATTGAAAATAAAATCAATTTTATGCTGATCCTTCAAATGCTTTCCACATCCAGCACTAACAACAACTTTCAAAAGCTTTGGAACAGATAAATTATTTTTCAAATCTAATTTAGTTTTCAAATTCCCTATAATAGAGGAATTAAACAAAGAACCTAATCTGGTCATTTTCTCACTACCTTCCCAGAAGATCTAAACACTAACTCTTTTTTTCCATTTTCAAAAACATACTTTGTTTTTGCTGCTTTTCCATCTAAAACATGAGAAACATTAGAAACATGTATAGATTTTTCCATTTTCAATATTCCACCTTGAGAGTCGTTTTTTGGCTTCTGATGGTGAGTTTTAATGTTCACACCTTTTACCAAAACTCTCATAGCTTTTTTTTCTACTTTTAATATTTCTCCAATTTTACTTTTGTCTCCACCTGAAACAACAATAACTTGGTCACCTTTTTTTACTTTAAATTTCACTATCAATGTACCTCTTGAGCTCTTGATACAATAGAAGTATCAATTTCTTTGCATTCTCTAGCAACAGATCCAATCACTCTAGTTCCAATCATTTGTTTTTTGGCATCTATAAGCACAGCAGCGTTATCACTACTGCTTAACATAAGTCCATCACCTCTAGAAACAAAAGATTTCACTCTAACTATTACAGCATCATGAACCGTTCCAGACTTAACATTAGAATTAGCTTCAGCCTTGATCACAGAAACTTTAATTATCATTCCTATAGTAGCTCCACCATTTCTAGATCCCATTCCTATGCATCTAACTTTTTTTGCTCCAGAATTATCAGCAACATTTAAAACTGTTTGTTTTTGAATCATGAAACAACCTCAACCAAACACCAAGATTTGTTTTTAGACACAGGAGCACATGATTTTACTTTGATATTATCTCCGTTTTTACACTCATTCATAGGATCATGTATCATTAACTTTTTAGTTTTTTTCATTTTTTTCTTATAAACACTATGCACATAATGCATTTCAATCAACATACATGCAGTTTTATCAGAATTATGAGATACAACTTTTCCATACATATATTTAGCCATTCTTCACCTCTAGAGTTTTTGCTCTTGCTATAGCAACTCGCGCTTTTCTCAATTGAGAAACATTCGCAAGCTCCCTTTTAGCATGAAGCATTTTTAGTTCTAGAAAATTACTTATTAGCTTTACTAAATTTTCAGACATACCTCAAAATGTACTACAAACTTTCTATTAAGTCCATAGCACAAAAAGTTCGTTAAGATTTTAGTAAAAGAAAATCAATGGTTAATTAATAAATTAAATTGAAAAATTAAAACATGCCTTTGATAACAAATTTAGTTTTCATTGGCAATTTTGCGGAAGCAAGAGCAAGAGCATCTTTGGCATCTTTTTCAGAAACACCATCAATGTCAAATAACATAGTTCCAGGGCGTACCATAGCAACATGTCTATCTATACTTCCTTTTCCACTACCCATTCGAACTTCTTGAGGCTTAGAGCTTATTGGCACATGAGGAAAAATTCTGATCAACAGTTTTCCAGCACGTTTCATACGACGCCTAATAGAACTACGACAAGCTTCAATTTGTCTAGCAGTAACTCTTTGAGGCTCTAAAGATTTCAAACCATACATCCCTTGCAAAGAAAAACCTCTAGAAGCCATTCCTTTTGGAACTTTTTTTCTTGCGTACTTAAACTTTCTTTTTTTAGGTTGTAACATTATTCACCCCTTCTACTTCCCTTGTAAATCCAAACCTTAACTCCACATAAACCAGAGTTTGTTTTTGATGCAACACAAGAATAATCTATATTAGCACTAATAGTTTGTCTTGGCACACTTCCTTGAGAAAGTCCAAATTTTCTAGCAATTTCTACTCCACCCAAACGACCGGAACATAACACTTTAATTCCTTTAGCTCCAAATCTCATACAGTCTGCAATATACCTTTTTATTAAAAATTTATATTGCTTTCCTTTAGAAATATCAAATGCAATTTTCTTTGCAACAGAAGCAGAGTCAATTTCAGGCTTTCTAATAGGGTTAACTTGAATTTTTATTTCAGGAATAGATTTTTTAATTTGAACATTCTTTCCTAATCCAGCTTTTCCAATATGAGGAAAATTAGTATTACGCAAATCAACCAAAATTCCCTTAACTCTTTCTTGAATCACAGCCAAATCAGCTCCTGTTTTACCAATAATAGCACCAGGCTTCAAAGCAGCAATTTCAATTGCAAGAACATCAGATCTTTCAATTATAATTTTAGAAATTCCCCATCCATAATAGTCATCTAATTTAAACAATAAAGACCTTATTTTTTCATCTTCTATTAAATTAAAAGCATACTGACCATATGAAGAAGACCATTTAGATTTGTAATTTTTTGCCCACAAATCATATAAAGCTACCTTGTTTCCCATTATTTAACACCTTTCATGCTACTTAACACAACTCTTAAGTTAGAAAAAGGCCTGTATTTTGAACCAATTCTACCCCTACCTTTAAATTCAATTCTTTTAAGGTACTTTCCTCTTCCTACAACTATTTCATTAACAATCATAGAGTTTTGAATTCCCTTGTTAATAGCATTTGCAATAGCAGAATCAATAACTTTTTTCAAAGCCAAGGCATATTTGCCAGAAACATGATCCAAAGTACTAGAAGCTTTATAGGCATCCATTCCACTTAAAGACCTAGCTAACATTTGAAAACAAAAAGGCTTTCCATATATTTTATTACTTTTTGCAATTATGAAATTATTTATCATTTTGAAGCCTTCTTATTACCACTATGAGCAACAAATTTTCTAGTAGGAGCAAACTCCCCTAACTTGTGACCAATCATAGTTTCAGTTATATGAACAGGAATAAACCTCTTCCCAGTATGAACCATAAATGTCAAATCCATAAAAGTTGGCAAAATAGTAGACCTTCTCGACCAAGTTTTGATAGAAGAAGCTTGTCCTGAATCTCTATGCTTTTGGACCTTGTCCAACAAATGACCATCAACAAATGGTCCTTTTTTCAACGATCTGCTCATGCGCCTCTCCTTTTCACAATCATTTTATTAACGATTTTTTTATCTCTTGTTTTTTTACCTTTAGCAGACAATCCCCAAGGAGAACAAGGATGCCTTCCTCCAGAAGTTTTACCTTCTCCTCCTCCATGAGGATGATCTACAGGGTTCATAGCAACCCCTCTAACATGCGGCTTAATGCCTTTCCATCTATTTCTTCCAGCTTTTCCTAATTTTACATTTTTATGATCTAAATTAGAAACAATACCAATCACACATTTGCAATCACCTAGAAATTTTCTAGTTTCTCCGGATCTTAATTTAAGAACCACATAAATTCCATCTCTACCCAAAACTCTAGCATAAGATCCAGCTGATCTTGCAATTTTAGAACCCCTGCCAGGAACAAACTCTATGCTATTCACAAGAGTACCTGAAGGAATGTTTTTCAAATACGTTGAATTGCCAGGATTTATAGAAACAGAATCTCCAATTTCTATTTTATTTCCAACTTTCATTTCATCTTGAGCTAATAAGTACTTTTTATCTCCATCAAAATCTACCAAAGATATGAATCCAGTTCTTCCTGGATCATATTCCAACCTCTCAATTGTTCCAACTTTATTCCAAATAGACCTATCATTAAAAGAAACCATACGTCTAATAAATTTAGAACCACCACCTCGGTACCTTACTGTCAATTTTCCAGAAGAATTTCTTCCTCCTTTTCTTGCAACTCCCTCAACCAAAGATTTAAAAGGAGATCCTTTCCACAGGCCTCTCTTATCAACAATAACAGTATGTCTTTGAGAAGGAGTAACCGGATTGAAATATCTTAATGACATTATGAAGCCCCAACTATCTTTTCAGCGTCTTTTGATGAAACGCGAACAAAAGCCTTTTTGAAAGAACTTTTTTTCCCTAAAACACCCTTAAACACTCTTCTTTTGCCTTTTACATTAGCAGTATTCACAGAAACAACCTCAACTCCCAAAATATCCTCACAAACAGATTTAATAAAACCTTTGTTAACATTTTTAGAAAACTTCAAAGTTATAACTCCAGAACCTGCTCCAGCAATGGATTTTTCAGAATAAAGATTTCCGTCAAACTGCTTAAAAGCATCGTTTAACAAAGATTTCTTAACATCACTCAAATCAAAATTCATTGAACCCAACCTTTCATAGACTCAAACGCAGAGTTTTCAAAAACAACAAATTCATGCTGCATAATAGAAAGAGTATTCAAACCTGCAAATTTAATCAAATTCACAGGATAAATAGCTGAAGCACCCAATTTAAAAGACTCATCAAAATCTTCTGCAACAAATAAAATCTTAGACTTGCTATCAGCATTTTTAACAACAGATTTAATCATTGATTTGAAGTCAGAAGTTTTGCAAGAAGAATAATTTTTGAAAGAATCAACAAAAATAGCCTTGCTCTGCAAAACCTTTGCAGAAACAGACATTTTCAACGCTAATTTTTTAACTTTTTTATTCAAATCAAACTCATAAGATCTAGGGTTAGGACCATGACATATTCCTCCACCCCTACGGTTAGGCTCTCTACCATCACCAAATCTAGCTTTTCCAGTTTCCTTTTGAGGACTTTTCTTTTTTGTAGAACCAGACACTTCAGAAATACCTTTAGCAGAACTAGTTCCTTGTCTTTTTTTAGCCATATGCCACCTAACAACATCATACACTACAACTTTGTTAGACTTAACGCCAAACACATTTTCAGGCAATTCCAATGAACCAACAGACTTTCCAGTCATGTCAATTAATTCACTTTTAATCACAACTCACCCCCTACAGAAAAGTTTTTGTACATCGTACAAAGAGCACCTTTTGATCCAGGAACAGCTCCATAAACTCCAATTATTGACCCAGATTTCAAGAAATCTACTTTTTCCTCTAAATAATTAATCTTTAGATTTTTTATGGTTATTTTTTCTCCACCATATCTACCTGCCATTTTTTTTCCTTTGAAAACCTTGCTAGGCTTTCTAGAACCAGTAGAACCACAACTTCTATGAGCTTTGGAAACACCATGAGTAGCTCTTAAACCACTAAATCCATGCCTCTTTATTCCACCAGAAAAACCTCGTCCCAAAGTAGTACCTTGAACATTAATGCAGTCTCCAGTTTTGAAAAAATCAGAAATAGAAATAAGACTTCCATATTCAAATTTAGACAAATCATTAATTCTGAATTCTTTTACATGCTCAAAAACTCTATCTTCATAAGAATGAAGTTTATGCTGAGCTTTGTTCCACTTTTTCAAAGTAGCATTACCAAACCCAACTAAAATAGCTGAATAACCATCTCTATCCAATGTTTTAAAACCTATAACAACAGGGTCCTCAACGTATAACAAAGTTAATGGCAAAAACTTCCCATCACAATCAACTTGAGACATTCCTATTTTTTTACATAATAATCCAAAATTTTTCATGTTTTTATCTCGATTTCAACCAAAGAAGGAATAGAACAACTGCTATCCAATATATCTACAATATTTTTAGAAAGAGGCAAGTCAATCACTCTTTTTCTAGAAAATCTTTGTATTTGCGTTCTTGCCTTTTTATCAATGTGAGGACTAGTCAACAAAGTCCACACTTTTCTTTTTTTAGGCAAAGGAACAGGACCACGAATAGCCCCCACAACTCCCAATCTTTTCAAATTACTAACAAAATCACGAGCAGTTTGATCCAAAATCTTCGCATCATCAGATCTCAAAACAACACGCACATGCTTTGCAGGCTTTTTTGAAGACACAGGCTTAGATGAATCAACTTTCAATTTTGATTTTTCTTCGTTACTTTTTTTATCCAATTTCATAACCAATCCTTCCCGAGATTAACGCATATGTCAAAATAAATCAATGTCATTTAAGTATGCTTTCTATCAAGCCTTTTGGCACAACTCTATAATGATCAAAAGACATAGAGAAAGTTGATCTACCTTGAGTTGCAGACCTCAAATCATTTATATAACCAAACATAGAAGACAAAGGAACACAATACTTAATTATGTTAGCCCCATCCATATATTCTTTCTCTTCAAACACACCTCTTCTTTTTGTCAAATCACCTTCAATGTTTCCTACATATTCTTCAGGAGCTATAACTTCAACTTTCATCACAGGCTCTAGCAACACAGATTCAGCTATAGCTTTTCTGAAAGCCTCTTTAGATGCTATTTCAAAAGCATAAACACTAGAGTCCACATCATGAAAAGACCCATCAATCAATCTTACTTTGAAGTCAACAACAGGATACCCATGAAAACCAGATTTTAAGGCTGCTCTCAATCCCTTTTCAACACCAGGTATGTACTCTTCAGGAATTGCTCCACCTCTAATCTCATTAGAAAAAACAAACCCTTCTCCTCTTTCAAGAGGTTCAAACAATAATTTGATTTTAGCATATTGTCCTGCTCCACCGCTTTGCTTTTTGTGTTCATACAATACTTCAGATTTTTTACCAAGAGTTTCTCTATAAGCAACTTGAGGGTTTCCAACAATAGCATCAACTTTAAACTCTCTTTTCAATCTATCAACAATGATTTCTAACTGAAGCTCACCCATTCCATGAATCAAAGTTTGATCTGTTTCTCCATCAGAGCTAACTTTAAAAGAAGGATCTTCTTTTACAAGAGATTCCAATCCTTTTGCTAGCTTATCTCTATCTGCTTTAGTTTTTGGCTCAACAGAAAGAGAAATAACAGGATCAGGAGAAGAAATTGTTTCCAATACTATTTTGTTTTTAGAGTCACACAATGTGTCCCCAGTAATTGTGTCAATTCCACAAAGAGCAATAACATCTCCAGCTCCAGCGCTTTTAATATCCTCTCTGTCATTAGCATGCAAAACCAACATTCTTCCAACTCTTATTTTAGAATTACGACTGCTGTTATAAATTTGATCTCCACACTTCAAAGTACCTGAATATATTCTAAAATAAGTCAAAGAACCAACAAATGAGTCACAAGTTATTTTAAAAGCAAGTCCAGAAAATGGAGAATCCACATTAGCTTGTCTAGTCATTTCTTCGCCATTGTCAGGATTTGTTCCAACTATATCAGGCATATCCAAAGGAGAAGGCAAATAATCTACAACAGCATCAAGCAAAGTTTGAACACCTTTATTTTTAAAAGCAGAACCACAAAACACAGGAAACAACTCTGACTTAATCACAGCAGACCTAATTGTATCTTTTATTTCTTGCTTTGAAACTTCCACACCAGATAAATATTTAGTCATAATATCATCATTAAATTCAGAAACAGATTCCATAAGTTTTTCTCTATACTTATCTGCTTCTTCTTTCATGTCTTCAGGAATATCTACAACTTTGAAGGAAGCCCCTAAGTTGTCACCCTCCCATATAACAGCATTCATTTCAACAAGATCTACAATTCCCTTGAAATCAGCTTCAGCACCAATAGGAAGATGCATAACAACTGCATTGGCTCCCAATCTAGATTTAATCATATCAAAACATCTTAAAAAGTTAGAACCAGCTCTATCCATTTTGTTAACAAAACAAATTCTAGGAACAGCATGCTTATTAGCCTGCCTCCAAACTGTTTCTGATTGAGGCTCAACACCAGCAACTCCATCAAAAACCACAACAGCTCCATCAAGAACTCTTAAAGATCTTTCAACTTCAATAGTAAAATCAACGTGACCTGGAGTGTCAATCAAATTAAATTGATAATCTCCCCAAAAGCAAGTAGTAGCAGCAGAAACAATAGTTATTCCTCTCTCTTGCTCTTGAGGCATCCAATCCATAGTAGCAGATCCATCATGAACTTCTCCGATTTTATAAGTTTTACCAGTATAAAACAAAATTCTTTCTGTGGTTGTAGTTTTACCTGCATCAATATGGGCAACAATACCAATATTTCTACGCAAATTTAAATTATTATTTTTCTCATTCATTATAATCACCTTTATTGTTTTTTAGTTTATCTAAAATGCTCAAATGCTTTGTTAGCATCAGCCATTTTATGAGTATCTTCTCTTTTTTTAACAGCAAATCCTTTGCCATCTAGAACATCTCTAATTTCAGCAGACAAATTATCAGACATTGTCAAACCTTTTCTATTTCTAGCTCCAGCAACAAGCCATTTCAAAGCAAGCATGTAAGCTCTTTTTGGTCTAACTTCAACAGGAACAGGGTAAGTGGAACCACCTACACGCCTAGATTTAACTTCCATAATAGGTTTTATTTTACCAATTACTTCTTTTAATATTTTAAAATTATCAGAATTCAACTCTTCAGCAACTTCATCAATAGCTGTTTTTACTATTTTTTCTGCTAAATGTTTCTTTCCATCATACATTAATCTTTTTACTAAGCTACCAAATATATCTCTATCAAAAACTACTTTAGCAAATGATTTATTATTTCTTCTTCCCATTACAATTCCTTACTTAGGCTTAGAAGTACCGTATCTCGAACGAGAACTTCTCCTTGATTCAACACCCTTGGCATCTAAAATACCTCTAACCACTCTGTAGTTAACACCAGGCAAGTCAGGCGGTCCTTTTCCTCTAACAAGCACAATAGAGTGTTCTTGCAAAGTATGACCTTCACCAGGAATAGAAGCTGTAACCTCATATCCTGTAGTAAGCATTACTTTTACAACTCTTCTTTGAGCGGAGTTAGGTTTTCTAGGAGTAGCTGTGTAAACCCTTACACAAGTTCCTTTTCTTTGAGGAGACCCTTTCAAAGCAACAAATTTAGCAGCTTTTGCTGCAACTTTTCTTCCTTTGTTTTTTCCTCTACACAACTGGCTTAAAGTTACCATTTAAGATTCTCTCTTTCTATATCTAGCCTTCAATCTAGCTTTTTTACCTTCTAGATCTCTCAAATAATAAAGCCTAGCTCTTCTTACTTTTGAAGACTTTATTAATTCGAATTTGTAATTAGAATACAACGGGAAATTAAATTCAACCGCTCCATTACCTACAGATTTTCTTAGCAAACAAGTAGAAGCACTTTTTCTAATACAAACGCCAATAAATGGCTTTGAGTTTTTCGCTTCAGATAATAGGTTCGCTGACACTGTGTCTCCAGATCTAAAATCTTCAGAATTTAATTTAGCAACTGCTTGCTCACGTTTTCTTTTTTCAAATAACTCAAGAATGTACACTGCTCTCCCTCTTTCTCATATATTCAACCCACAAATCACTTCTTCTATTTCTAGTTAGAGCCTGACTATTTTCAGACTTCCATTTAGATATATTTTTGTGATTCCCAGATTTTAGAACACATGGCGTATTGTACTCCACTTCACTATTATTTGGAACCCATTTGTCAGGCCTAGTATATTGATCATGTTCTAAAAGGCCATCAGAAAAGCTATCATTGCTTATAGAATCTGAGTTTCCTAATACATCAGGTATTAATCTTACACACGATTCAATGAGCGCCATAGCTGCAATTTCTCCACCACACAGAATATAATCTCCCATACTAACTTCTTCAACATTCCAGTGATGAAGAAACCTACAATCAACTCCTTCATACCTTCCACACAAAATATGCAAATCACCTTTAATAAAAGATTGAGCATCTTCTTGCTTGAACACCCTTCCTCTAGGGGACATATATATGATTTTTCTATTAGGCTTGTGAGTATCAGACATCCAGCGATCTAACACATCGCATTTCATAACCATTCCAGGCCCACCTCCAAATGGGGTGTCATCTATGGTTTTATGTTTGTCTAAAGCATATTGCCTCAAATCCTGAACTGACAAATCCCACAAATTTCCTAATGATTTTCCAACACAAGAAACTGACAAAGGACCTGGAAACAAATCAGGAAATATTGTTCCAACACTAACGCTCCATTTCATTTTGAACTCACAATACAATCGCATAAAACTAACTGTTTTAGGATGTTTTTGTAATTTATTTTTATACAAACATTATCAATCATTTTTACTCACATTTATTATTTGCATTTTGTTTTCTTTGAAAAAATTTTTCACTCCTTTGATTTCACCTATAACTCCACAATATGAAGAGCCTTTCCAAACTTCTATATCTTGCAAGCTATCTCCTATATACAAAAAATCACAATTTGGAGCAAATTCCTTAATAGCTTTTAACTTATTTTTTGATATACATTGAAATAAATCATACGACCCAATTACATGTTCAAAAAAATCACCAATATGTTTGTTGAATTCTCGAGCAATCTGAACTGGAGCTCCAGTGGCCAAAATAATTTTCTTTTTTCTACTTTTTTCTTTTTTCAAAAATGAAAACAACTTATTGTTTATATTCAAGAAACTGTAAGGAATAAATTTATGGTTATCGTTTAAAATTTCTATATTAACAAGCTTTTTATTTAACAAAGTATTCATTATCATTTTCAAGCCTGTTAATGGCCTTTTAATCATAATCGCTTTAAAAACTTCTAAGCTTATATTTTCTTTTATAAAAGTTCCATCTAAATCCACAAAAACATGAGAGTAACATGACATAACTTTAGCTTATTATGAAAATCTATCTATTCCAATATTTGTATTAAAATTAATTCATGATAGAATTTAGTTAATTTATGGAGGTTATATGAACAGTAACAATCTCGTGCATACTGATTCTGGATTAAAAAGGTATTTTATAGATATATATCAAAATGTTTCTTTAGGAATAGGACTGATGGGGTCTGTGGCATTTTTAATACATACTCTTAAAGCTTATCCATCTGGATCTATGGGAATAATATTCATGTTTTTACCAATAATAATTAGTATTGTTTTCAGCTCTAGTATTAATAGGATATCATCAGAAACTGCCCAACTTCTTTACCTTGCGTATAGCGGATCTTTAGGAGTATCTTGTTCTTATATTTTTGCTATATACACTGGTGAAAGTATTTTTGGAGCATTTATCTCAACTGCAAGTATATTTTTTATGCTTTCTTTTTACGCAAGAACAACAGATAAAGACTTGACTAATATGAGATCTCTACTTGGAATATCTTTATGGGGAATAATTTTAGTAAGCATGATTAACTTAATTATAGGATCTAGCTTGATAAGTCTGTTTGTTTCTGCAATTACTGTGTTAGTTTTTTCTGGACTTATAATATATGATCATCAAAATTTAATAAATCTTTATCATCAAAATATTGACCATGAATCGAGAGAAAAAGTTGCAATTATGGGAGCTTTAAATCTATTAATATCTTTTGTTAATATTTTTATTGCTTTATTAAGAATTTTCGGAGAACGTAGAAGAGATTAATGTTATGCGTTGAAAGCATATTTTATTGTAATGAAAAAAAAACATTAAATTGAACAAATAAAATTTAAAAAGAAAGATTAAAAGGAGAATAATGAGCTTGAATTATAAAAATTTGGATTATAAAAAAATAATAGGATTAATTGCATTAGTATTCATAGGTGGATGGATGCTAACAAAAAAAGAATCTATACAAAAAGAATCTAAATCTGAGTTGGTAACTTTGAATGCTGAACGAATTAAAAAAGGAGACATGTCTGAAAAAAGAGTGTTCCCTGGAGTTTTGAAAGCAGAAAAATCAGTAAGCATAACAACTGAACGATCTGTCACTATTAAAAACATACAAAAAGATGGATCTGTTATTAAAAAAGGTGAACTGATTATGGAATTATATGACAGCACTGAAAAAAATGCAGTGTTAAGTGCTGAAGCTGTCATGTTAGAACAAAAATCACAATTTAAAAGAGCTGAAGAGTTATTCAAAGAAGGAATTATTTCTGAATCTGAATTGCACAGCAAAGAAAGTGGATATAAAAAAGCAGATGCAGATTATCAAAGAAGCATATCTGAATTAGAAAAAATGAAATTCAAAGCTCCATTTGATGGAATTTTAGGTTTAATAAAATACAATGAAGGAGCTGTTCTTCCTTATAATCAAGAAGCCGCGATGTTCATATCAGATGGGCCTTTGTTAGTTCACTTTTCTGTATCTGAATCTAATGCAAACGAAATACACAAAGACTTAGAGCTTGATGTGTATAGAGACTCTCCTAATTCTTTGCCCAATTCAGCAGTAGTGATTGCTTATGAACCACAAGCAGACTTAACTCATAGCATTGCCATAAAAGCTAGACTTTCAAACTCTAATGAAAAGCTTATTCCAGGTCAATTTGTAAGAGTTCATGTTCCTCTTGGAATTAAAAGAGGAGTTATAATGGCTCCTGAAGCAGCGGTACGAACAAATCATGGAAGCTCATATGTATTTAAAGTGGAAAATAATAAAGCAAACTATTCTCCAGTAAAAATTGGAATTAGAGATGATGGTTATGTAGAAATAGTAGACGGGCTATCAGAAAATGATATTGTTATTATAGAAGCAGGAGATAGCTTATCTGATGGATTAAAAGTAAAGCCTAATATAATAGGAGAACACACAGTTAATTCAGGAGAAGCAAGTTGAAAAAAAGCTTAGCTTCATTTTTTATTCCAAGACCAGTACTAACCTGGGTAATTCACATATCTACTGTTTTGGTAGGTCTTTTCTTGCTTAAAAATGTAAATTTAAGAGAAAACCCAAAAGTAGAAAGCCCAACAATTCAAATAAGCATGGAATACCCTGGTGCAGACACACAGGTTGTTGAATCTCAAATTGCAAACCTAATGGAAGAAGAATTAGCAGGAATAGAAGATTTAAAAAGCATGGAAACATCTATTTCAAAATCTGGAGAAACAAGAATAAACCTTCATTTTGGAAATAGTAGGTCAGTTGACACAATATCTAATGAAATTGAAGGAAAGATGAGAAGAATAAAAAACTCTTTTCCTCAAGGATTAAAAGACCCATTAATACAAAAATCAAGATCAGACGATAGAAGCTTTATTACTTTAGCGATTATTGGAGATAAGGATAAACACTCTGCTTCTGAGTTATCAGATATGGGATATAGATATGCAAAAAGCGAATTTGAAGCAATTTCTGGAGTTGCTTCTGTAAAAATTTCTGGAATTTCTGGAGAAGGAAGAGCGTTTAGAATAGATGTATGGTTAGACCCAGACAAACTATTTTCTTTTGGATTAACTGCTATGGATGTTTTCAATTCAATAGGAAAGCAATCTTATGTTCATCCAGCAGGCCATATTGAAATTAATAATATAAGATACAACGCTACAATTTCTAACGACTTAAAGTCTGAAGATGAATTTGCAAATGTAGTGTTAAAAGATACAAATGGGAAAATAATAAAAGTAAAAGATGTAGCTAACGTAGAAATGCAAAATACTGATAATGATGTAAGAACTAGATATAATGGACAGGTTGCTTCATTTATTGACATATCTGTACAGCCCCAAGCAAATCAAATAAACATATCTAAAAAAGTTAAAGACATACTAAAATCAATTAATAAAAGCTTGCCTGAGGGTGTTAAAGTTGAAACAGTAATAGATAATTCTGAGCCTGTGAAGCAGTCCATTAATAGAGTTATACAGGCTATTTTCGAAGCTATTATATTTGTTGTATTAGTTATGTTACTTTTCTTAAGATCTTGGAAATCTGCTTTAATTCCATTGATAACTATTCCTATTTGTTTATTAAGCGGAATTATCATTATATCTATCTTTGGATTTTCTATTAATGTTATTACATTGCTTGCTATGGTTTTAGCTGTTGGACTTGTTGTTGATGATGCAATTGTTGCAATTGAAGTCATAGATAGGAGAATAAAAAACGGAGAAAATGCAAAGCAGGCATCAATAAAAGGAATGGCTGAAATACAATTTTCTATTGTTGCAATGACTATTACTCTTGTTGCTGTATATGCTCCTATTGGACTTTCAGGAGGAGTAGTAGGAAAGTTGTTTACAGAGTTTGCTGTTTCTTTATCTGGAATGGTATTAATGTCTGGAATTGTTGCTTTGGTGTTAACTCCTGTAATGAGCTCATCATTATTAAAAAATGATTCTGGATTAAATTGGAAAATTATTAATAAATTTCATGTGTTACTAAATAAATTAGAAGAAAAATACAAAAATAATTTAAAAATCGCTCTTGATTATAAAAATCATGTAATGGTTTTTTCTTTATTCATAGGGATGCTAGGATTGATAGTCGGAAAATTTGGATTGCAATCTGTTATTGTTCCTGATCAAGACAAAGGAATATTATCTGTTAATATGCAGCCCGCAAGTGGAGCTAATGTAAAGTATATGGAGTACTCTATTGCAAAAGCAGAAACAATTTTAAAGCAACATTCTGGAGTGAAATCTGCATATTCAAGCTTTTCTAGTGGAAATGGAATGATAACACTGTTTGGAATACTAAAGCCTTTTAAAAATAGACAGTCATGTAATATAGTATCCAAACAATTAAGCAGTAGCTTGAACAAAGCTTTGCCAGGAAACAATATTAGTGTTAAGTGTGATTCTGGGTCTTTTAGTGGTGACAATAATTCCCTTCAAATGATTATTAGAAGCAACAAATCATATGATGAACTTGAAAGATTTGGAACTAAAGCTGTAGAGTTTTTCAGAAACCATAAAGGAATTGATGAAGGAATAAAAGTAAGCAGAGTAACTCCAGAAAAAACATTTACTATGGAAGCTAATAGAGAAAGAGCCCTATCTTTAGGAGTAGATTTAGCAGCTTTAAGAGAAAATATATCTATAATCATGAGAGGAAATCCTCCAGCAGTTAGATATGAACGCAATGGAAAAAGATACCCTGTAAGTGTATGGGCTGAAGAAAAATTCAGAGTTGACCCTGAGGGAATAAAAAGGTTTCATGTATATACAAATATAGCAAGCGAAACAGATAAGAACTCTAGAAAGTTAATCTCGTTAAAAGATATTATTCAAGTGGTAGAAACCTCTTCTAGGCCTATGATAATGCACCAAGATGGAGTTAGGGCTTTTTCTATATATGGAAAATTAAAGCCAGGACATGATGCCTTATCTGTATACCAAGATCTAGAAAACAAAGTATATGAAACTTTACCAGCGGGATATTCTATAGTCCCTGGATTAGAAATTAAGAAATTAAAAGAAGAAGGAAACAACTTTACAGTTATATTAATTCTATCATTGATTTTCATATTTTTAATCATGTCTGCTCAATTTGAAAGTTTTTATGATCCTTTAATAATAATGATTTCAGTGCCTCTTGCACTTGCTGGAGCAATTTTCACAATATTTATAATTCCTGGATTAAGTTTGAATATTTATAGTCAAATTGGATTAGTAACGTTGATTGGATTAATTACAAAACATGCTGTACTTATCTTAGATTATTATAAAAAATCAAAAAAAGAGGGATTGAATAACATTGATGCCATATTAAAAGCATCTGTATTGCGTCTAAGACCAATCTTAATGACTACTTTAGCAATGGTATTGGGGGCAGTTCCATTAATATTAGCAGGAGGATTTGGATCAGAGTTTAGAAAAGAAATTGGATGGGTTATAGTAGGAGGGATGTCTTTTGGAACACTATTCACACTATTTGTCGTTCCAGCTGCTTGTATTGTACTTTCAGACTTGCGATTTAAGCTTACAAAAGATAGAATTGCTAAAGAAAGTGGAGAACTGTAAATGTTAAAATTGAGATTTGCTAGAGGTGGAAGAAAAAAAGACCCTGTATTCTTTTTGGTAGTAGCGGAAAGTAAATCACCGCGAGATGGAAAATTCATTGAAAAGCTTGGAACTTATACTCCTAGATTCAAAGATGAAAATAAATTCATATTTGATGAAGAGAAAGTAAAGTATTGGATTTCCAAAGGAGCCCAATTAACTGA
Organism: Rickettsiales bacterium; assembly: GCA_965233735.1. GTDB lineage: Bacteria > Pseudomonadota > Alphaproteobacteria > CAJXXZ01 > 1604HC > Cytomitobacter. The sequence continues at coordinate 376,374 of OZ247501.1, forward strand.
TAGGGCTAACTACCTATTATCTCTTAAAGGAATTGTTGATCCTATTCCTAGAAAAACAATAGAAAAAGCTGATTCTAATGTTGAAACCTCTGAATCAGCTTAATGATTATAGGTCAAATACTTAAACCTCATGGGTTAAAAGGCTTTTTAAAAATTTTTTTATACTCTAACGATTTTGATTATAAATTTGTTACTGTTAATGATGTAAAATTAGAAATTGAGAGCATAAAAACAAATCCTAAGCCAATTATAAAGTTTTTCAATTATGACTCCATAGAGTCAGTAAATAGCTTGATAAAAGCTTATATTCATATAGAAAAAGAAGAACTACCTAATAATGAAATTTATTGGGATGACTTAGTTGGAATGCAAATTTTATCCCCAGATGGTGAAAAAATTTCTAAGGTGTTGCAAGTACATGATTTTGGAGCAGGTTTAGTACTAGATACAGATTTAGATCATATGATTGCTTGGTCTCAAATATCAAAATTAGACAAAGAAAATTCTATATTAATATTAAAGCAATGGCCTTTATAACATTTTCACAAAACACATCAATATATAAAATTTATTTACAATAAAAAAACCATGTCACAAGATAAGAATGAATTATAAAAATTTTCATGCACTGTGTTTTATTTAATAAATAATAAAGTTATATTATATGGATTTTACCAAATATGGGAGAGTGGAAAGTAGGCATTTCTTAATATTTATATTATGAAAGATTATACACTAAATTTAGACAAAAGTTATTCTTAAGCGCTTTAAAATATTACAGTTAAAACTTAACAGATAATATTACTTCTTCTTTGTCAGTAAATATTACATTAAAAAATAATATGAATAAATAACCCGAAATGAGTTGAATATTTCAAATAAATTGAATATAAATAATGTTTTATTAAATCTCATCGCAGAAATAATATATTTAATTTACAATATCAAAAACACACAAATAGAATCTGAAATTAAAATTTATTAACTAAATTTATATCATTTTTCTAATATTGATAATTCAACAATTATAGGAGATTCAAGTAAAGTATATATTGAAAAATATGTTCATGATAAATCATCTATAAAAAGCATTTAACCAAAAACTTAAATTTTTCATAGTCAAATGATCTTTATCAGACTATTTATATTTAATATTGTTTATATTAGAGGAATACTTGATATACATATAAAAAATAAACATACTATATATCTTTAATATAAAAAAAGATTTAATAAGCAAACCTCTTGTTTTTAGCAATAGTTCACCCAAACACAAAAAACTATATAGTAATTCTTAATTAATAAAGTATATTAGGCTCTTTCTATGGAATTTGAAGAAATAAATATAAAATTTATACTTGAAAAATTTATTTAGTGATAATTTTTCTTGGCATATTAGAAAATACTACTGCTTTCCAAAGTCAAAATTTAATATATTTAAATTTCTATAATAAGTGGAAGAAAATAAAGTTAATTCATTGAAATGCATCAGTAAATTAGTTAACATACGCGTATGAATGCAACTTGCAGCGGAGCCTGTTTAGGATGTTCTTTTGGAGTAGCTCCATCTGATTTTACTATACTGCCCACAAAAATGGTTAATACCGAAAATAAACCGGCAGCAACTGTTATGGACAATATTCCTATGCTAAATATAAAGCCATTTGGGATGTGCATGACTCCATCTAATCCTGCAGTTGCTAGCATTATTGCATCTAGCTTAGGAAGCGTTATTCAGGCTCCATGCATTCCTGCTATAGTTGCTCCTTGGGTTCCTGGGAAACCTGATGTCATGATTGGGAAAACACCTGCTTTAGATATTAGCTCTAAGGCCATGTGTATATGGGGAGGAATAATTAGCTTTTCTTTTCCTGGTCAAGTTAGTGTACAGGTAAAATAATTGTCAAAAAATGTTATTGTCAAAAAATACTATGCAACTAAAATAGGAGAGTCTATAAAAAAAATCATATCCCCTTTGATTAAAGATTCTATTATTTCTGACCTTGTTAAATCATGGAGTGAATTCATGCCGCAATGGGCTTTAGAGTTAACACCTACAAAATATACTAAGCAAACTAAAGTTTTATATATTTCTTCAAGTAATAATATTGATATATTATCTATTCAATATAAGTCTGAAGAATTAAGAAACCTGATTAATATTCATTTAGGGTATATAGCTGTTTTAAACGTCAAAGTTAATTTGTTACGTTAAAATTTTTAATTGTTTCTTTATTATGAACTCTTATTTGATTTTGTAATATACGCACAGTTGTAACCTACTTAACACAGGTTTAAATTTGTAACTAATGTCACTATAAGTCTTCTTACCAACATGAATTGTTTTATTAATTTCAGGCTTAATAACTTTATCTTTTGCTTTTACAAGAACAACAGAACAATCTACTCCTATTTTTGATTTATAGTCATAGGACATCCCAATTTTAAATGATGCATCAATAAATGACAGGGGTTTTCCAGGACTTTCTTTATTATCTGAAAATATAAATTTAGATTTAACTTTTGTTGTATAAGCTCCAAGACCAAAATACATACGATAATTTTCATGCTTAATCCCCATATTCAAAAATATATCACCATACGGATTAGTACTGCTTATTTCTAATCTTCCCAAGTCATTATTAGCACTTTTATGTCTGTTGCTTAGAGCGCATATTGACACATTCGATCCAATATAAAAATTCTTAAAATCTTTTAAATAAAAAAGATTTCCACCAATAAAAATAGAACTATCATTAATTTCATTTTTGTTGATTATTAAATAATTTAGCGACTCTATTGCTTGATATTTTGTCACACTGTTATAACCTAATAAAACACCAGCTCCAAAGTCAGCAGAAATAAAACAACAAAATATTGATAATAAAAATAATATCATATGTTATTATATATATGTATGTATATAGAATACAATGCTAGCAAATTAACTTATTCTATAGTGCATACTTATACTAACATGACTAATTTTAGGAGAAAATTTAAAAGAAATTTAATTAATATTCTTTTGGGGTATATAGCTGTTTTGAATATAAAAATTAATTTCCTGCATTCTTAACATACGTCACTTTCACTTAGCATTAAATTATATTTTATTATTTTTTTAATTAATTTTATAACATAAAGATAATTGCATATGACTAAGCTGTGGGCTGAATGAAAAATAACGATATCCTGCATTAATTTTAACCTTTTTTAATTTTAAAGAGCTAATAACAGTAGAACATTCAATTACTATTTTTGAATCAAAATTATAAGATAGCTTCATTTTTAAAGCAGGTTTTACAAGAAACAAAGTATTAAGTTCTCTTGTTTCTGTGCGATAACCATTATCATCTCCAATAGCTTTCATTGTTTTTGGTTCCGGGATAAATGTTAATGTTCCCTTAGGCTTAAATCTAGTAAACAAAACTCCTAGCCCTATAGCTGAACTAAACTGTTCATATTTTGTTCCTATTGTGAAAAATAAATCAACATAAGGGTTATATCCTTTAAGATCTGTTTTTGCTATTACAGTTTCTGTTTTTTTAAAATAATAACCAACGACAGTAAAGGAAACTTCATCAGAAATATTATTTTTCAAAACTCCTGCTGTCATATCAGCTCCAATAGAAATAGATTTATAATTTTTCAAGTAGAAAGCATGCCCACCTATTAAAACCATGCTGTCCTTATTATCTTTGGTCAAAACTCTGTCTCCTGACACATAAAAACTCCTAGTTGCTCGACAATAACCAGATGTAATGCCAGCTCCAAAGTCAGCAGAAATAAAACAACAAAATATTGATAATAAAAATAATATCATATGTTATTATATATATATGTATATATAATACAATGCTAGCAAATTAACTTATTCTATAGTGCATACTTATACTAACATGACTAATTTTAGGAGAAAATTTAAAAGAATTTTTATCAAATTCAGGAATTGAGTCATTGACACTAAATTCATAACTTTCTAGCATTTTTTTACTTGTAAATCCTACAATATAACCAATGTCTACACTTAATTTGGGTAGAGGCTTAAAATACATTCCAAATTTAAATGCTGCAAATGGAGAAAGTATATTTTTTTCTTCTAACTTTACAGAATTATAAGTTAATTCTTTTGATTTCTTATCATTTGTTGTTTTATATTCTATTTGAGGCGTGAATCTTGTTAAACATACTCCAGGACCAAAAAACACTTTAACTTGCTCTGTTCCAATTCCTAATTTAACAAATAATTCTGTATATATATTATTATTTTTCATTGTTATATCAATTTTGTTATCTTTATAAGTGATTTTCTTATTCACAAGGCCTAAATTAATATCTCCACCTATAAATATATTATTTTTAATTTTTCTCCAATGATCAAAAGATGCGCAAACATTAAAATTAGAAGTAGAATTCATTTTCTTTTTTTCAATATTATTATTTTCTTTATATTGTAAAATAGATTTCCCATCTTTAAATCCAATTGAAAATCCTATTCCAGTATCTGCATAGCTGAAACAAATGAATAAACATAAAAATCTTAAAAACATAGAGTTATTATAAAACATATCCATTAATCAAGTAAGATGTTAAAATCATGCAATGAGTAATAAACCATATAAACGAAATGAAAGATTAGCGCATAATTTGCTTGAAGTAATGAGAAAGACGATATGGTCTTTGCATGGAAATATATGTAATTTAACAAACCTTAAGCTTAGCAAAGACTTTAAATACGCTGATGTATATTTGCAGACTGATAATGTTAAAAATATAGAAATATTACAACAATCTGAACAAATGATTATCAGAGAAATAAGAAAAGACTGGCATACAAAATTTTTACCTAAATTAAGATTTCACCTTGACAAAAAAGAAGATGAAATTGATAAATTAATTAAATTATATCAAGATCCAACATTCCAAAAAGATATTAAAAAAGATACAGAAACTGATTATTAAAAAATCACAATTCAATACTATAAAACAATACAACTTATAATAATTACAAATGAGTTTAAACTTAGATATTTATTGAAAAAATATTTTAGAAAACTCCCCGGGCTGGGATCGAACCAGCGACCAATTGATTAACAGTCAATTGCTCTACCGCTGAGCTACCGAGGAATACAACCATCTTACTTTTATCAAGAATAAAAATCAACATCTTTATAAAAAACAAAATACTTATTTGAATGTCTTATATTATATTTTTAAAATGTATACAATTTATCATGAAATATAATTATATTATCACTATATTATTTTTGTTTAAAATAAATTCAAGTCCTTTAGAAATAGATATAATTTCTATAGAAAATAACCGTGTTATTCTTACAGATATAATTACAGAAGGTTTGACAACTGATATGAAATCCAATGAAAATAAAATTAGGTCAGAAGATGAGTTAAATTTTTGTATAATTAAAGACATTATTCCAGAAGAAGATTTAGCAAATATATTAGAAAATTTCTCAGAATTTGAAATATCAAAAAGACAATTAGATTTTTGTTCTTTAAGTCACTTTATGGAATATGGAAAAATATACGCGCAATTATATATATTAACAAGTGCACCTTGCGCCATAATAATCGATAATATGCAATTAGATCATTGTCATAAAAAATTAAGCAAATCTATAGAAGTCAAATTAAATGACTTTCGATGCGTATCAATAAAATTACTTGAATTTATTAATATTGATGTTCTTCACAATATTTTTTCTTATTTATATTATGATATAAAAAGTGATGTTGAAAATGGATATCCTCATATAACTCACATTGTTAATATTTTTTCAAAAAGCATATTAAATTTGGATAACTATGACCAAAGATATTATGAAGACCCTGTAAATCATTCGATCACTCCTGAATTTTATATAAATATTTATGCATTATCTTTTTCTTCAGTATATAATAACTTACAAAATAATTTATGCTATCTTAATTTAGCTTATTGTAACCTAGGTGAGTTCCCAGATATCGAACAATTAATAAACTTAAAAACTATATCTTTACATGAAAATAACATTTCTGAAGTTCCAGTGTGGCTCAATAATTTTAAAAATCTAGAAACACTATATTTATCCTATAATAAATTAAAATCACTTCCTAATATTATGTTGAATCAATTGAAATATTTGGACTTATCTTATAATCCTATAAATTTAGATAATATAAAATTTAATACAATGTGTCCCAATCTTGTAGAAATTAATTTAGAATGCACACAAGCATATTGTTTTCCTAAAAATCTAGCGGAGTGTAGAAATTTACAATATGTAGTCATGTATAATAACCAATTAAATAATAATATTCCAAATAATATAAACACTCAACATGATGAATATAATGTAATAAAGGTCATGCTTAATAACTCAAATGAATTTATACAATGTTATTGTGAAAATGATTATGTAGGAGAGGATATGGATTATGTTTGCGAATTTGATTATGATTGCAGATTTGATAACGATAATTATTATGATGAATATGACTTTGACAACATGCCTCCTAAATATATGCAATAACATTGCAATGTAACAAAATAGGATTTATAAAAGTTAATATGCAAATATATTTCTATTCTTTAATTATAATAACTAACATTTTCGCAACTTTAGAGATAATTGATCAGTCAGGAAAACAGATGAATCCAAAAGACTGGGTTTATATTTCTGATTCTGTAACAAAAGAACAATATAATAAGGCATTTGAAAGTAGTATAAAAGGTTTACTAAATCGATCTACAAATAAACAAGGTAATTTAATAATAAAAATGAATAATATGTATAAAATTCTTTCATATATATTTGCAAATAAATTGCATTCAGATTTATTAAAGCAAACTTTTTCATTTTTATATTGTCCAATAAATGAGTTACATGCTTTGAACGATATAACAGCATTAAATATGCTAATAGAACACTATAAATTAGCCCCATCTTTGCATATTCCTTCGATAAGAAAACTAACATCCACAGGCAATTGTTCTGATATATTTTATAATATTACGATGACAGTATTAGATAAATTTGCTGATCATAAAAATACAATAAAAAAGAAATTAGAAACAAGAGATATTAGGAATTTCAATGAATATACAGATCGCATTATTATTCAACCTTATTCAGAAATATGGGAAATGGATTTATCTTTTAATAAAGATCAAAAATTAAATTTACTAAAATTTTCAGTTGGAACCATAAATTTGCATGGAAATAATACTAACATTGCAATAATAGGAGATATTCAAAACTTATTCATATCTGGGAAATTTAATCGCATGATGTTTAATATAGAAAACGTAACTGATTTTTTAACAGATCATCCCGAAGAGATTCGTCATAATATTATAATTAACCAAGCAGAAATACATTCATTAAAATTTGATGTATCAGGTGTTTTTTGCAAATTATTTCCTAAAAGCATAGGATGCTGTCAAAATATAAACTTATTTTTACACAATTCTGTAGTTCAACATCTTGGAGAAAATTTCAAATTCCGATTATATTCAAATCAAGAAACTTTAGATAAACATTGTACCGTTGGAATGATGCCAATAACAATGGATAAATTACATTTATTTATAAATGATATTTCAAATATTATTAGAGTTAGAATTCAAGATAATATGCTAATTTCTAAAACAGATAAACCAAGAGATAATGGACTTTTCCCATGTTATATTAGGCCTACAATGAAAAATCAAGGAAAAATAATATCAACATTTAAAACTTTAAACTTAAAAACAAATGAATATGAATCAAAAAAATTAAATGTATACAAATCAGATTATTTTATATATCCAAATGACATTATAAAACCTGGTAGCGTTCAGTATATGTTTTATCAATATTTCAAAAACCATTCAAACAAAGAATAATGACGACTAATATTAAAATTGAAGTACTTAATAATTCATGCAAAACAACTTAATTTTTTCTCTCATTTTTTTTATTTTTTATTCAGAATATATAATTTTATGATTATTAAAACTAATAATATTTTATATTTCACTATAAAAAACTTGCTTGCACCTTGAAATGAATGGCAACTTATGAGATTAATTTATTAATGCGCTCTTAGCTCAGCTGGACAGAGCAATAGCCTTCTAAGCTACAGGTCATAGGTTCGAATCCTATAGAGCGTGTTATTTTAACAAAACTTATTATGAAATTTATAAAATAACTTCATTTTTTTAAATTATTGATATATACAAATATCTTTTTTAAAAGTTGCTAATTTTAACAAAACTATTTCACTAATTCTTATCAAACTCAAAATCATCCTTCATAAAAAATATGCTTATATAGAATTTGTTTGCATAAACTATTTCCTTTGTTTGGACTTACCATATACATTTTTTGCAAGATTAATTTTATTTATTCAAATTCATACTAATTTTTTCAAAACTGCAACCATTTTATCAATTTCATCATAAGTATTATAAAAAGCAAATGATGCTCTTACAGTTCCTTTTATTCCAAAAAACTCCATTACTGGCTGAGCACAATGATGTCCTGTTCTAACAGCAATTCCATCTTGATCCAAAATCTTTCCAACTTCATCATTATCCTTATTTTTTACTATGAAAGATAAAACACCAACTCTGTTTGTTGGGGTTCCAATGAATTTTATATTATTTAACATCTTCATTTCTGAATAAGCATATTGAACCAATTGGTGTTCATATTTCTCAATAGAAGTCATATCTAAACTTTTCAAATAAATTATTGCAGATCTCAAACCTTCTATATCTGCTAAATTTGCAGTCCCAGCTTCATATAAATACGGAGAAGGAGCATAATCTACATTTTCATAAGTTACATTATGGATCATTCCTCCACCAACTTGATATGGAACGTTATTCAAAGAATCTTTTTTTGCAAAAACTACTCCAGTTCCAGTGGGAGCAAACATTTTATGACCTGAAAAAACAAAAAAATCACACTCTAATTTTTGAACGTCAATTTTCATATGAGGAATTGATTGAGCTCCATCTATTACAGTAATCGCTCCAAAAGATTTAGCTTGTTGTACCATTTCTTCTACTGGCAATAAAGCACCAATAGCATTTGCAACATGACCTAAAGATACAATTTTAGTTTTTGAGCTCAACATATTTGAATAAGCATCTAAAATAATATCTCCATTTTTATCAATAGGAATTATTTTTAAATTAGCATTTTTCTCTTGAGCCAATCTACGCCAAGGCAATATATTAGAATGATGTTCTAATCTAGTAATCAGAATATCATCTCCCTCTTGAACAATTTGTTTTCCTATTGTTTCTGCAATCAAGTTAAAACCTTCAGTAGCCCCTTTAGTGAAAATTATTTCTTCACTAGAGCTAGCATTAATAAAATCTGATACTTCATTTCTTGCTTGATCAAACAAATCAGAAGCTTCTTGAGATAAAGTATGAACCCCCCTATGAACATTTGAATTAACATTAGAATAATAATTATTGATAGCGTTTATAACAGCTTTAGGCTTTTGAGAAGTTGCTCCATTATCAAACCAAATTAAAGGCTTATTATTTATTGTTCTGTTTAAAATAGGAAAGTCTTCTCTGACTTTATAAACATCAAAAGACATATCATTTTGTAATGATGAATTTTTGCTACTATTTTCATTGTTAATTACTTGATCAATATCTTGTATAGAATTAGGATCATATTGAAATTTATTCTCTGCACAATGATTCATTAAATTTTTAAAATTGAATTCATTAAGTATTTTATTTATTTTTTCACGATCAGAGTCAATCATGATAATGGCCAACTTCTATATTAGATAACATAGCCAATGCATCTGGAACTAAAACAGAAACATTGTAATACTTTGTAACCAAATAGTTAATTATAGACATATCATCTGTATTCATAGGTCTAACACTTAGGCTAGGAATTCCTCCATAAGAAATATCAGGCTTATTCAAACCCACTACCCCTTGTTTATCCATTCCTAATCTTACTGCTAGCATACTTGTAACAGCCAATCCATTTGGACGCTTTGTGATTCCAATTTTATCACATGGAATTAAAGGAACTCCTCTCCAAGTTATTAAGTTGCTTCCAAACATTCTAACAATAACTGGAGGAACTCCTCGCTTTGTGCACTCTCTACCAAATGCAGCAATTGCTCTGGGATGCGCTACTATAGCAGATGGATCTTTCCATAATACTGCAAGCAATTCATCCATATCATCTGGTGTTGGAGGACCCGTTCTAGTTGTAATATTTCTTTCAGATGAAACTTGATTTAATAATCCATGATTATCGTTATTAAAAATTTCCCATTCTTCTCGTTCCAAAATATTCATTATAAGAATCTTCAATTGTGACTCTAACTGAGGATGAGGATTATTATATAGTTCATGAATTCTACTATGTATACCAATAACAGATTGAATTACATCTAATTCGATTTCTTCAGGATTTTCATCATATTTAACATAACTCTTAGGCATCATTGGCTCATCTACATAAGATGAAATTAATTTAGCTTTATGCTCTCCTGTATTATATTCATTTTCATAATCCATGATTGAAGAACGTACATGATGTCTTAATTTATCATTTGTAAATAATTGACTCACCATATTATCATTTAAAACTAACATTGAGCCTGTTATAGATGTTCTAACTCTTATTTTTTCATGATTTTCATAATTTAAAGCTTTGAATCCACCAAAAAATTGACCAGCCCTCAAAGTTGCAATAGTTACAGGTTTATTATTATGATTTAAAATTATCAATTCATATTCTCCGCTTAATATAATATAAAATTGATCTTCTGCATTATTTGGCTCTATTGTTTCTCCAAGAACAAACTTTCTTTTCTCAGATTTGTTTTCAACTATATTAGCCTCTGATTCATTCAAATACGACAATATGGATACATCTTTTACTGATTTTTCACCAACAGAATCATTTTTATCCTTATGTCTATGAACCCTGTTAATTCTAAAAATACCAGTTTGCAAGCTTACATATGGCAACATTTTCATAAAAATACGAGGAGTTACAAACTCAGCAAAAGCATGTGTATTTTGCGTAGTAGATAAAACTTTCGCATTTCTTAAGGAATTAATTCTTCTATCGTTCATTTCATCTCCATTTTAATCCTACATGGATTTTTTTCTTCCACCAATACTACAAAAAAAATGGTTAGAAAATCATTAAATAAACATTACTAAATATAAAAATATTAACCTATTTGCTTATGTATTATGAATTGCATGCAAACAACCAACACATATATAATGAATCATGATAAAAAATTTAATAAAACTGAGCATGTGCATTTCATTAAGCATATTCTCTACATTTGAAATGTTTGATAAAAACAATCATATAATAACTCCTCAATTATCTGATTTAGTTAAAAACAAAAACTTTCCATTTTTTCAACATGATATCAAAACCTTAAAACAAGATGTATTAATATACCTGAAAGAGTATCAATACTATATTAAATTTTTTAGAATAATGAAAAGCTATGAAGGTGAAAATAATATAGCATCTATTTTTAATTACTCTGAGCTAAGAAGCATAATTGATACCATTGAATATAAAATGCTTAGTAAAATTTGTACAATATGTAATAAAAACCAAGGCCCTGGACTGTTAGGAATAAAATTCAACGCTGATCATATAAATATAGGAGGACCTTATGCTCCATATATTTGGGATGACTACTCTAATTTCCTAGAGGCTAAAAAAGTATCTATTCACATTAGAAAAGAAGAATTTACTAAGCAAAATTTATTTTATGCATTTCGTGATGAAGAATACTGCAATGAACTTGTTGAAACATCTGCAATATTTGTTCACAAAGGAATTTTAGAATTAAATAGTCAAAATCCAGAATATAGATTAGCAATTAGCAATCCATTAAATAACTCATCTATTATAGTTGCAACAGGGCTATATGAACAAATTGCATTTATAGATAAAGTAGATCAACTTATTTTAATTAACGCTACATGTGAAAGCATTAAAGGGAGAGAGTTTTACTCAGGAGGCATAGAAAAACAATCTGTTGTTTTAATTAATTCCAAATGCAAAAAAATCACAAATATTAATACTGTTATAATGAAAAACTCAACTATAGATAATATTCAAAACATTCAAAACATTTATTCCGATTGTGATTTTCATACTGCTAATCAAGCTTCAAATATAAAAATAGATAAAAATATGGTTGATATGTTCATTTCATCTATTGCTAAAAAATTCAACATTTCTTTATAAGAAAAATTAAATACTAAATAATTGATTATAATTATTTTATATTCAGTACATATGCAACAATATAACCAATGCCATCACAAGGAATTTTAATATAATACTTAGGATTGAAAATTCTGCATAATTCACATATGACAAGTTTATTTATTTATCTATACTAGTATTATGACAAACTTAATATATCTGTTCATTTTTAGCATTGCAGTAAAAATAGAATCTACATTCAAAATATTCAGCATTAATGGGGATTTTGTAAAATTTGAACTCTCGAGCTACTTTCCATCTTCAAAGAGCAATTCAATGGTTAAAATAAATAGTCAAAAAATAAACGAATACTTTAAACTCAAAAAGATACAAGATAGATGCAAATCACTATTATTTGCAAAAACATTTAATTCCTTTCATAAGTGTTATGAAATTCCTAATTTGTTACTAGGAATTATTTATGATTTTTCTACTCCTATTAATATAGAATTGCATTTCATAAAGAAAAATGAATCTTTAAAAGAACAATTAACTATTTATTCCCAACCACTAAACCCAAATACATACACTGATCAACTTATAGCATTATATAATAACAACTCAATATTCATTCATGGCTCTATTGTGGATTTTTCCTATATGCCAAAAGAAATCACAAGTTATTTATACGCTAAACATTCTTTTTTGAATGTAATATCTTCGCTATACAATATGGATAGACCTGCTTTGATTCAGTTGTCAACCAATTTTCAAGCATTATACATTAACTCTCACCATTCTTACACTTGTATTAATATTTCAAGCCCTTCTTATTACACTAATGAAATAAAAAATAATAGGATTATAACAGCATTTGGAGAATTTCAAGATATTGTATTGCATGACCATTCTGAATCACCATGTTATATAATTTGCATAAATGCAAAATGTAATAAAGTTTGCGCTCAAAATGTTATAGCTTATAATTCAACTATTAATTCATTATTTTGCCAAAATTTATATAATTATAATTCTGATATAAATGACATAAATCAAAAATGCACATTAAACACATTGAATTCAAATGAAGTAGCAAACAACTTAATTGCAAAAGTGTCATATTCAAAGCCTAATATAACAAATAAATTCGCATGCACAATTAAAAATAATCCTTTGTTGCAATGTATGAATTTAGTTGATTAATAAATAATCATATTTTTATTTTTTCAACAAAAAACTATCTGCTTAAAATAATATATATAATACAGGTAAAATCATGAATAAAGTGGACTCAAATAACTCCATCTATCTTTCACGGGGCCTATATACATAGGTGGGTGTCGTATGAAACATTCCACGGAACGAATCAAGAACGACTCCCGTGATTATTGCTTGCGCCTCGCAGGTAGACAAAATCATTAGAGCCTGATTACTTATAAATGATCATTGTTAATTTTTCAAGTATTTTTTTGATTTATTTCAAAGTATTTTTATTTTTTACTATCTAAGATACAAAGAATTTATTTTGTCACTAATAAATGATGATTCTGTGTTTCCAACTATTTTACTATTAAATTCATAAGAATAAAAAAGGCTCATACTATTTTTTACCCAAGACTTAATATGTTCTGGAGCATTTGCATTACTGCTTAAATAAGAATAATAATCCTTAATTATTTTACTATAATCTTCAATGATTTTTTGAGAATAACATTTAGTATAAAAAGATACTATTTTAAAGTGGTTTAAAGATGATATTAAGTCAGCCTCGTGACTATTATTATATAAAAATCCTGAGCTATCAATTATATATTTATTTAAAACAAAATATTCAACAAGATCATCACCTTTTCTTACCACACTATTGCCGTTATACAAAATGTTGTCATAGCTTCCTTTTAAAACAAGAATATTTATTTTCTTTTCTTTACATATATTCACCTGCAAATCCTTAGAATTAGAATTTACATGAATGATTAAATTAGAAATCATGTTTAATATTTTATTTTTGCATTTTTCATCATTTTCAACATTGACATATATTTTGCTAACAACATCATTATCGTCCAATAATTTTAAAACATTATTACAATGATCTACATTTCCAGAAATATTCAATGAAGTTATAATTGGGAAGTGCTCAAAAGAAGTGTTTTGTATCATAGAAATTTCAAGAATATCCATTTTATGCATAAAGTGAGAAAATTTATAAACACTTTCAACTAAATTATGATCTATCTTGTTTTTCAAAAAATTAAAAATGAGTATACTTTTTTCATAATCTTTAATATATTTCATAAAATGATTTTTACGATCAGAATTATTATCAAAATCAGTTTTATTTAATAATTTAAAACTCTTAAAATTTTGATTATCAACACAAAGCATTTTTACAGAATATATATTCAATGTAATCATGCTTAAACATATTTTTATTATATTAATCATAATGTATTATATCATATTTGTGTTGTATTCACAGTTCATGGAAATTAATTCAATAAGCAGGGCGTGAAAACATGACACTAGATATAGCTAAAATATCCAGCCTACATTGCAATTTCATCATTAATCACGAGTTTGCAACAAGTAACGATATAAAAGAACTTATTTTAAAAATACAAAAAAAAGTGTTTTATAAAACTAGAATATTATTAAAAAAAAGAAGTGATTTTTATTTCAAAAACTTAATGAGTCATCCTACAATATTCTTAATAGTTATGCTTCCAAAATCTTCCAATATCATTTCTTCATTTATATCTTTATGCCTATATGCATAACCAAACCATTGGCTAGTATAATTTAAACAGTGATTATACTCTGCCTTTAATGTTTTTTGTTGCTCACCTCTTAGATTAAGCAGCTTTATATTAATTTCAGACTTGATTTCTAAAAAACATGCCTTACAATTATCTTTGAACTCCTTATAACTATCTTTACTATTTTTATCATAATCATTAATAGAATTCTTCAATTCTTCAAAATTAATATTCGATAATTGATTTATATATTTGTTTATTTTTTCATCAGATATAATTTCATAATTACCATGGTGTCCTTTCTCAAATTTAGAACTATTATCAATATATGCATTATAATCATCTGAACACTCTTTAGCATGGGAATTTCTAATTACACATTGTGTTGAACTCAAATTCTTAAAACTGTTACATGTTACGTTATCTAAAATAATATATTTTGCACCAATTATAATTGAATCATAAGTCCCTTTAATGTTAGCAATGTATGCATCTTTAATGTTAATGTTATGCTTTTCTTTAGAATTAATATTAATAATATCACTACTCAAATACATATCGTAATATTCTTTACTAGAAGTTATATTTATGAATACAGAAGGACTTGCACAATAAAGTATATTTCTGTTTTGAATTAATGAGTATAATTGGTACACATCTTTGCAATAATTTGTATTTCCATCAATCTTCAAACTCTTTATAGAAGCAAGGTCGTCATATAATTTATTCAATCTTAATTCTTTACGCTCGTTATCATAAATTAAATATTCTACTCCATAATTTTTACTCTTTTCATATAAATCATAGTGCAAACAACCCAAAATACGGACTTCACAAATATCAACTGCATATTTCAAATAAGAAAAATTAAAAATAACTGTAGCTAAGTTTGAATCTATTTTAAAATCTTTTCTATTAATCTTAAATCCGTTTTGCAAATAATGAAAAATAGATATACAGCCTTTGAAATCTTTATCAATACAGCCCATAACATCATTTTTCAATGCAGCAAATTTTAAAGATTTGTTATCATTTCCGAAATCATCTGAAATCAGTAATTGTGGAACAATTTTATCCCCATTAATATCAATCATTTTTACAGAAAATATATTTAACATAATTATACAAAAACATAATTTTATTATTTTATTCATGTTATTATTGTATGTATTTTATATTGTGAATACAATTCACAATCTTAAAATAAGATAGAAGATTATAAGCTGTATACTATGAATTAATAGCATTTTAAAGCGTGATTTTTATTACAAATAAATTCTAATTTGCTATTATATAATTTTTTTATGCAATAATATGTATGTATGCAATTGAGTATTAGAGATGAGTTAGCTTCAAATTTGACATGGATTAGGACTGGAGGAAGAGTAAAAGTCTTCGAGCCTAAAAATCAACAAGAATTGCAATGCTTTCTATCACAAAAAACACCATACATTCCTTTAGGGTTTGGATCGAATGTGATTATAAGCGACAGTGGATCAGATTCTATCATTATTAAATTAACTAGCATGCCAAATATTATTACCACAAACAAAAATATGGTTATTATTGATGCTGGAACTCCTAATACCATTGCTGTAAGATATTGTGCAAAACATAATTTATCTAACTTAGAGTTCCTTTATACAATCCCTGGAACAATAGGAGGGGCATTATATATGAATGCTGGAGCTTATGGATCATGTGTAGCGGACTTTCTTGTTTGGGCAGAAATTATAGATCAGGATGGAATTATACATCGCTTAAATAGGAATGAAATCAAATATGAATATAGATCTAGCAACATGCCTAGAGGAATGATTTTTTTAAGAGGATGCTTTTCAACAAAAGAGTCAAATTATGTAAAAGACACTATCCAAGAAATGAAAAATTATCGTAATGAAAAGCAACCAAGAATAAAAACATTTGGAAGTGTATTTAAAAACCCTTTAGGATATAATGCATGGAAATTAATTCAACAAGCAGGGTGTGAAAACATGACAGTAGGTGGAGCTAAAATATCCAGCCTACATTGCAATTTCATCATCAATAACGATTCTGCAACAAGTAACGATATAAAAGAACTTATTTTAGAAGTACAAAAAAAAGTGTTTGACCAAACTAAAGTATTATTAGAAAAAGAAGTGATTTTTATTTAAAAAAACTTAATGAGTCATCCTAAAATATTCTTCATAGTTATGCTTCCAAAATCTTCCAGTATCATTTCTTCATTTATATATTTGTGTTCATACATACGTACATTATCAAACCATGATTCAATATAATTTAAACATTTCTTAGACTCTTTAAAGCATTTTTTTTGTCGCTCAAGGCTTATATAATACAGATCTGTATACATATTTTTTATTTCAAGATTCGACATTTCTCTATTTAAATTTGTTATTGCAAATTTGATTTCTGATAAACATGCATCACAATCATCTCTGAATTCCTTATAACTATTTCTAATGTTTTTTAAATAATCATCAATAGAATTCTGCAATTCTGCAAAGTTAATATTCGATAATTGATAGATGCATTTGTTTATTTTTTCATCAGATATAATTTTATCATTACCATATAATGTTTTTCTACGATTATTCATATACGCTGCATTAGAAGAATTATCAATATATGCAGGACAAATATAATACTTATAGTCACTATATAGGCACTCTTTAGCGCGGGAATTCCTCACTATAAATTGTGTTGGGGAACAAACACTAAGAGTATTACATGTTACATTATCTAAAATAACATATTTTGCATTAAGCTTAATTGAATCATAATTTCCTTTAAGATTAACAATATATGAAGCAGTTTTAGAGGTAATGTTACACTTTTCTTTAGAATTAATATGAATAATATCAGAAAACAAATTTATAGTTTTATACAAAATCTTATCTTCATACTTATAACACTTTCCGCTAGAAGTTATATTCATGAATAAATAAGGCTTTAAATAAGAAAATATATTTCCTTTAAATGATAAATATAATTCACATAAATATTCGCAATAACTCGCATCTCCATCAATCGTCAAACTCTTTATAGAACCAAGATCGTCATATAATTTATTCAATCTTAATAATTTACGTTCTCTTCCATATGCATGTGAGTTAGGTTTTGCATATAAATAATTATTTAAAGTCATCAAAATACTAACTTCACAAATATCAACTGCATCTTTGACTTCATCTTTGAAATGAGAAAAATTAAAAATAATTGAAGCTAAGTTTGAATCTATTTTGAAATCTTTTCCATTAATCTTAAATCCATTTCGCAAATAATGAAAAATAGGTATATAACCTTTCAAATCTTGCCTAATACACTTTGTAACAGCATGTTTTAATGGATTAAATGTATAATCACTTCCGAAGTCATCTGAAACAAGCAATTGTGGAATAACTTTATCTCCATTAATATCCGTCATTTTCACAGAAGATATATTTAACATCATTACACTAAAACATGTCTTTATTATACTATTCATATAATTATTGTATGTTTTTTATAGTGTAAATACAATTCACAAGATTAAAATAATATATAAATTTATAAGTTGTATACTATAAATTAATAGCATTTTAAAGTGTAGATTTTTTATTACAAATAAATTCTAATTTGCTATTATATAATTTTTTTATGCCACAATATTAATTGTAATGATCTTGCAATAACTCTCACATATATCAACATATACTCATATATTGTTTTTTTATATTATTTTCACAATACAATTGCATACTGTTTTCATAAAGATATAATAGTAACAATGAAAATGATTGTGATTTTAGCAGGAGGATGGACTGAAATTTCTGCATCTATTAAAAGTGGAAAAATAATTAAAAATTTAATATTAAACAATTATGAAGTTCAAGTACTTGATCCAGCAAATGGATTAAACAAGTTAAAGCAAGATATATTAGATATAAAACCAATATATATTATCAATCTAATTCATGGATATTGGGGAGAAGATGGATATGCACAACACTTTCTTGATAAACTTCAAATTCCATACACAGGGCCAAAATCATATGATGCTACTATATCTATTAATAAACATGCTATGAGACAAATATGTGAAGAAGTTAAAATTCCAATTGCTTCTGGAGGCTTATATATGTATGAGAATTATAAAAAACATATAAATTACTATCCTCATTTAACCAAACCTATTTTTGGAGGATCATCATATGGAATTAAAATTATTAATACAGAAAATGAAAAAAACTCTAATCAATATGAACAATATATGTTGTGTGAAAAATACATAAATGGCCCTGAATTAGGAGTCGCTGTTTTAAATGGCAAGACACTTGGATCAATACTCATTGAGCATGAAGAGCAAATTTATACTGTTGAAGCTAAAAAGACTGATAAAAGAGTTATATTTTCAAGTGGAGAAGAATATAAGGATCAAAACATTGTGAAAGAAGCTAAAAAATATGCAGAACAATTATATAATCATATTGATGGACATGGTATTGCAAGAATAGATTTTAAATTATGCAAAAAGCCTTATTTTATTGATTATAACTCAATTCCTGGTATGGTTCTAATTCCACGAATACTACGAAATAATGGATATTCAGATTCAGAGTTTATAAAATTACTTTTAGACAATGCTAATATTTACAAAACTAAGTGTTTACCTAAATCATAATATTAATTTTTTTAATCAAATAAACTAAAATCTTAAGTTCATTATTATATTTCTGCTACATAATTTATCATAATTCTAAGTAAAAAATTATAATCATCATAAAAGACAACATTGCAATAACATGCATTAATAGTTTTAATCAATATTAAAAATACAAACAAAATCAACTATAAGTTTTATTGTATAATGCGGTTTACTACAGATCTATATGTATAAACTTCACTCTTGGTTTATGTCAAAATATTAATAAATTTATTAACAATACAGCATATCATGTTTAAATTAAAGTTATCACATATAGCATAAGATCAAATAACACATAGTAGATAATAGAAATATGTAAAATATTTTTTATGTAATTAATTAAATAAATGGCTTTATAAAATGAATCTAAATTATAATAAGAATTTGCAAAAATAATATGAGGATGTAATTTTCTATATTAATTATATAACTCTTCTTACTTTGTGTTCTATTTCATATAAAATTTCAGCAAAAACACATAAGTAAGATAAATATGATTATCTTACATATACATGCTACACATAATAAAACATAAAACTTTTATTATATTTATCATTTTATATCAACAATCTTATCTTTTGATTCACATATTTTATTTATTGAGCATTTTTCGCAATTTGGTTTTCTAGCTTTACACACATTTCTTCCATGCCATACCATCAAATTATGAGCATCTAATTTCCATTGATCTGGAACATATTTTTCCAAATCTTTCTCTACTTTCTCTGGAGTGTTTCCATCAGATATCTCTAATCTATTAGAAACTCTAAAAACATGAGTATCTACTGGAAAAGTTGGCTTTCTAAATGCAAAATTTAATATTACATTCGCTGTTTTTCTACCCACTCCTGGCAATAATAATAAATCATCCATATTATCAGGAACTATTGAATTGAATTTATCAATCAAAATTTGACTAGAAGCAATAATATTTTTCGATTTTGTTTTATAAAGCCCAATTGATTTAACATAATCCATTAATTTATCAACTCCCAAATCAATAATTTCTTTAGGAGAAGATGCAATTGCAAAAAGAGCAGGAGTAGCTTTGTTAACTCCAACATCAGTAGACTGAGCGGATAAAATCACAGCCACTAAAAGAGTGAAGTGATTATTATATTGCAAAGCAATTGTGTCAGGCAATTCTGATTTAGATAAAGCATCGAAAATTTCATTTATTCGCGTTGATTCAGTTTTTAGAGTCATAAACAAATGTATAATAATTTCTTCAATATCTAAAGGTTTACAATTTATTTAATTAATAATAATTACAGTTTTTAGCTATTAATTGTTTTTTATATTTTATTTTTGATTTAAAGCTGATATTAATAAACTATGCTTTATTACGCAAGTATTTTTCTAATGATTTACTGCATATACAAATGGAGTGATAAATTTTATTTGTTACATGCTTCTACATTTGGTTGGTTTGCATTTTGGTTTTACCTACTTTGCAATATGAGCTATAAAAACTTTCTTCTTTTGATTATATCTATGATATCTGCTCCACTTACAAGTAGTTTATGGGCAAGATATTTTTATGAACAAGATAACAAAGACTAACTATTAGAGATTAATACATTTACTACACTTATATCAATAAATTTCATAAATTCACTATTTCCTAATTGATATATTATTCCTTATACCTTTTTATACATAATTTTGTATTTTCAATCCATTTGTTATAGCTTATATGGAAAGCGAATTAACATATTTTTTTTAATTTACTATTTAATGTATCACAATGTTTTTTATATTAAGGTGCGTAATTATCGCTTAGTTGAATTTTTTTATCTTTACTAATATACTGTTTCTATAATAAAACCACCTAATTAGATTTCAATTCATCTATATTGGTTTGCTTATATTTGTTCGTTTATTATTACAAACATTGAATATTATTTTTAAGTGGTTAAGTTTATTTTTCCACATTGATTTTCTAACCTTATACAAACAAAAAGAGAAATAAAAATATCTACTACCTATCTTCGCTAAAATAATAATAGTGCTATTTTACTACAAATTTATATTCTAAATACTCACTAAGTAAACCTGATAAAAACAAACATAACAATTCATCTTCTTGTACATTTAAAACTCGCAAACTATTTGATGAAAAAAATTGAAAATTTATCTTTTATCTCACATTTAGATTTTTAATAAAATGCATACAAAGCCATAATTTCATTTATACAATTACTAATTTATTTTGCAAATTTATTAATATCTATTGAACTACTCCTTATCTAAAGTGCCTAATAAATATTAAGAAAACTAAATACTATTGAAAATATTTTCACAAAATAATGTTATATCGTTTACAAATTACATATCACCTATTATTAAATTTCTTTCTCAAAACTCTAAAAAAGTATCAGATTATTTCAATAAAACACTTAAATTATAGTGTTAGAATTTAATATAATAAAGCCATAAGAATTGTTAATGCGTATAATATAGTTTTCGCAAACCTAAAATATAAAAGCATTATAAATTTTAAAAATGTATAAAAAATATTACTTAAATAAATAGAAATTAAACAGAAAAATATCGAAGAAGAACGATAAACATTGAGTTTACTATTAAAGGAGTGTCAAACGGGCACGACTAAAAGGAGTGTCAAACGGGCACGACTAAAAGGAGTGTCAAACGGGCACGACTAAAAGGAGTGTCAAACGGGCACGACTAAAAGGAGTGTCAAACGGGCACGACTAAAAGGAGTGTCAATCGTTTATAGAAATCAAAGAAAGAAAACTTAATCTTCCAAATCTACCTATTTCAACTTTAATCAAATCTCCAACCTTAAGATTTTCGCTATTATTCCAGTTTATAGTTTTATTTTTATCATCAAAAGTTTTAACTTTTAATTTGTTTTCTTCTACTTTTGTTATTCTTACAAAATTTATTTTTTTATTTTTTTCTTCTGATTTCAACAAAGTGAAAATTTTAACAAATGCAGAATCTATATTACTTTTCTCTCCAGTTATTTTTAAAATATTATCTTGCTTATCTATATCTATTTCAACATTTGCAGAAGAAGAGATTTCATTGATTGTCACTCCTTTTTTTCCAATTAATAAAGAAATTGAAGAATTATCAATCATGATTTTGCTTAAAGTTTTTTTAATTTCCTTTTTGCTTGATTTATTTTCAATATTTTTTTCTATTTTTTCTATTTTTTCTATTTTTTCTATTTTTTCATCTTGCTTGTTACTTTTATCAATGTTTTTTTCTACTTTATCATCTTGTTTGTTGCTTCTATTTCTTGATTTTTCTTGATGTCTACTTTTTCTTTGCTCATTAGATCTAATATCTTCTGTTTGAGATTTTGCTTTATCAGTAGGATACATATCTATAATTTTTTTGACTCCTTGCATACCAAAATGCATAGCTTCTTCAAAAACATGAATAGGAATCCATGGAACTTTTATATCCATTTGAATTGAAGTGATTCCATCTTTTGTTCCAGCAATTTTGAAATCCATATCTCCCCATGAATCTTCATCAGCATCAATATCCATCATCAAATAATGCCTATATCCATCTAGTATTAACCCAACAGATATTCCAGCAACCGGCTCAATGCTTATTCCAGCATTAGATAGAGCTAAATATGAAGCACAAACACTACCCATTGAAGAAGATCCATCGGAACTCATAGTGTCAGAAACTATTCTGCATACTTTTTGTTCTAATAAATTTCCTATTAAAGGCTTTATAGATCTTTTAGCCAAATTACCATGACCTATTTCTCTTCTAGATGTGGATAATTTATTGATTTCTCCACATGAATAAGGACTAAACATATAATGATAAATTAGTTTTTCTTTGTATACTCCGCTTAAAGTTTCTACTATTTGAGCATCTTCCATTCTTCCAAATGTAATAGTACTTAAGATGTTTGTTTTTTCTTTACTATATAATGCGCTTCCATTTGCAGAGTTAAGCATTCCTACATTGAAATTCATATTCCTCAAATCAGAAAATTGCCTTCCATTAAACCTTTCTTTGGACCAAATAAAATGATGTCTAGCTATAGCTCTTATAATGCTATTCCACTTCATTTTTCCTAATGATTTGCTGCTCCACTTATTTAAAAATTGCTCTTTTTCTTCTTCAAGATCAGAGTTGTTTTTTAATTTTGCAACCAAATTTTCTGTATTCAAATGAATACTTTGAGTCTCCAAAACAGGAGGAACTTTCATCTCTTTTCTTTTGTTTTGCACAAAAGAATTTGCCAATAAAACAGTATCATTAGATTGCTCGATTGCAAATTGCAATCCTTCAGACAAATCAGATTTAGATATTGTATCTCCATAGCAATCAAACATTGACAATCCTTGCGCAGATCTAGCTAAAGTAACTGTATGCTTACTGCCTTTGCTTTTTCCAAAAGACCATTTCTCTCCATTAAAACTCATTTTATATGAAACAATAGGAGTACATGGTATTCCAGCAATTTGCATAGCAACTGAAGCTCCAATAATAGAAAGCATATCAGTATAATGTTGAGAATCATAATCTAAAACAGTACAAATAACTTGCATTTTAAATTTATAGGATTGATCAATTGACGGTCTTAATGCTCTATCAATCATTCTAGAAATCAAAACTTCTCTATCTGTGATTCCTTCTCTTCTTAGAAAACCACCAGGAATTCTATTAGCAGCGTATGCCCTTTCTTGATATGAAACTTGCAATGGCATGAAAGTAGATTCTGAATCCCACTCTCCAATGCATACAGTACATAAAACTTTTGCATTTCCATGTTGAACAACTACGCTTCCATCAGCTTTAGTTTGAATGAAATCATCGCTGATTATTATAGGTTTGAATTCTTTATGGTTTTTTTGCATTTTAATTACGTAATCCTAGCTTCTTATTAAGTTCTATTAGAGCTTCCTTATTTTCACGTCCAAGATATTTTTGCAATGTACGTCTGTACTCAACAAGCATTTGCAATCTTCTTTTAACTGTGTGATCTTTTTTGTGCTTTTTTGAATGTTCACTCATAGATAATATTCTATTTGTTAATAGAGCTATTTGCACCTGTGTTGAACCTGTATCTTTTTCATGCACTCCAAATGATTTGAAGATATCTGCATTGCTTAAATCTTTTATGTTTAAATTCACTTAAGTCCCCTTAAAACATCTCATTTTAGCATACGCTTTGCTGAAAGTATACCCTCCAAACAGTCCAAAATGCCTATAATTTTTCCTTGAAAACACCCAACATAAACTCCATTAACGATTGATGATTTAGCTTTTTGCCCATGCTTTATATAATTATATTGTTCATCATTTAAGTCTAGAATGTTTTTCCATAAAACTTTTTCAAGAGGTATAAAATCTTGCTCTGAAATATCTTCAATTACTTTGCTGCTTTTCATTTCAAAACTTCCATGCTTTGTTCTTATCAACTTAGTAACATAACAGATGCTGTTTATTGATTTTGCTATATCAACTGCCAAAGTTCTAATGTATGTTCCCTTGCTACACTCACATATAAAAGTACAATAAGGGCTTTCATAATCAACAATTTCTAATTTATTTATTTCTATTTCTTTTGCATTAAGTGTGAAATCAACATTATCTCTAGCCAAATCATATGCTCGTTTTCCATCTACTTTACATGCAGAAAACTTTGGTGGCACTTGAAGAATTTTTCCTTTGAATTTATCAAGAGAATTTTGAATATCGATTAAGGATGGAACAAAGTTATTTTCTTCAACTACTTCACCTTCAGAATCCATTGTATTTGTTTCAATTCCAAATTTCACTGTAAATTTATATTCTTTTGAACTTTCGTGTAACAAGTCAGAGAATTTTGTAGCTTCCCCTATAAGTATTGGCAAAACTCCTTCAGCCATAGGATCTAATGTTCCAGCATGTCCAACTTTTTTCAAATTAAACTTTTTCTTGATTTTACGAACCATATTCATAGAAGTTTCTTTTACAGGTTTGTTAAGAACAATAATTCCATTTTGCATAACAATATTATAGATGCTTTAAATTCAAATTGCATCAGATATAAATTTTCTTTGCTATGAAGTAAAAAATATTATTCTATTTAGTTTTTAATTCAAACATATCTTGATTACAAGTTTTCACATCAATGATTTTTCTTTCACCTTCATTTATGTAACGAAACACAATTGGAATTACTTTTGATGAGGAATGAGGTGTCATCCAATAAAAATAATTGTCTGTGTCAAATTTATCTATATCAAATGATAAATCATAATAATTCGATGGTCGTGTTGATACTATAATTAATTCTTTTTTACGCCTTAATTTTTTTGATTTTGTTTTATCAAAGCTTTGTAAATATTGTTTCTGAGTATTAATTAATTTATTCATACTATCAAGTGATTTGTTCATACTAATAAACATCTGTCTTTCATTTTGAATTTGCATTATTAACATCTGTTTACGATGAATAATCCTCATATCTATTGGCTGAAATAAATATTCACAATGTTTGGCATACCTATCTATTTCATATATTTCTTGATTTGAACATTGGGATTTTTTTGTTAATTCAAAAGAAAAGCGTTTGATTTTATTTGTTAATTTATAATGAGCTTCTTTAGTTTTATGATGCTCTATTTGCATTGCATCTTTTTCCGTATATATATATTTATTTTCACTTTGAGTAATTTTATTATACTGCTCAGAATAAGGATTATGACAATATGAATCTTTTTCGTCTATCATATCTAAAATATTTCCTATATCAATATTATTATATGAAAAACTAGATTGTATATCGCTATTATCCGTATTTTCAATAGAATTGGCATTGTTATTTGCCTCATATATTGTATCAATATCATATGAATCAAATTGATTATTAGCCATTGCCTGTTCATCTATTTTCTTTTGAAGAAAAATAAATATATTTGCAAGTGGGTGAGCTGCATGCACACTAAACGCAACTTGAAAACATATCATAAATTTGTAAATAAAATTCATAAAAACCTCTTGATATGTTTATATAATTATATAAAAAAGTAAATGTATTTTTTAATTATATTAACATGAATTTTAGTGATTAGTATAAACACTAACCTATTACATAAGTATTTCATAAATCACACATAATATATATTTTAACTCATATGAATTCATTCAAATTCACTAGTTATATATGAATTAGTTATATTTTTTAAATAATAGAGAAGTGTTTGTTCCTCCAAATCCAAATGAATTAGAAATTGCATAATCAAATTTATGATCTTGATAAGACTTAACATAGTTAATTCCTTCAATTTCTTTAATAGGATTGTCTACATTCAATGTAGGCGGAACAGCTTGGTTTTGAAGAGCCATAATTGTATAAATAGCTTCTATTCCTCCAGCTGCTCCTAATAAATGACCTGTATAAGACTTTGTAGAAGATACAGCAAACTTTGAAGAATATACATGATCTCCAAATACTGATTTGATTGATTCAATTTCACATTTATCTCCGACTGGAGTTGATGTTGCATGAGCATTTACATATCCAATATCAGATGGAGAAATCCCAGCTTGACTAATTGAATGGTTCATAGCCCTTATAGATTGTTCTCCTGAAGGAGCTGTTATATGGCTAGCATCACATGTCATTCCACATGAAACATACTCCGCATATATTGTTGCTTTTCTTTCAAGAGCATGTTCAAGAGACTCTAAAACAACAACCCCAGAGCCTTCTGCAATTACAAAACCATCATGATTTTCATCAAAAGGTCTTGAAGCAATTCCTGGAGTTTCATTGTACTTAGTAGACAAAGCTCTTAATGCAGCAAAGCCACCAACTCCCAAAGGACAAATAGAAGCTTCGGCTCCTCCAGCAATCATAACATCTGCATGCCCTGACTGAATAAGCATCGCTGCATCAGTTATTGCATTTGCAGCAGATGCACAAGCACTGGAAGCTCCATAGTTAGGACCATTGCATTTAAATTTAATTGCAACATATCCAGGTGCAAGATTTGTCAGCACAGAAGGAATAAAAAATGGACTGATTCTCTTAGATCCATATTGCTCCTTTTGCTGTTCAAATGTTTTTGATGTTTCGCATATTTCAGGAAGTCCACCAATTCCAGAAGACAAACAAACCCCAACTTTATTACGATCTTTAACTTCGTCTAGCCTTGCATTTTTTACAGCTTCTGAAGCAGCTCCAACAGCATAAGATATAAATCTACCATTTCTTTTTTGCTCAGATGAAGTCATGAATTCATCAACATTAAATTCACCTTCCCCAGATCCCAAAGGAACTAATCCGGCAACTTTAGATGGAATTTTTTCATATTCGCTTCCTAAAGATGATATTCCACTCTTTTGTGATTGAATTCTCGACCAGTTATGATGCGTCCCAACTCCTAAAGGAGATACAATGCCCATTCCTGTGACTACTATTCTAGATCTATTATTTTTTGAATTTTGTTTATTCATTTTTTCCTCTAAAATTTACAGTTTTGCGCTAGTTTGCTTTGAAATAAACTGAATCACATCTCCAATGTTTTTCATTTTTTGCGCTTCTTCATCACTAATAGAAGTTTCGAATTTATTTTCAAATTCCATTACTAATTCTACTATGTCCAAACTATCTAATCCCAAATCTTTAACAAATTCAGTATCAGGAGAGTAATCAACTCCTTCTTTATTAATTTGTTTTTTAATTACTTCGATTACACTATCTTGTATGTTTGTATTCATTACGATCCCCTTAACAATATGAATTTTTACCATATAATATAAAAAAAATCCATATACTTAGATTTTAATGCTATTTTGTTAGATTATATATTTGATTTCATTTCTTTTTTTAGTATTTGATAAACATCTTCTTTATCTACTTGCTCTGTAATTTCTGAGTTCCAAAAACAACAAGTTTCTGGAGATATTTCATCTATTAATAATATGTTTTGCTCATGTTTTCCAAATTCTAAATTAAAATTGCCTAGTCTGATTTTATAATAATAAAAATATGCTTGCAAAATATCATTAACTCTCAATGACATAGCTTGTATTGTAGAAATTTCTTCTTCTGTTAACCAGTTGAAATGCCTAATATGCTCAAGAGAAATAATTGGATTTTCTAACTCAGAATCTTTCAAATGCCACTCTAAAAGAGGTTTGTTGAAATATGTTCCTTCAGTTATTCCCAATCTGCTTTGCATAATATACGGCACTATATTATATATTTTTAAATATACTGGGTATGTTTCAGCTTTCTTAATTAACTGCTCTCTAACATTAAGTCTTTGAACAAAATGATTAGCAATTCCCATATTAGATAAATATTTCCAAATTAAAGAAGAAGAATGATTTCTCCACATATCATTAGGAATAATTTGAGAATAATGAAGAATCAAAGTCTTTTTATCAGCTGCATATAATTTTTTTCCTGATCCTGAATATAATAATTTTCTGGTTCCAAAATTTGTTGAATCAATTAACATTTAATTCCCCATTATTATACTTTGAGATACATTCAAAAGCTTTATATGAATCCGCTCCTTCAAATTTTTTTATAAAAAACACGGTAGGAAGCAAGTCATGACCCAATAATTTGCAATTTCTTCTTGTATCTAACATCAACGTAGGTACCATTGTATACACTTTCTCCATATTGACATTTTCTACATTAGAACACAATCTTATAAGCCTATCAGTAGACAATCTTAAATCATTCTCTGACAACCATATATTTTGTGTTTTAAATATATATTTACGCATTTTAGATGGATTTACAGAATTAGCAATAATTGCACTACCAAATCCATCAGCTATATTATTTGCAAGGTCAACAAAACGAATATTAAATTTTTTATCATATTTATGATCATTAATATAATTATGAAAATTCGCACAATGCCTACAAGATGGCGATGAATAAACAATTACATTATCATTGTCTGCTTTAATAAATGGATTGTGAACGCTCTCATTATACAAAATAACTGCTTCTGAAATCATAAGAGATGTAATAATTCCAGAAAGAAACCCTATAACATGAAAAAGAACCATTACAAGATAATTATATATTTCTACAAATTAATCTACTGAACAATCATGTATTTTTTAAAAATTTGTATTAGTATATTGAAAAATCAAAATTTCTGGGTGTGAAGATTTATGCCAAATATAGTTAGAAAAATGATTTTCATATGATTTTTTCAAATATTTTGGAACTTCACATAAAAACGTTCCATTAGAAGTTAGAGGTAAATTTTTTGTTATTATCACTGGATCATTATGAAAAACTGCACTTATTGGATCAAATTTAGTTGCAAAATCTACATCAGTCTGAACATATGGTGGATTTGAAACTATTAGGTCAAATTTAATTTTTGGTATATTAACGCTAAAATCACTTTTGATATTTAATTTTTTTGCATTTTCTTTTGCTGCATCTATAACAAAAGGAGATATATCAACTCCATGCCCAAAAGCATCATGCTCTCTTAACAAACTCAATAAAATGCATCCTGTTCCTGTTCCAATATCAAGTATGCTTTTAGGAGATAACTTAAGAGAATGTTCAATTATCGCCTCTGTTTCTGGTCTTGGCTCAAGAGTAAATGGAGAAACTATAAATTCATCTTTCCAAAAGTACCTTCTTTTAACAATTCTTCCTAATGGAATTTTATACTTAACTTTCTCAATCAAATAAAAACATTGTATTACTTCTTGCTTTGAAAGAATCTTATCCTTATTAACCCAGGCTTCTGTATTGTTTTTATTTAATAATGTTGTCAAATGATTCCATGATATTTGCTTGTTATTAATATATTTAGATAAAATATCCCAAATATCTTGAAAAGAATAATTATTTTGCACTGACCACTTACAAACAAAATTAACTTTTTTATAAAAATATTTCAAATGTTTTTATTGATTAGTATGCCTAAAATTGTATTTGCTTTACTTTTGTAATACTATTTCATATAGGAGATTAATTAAATTATGAGTAAAAAACAAGATTCTATACGGTCTGTAGGGCTATTAGGCGCAACTTCAGTTGTTGTAGGAAGTATGATCGGAAGTGGAATTTTAGTTGTATCTTCTCAAATATCTTTTTATGGAGGGCTAGGGCTTTTAGCATGGTTTATGTCTGCGATGTGTGCAATGTGCTTAGCATATAGTTTTTCAGTTATGAGCAGAAAATTCAAAGAAAAATCTGGAATTCCTTATTATGCTTTCAAAGCATTTAATAGCAACTGTCTTGGTTCCGGAACTGCATGGCTTCACTGGACTGGAATGACAATGGGGTGTGCAACAGTTGCCATAGCATTTGCTAATTATTTGCCATTTTTATTATCATTTTTACCTGCATATGGAAAATGTTTTGCAGCAATTATGATAGTTTGGACATTAACTTTTTTAAACATGAGAAGCTCTGTATTTTCTGTAGGATTAATTACATTTATTACTATAACAAAAGCAACACTTTTATTACTATTAGTAATTTCATCATTAGGATATTTCAACATAAGCAGCTTTGTAGCTCCTAGCATGAATCCTTCTATTATAAAGTCTGTTTTACAAGCTATGCCATTAGCATTATTTGCCTTTTTAGGGTTAGAGTCAGCAACAGCTTCTGGAGATTCAGTGAAAAATCCAGAAAAAACTTTGCCAATAGCAACTTTGTTGGGAACCGCAATTGCTGCTTTAATATTCATAACAGTTCACATGTCTGTAATGTCTGTACTTCCTCAAAGCATACAAGTAGGAAGCATGGCTCCAGTTGCTGATGTTGCTATGCGCACTATGGGAAGCATGGCACTTTTGTTAGTTTCATTTATGGCTTGCTTCGGCCTAATAGGAAGTATAAATGGACTGTTATTTGTTTCATCTTATATTTTATATAATGCATCAATGATGAATTGGATATCTAAACGTTTTTCAAAATTAAACAAAAATAACTTCCCTGCTTGTTCTTTAATGACCAGCGCATTAATGATTACCGCTATTATGTGTTTATATTATCTTGGATTTGTTAATATGGCTGCATTAGTTTATATTGATGCTTTTTTATTGGTATCAGTTTATTTTATTGGTTCTATTGCATATAAAATACATGGTGGGAATTCATTTGTATTTTTAGCAAATATTTCTTCATGTCTTATAATATTGTATGGGTGCATTTCTGCATATTTTATATAATTAATAATTTTCAATTCAAATTATTATCATTAAGTCAAACAAAATCAACTTATTAACATATTTTAGTTATTAGTTGAGATATGACAAACTTAGCATGTTTTAACAACTATACTTTATACTAAGTTATTATATTTTATACTATAATTTACTTGTTATGAACTTCTAGGAATATTAAATGTTATCACTTTATCCTCTTATAAATCTTAAAACTAGTTTTCATAAAATACTTACATATTTCACATTTACAAGCCTTTACACGATATAATTTACATTTATCTTTAAGATAAAAAAGTGCGCAAATATATTGATTATTAAAATAATATTGCGATCTCACTGAATTCATGTGAATAAGTTCATATTGAAATTTGTTTGAATGATTAACTCAAGCTTTTAACCCATTTTTATGTTTCCCATTTCATATATTTTATTAATAGTTCATCTATTACTGATACATACTTTGTTGATTCTTTTAATAGCTCACTGCTATCTAAATTATCTCCAGGATTCATTATACCTATCGCTTTTTTTGAATTTATCACTGATATTTTAATTCTTAAACTTAATTATTTGTAATTTCATGACTCTTTCTATTTATATACGCAATAGATTTGTCTTGAATGGATAGCATAAATTAAATAGCACTTTATTGAACATAACTTACACTTGATGAATATATCTAAACTAATTTGATCCTGAATTCCATAATTTCTTATTAACATGTCACTTTATAATACAACGCTCTTGGTTAATCTTCTTCTGTAATAATATACATCTACTTCAATTGATATATTATTGTGATCATAATTTTATTAATAATCTTAATTTTAACAATATTATATATATTAGTTTTTTGACAATTATTTCAAAAGGTTTTTTATATTAGTAAAATTAGATTTTTATTAACCAATTAATGATTTGTAACTGGCATTAATTAAAATATTTCTTTTGCTCTAATATATTTATTTTATAACCCTATATTAAGAAGTTTTTTTTGCTTTTCTAGAATATCCCAATCCAGTATCAACAGCAAGTTTTTGTCTTACTTTAGAATACATAGGAGCAACAACAGGATAGTCATCAGGCAAACTCCATTTAGCCTTGTAAGCCTCTATGCTCATTCCATAATGATTTTTCAAGTATCTTTTAAGCATTTTTAATGGCTTTCCATCTTCTAAGCATATAATATGATCATCTTGTACTGAGTCTTCTATTTTCACAGCTGGCCTATGAGAACTTGTGTTAGATTTAAACACTTCATTAACAAACCCTTTAATAGTATACAGAACCTCTCTAATATGACTTAATTCATTATTAGAACTATCACTGTTTGACCAATATGCTTTGAAAACTTCAACAGATGCGTTTAATAATTCCTTATTGTTGATATTGTCATTTGAGGGAAGCTCTAAAAGCTGGTCATTCTGAGATTCACTTTTTGGATCCACAAAATTCTTCTCTATGTTCATTTTTATCTCCTTTTAATCCTTGCTTAATTTTGCAAGAAACTAACGTATTAGATGGCACAAGTATACATAATTTCTTTTTTAAATCAATAGTGGATACTTTTACACTTATCTGATAACTTGATTTTAATGTTAATTCATAATTTTGATAGTACAAAGCCAAAGAAAGGAACGTTTTTGGCTGCATCTCCATTTATATCTAACCATGCTTTTAAAAAAGCTGTGATTTTAATTTTAGAATACAATGAATCTATTGTTTCTGGAGTGAAAATAAATCATAACAAAAATAATAATGAAGAAAATTACTCATATAATATACATGATGGAGGAACTACTGATCAAAAGAGAATTATGTTACTTCACAGTCCAGAAAAACAAAATAGCAATACTGTAAAGATAACAGATGAAATATATGTAACAGATTTAGAAGGCATAACAAATTTTTACCCAAAGAAACATTATGCAGTATCAGGATATGTAAGTTGGATTTATGAAGACTTTATGTCAGATATTAAAAACAGTGAGTGGATCCCTGTAACTGCCGATAGTGAAATTGTTTTTGATACTCCAATAATTCAAAGATGGTATTCAGCATATTTCAAATCAGGAATAAGACCAGAATTTATTCAAAGAGAAGCGTAATAAATTATATCGTTGGAATCATAAAATTTTTTATAATTTAATTTATCTTGTAAAGTATTTTATATAATAAATATCTTAAAAAATAATTCAAGAGCATGATTTATAATAATTGAAAATACCTTACTTTTAAGCTTTATCTAAATCATAAAATTTAGTCATAGAATCTTCAAATCCAACTTGAATATTTTTGATTGGACCATGTCGTTGCTTTGCAATCATAATTTCTGCTAAATTATGTATTTTATCCATTTTTGCTTGCCAAATTTCCATTTTATCGGATCCTTCAGAAGGTTTTTTTCTTGATTCATAGTAAGCTTCTCTAAAAATGAACATCACAACATCTGCATCTTGTTCAATGGTTCCTGATTCACGCAAATCGGCTAACTGAGGCCTCTTATCATCTCTTTGCTCAACTGCCCTAGATAACTGAGATAGGGCTACAATAGGAATGGATAACTCCTTTGCAAGGGATTTTAATGATCTAGTAATAAAAGAAAGCTCTTGAACTCTATTATCGTGATTTCCCCCAGAATGCATAAGCTGCAAATAATCTAATATAATAAGGTCAATTTTCTCTTGCCTATGCAATCTCCTTGCTCTAGTTCTAAGACCAGAAACAGTAAGAGCTGGAGTGTCATCTATAAAAAGAGGTATATCAAGTAATTTTTGAGAAGTTTTTGTCAAATTATGCATTTCATGCTCATTAATTGCTCCTCTTCTAATTTTATCCGATGGAATTCGTGACTCTGATCCTAAAATACGCAAAGCCAATTGCTCAGAAGACATTTCTAATGAAAAAAATGCAACTTTTTTATTTTTTACAGCCGCTTGAAAAGCAATATTAGTTGCAAGAGCTGTCTTACCCATAGATGGCCTAGCAGCAAGGATTAATAAATCAGACTTATGAAGTCCTCCTAATGCTCTATCTAATCCATACAACCCAGTGGGAATTCCAACTAAATGATCAGTGCTTCTAAATGCTATTTCAGCTTGCTTCATAGCTGAACTCATAGCTGATCCAAAAGATATATTGTTTTGCTGCGTTCCAACTGTTGCTAAAGAAAAAAGACTTATTTCAGCTTGTTCAATTTGAGACAATCCATCTTTTTCAAGTTGCATGTCATATGCATTAGAAGTTATTTGATCTCCTATCATAATTAACTTTCTTCTAACATGTCTATCAAAAATTTGCTTTCCATAAGATTCAGTATGGCTTAGTGAAATAATATATGACTCAAGATTATTTAAATATTCTTGACCTCCATACTCTTTCACAAGCTCATCATTTATAAAGAAAGGCCATAAAGTAATAGGATTAGCTAACTGACCTTTATTAATACAATATGATATATGTTGAAATATTTTTTGATGCAATGGGTCAAAAAAATGCTCTGGCTTAAGAAATTCAGCTATATTTTCAAATAGCAAATTCTCATGCAACAACGCCCCTAACAAAGCTTTTTCTGCATCAATAGCATTTGGTAACTTCTTTAATTGATCAATATCTATTTCTGTTTTTTTAGATATTTCACTTTTATTATTCATATATTAATTAGTTTGAAAACATGCATGAAACATTATTTTCCAATAGCATTAGCATCTAATTCTTTTACATTAATAGTAATTGATGCTTCATTTCCATGAGTATAAACTTGCGCTTTAAAAGAACCTAATTCTTTTATAGGCTTCATAACAACATCCTCTTTTTTAATAGGCAATCCTTTTTCAACCAATTTGTTAATAACTTCTTTAGTAGAAATAGAACCATACAGCCTAAATCCATCAACAGTACTATGCTCAAAATCAAGAATAATTTTATCAATTTTTTCTTTAAGAGATTTTCCTTCTTCTTGTTTTTTAGAGTCTAAGTTAAGCCATTCATTTTTCTTATCTTCTAATATTGCAACATTTCTTTGAGTTGCCATCATAGCTAATTCATTTGGAATAAGAAAATTAAGAGCATATCCTCTTTTAACATGTACTACTTCTCCAGGTAAGCCTCTGCCTCGTAATCTTTGTTTTAAAATAACGGACATTAATTTTGCAGTTCTTTTCATATATATATCTCATATAATTTTGCGCAAAAATGAAAATAAAATCAATAGTTTTATACTTTTTATTAAAATAAAATTAATATATGTTATAAAATATATTCATGACATTTTTTATACTTTGTATTTTTGCATTATCATTTTGTAAAAAAAAATGGTCTAAATTCATAGTAATTGACTCTATAATGCCTATAATTTTCATTTACTGGGCTATGAATAATAATATAGAAAGTATATTTTTCTTCTTGATTAACTTATATTTATTACCTAGAATTCTAATGGTGGTTTTATGAAATTTTTACTTAATGTTCATGATAAAATAATAAATTATTGTCATGATAAATCTATGTGTATTTTATGCGTATTTTGGATTGTTCCTTTTTTTGCTGGATTAACAGTCCATAGCGTTATATTAATCATGTCATTATTCATTTTGACATTGTTTATTCCAGTTTTTTTGTCAATTTTTATATTGCTTTTATTAATGTTAGCATTAATAAATGTTATATTATTTATGCCTATTTTGAGCATTTTATTTGTTGCTATATTATGGTTTTTAAGAAATGATATTAAGAATTTAGTATGTCAATTATTTTCAAAGCAAAATTACTCTTTCAAAAAGCCTGTAATTTCTCAATCTGTGTCTTTTATTATTATATTGTTTATTTTGCATGGAATTATATGCATGATACCTATTTCTAAAATTATAAAATTTGCTATATTATCTGTTCTTTCTTTAGTTATGTTTAGAAAATCAAATCATAAATCTTGTAAATTATAATTCAACATTATATGAATTAATGGTTTTAAATCAAAACTTCTTTAACTTCTTCTCCAGTCATTTCTTCTTTTTGAATTAGAATATTTGATAATTCATGTAACTTGTTTTCATTTTTGTTCAAGATACTCATCGCTTCTTTAAATGCATCAGAGATAATAAATTTTACTTCTTTATCTATATGTTCATACATTGATTGTGAAGTTGAATTTCTGTATTCATTATCATTGTAATTGTAATGAACATATCCAGCTGAACCCATCCCCCATTTTGTAACCATATTTCTAGCAATGTTTGTAGCCATTTGAATATCGGATGAAGCTCCAGTTGTAACATACTTTTCTCCAAAAATCTTTTTTTCTGCAGCCAAACCACCCATAGAAACTGACAAATCATCTAATAACTTTGCTTTAGTAATAGAAACTTGATCATTTTCTGGAAGCCTTACAACCATTCCCAAAGAATGACCACGTGGGATTATTGTTACTTTATGTATAGGATCAGAATTTGGACTATGAAATGCAACTAATGCATGTCCCGCTTCATGATAAGCTGTTCTTTTTTTATCTTCTTCTGTTATTTTCAAAGATCTACGTTCAGACCCCATTAATATTTTGTCTTTAGCGGATTCAAATTCATTCATTGATATCTCAGTTTTATTATACCTTCCTGTAAGAAGGGCAGCCTCATTAATAAGATTGCTTAAATCTGCACCAGAAAACCCAGGAGTTCCTTTGGCTATAGCATTAATATCTATTTCATTAGAATATCTTACTTTTTGAATGTGAAGTTCTAAAATTTCTTTTCTTTCTTCTAAAGTTGGCAATGATAAAGAAACTTGCCTGTCAAATCTTCCAGATCTTAATAAAGCTTTATCTAGTGTATTAATTCTATTTGTTGCTGCAAGTATAATCACTCCATCATTAGGAGAAAATCCATCCATTTCTACTAACAATTGATTTAAAGTTTGCTCTCTTTCTTCACATCCACCGCCGATTCCACCGCCACGCTTCTTTCCTATAGCATCAATTTCATCAATAAAAATGATACATGGAGAATGCTTTTTCCCTTGATCAAACATATCTCGTATTCTGCTAGCTCCAACTCCAGCAAACATTTCTATGAAATCAGATCCTGATATAGAGAAAAATGGAACTCCTGCTTCTCCAGCAACACTTTTTGCTAGTAAAGTTTTTCCAGTTCCAGGAGGACCAGACAACAAAACTCCTTTAGGAATTCTAGCTCCTAAAGATGTAAATTTTTGTTTGTTTTTTAGAAAATCAACAATTTCAGATAAATCATATTTTGCTTCTTTCAATCCTGCAACATTTTTAAAAGTAACATTCTTTGCTTTTTCATCATTAACTAGCCTAGCCTTTGACTTTCCAAACCCCATTGCCTTGCCTGCACTGCCTTGCATTTGTCTAATAGAGTAAAACATCATTCCAAGTATTAACAATGAAGGAAGCGAAGATAAAATCAAGTGAATAAAGGTAGTAAGTGAACTATCATTATTATAAGAAGCTCTAACATGAATTTTATTTTCCAATAATCTTTTTATTAATTCATTATCCTGATATGGGACTGTAGTCGCAAATTTTTGTCCATTTTTCAAAATTCCTCTTACAGAAGATCCTTTTATTACAACAGAAGATATATTGCCTTTTTGTGTTTCTGACGTAAAGTCTGAAAATGCAACATCTTGAATATTAGAATCATCTGAATTTTTGAAAATATTTGCTACGGAAATTATTAATACAGCTAATATTAACCAAAGTCCTAAATTTTTATTTTTATTAAGCACGTATAATATTTTAATAAACATAAATATGTAAGTCAATTAAACATTTCTATTGATATCAAAAAAAACAAATATAAATCACTAAAAGAAGAACTATATGTTGAAATTTGTACGAAATAATTTTAGATTACAAACAATGAAAATTATAATATTTCCCATTATTTCTTTTTTTATCTTCTAGACCACAAAATAAATCATACACTTATAGGTTTCTTCATTCTTCAGTTGAATAATTTATAAATAATAAAAATTAATATACCAGTGAACCTATCTATTATTACTTAGTTATATATAATTAAAAAATTTCTATTTATTTCAAAGTGCACAAAATTACAAAAATATTTATTTAAGTGAATTTTATTACAACCCTTATAGCATTTTCTTGAACATATAGGTTTATACATAGCTTTTTTAATTGAAAAGTTTAATTTTAGATACCATCTAGGAATGGGAACCAATAGTATACACTTCTCCTTTTACGAATGTTTTTTTATTTTTTTCTTTGAATCATAATCTCTAAAAAATTTCATGCCATGCATAGAATATAGTTTTGCAAATTGAGGTAATTGAGATTCGAATAGCAATGATATCTGTAAATAATAAGTGTTAATAAAATATGATCAGAATTTAGAAAATTCATATTAGAATATATAAAGCACAACAAATAAATCTCTAGTGAAAAAATGCGAAAGAATGCAATAGTTTATTTATTATATGAGTAAAATAATTATTATGTTTTTCTAACTTTATTCTACAAATCATAATATGCATTTTAGCAATATAATAAATGATCTAAATAACTTTAAAACTAAGAAAAAAAATTATTAATTATTCAAAAGAAGAATATAAATTTG
Source organism: Rickettsiales bacterium (assembly GCA_965233735.1). Taxonomy (GTDB): domain Bacteria; phylum Pseudomonadota; class Alphaproteobacteria; order CAJXXZ01; family 1604HC; genus Cytomitobacter. The sequence continues at coordinate 415,801 of OZ247501.1, forward strand.
TTATATAATATATGATTTAAAGAATACATGAAAAATTGATTTTATGAAACAATTTAATTTATCAAGCTATTAATCTAATTGAGAAAGCCCTAACAAAATGGTGATAGATAAACAAGAAGGTTTGAAATTATAAACATGTACTAAAAAAACTATACCAAAAAGTTCTAAATTAATATGAAAAAGCCAACATATTTCTACAAAAAATTCTTAAATTAGAGTGGAAGTCATAAATAAACATGACTAAAGATTCGCAAAAAGATAAATTATCTTTTACGGAATTGAGTTTGCTTACGAGCTTTAAGGAAACCATATTTTTTACGTTCAACTTTTCTAGCATCACGAGTAAGATATCCTTTTCTCTTCAAAGCAGCCCTTAATTCAGGATCAAAATCAGCCAAAGCTCTACTCAATCCATGCCTAACAGCTCCACATTGACCTGTCATTCCACCACCTTTAACAGTAGTTTTAATGGTAAATTTTGCACCTTCAGGAAAACACAAAAGAAGAGGTTTTTTCACTTCTTTATTATAAAATTCTCTAGAAAAATACTCATCAACATTTTTTCCATTAACAGTAAATAAATCAGACCCTTGATCTTGATCTAATACCTTAAACCAAACTCTAGCTGTAGATTCTTTTCTTCTTCCAGTTCCATAAGATCTGCCTAAAGCATCTACTATTCTTTCTCTTTTAGGAGCATCATCTAAAATTTGTTCTTCAGCTTGAACTGCATTCAATGCATCTTCATTAATTGAATCTGCAACTACGCCAGTATTAATTTCGCTCATTGTTTGCCTCCGTTAAATTCACTGTAACCGGCTTATGATTATCATAAGTATGATTGTGATCTTTAAAAATTCTCAATCTAGTTAACTGACGATTACTTAAAGGTCCTTTAGGAAGCATTCTTTTGACAGCAGTCATAATAACTTCAGTAGAATCCATTTCGAGTCTTTCTCTCATGTTTCTACTTTTAATTCCTCCAGGATAACCTGTATGCCAGTAAAACATTTTATTATCTAATTTTTTGCCCGTCAATTTAATGTGATCTGAATTAACAACAATAACAAAATCACCACAATCAGAACCAGGCATCATAATAGGTTTATGCTTTCCTCTTAAAAAAGATGCGATTTTTGTAGCTGCTCTGCCTAAGACCATATCTTTTACATCAACTAATAACCAATTCTTATTTGCAATATCAGAAGATTTAGGTATAAATGTAAACACTCTTAAATTTAAAATAAAATTTGCAATATGTAAATAGTTTTATCATTAGATATTTTAAATCACATAACCTTAAGCTATATAAAAATAGGGTTGTGACAATATATATATATCTAGAACAACTATAATTAGGATAAAAGATGAATATATGTTTAAAAATTATTTATGACAGTATGTTTTTAAAACAACTTGTTTATTCATTAGATATTTTCCAATGACACAAAGCAACAGCTAATGCATCAGTTATATCTCTTTGAGAAATTGTATCTATATTCAACATTTCATGAACGGAAACAGCAGCCTCATCTTTGGAAGCAGCCCCATTTTCTGAGACATGCTTTCTAACTAACCGCGGAGCGTATGAAGAAACTGGAATCTTCATCAAGCCCGCTGTAGATATAATAGCTCCATAAGCAGCTCCTAAACGTATCCCAGAAGAAGGATTAACTCCAAAGAAGGTTTGCTCCACTGCTACATGATCAGGAGAATGAGTGTTTATAATATTCATCACATTAGACCATAGTAAAGATAACCTTTGCTCAAGAGGAAGTTTGACATTAGGCTTTATAACTCCATATTCAATGCATTTAAGTTTTTTTGTATAAGAAATCACACCCCATCCGGTTTTGCACAAACCAGCATCAATTCCAAGTATTTTCACAAACAGTCACAGTTATGCCATACATTCTGTATATCATCATGATCATCAAGCTTATCAATAAAATCTTGAACCAACTGTGCATTTTTAACGCTTTTCAAGTTAGATGGGTGATAAATATGCTTACAAGAAAAATTAGAATAATTCTTTTCAAGAACTTCGTGAATTTCATTCATTTTTGAAAAATCAGCCAAAAGGTGAACAGAGTTGTTTTTTTCATATACATCAATAATATCAAAATCTATAGTTTTTTCTAGCACATCATCTACATTAGACTCATATATAACTGCAAAAGTAACATGCGAAAACATAAATGATAAATCTGTTAACCCGTTACCATGCTTATTAAACATAGTACGCAACTCTGTAACAGATCGATTGCTATTATCTGTAATAACTTCAATAAGAAATGCTATATTTTCAGGACCATATCCTGTGTACTTCACTTCAATATCAGAGTTTTTTTCAGAAACTTTATTAATAGCTCTTTGAATGTTTTCATTTGGCATATTAACATCTTTTGCAGCCGATAATGCAGACCTTAAAGATGGATTTATTTTAGGATCTGTACCACTCCTAGCAGCTATTGTTACTAACTTAGCAATTTTAGTAAAAACCTTAGCACGCTTAGAGTCTTGTGCATTTTTTCTATGCATAATATTTTTAAATTTAGAATGACCTGCCATTATTTTAAAATCTCTTTAACGAAGGCAATTTCTTTTTTTGGAAAATGATTTAATTTTTTAAGCTTCATTTCAACACAGATTTTCAACATAGAAGTTATTTCAGTTTTTATATGCATCTCATCTGATTCTTTTTTAACAAGCAAAGACTCCTCATATTGTTTTAATTGCTTATCAAACAAAAAGTCAAACTCTTTTATTAACTTGTTTTTATTTTCAGAAATTTTTTCCTTAATATTAATACTGTATTTATCGAATTCAGATTTCTTTTGCTTATAAACTATATTTATGCTCTGCAATGCATTTGTTGTTTCTTGTAGCAAAATATCCATTTCATGCATTTCAGATATGATTCTCATTCTATATTTAGAAACGTAGTCATTCAACATAGGAATAACAAACCTTCTGCACATTTCAAAAGCAATAAGAAAAGAAATAGCTTCATAAAGCAATTTTTCTAACGACATATTTTATTTACCATCTCTTCACTTATCTTTAAAATATAAGGCTTTATATCGCTCAATAGTTTTGATTTCCATTGAACAAACTCATGGTCAGATTTTTTCTTTTCAACACGTCGAGAATCTAAAAATTCTTTTATCTTTTCATCATGCTCTTGAGATAACTCTTGCCTAATATTAAACATCGCATGGTCAAACATAGACGAAATAGATTGATCATATTCTTCTATCTTTTTTTTAATTTCAGAATATTCATTTTCTATTTTTATTATTTTATTTTTCATATTGCCTAAATTATTATTTCTATCAAAAATAGAATGAAATATATTTTTAACAAATATTTTACTTACAAATAAAAATGCAACAAAGCTAAAAGTTACCCAAAAAATTTGAGTGGGGAACCAATACCAATCTAATTGAGGCAAAGACATAGAACCTCAAGAAACTGCAATAATTATAGCAATTATAAATGATAGCAAAGCAATAGATTCCAACAGTCCAGCCCCAATAAATGCAAGGGTATTCATCTTATCTCCTGCAACAGGATTGTTTCCTATCGCAGTAAACAAAGATGAAAAAAGCTTAGACAAAGCTGAAGCAACACCTATCAAAGGTAACAAAGCTATAGCAGCAGCAAAAAACTTAATCATTATCATATCAATGCAAGTGTAATGTATCTTTTAATGAAAAGCAAGAAAGCAAAACAAATATATAAGCTTGAAAAGCAGCAACTCCCAATTCAAACAACAAAATAATAGAGTAAGAGAACACAGGTAAAAATTTCAAGAAACCTAAAGTGATTGAATAATGTAAAATAACCTTCAAAATTATATGCCCAGCAATCATATTAACACACAATCTCAATGCCATAACTAAAGGCTTAACAAAAAACAACGCTAACTCTATTAAAAAAATCAGAGGAACAATAACAACTGGAACGCCTTTTGGCACAAATAATGTAAAAAACTTCATTCCATGAGTTTTCAACCCAACTGATATAGACAGAACAAAAACAAACAATGCAATCATCAAAGTTGTAATAATTTGACTGGTAAATGTAAAAGATCCAGGAAACAATCCTAAGAAATTTCCTAAAAATACAAACAAAAACAGTGTAAAGAAAAATGGCGTATATTTTTTTGCGTCTTTTCCTATATATTGCTCAACTAACTCAGATATAAAGTTATAAAACAGTTCATTGCAAGATTGCCAATAGCTAGGTATTTTATATTTTTTCAAACTAGGCAAAAACATAATGCTTCCCATGATGACCGCAATAAACATAAATAAACTAGAATTTGTAATAGATATATTGAAGCCAAAAAGTTTCAAAGGATAAATTGTGTATATTGTAAATTGATTAAGCAAATCCATGAAATCATTATAATATATAATCAAAATAAAATCATGCAGTTATGGCATAGTAATTTATATATTGCTATTATTATTTTCATGAAACCTTCATTAGTAATATGGGACTGGCTTGGAACAATAGAAAAAACAGAAAATGCTAGATTTTTTATAACAAACAAACTTTTAAAACAGTGCAATGCTAAAACTTTTGAAGCTAATGAATTGAAAAAAATGGAAAATTATTGGCAAGAAATATCTTTATCTGCAAGGAATACAGTTAGATCTAAAATTCCTATAGAAACAGAAAGAAGCTCTCCATGGATAGCAGCATATGCAATAGGATTAATGAAATATTTTGATAAAAATAATATAATTCAATGCATAATAAGCAATGGACCTAGTAGGGATATAAAATCAAAATTATCAGACATGAAGCTAGACTATTTTGACACAATTATAGGAAGTGAAGATGGATTTACACTTAAACCAAACCCATCTTCTGTTTTGCACATATGCAAAAAATATAAAATAAAAAACGATGATAATGTATGGTTTATAGGAGATTCAAATCAAGATATGGAATGCGCTATGCATGCAAGAATTAAAGGAATACAAATAAAAACAGACTTATCTATTGTCTGGGATTTGATCAACAAAGAATCTTAAATCTATTCAAAAATTTCAAATCAAGTTATATTTTAACTTATGGAACAATCATTTCACGGAATACAAGATAAAAACAAAATTATAGATATTATTTTTGTTTTTCCTGATGAGAGCGAAAAAACATGCCAAGCAAATGTTGGCGAAAATTTGCTCAATGTAATTAGAAATAATGAAATACCAATACCATGTTCTTGTGGTGGAGCTTTATCATGCTCTACTTGTCATGTTATTTTAGATGATAAAAATTTTGAATTGCTAAATAAAAAAGGACAAGAAGCTAGCGAAGATGAAGAAGACTTGTTAGAAGTTGCTTCTGGATTAAAAGATACATCTAGACTTGGGTGTCAAATTGTATTAAGCGAAGACATGCATGGCATGAAAGTGTACCTTCCAAAATAATTTTTAAAACATGTTCAAAATAATAGGAAATGGATCATTTGGAAAAGCAATCAAGCATGTGATCATAAATTCTGACCTCAAGATTTCTGATTCTAATTTTAAATTTATAATTCCAGCTGTTCCCTCTTATGCAGTCACTTCAGTATTAGAAAATGAAAACTTATCTAATGCAGTTGTTATTTTTGTTTCAAAGGGCCTTCTAGAAGGTGGAAAACTTCTAGGAGAATGGGCAAATCAAAACAATATTAATTGGGCGTCACTTGGAGGCCCTCATTTTGCTTCAGAAATAATACAAAACTTACCTACTTACTCAACTATAGGATATCACGAAGAACTTTCAGAATTATGCTGGAAAAATATGAATGTATCTTTTTCTCCCAACAAACTAGGAATTCAGATGCTTGGATCTTTGAAAAATATATTTGCATGTTTTTTTGGAATAATACACGGATTGAATTTAGGGAAAAATTTTTCTGCATCTATGTTTTTCATTGTTTTAGAAGAAATAAAACAAATATTAAATGATATGTTTCTAAATATTAGCATTATTAATACTGCAGCAGGAATTGGTGATTTAACTCTCACTTGCAACAGCAAAGAATCAAGAAATTTCAAAGAGGGGTATAATAGAGTTCATAACATTCACTCTGACCACTTAAGTGAAGCTCGTCATTCTGCAATAGAATTCAAAAAAAGATTTGGGAACAAATATAAAATTTGCGACTTTATTGGCAGAATAATGTTGAATGACATTAAAGGCACTGAATTATCAAAGATGTTTTATAAATTAAAAATATAAATCATAAAAAAAACGAAAAGTTCAAAATCAACAATTGATTTTTTTCATCAACGAGAAAAGAATCCACTTGCAGGAGAGGAAAAGTTTATATCAAATATCTGATTTTCAAATTCAACTCTTCCACTAATATAAATTTCTACATTGCATTGCTTTTTATCAAAGGATCCCAAGTTTACTAATGGAGTCAGAAGCCTAGGCTCATATTCTTCTATATCTTTTTGAATCTTGAATGCAAACTCATTCATTTTAGATTTATCATAAGGATTAACATATGAAATAATATTGTGTAGATTTCTTTCATAAACTGACGAAATAGACTGCTTATCTAAAATACATAAAATTTCTTGAAAAACTGACTCATATAACTCCTCTACTGTAGCATATTTACCTACAGGATGTTCTTGTATTCTATCAAACAAAGCTGGCTTCATTTATATGTATATAATGAAAAAAAATTAAAAAATTATAAATAATCAAAAAAAAATTGCTTAGGTATAGACATCATTAATAAAATTTGGTACATTTATTTTGTTGGTTGCCATGGCGAAAGAGGAACACTCGATTCCATCTCGAACTCGACAGTGAAAGCTTTCAGCGCCGATGGTAGTGCATCTTTGAGATGTGTGAGAGTAGGACGCTGCCAACATTTTTTTTAAATTTTCAATTCTTTTTTAATTTTTAATATTTTATAGTAATTATGAAATTTTCACATAATTCTTTTGTAATATTAAACATCTTATAAGATCAAAAAATATATTTAATATCTTTTTATCACATTCAAACAGCTTGGAAGATAAAAAAATATACAATATAATTAACATATTATTAATAGGAGATTTATGCAGAATAAAACAGACAAGCAAATTGCTTTAGAAGCGGCCATTAAACATATAGAAAAGAATCATGGCCTAGGTTCTGTAATGAAATTAGATGAAAAAAAAGATTTAGATTTAGAAGTAATTTCCACAGGATCTTTAGGGTTAGATTTAGCATTGGGAGTTGGTGGTTTGCCAGCTGGAAGAATTATAGAAATATATGGGCCTGAAAGCTCTGGTAAGACTACTATAGCACTACAGACTATTGCTGAAGCTCAAAAAAAAGATGGAACATGTCTTTTTGTTGATACAGAACATGCTATGGATCCAGAATATGCAAAAAAATTAGGTGTGGATTTATCCGGAGACAAATTTATACTATCTCAACCAAATACAGCAGAAGAAGCTCTTGAGGTTGTAGATACATTTGTTAGATCTCAATCTGTAAAAATAATTGTTCTTGATAGCGTTGCAGCACTAGTTCCAAAGGCAGAGTTAGAAGGCGAAATGGGCGATAGTCACATGGGATTGCATGCAAGATTAATGAGTCAAGCTTTAAGAAAACTAACTGGAGTAATAGCTAGATCTGGATGTATGGTTATTTTTATTAACCAAATCAGACAAAAAATAGGAATAGTTTTTGGAAATCCAGAAACAACTACAGGAGGAAATGCATTAAAATTCTACGCATCAATAAGATTAGATATTAGAAAAACTGCAGCTTTGAAAAAAGGCGATGATGTATATGGGAATCAAACTAAAGTTAAAATAGTAAAAAATAAATTAGCTCCTCCTTTCAGAATAGCAGAATTTGAAATTTTATTTGGAGAAGGAGTTTCTAAATTAGGCGAAATAGTTGATTTAGGAGTGAAATATAACTTAATTAACAAAGCTGGATCTTGGTATTCAATGGGTAATGATAAAATTGGCCAAGGAAGAGAAGCAAGCAAAGAGTATTTTTCAGAAAATCCTGATAAAATGAAAGAAGTTGAAGATAAGTTAAGCGAAATAATCAATGGAAATAAATCTAAAACAGATAAATCAGAAAAAACAAAAAATACAGATTTAAATCCTAAATAAATAGGGAAACAAACTAAATTAAATTCGTAAAACAATTAATTTCTAAATAAATTATGACAATAACACGATATAGTTTTAACAAATCGAAATTACAATTGAGCCAATTTAATTAGCACCAATGCATAGAGAAACCAACATCAATAAAAACTTAACTGCAAGATATTATCTCAGTCAGACAAGCTAAAAATCACCAATCAAAGCATATACAAACTTAAGAGAATGAAACAAAAGACATCTTAAATAAGAATAATCATTAGAAAAACACAAAATAGATTTTTAATTTACCTAAAAGTCATATATATTAATTATTTAATTCATAGATAAAATAATATTATAGATTTAAATCTCAAACATAAATTAAAAAAGTCGTTATTTTTCCAGTGGGAAGATTAAATCCGAATTGTGTGAAAGAATTATTCATTCAATTACTTCTTTTCTACAATACTCTATATTAGTGCAATAATAAAATTCTTAAAGCAATTAAAAGGGTCGCCTATAGAATGATGACTATAAAGATTATTTCCATTGATGATTTTTATGATGTATTAATATATTCATTCTTTTTTTTAATATTCATCAATAATTTCCTAATTATCTACATAGGGAATTTCATTAAACAAAATAATCATATCATCTAAATATCTTTCAAATATAGCGATTACATCACTTAAACGTTTTGCATCATAATACTAAATCATTCTTCGTTTTCTAGCTATTTGCGATAACAATTTATATTATATACAACTTTCTTATCAAACTATTGATAACTTTGTGAGTTTTTCTCATTTATTTAATATCTAGGGCCTTAGATAAAAAAAATTGAAGCTTTAAAAATTCCTACGATCACAAAGGTCATGCAATGTATTATGTAATGGTTTGCCCTTATTTTTTGCTAAATGCGCTTTAGTGAATATAGAACACATTTTATTTATATATTTTATTTTTCTTGTATTTTCATCATCACCACGTATTACCCAGCATTTTGATGTCTCACCTTCTTTGTTAAAAAACTGACTAATAAGATTGCTCATATTATCATCCTTTCTTTCTACATTGTGCATTAAATATTCAGTATAATTAGTTATAGGAATATAATTAGGACCTTTATTATCTCCAAAGTGCAACCTACTTAAAACGCTATCTGCTTCAGATCGTATATCTAAACAATATTCATGATCATTTAATTGTTCTTGTATACTTTTCAACTTTAATTTCATAGTTTTAGTCAATTGTGATATTTCTCCATTAACCAAAGATTCTAGTTTATTTAATTTCTCAGATATATTATTAACATCATTTTCTGATTTTAATTTTTGTGCATCAAGTTGATTTTTCAATTCTTCTATAGCATTTTCTGATTTAATACCTTGATCAATTAATTGAGAATGTAATTTAGCAATTGTTTCATCTTTTTTCATATGTTCATTATGTGAATCCATTAACATTGCGGGAATATATATATTTTGCATTTTAGTTGTTAATGCTTCCCATTCACTTTCTTGCAAGGATTCTAGCGTCCCCATTCTCCTTAATGTAATTAACATGCTAGATCTTTTAACCAAACTCCCTTGATTCATACATTTCTCAGAATTCGAAAACGATCCAGATAATAATTTTATATTTTTATGTAATTTAAAAAAATCTTTCAAATCAGAATTCATTACTTCTCTTGCAGTGATTTCTCCTCTAACTAATTTTGCAACATTAAAACTATATTCTTCTTTTTTTATCAAATTATCATGAATTGACATGAATTCAGAAAACAATCCTCTTTTTAAATTTACTCTTACAATATCCTCTTCATCGTAAAATTCTTCTTTTCGCAAATCATTCAAATTATGACAAAAATCACTAAACAATATTTGAAATCCTTCTAGATCATCTTCGTATATATCTTCTCTAGCCATTGCTTCTTGTTGATTCATTCTTTCTCTTCTTCTAGCTTGCTGCCCCACTACAGATAATGCAGAAAAACCGTCTCCATACGCAACACTTCCAGAAACTTTAGATTCTGAAACGCTATGGGCTATAGGAGAAGGGCCGCGATCTACAAGATTACTAATAGCTCCAACATTAGCTGAAGTCAAAATAGCACTTTCTCCTACAATTGGGTTTCCATTTGACATTGATCCCAATGATTCTTTTAAAGTTGAGTTTGTTGATTTATTCACCAAATTAATACTATTAATTGCATTTGTAGGTGAAGAAACTAACGGACTGTTTGAAGAAGATGCCGCTTGATTAGTATTATTTTGATCAAGACTTGCCTGAATATCAATTGCCAAATTACGTTCTTCTTGTTCCTGTCCTGAAATTGTCAAAATAGGATCTTTACCCGTTTGGACTGAGAAACTCTTATTCTCCAAAGCTTCCTGATCATCAAAAGACTCTTCAATTTGTTTTTCGCTTATATTTTGATCGGATGTTAGGTCTCCATCGTATGCAACATTATTGCTTGTTATTTTCACTTCTTCTGGATTTGTGCTACAAGCTTCAGATTGCTCTACATTATAAAAACTATCACTATCTCCCGCCTTCAGCTGATAACATAAAACCAATAATAGTAATTTTGAATATTTCATAAAACCTCCAAGATCTGAAGACAGAGTCTATTAAAAATAAGGAAATCAATATATATTATTTCCTAAATTTGATTTAATGTACTCTCATTATAATTTGAAATCAAGAGTTAAAATTGAATATATTAATTCTTGTGATTCTGATTTTCAATCTTATTTAGTTAACATTACTGCTGATTTATAAATGTTTTCACCTTAATAATTCATTTATATTAGTTTTAGATCTGGTTATATTATCAACTTTTTTAATCACAACAGCACATTGCAATGAAATAGCTCCTCTGCTGTAAGACCCTGGAACAATAACACTATATGGCTCTAACCTTTCAATTATATCTCCATTTTCATTAAAAATTTTTGTTGAAGAAGTTATTTTGGTTCCTGATCCAATAACACAACCTTCTGGAATAATCATTCCTTCTGCGATTAATGATTGAGCGCCTATGAAAACATTATCTTCAATAATAACTGGATTATATTGAGATGGCTCTAATACACCGGCAATCACAACATTAGATGAAATATGACAATTTTTACCAATATAAGCACATGAACCAATTGTAACCCCACTATCAATCATGCTTCCTTCATTAATATAAGATCCAATGTTAACAAAAGCATTTGACATGATTACTACTTTATCTCCAATATATGAACCACGCCTCACCCAAGACCCTGGAACTAAACGAAAGCTCTTGTTTATTAATTGATCATTAGTTAAAGAATTACTTTTTAAATCAACTTTGTCAGCCCATTTTACTACATTTTGAATTTCATAAATTTTTTTATTAACAGTGAAAATTTCATTTATTCTTCCGAATAAATCCTTGTTTAATTTCCATTCACCATTCTTTTTTTCTATTATTTTTTCATTCCCAGATTCTAAAGATTCTAGAAATTTATTGATATTCATTTCTATATTATAATATAAGAAAGTTATTATTATAATGCTTTATACAATGCTTTATAAAAACCACCAAAAAATCCTATAAAAAATGGCAAACAATAGTACATCATTATAAACCAATATATATATTTTACATTTCTAAGTCTTATCATCAAATATATACTATATATTATATAAATGACAGAAAACACCATATTTATAGGCAAAAATATCTTTAAAAAATAATCGTATATCATTAAAGCAATCCATTGAATTTTAATACTTTTATCATAATTATCATGCCATATATGCCAAGTTACATATGAAATCAAAACAGATGAAATAATATTGTATCTTACAATTGACAAAATCAACATAGTCAATAACATAATTTCAATCCACTTTCTTTCTAATTTTAATTTTGTCATCAATCTTTTTAACAATGAAATAAGAAAAATATAAATAAGAAAAATAAAAGATATAAGGATTGGGGCACATGCAATAGTTAATAATTTTATTTCATCAAAATATTTTTCTACAGCATCAGCCTGACCAAAAGCCTCACCAAATGTTTGAAAATCCATCATAGATATAAATACATACGTTATCAATGAACAAAACAATGTAAAGTAATAAACAAAATTAACAAATTTACTATATTGTTCTCCAATAACCTTTATAGCTAGATTTTTTATCAAAGACAAAACATAACAATATGCTAGTAATAATATAGCAAATAACACTGTAAAATTTATTGAAACAAAGAAATAAACTAATGCACAAGATACACAGTATAGAAACAACAATAGCTTGTTTATAAAAATCATAATTAATTATTTCATAAAAATCATAACTAATCATTAAGTAAGTATAATATATTTCTAATATATCATAATTTTTTTCGAGGCTACTAAGTTTTACTTCCCGTAGTTTTGCAGGTCATAAATTCATTTTTTGTTAATGCTGAATGCATTTTTCATTTGCATTCTATTAAGCTTTTTAATTCAACGACTTTTACTTGCCTTCCAAAATTCACTTGCGCATGGTTTGCGCCAGTTTCTTCAATCACACCATATCCAAATACATCATGAAAAACTTTCTTACCAATCATATTTTTTTGTTTAAATGCCTTGAATACTACATTTTTCTTATTTAATTCATGAACAAATCTAGAAGGTGTAGTAGACATATATCTACCATGTTGCATTCTACTTTGAACATATGAAATTGCTAGATAAGACTTTGCTCTTGTTATTGCAACATATGCAAGTCTCCTCTCTTCTTCTATATTATTTCTTGATCTTATATGGGGAAACAATCCTTCTTCCCATCCAGGCAAAAATACTATATCAAACTCTAAACCTTTTGCTGCATGAACAGTCATTAATTGAACATTGTTATCATCAGTAGATCTAACATTATTCCACAAAACATAATTTGAGTAATCTTCTGCATTATCAAACTCTTCAAGAGACTCAACCCATCTAATCATATTTTCTTGCCTATGCTTCTCTAGAGATTCAAATAATCCAGATTCATGCATTATATTTTTCATAAGAGTTGCAAATTTTGTATCAAGCTTTCTCCAATTAGCCCACTGAATTAATAATACTTCTAATTTCTCATATGTTGATGTGTTTAAATCATTTTTCGAATTGCGAATCTTTTCTTCTACAGATATTCCATCTGCTTCTGCAATTTTATTCAATGTAGTTTGACCAATTCCTCGCTTAGGAGTTTGAATCATTCTATTAAATGCCATGAAATCATTAGGATTAGCTAAAAATCTTACATATGCCAACATATCCTTAATTTCAGCTCTATCTAATAATTGAATAGACCCAACAATTGAATATTTAATATTAGAGTTCAATAAACTTTCTTCCATTGAATCCATTTGTGCAGATGTTCTAAAAAGAATCGCTATAGTAGAATGTGGATTTTCAGATTTAGATTCTGCAATTAATTTACAAATTTCATTGCTTTCTTCTTTTTCATGAAGACCAATAAAAACATCAACATTTTTATCTGACTCTATTGAGGATAACAAGCTTTTATCTATTCTATTTCTATTATGCTTAATTAATGAATTTGCATTATTTAATATTTTATCAGTAGATCTATAATTTTGGTCTAATATAACTTTTCGTGAATTATGAAATTCCTTATTAAAACTTAAAATGTATTTTATGTCTGAACCTCTAAAAGAGTATATTGCCTGATCTGGATCCCCAACACAGCAAATTTGATTATCACTACTTGATAGCAACTTAAGCCAACGATGTTGAACTTCATTAATATCTTGATACTCATCAACGCATATTAATTTATATTTTTCTTGATATTGCTTTAAAATATTTGGATGTTTTTCCCATAAATAAATTGTTTGTACTAATAAGTCTGCAAAATCCATTGCGTTCATTCTTTTCAAAGTTTTAGCATATATATCATATATATCATGTTCTTCAGAGCTTAAATGATTGAAAATATTTCTTTCTTTTGCCCTCTGTATTAATTCTAACAATTGACTTGGCTTTAACCCTTTATATTTCACATGCCCTATTATTTTTCTTATTAATTGCAATTGATCATCATAAGGAAGAACTTGAACTTCTTCAAATCCTAATACCTCAAGGTTTTCTTGCACTATATTAAGCGATAGTTTATGAAAAGTACCTATTGATATAGTAGATGCTTCTGGCCCTATTTCACTTTCCAATCTTTTCCTCATTTCTTGAGAAGCTTTATTTGTAAAAGTAGTAGCCATAATTTGATGAGGAAGGGCAAACCCTTGATTAATATAATAAGCCATTTTGCTTACTAATGTTTTAGTTTTTCCTGTTCCTGCCCCTGCTACTATAAGTAAATTTTCTTTGCAATTGACTGCTAATTCTTGATTGTGATTTAAATTCATTATTCTCAGTGTAATATATATTACTCAAACTTTGTATATAAAATAAAATACATATAGAATAAATATATTATGAAAAGGTTTCTAAACAAAAAATTTGGAATGATTATACTCACAACTTCAACCATAATTTTTTATGCAAATAAATTGGTAAATTATAAAATTCAACATGTGCATGTTTATGGAAACATTATAACTAATATAGGCACTATAACTTCAAATCTTAAAAATCAAAAAATGATTAGATTGAATACTAAATTAGAAGAAATGAAAATAAAAAAATTAATTGGTGTGAAACATTGCACCATAAAAAAAATATGGCCACATAGCATTGTTGTGTTAATAGAAGAACACATCCCTGTATTTCAACAAAATGATAATTACATTAGCATTGAAGGGCTAAAAATAGGAAAAACATACCCTATAGATCGAATACACCTATTTGGAAAATATGATGAATATGAATTAACAAATTTAATGCATATATTATTAAAATATCAAAATATTTTAGATAATATAAATTCAATCCATAGAGTAAGAAGCGAAAGATTTGATATTATATTAAATTCTGGAATCACATTAAAGTGCGGAGATCAAAAAGTTGAATCTTCCATAATGAGATATCTAAACTTGCCTAAAAACATTCCAAACACTAAAATTATAGATTTTAGACATCCACAACGAACTATATTCTATAATGAAACTAACTTAATATGATATATACAAATATATCAAAATTTATACTTCTATAATCTTTTTAATGTTTTCAACTTCAATTTCTAATGCAATCTCTTTATTTATATTATTTTCTATTTTTTTGATTCCATGTAAAGCTGTAGAGTGGTCTTTTCCACCTAATAATCTTCCAATCTCAGGCAAAGAACTATTTGTTAATTCTCTACATAAATACATTGCAATTTGACGAGATTTAACAATTTCTTTTTTTCTAGATTTAGAGCACAAATCATCTTTTCCTATTTTATAATATGTACAAATTGAATTTAAAATTAATTCTGGAGTAATAACTTTTTCATCACGAACAAATTCTTTTAAAATTCCTTTAACAGTAGTTAAATCTAAATCTTTCTTGAAAAAATCAACATATGCAATAACTCTCATTAATGCTCCGCCTAATTCTCTAATGCTAGACTTTACATGTTCAGCTATAAACTGAAGTATTTCATCACTAATATTTCTTCCAAGAGATTTTTCCTTTAAAATGCTTAATCTTAATTCATAATTGGCTGGATGAACATTAACTACTAATCCACTTCCAAGTCTAGATCTTAAACGTTCTTCAATTCCTGATAGTTCAGAAGGAGCCTTATCTGCTGATATAATTAATTGCTTGCCTTGTGAAATCAAATAAACAAATGTGTGAAAAAATTCCTCTTGTGTTGAATCCTTACCTGACAAAAACTGAAAATCATCAATCATTAATACGTCAAAAGACCTTAATTCATCTTTGAATAAAATCATATCTCTTTGCTTTAAAGCATTAATGAATTTCATCATAAATTGCTCAGCCGATAAATAACAAACTGATTTCTCGTTTTTATTATTACGAATATACCACCCTATAGAATGCATAAGGTGTGTTTTCCCTAATCCTACAGGACCATATAAAAATAATGGATTAAAGATTATTTCTGAAGATTCTGCAATTCTCAAAGCAGATGTGAATGCCATTTCATTAGATTTACCAACAACAAAATTATCAAAAACCAAAGCAGGATCAAGAGGTAGCGAATAATCACTATTTAAAGATGATTTTGTCGCAGTTTTTTTCTCCCGAATACCCAAATTTACATCTAAATTGAATTCATTTTTTATTATATCTTGCAATATATCAAAATAATGAGCAATGATCCAATTAGAAATAAACTTACTATTTACATAAATATTTACAGTAGAGTCATTTATTTTAACTTCAACATTGGAAAACCAACTATTAACTACATCGTTGCCAAGCTTGATATTTAACTTTTCAGTTATTATTTTCCAAACTTCGGCAACATTAGGCATTATTTAACGCTATTAAATAATTGTGATAATTTGCTAATTTTTCTACTAGCATTAGCATGGTGTATCAAACCTCTTCGACCACATTGTGTCAAATAAGATTGAGTTTCCTTAAAAAGCTCAATATTATTCTCTCCACTATCAGCAGATTTTCTACATTTTTTTACCAAAGTTCTCATTTTACTCATATTACCTTTATTTGCCATACGAACTTTTTTATCTCTACGGATTCGTTTTTTAGTAGATGTATGATTAGCCATTTATTACCTCATTTAACATATTAAGTAATTTTACACCAATTTTAGCAATCAATAAATATTGTTTTGCTTATTTATCATTATTTCTTCTACTTTTCATAAATGAATCCAAAATAACCATAGCAGCCAAAGCATCATCAGTGTCATGCTTTGGTCCCATATTATACATAGAAGCTACATAAGCACTACTTAATCGTTCATCAAAAATATCAATTGGACCATTCCAATCTTCATACAAAGACTTAATAAATATTTCTGTTTCTTCACATTGAAATCCTTTGTCCCCTTTCATATTCAAAGGCCATCCTACTACTATTCCCACTACATCACGTTCTACAATAAGGTTTTTTAATAGTTCTACGATTTTATTTTTAGGACCATAAACTCCATTTGGAACAGAAAACATTTGATCTATATCTGAAAATGCTATTCCGGTTCTTACTTCTCCATAATCTATTCCCATCAAAACACCTTTTCTGGGAATGTTTCCATATATCAAATCATTCATTTCTACAATTATTATCATTGTTCATGCTACTTAGGCAACAAAATATGAATTAATCTATTTTAGCTGTAAAAATTAAAAGCATTAAAAAAATATTATTCATATATTGTATAAAACTCACTAAAAAGAAAATATAATAATAAGAATATCATATAAAAACTTCAATTTTTTAAATAAAAGTATAATATTTGATTGTTTTTTCATCCAAATTATTATAATCTACTTACACGGGGCGTAGCGCAGTCTGGCAGCGCATCTGCTTTGGGAGCAGGGGGTCGGAAGTTCGAATCTTCTCGCCCCGATTGATTGGAAGGATGGCCGAGTGGCTTAAGGCGCCTGCCTGGAAAGCATGTATACGGTTGTACCGTATCGAGGGTTCGAATCCCTCTCCTTCCTTTTTCAAAGTCAACGTTTCATAAAAATTTCAATATAATTCTTTATTTTTTTAAGTGATAATTTAGTTGCTAAATCTTTTTTCCAATTATTAGACTACAATTGAAAAATAATATAATTTTAGGATCTCATTTCGAAATAAAAGTTCTGATTTTATTATGTTATCTAATAATATGTATATATTAATTCAATCATACTCATAAAATAAATCAACTGAAACAAAAAGAACAATTTGTCATTAAATTTTAATCTAGCAAACTATGAAATAACAAAAATATATAATGCAATCATATAGATCAAAAGAAAAAGCTATTATTATCAAAAAATAGATAGCAGCCTGAAAGTTCATTATCAAAATACTTTTTAATTATAAAGAAATGTATTCAATCATAATTACAATAATTTTACATTATAAAATCTGCAGAATATAAATAATTTTATGACTTTAATTATTTAATTTTAACATAATTATTTACAAGTTATATAAACACTTAACAATCATTCAGAATATCCACAGCCACATTTTTTTTCAACTGAGATAAAGTCATCCATTTTTTCTAGGTCACTAATGAGATCTTCTTTGTAAAATCCATGCTCATACAACCTTTTCGACTCTAGAAGATAAGATTGTCTCTTTCTATTAATCAATTGATTTGAAAATACTATTATTTGAGAACGAACATGAATAAAAGCGATAGAATTAAAATACTCTGCTTTAAATTTATCTAAATCTGAGAAATATAAATCTCCAATACATATTTGCATTGGATTTACTACTATATCTTTTAAAATCTTATTGAAATCACGAGAAAAATATTCTTTATTACTTATTTTGCAACATATAGCATTTTTATCAACATTAGTTCTTTTTATATTATCTACAATTGGCTGTAAAGCATCAAAAATGCATTCAAAGCAATTATATCCTACATAATATTCATCTAATCTGTTCAACTTAGATAAAGAAGGCATACCTCTTAATTTATTATGAGATACATTCAACATCCTTAATCTAGGCATTTTATCATCAATTTTCGGAAATGATGTCATTTTATTATAGCTTAAGTTCAATTCTTCTAAGTTATACATATAAGGCATGTGTTCAATAGATTCAATTTCATTGTGAGATAAGTCCAATTTAAACAACTCAGGAAAAGACGAAAAAAAAGCAGGAAGATAATTCAAACATGCATTATTAATAATTAATACTTCTAAGTTGTACATTGTTAACATTTGATCAGGAATTTCATACAAACCACATACATTAGAAATCTCAATATACTTAATACGCTCTCTTATTTTGTTATGACTTTGAAACATATCAATAAAATCATTATTACTTTTTTCATCAAAAATAATGTTTTTCAACACCAAACATGTTCTTGTCGGCAAAGATAGATGTTTTCCACTATGACAAAAGAAGCTGAATTTTTGAATACTATCTATAGTAATGTTAATGCAGTCATATGTAAAACAAGCAATATTATCATCTGTTATATCTTCTTCTTTTATATTAGAGCATTTTTCAATAATTTTTAATTTTTTTTTTCAATTAAGCAATCTTCCGCTTTGGGAACATTTTCATTGATATGCCTAGATAAATCAAAGATTCCATCATTATCATTAATATATGTTTTTTTAGGAATAATACGAAAATCAACATTTGCTTCAAAATTTGGGGAATATATATTACCTTCAAAATCTACCATATTTAAATTCTTTAACCTATTTATATGATCAATTCCATTTGTGCTTATTTGATTATTTTTAGCAGAAACCCACTTGATGCATTCAGGCAAATTTAATTGTTCAATTTTATTATTATCTATCATTATGAATTCTAGATTATAAAAATGAGTAAAATCTACTAACCCATAAAGGTTGTTATTATTTAATACAATTCCATGAGCATAAGGAAATAAATTAGCCAAATCATATAAGTTATCAATTTTATTATCACTCAAATCTAATATAATTTTATTCTTATTAATAAGTGTATTTCCCGTAGATTGCAAAGAATTAATTCCACAATTTGACAGATCAATATACTCAACACCATTAAGATCTTGGTTTTCATTTGCTGCATTTAAAACACAATATGGCAATTTTCCAGAGTCATTAATTTTAGGATTATTTTGCAAATTCAATGTTTGCAATAAACCATAATCATTAATTGCGCTAGATTTTGAAATTTTATTATTAGATAAATCACAATGAATCACATTTTTCAATATATCTTTTCTAATTACATTTGCTAATCCACCAGAAAAGCCATTATTACTCATATCCAACAAGTAAACATATTTAAATCTTCTAATAGAAGATCCTGTAAAATCTGACCAACTCATATTAGGATTGTCAATTTTATTATTAGAGATAACTAATTCCATTATTTTTGTAATTACACCATCTTTAAAAGAGTGATTTGGTAACGAACTCATTTCATTACCTTTTAACTCAACTCTTACAACACCACTTTTCCAAATATTTGACAAATCAACACCAGAAACACCAAAATTCTGCTTAGGCTCATTAAATTTTATACCTTGAATAGATAAACTTAAAAAATTATCCAAATCTTCACTATCAAACTTACTAAATAAATCTAAAAACTGATGTATAAACTGATGAATTTCAGCCTCAACCACAAAAGCTCTATCCATACCATTGTAATCTTCCACTACAATTGATAAAGCACAACCATGGCATTTATAATCCTTTATTATTGATTTGATATTTTCATTTAAAATTACTTTTTTACCTTCTAAAATATTTATTATATAGTTTCCATGTTTGTTAGGATCAAAAACTATTCTAATATTTTTCAAATCATCCTGATTTTCTAAATCTTGTATCGATATTATAGGAAATGACTGAATATGATTCAATTTTTTTAAGTTATTTAAAGCTTTTTTCTCTATTTGATCATTGTTAATTCTTGGATCAAGCAATTCAATAGCATTGTTTCTGCAATCTTTTATATTAATAGAAGGCCCAAAATCAACTTCTTTCTTTTCTTTTTCTTTATCTAACATAGATTGATGTTCGATTTTATAATTTTGAGCTTTCAGCCTTGGCGCAGCAGGAGGAGTAGGAGATTTATTAATTCCATTTATGTCAGATGATGATCCTGCTTCAAATAATGGAACCGGCTTTTTAACACTCATAACTAATTGACCTAATATATCTAGCGCTTCTGAACTTGGACATTTTCTACTAATAGCAGATGCAGTAGGGCTAGATTTATCACTATGACCCATAGATTCTGTCGGAGAAGTAGGATTATTTGCAAGATCACTTTGGCTACTAGATGAAGATATATTTATGTCAGATGATGATCCTGCTTCAAATAATGAAACCGGCTTTTTAACACTCATAACTAATTGATCTAATATATCTAGCGCTTCTGAACTTGGACACTTTCTACTAATAGAAGATGCAAAAGGGCTAGATTTATCACTATGACCCATAGACTCTGTTGGAGAAGTAGGATCATTGTTAGCATTACAAGGCTGTAAAATAGGATCATTGTCAGCATTACAAGATTGTGGTTTTTTAGGATCTTCATAACTTACAAAATCACTTTGGCTACTAGATGGCGACACTAATGATAATTCTCTAGAAAACAATTGCGTACGATGAAAATTAATACATTCACTGCATTTTGAAGATACCAAAGTAGATTCTAAAGCAAACAACTCTACATTTTTTCTAGGAGAAGGGGGGTTAGAACAATCTTCTTTACTTGATATCAAAGTATATTCTGAAGCAAACAACTCTACACCTTTTCTAGGAGAAGGGGGGTGAGACATCAAACTACCTCCCATAAAACAATCTTCCTTACTTGAAGAAGGAGATTTAGAACGAGCAGACGTTGGAACTGGAGTGCTTCTATTAGAATTTGTAGAAACAGATGATTCAGTATTATATTCAACAGGACTTGCAGATCTATTTTGATTTGAAGATCCATCAAGAACATTCAAATATGTAGAAGTGCTGTCAGACAACGATCCATATAATCTTTTTGCTAAAAATAAAGAATGTGTCAACTGCACCTCTAAATCAGAAAATGTTTGGCTAGCTGCTCGCATAGGAGCAATAGCAACATTCATTAAACTGCTCACATGCTCTGCATCTTCATTAAGCCCTTTTGCCCTTAGAGCAACAACAATTTCAGACATTTTAATTATCCATGCAGTAGATTGTTGCAACTCTTTAGAAGCCTCCTCTACATTTTCATAAAGATTTTCTTCATTGCTAGCAATATCAAAACCGGATGCATTAGAAACTTGATTGTTAAACAAAAATAAAAAGAACACCAAAATTCTATTATTTATATACATATTCCATTAAATTAACATAAAAATTTTCAAAATCAATATTGTATCTACATTTTATTAAAAATCAATTAAATTATATTTGCTTTTATCAAACAACATATTTCCATATTTAAATTTATACAAAAAACTTTTTTTGCCTTATCTTTAATATTAGAACTAAGAATACATACAATGAATAAACCCAAGAAGAAATAACAAATGCTAATGAAATTCCCAATGCTTTAAAAGAAAACAAGGAAAAAACAAGAATTATATTAACAATGCATTGAAGAATTGCACTTCTCATAGGCGTTACAGTATCTCCATGTGCATAAAATACAGCATTAACAACTTTGCTAATAGAATATGCAGGAATGCTAAGAACATATATTTTTAAATAAAAGCTAATATTATAAACATCAATCAAACTTGTTTTTCCCCTTAAAAACAAAATTTTACATATTAAAAAAGAGTATAAAAAAATAAATATGGTTAATAAAACAGAAAATAAAGTTGTTATTTTTAATGCATTTTTATACAAATCAAATGCTTCTGATGATTTTTTATCTTTTATATATTGAGAAATGTAAACTAAAAATGTAGTACTCATAATTAATCCAATCAAACTAATGGGAACCTGCATTATTCTATCTGAAAAAGCAAGATATGAAATGTTTCCAGTAGGCAAAAAACTAACAGCCCACGAAGAAAAAAGAATCATAATTTGAGTAACTCCAGATGAAAATGATATATTCACCATTCTATCTTTGAAATCTTGCATCTCATTAAATTGAATGTTTTCATATTTCTTATCTAATTTATTGATTTTTACATTCCAAACAATCCAAATATATTGCATTATATTTCCAAACAAAATAGCTGCACCTATAAACAAATATGACAAATCAAATTTATAGGCCAAGAATAGCATTATAATTGCAGAAACATTACACACAATACTGGCCATAGCCACACTAAAAAACCTCTTGCTATAGTTTAAAAAACTCATCCATATACTACTCAAACTTATAAAAAACAAACTAGGGAAAACAAATCTAGAAAAATATATTAAATATTTTGTTGCCTCAGGAGATAAATTAGGAAATATTAATTTAGCAATAAAATTTATCATTAAAACACAGATCAAAATAATAATCAGCATATATTTGAAAAATTTCCAAATCAACTGCTTGATAAAATCTCTCTCATCTAATTTTTTTAATTTTATATCTTTTAATAAAGGAATAAGAATATTATTCATACTTCCATCAGAAATTACTTTTCGAAATAAAGATGGCAACTTTGTTGACAAAACATATGCATCAGTAATGTATCCAATTCCAACCCAATTCAATATTAATACGTCTCGAACATAACCTAAAAATCTAGAAATGAAAGCGCAAACTCCTATAAAAGCGCTGCTAAATATAAATTGATTATATTTACGGAAGTTCAATTGTTTTATCGCCTTGTTCCCAATGTATTGGACATAGCCCACCATTTTGCAAAGCAGTTAATGTGCGTAAAATTTCTTTAACATTTCTTCCAACATTTAGATCATATACGCTAACATATCTAATAACCATATTAGGATCTATTATATACACAGCTCTTTGTGACACACCTTCATCTGGGTCTAAAATACCCAATTCTGAACTCAAAGTTCTATTGATATCTGATAACATAGGGAATTTTATATCTCCTATTTTTTTATCTTTGTTTTTCCATGCTAAATGAACAAATTCAGAATCTACACTAGCTCCTAAAATTTGAGTTCCAAGAGCATCAAATTCACTTTGAGCTTCAGAAAAAGCAATTATTTCTGTAGGACACACAAAAGTAAAATCTTTCGGCCAAAAGAAAAACATAATCCATTTTCCTGGATAAGATGAAGAATTCACCATTTCGAAATTGTTCTTAAGATCAGTTCCAACAACACTTTTCAAATTAAATTCAGGGAATTTTGATTTAACACCTAACATAAAACACCTCACATATTTAATCAAATAATATATTATATATTATGCTTTGAAAAGTCTGAATTATTCTCGTTAATTAAAAAAATAAATTTACATTTAAATGCATCACTTTGCACTGAATTGCTTACATGAAATTGTTTATATAAAATCAACAAACCAGTTAAAACATTCATAGTGATTTTTAAATATTTTAATATAAACACAACTTATTATTTGAAAACAAACTAATTTCAATCACCTAAAATATAAAAAATTGGAAGTCTATAAGCCGGGTTCTGTGTTATGTTGTCATTTGTCTCTGCTTTACATTGCTGTAAAACTATAGCATTCAACCCAAGAGTGACATTGAAGAATCTCTTTGCTCGAATTTGCTCCAGATGGGGTTTGCCCTGCCTATTCTGTTACCAAAATAGCGGTGCGCTCTTACCGCACCATTTCAACCTTACCCGAAGGCGGTATATTTTCTGTGGCACTTTCCCTAAGCTTGCGCTCGCCGGCCATTAACCGGCATCTTTTCTTCTTGGAGCCCGGACTTTCCTCTAATTATAGCGACAACGCGACTTCCAATATAAATTTTAACTATAATTATTAAAAATTACCAGCATTTACAAATATATTAATAAATTCTACCTTTACAAATTTGCATAACACTATATGACGATTTCTGACCATCATATGACCTTCTAATATCATTTAAAATAACTTAAATAATTTTCAATTTCATGATTTAATTAAGACTATAAAGCTCCATAAAAGAAGATATGTTTGCTATGCTGATATAAAATTGCCATGCACTGCATATGATTTCTAAACAAACCTTTTTGGCTATAATAATTATTGATTATATACAATAAAATTATTCAAATCTAAAAAATCATATAGCAATATTGAATTTTAATTTCTTTAGCAATGTCTAAGTAGAAGAAATTCATTATGCTGTAAATATAATCCGTTGTTATTATTGTATAAACACAGCATTAGATAATTTTTTGCTTCATTTGCAATACATAAAACGCTCATTTTATTGCAAGCAAACCTTTACTAATATCTTACTGCTTTTTCTACACTTACAGTTAAATGATATAAGAAAAATTCTCAAGAAGAAAATTTATCTCCCGTATAGTTACATGATTAAGAAGAGTGTTTTTCAAACATTATAATGATTGATAATGCTAGCAATTTCTTACAGTTGAATTTAAAAGCTCAAGCATATAGAATAAATTTACTATGAATACTGAACAAACATTATCAATCATCAAACCAGATGCTGTAAGAAATAAAGTTTCCGGAAATATTATTAATATTTTTGAAACTAATGGTTTCGAAATTATTGCTATGAAAAAAATTCACTTGTCAAAAGAACAAGCTCAAGCTTTTTATGCAGAACATAAAGCTCGCCCTTTCTTTAATGCATTATGTGAATTTATGTGTTCTGGACCTGTAATTGTTCAAGTTCTTCAAAAATCTAATGCTATTAAAGAAAATAGAAATATAATGGGAGCAACAAACCCTTCAGAAGCAGATGAAGGAACTATTAGAAAATTATATGGAGATTCAATTGATAATAATGCTGTTCATGGATCTGATTCTGATGAAAGTGCTAGCAGAGAAATCTCATTTTTCTTTTCTGAATTGGAAATTTATTAATGTACACACTGCCTAATTTAATTACTTTAACAAGAATTGCATTAGGCTTTTTATTTTTTACATACTACCCTAATCCATCGTCTTATATTTTTATATACTTAGGAGCATTCAGCGACATTCTAGATGGTTGGGTTGCTAGAAGATTTAATCTAACATCAAAATTAGGAGAAGTATTAGACCCAATAGTTGATAAAATATTTTGGATTTTGATTGTTATAAAATTATATACATCTCATGTCATTCCAAAATGGTTTTTAATATCAGTTGGAATAAGAGATACAATATTTTTTGTTGCGTTTATTTATATGTTCATAACAAATAACTATAAATTCAAAGCAACAGCTTCTGGAAAAATAACAGCAACAATAGTAGGCCTATCATGCATATCTACATTATATGAAATGCATCCTATAACCCATTTTTTATATTACATATCAATATTAATGATGACATACAATGCTTTTGATTATTTAAATAGGGTGAAAAAGTGAACCTACTAGCAATAGGAACAATATTTTATCTTTTAGATATTGTTATGTTAGTGTTTGCTTCTTTTTTGCTTGCATATATTTTATCTCCTATTTATGAGAAATTATATAAAATAGGTATTTCAAGATTTGTATCTGCAATAATTACTATTTTCACTAGCCAAGCTTTATTAATTACATTGGCAATATATTGCATACCAAAACTATATATACAGTTTGTTGAATTGTTTAAGTTTTTAGAATCTATATATAAATTCATTATACATAGGTATTCGTATTTTTTCGATTCAAATGTAGAAAACTCTCTTGAAGATTTATTTTTAAGCAAAGGAAATGTAAAAAAAGCAATATTCTTAATATCAGCATATGGATACGATACAATGCAAATTATATTTAATTTTTTGGCAGTGATGATGATGTCATTTTACATGCTAAGAGATTGGAATTTATGGAGAGAGCGGTTTTTGAATATAATTCCAGAAAGATATAAAAGCACTACTAATATTGTATTTCAAGATATTATGCACTCATTAAAACTATGGATATATGGCCAAATGTCAGTATCTTTAATCTTATTTATGTTTTATTTTATAGCTCTTTCATATATAAATATGCCATTTACATTATTGCTTGCCTTTAGCTTTAGTATTTTAACTATTATTCCATATATAGGAGATATGTTCTCTTCAGTTATTCTGCTAAGCATATTATCAGGATACAAACCTTTTATATCAAAATTCTCTATTTATGCATTTGTAGTTCTTTCAATTGGATTTATATTAGAAAACATTTTTCTTATTCCATCATTTATAGGAAAAAAGGCAGGAATACATCCTTTATTTTTACTAATATTATTTCTAATATTCGGAAAAATACTAGGGTTAAGTGGAATTATATTAACATTGCCTCTGTCTGTGATTTTTGCATCTATTTGGAGAACTGGAATTATAAAAAGAAAATGGTATTAAATCTTCATTGGAACATTGAGTTAACAAGTGAGTCGTTTTTCACTAATAAAACAAACCAAAGCATGCTTCAGTGGATTAAACACTCTGATTGGAAACAAACAATATTAATTGGACCTGCTAAATCTGGAAAAACTCACTTATCTAATATTTGGAGTGATTTAAATGATTCTCAAAATATAAAAAACAATATTCATTCTATTGATTACTCAAAACCTATTCTTGTTGATCAAATTGAACTGTTCTCTAATCAAGATATTTTTCATATTCTATTTAACAGCTTAACTTATAAAACTCGAGTTCTATGGACTTGTTCTAATTTGAAATATATAGAAAAATCTATCCCAGACATCAAATCAAGATTTAATGCTATAACACACCTAAATATACCAAAACCAAATGAAGAAATATGTATAAATATAATGAAGAAAATATTTGAAGATTTTGGATTGAATGTTAAAAGTGACTCTATAAATTATCTTATGAAACGCATTATACGATCTTATGAATCAATATATAAAACAGCAATACATATACATGAACAATGTCTTATTAGTCAACGCGCTCCATCTTTGCCGTTTATTATTTCACTGTTTTCATAAAAACATATTAGCAATTTCTTTTTTCAATTCTTTGATTTCTACCTCAATTTTATCTATTTCATCTTGTTTTTCTTTTTGAATGCTATTTTTCATTAACTGAAAATTCCTATCAATTTCTTTATCAACATTTTTTGTATCAATTTCTGCTTGATTTTTTACACTTTCTTCTAAATTTGTATAAATAATATTTAATTCTAGTTTATTCATTATACAGAATCTCTCTAATAAATATTCTCTTTCAATAGTCACCCTATCTTCATTTGATTTTATGATAATTTTCACTTCATCTTGTGCACTTTTGATTGCCAAGCAAATATTATTAACTTTAGCTTTTGATTCTAAATTAACATCTCTTTCCTCAAGAATATATCTCATTTTTCTTTTATATCCATTTATAATCTCATTTGAAGCATTCATAATATTATCTTTCATGTCATTCATTTTTTTTAACATTTTTATATCTAGGTCTTTTTTACTTTCTCTAAATTTGATTTGAAGATCTATCAATGCATTTATAGCTATATTTGATTTATTGTTTTTTATATTTTTATCTCTTATTTTTTTCCCTAAAAGAACTTTGTTTTCAACATTAGAATACATTTCTTTAATTTCAGATTTCAATTTTTTAACTATATCTCTTTTTCTTTTAGATCTGTTAGCAGAAAACTCTTTATCTAAAAGTTCTGTCTTTTCTTCCAAATAATTGTTGATTTGTTGAAGTTTTTCATGTCCCAATTTAACTCTATTTTCTAGCTCCTTTTTAGCATTAATTTGAATAATAGCTTCATTATCAATAATACTAACTGAGCAATAACAACCGGATTCAAAATTACTTATATCTTGATATGGAGAATAATAATTAGATTTATATTGCTCATAATTACATGTTGCATTAATTCCATTTAAATATTTTATATTATTTCCAGAATTTACTTTATCACAAGGATATTCTATTGATTCATATATAGGAGGGCAATCTAACATTCCTAATTCCCATTGCAATATGTCATGAGCTTCGATTTTACATAAAAAATACATACAAAAAAATACTATCATGCATTAATCATATAAATTTAATAATATTTTGTTAACCTATTACCATATTAACTTAATAACAATAATATTTATTAAAACTAAATTCTTATTTATTGCTATTAAAACTACACTTTGAAACATAAAAATAAGTTAAGGTTCTAATTATTTTGATCAACATTATGAGCTTTTATTCTACAACTTTTTCAGACTATATCCCTATAATGCATATAACTTTATTCACGCAATATAAATAAAATTTATGTGTTTTTATATAAATAATTTTCTATATTCTAAATTTTTCACAATAAGATAATATAACTTCATTGCTTAACTATAATTTATTACTCTCCAACAATATTCAACAAGAGTGAAAAAAGATATAAGCAATATTAAAAAAATTAAAATTGATTAGTGCTTTTAGTATTAAGCCTTAAAATTCATATACCAAAGATTATCACATAGTTTATATTCTATAATTTCTTATAAAAAAACTAGAGCAATGAAAATAATTAATTTCACGCTATATTTATAAACTTTCAGTCATTATGTAAGGTTAATTAATATATATTATTTGTCCATTGTATAGCTTATCTAGCAGAGAAATGAAAATTATCATAGAATTGTATTAATGAATTGGTTTACTAACTGGATAAAACAACCCTTTAAACCCTTTAAGTCATCTAATATACCTGATGATTTATGGCATAAATGTATAAAATGTAGTGATATGATTTTCAAAAAGCAAATCATAGATAATTTATTTGTTTGCACTGTTTGCGATCATCATAATAGAATTAGCGCTAAAGATAGGCTTAACATTTTTTTTGATAAAATTGAAAATCAGGATAATAATTTCGAAGAAATTAATATACCAAGCGCAGAAGATGATCCCATTAAATTTAAAGATAAAATAACTTATAAATCTAGATTGAAAAAATATAGAGAAAAATGCCAAGCTAATGACTGTTTTTCAGTGGGAATAGGGCAGGTTGGCAAGAAAAAAGCAATTGCTCTATCTATGGATTTTGGATTTATTGGAGGGTCTATGGGAAGGGATTTAGGGAATGCGATTGTCCATGCATCTAAATTAGCTGTAGAGTATAATATTCCTTTAATAACTTTTTCATCTTCTGGTGGAGCTAGAATGCAAGAAGGTATTTTTTCATTAATTCAAATGGCTAGAACAACTATTGCAGTTAAACAAGTGCGAGAAGCTGGATTAGCTTATATTTCAGTATTATGTGACCCTACTACAGGAGGTGTTCAAGCATCATTTACTATGCTTGGAACAATTATATTGGCAGAGCCTAATGCTTTGATTGGATTTGCAGGAGCTAGAGTGATTAGACAAACAATAGGAGAAGATTTGCCTGATGATTTCCAAAGTTCTGAATTTCAATTAAAAAATGGATTTATAGATCAAATAATACATAGAAATCAAATGCGAAATACCATTTCAAAAATACTAAACATATTATCATGACAATGTAATTGTTTATTTATATAGCATTTAACAAATCAAGAATTAACGAGGAACGCAGCGCAGCAACGAAGTGAAACATAGAAAACTAAATAATTACAATTTAAAAATATATAAAATCATACCAAAATTTCTCGCTTCCCAGTTCTGTCTGGCTTACTAACTAATCCTTGCTCTTCCATAGATTCAACAATTTTTGCAGCACGATTATATCCAATTTGCAATTGACGCTGAATATAACTAATAGAAACTCTTTTATCTCTCAAAACAACTTCAACTGCCTTTATATACATAGGATCATCGTTTTCATGTTCATCTAAATTATTTTCTTTAACATGTAATTCAATATAATTTGGCTCACGCTGCTCTTTTAAAAATGAAGTTATGTTTTGAACTTCTTCATCTGATACAAAAGGAGCTTGAATTCTTGTTGTCGGACATCCAGGAGATAAATAAAGCATATCTCCTTTTCCTAGAAGTTGCTCAGCTCCACTATTATCTCCCATAATTGTTCTGCTATCTATTTTTGAAGCCAATTGAAATGTAATTCTAACTGGAAAATTAGATTTAATTGTTCCTGTTATAACATCAACAGAAGGTCTTTGAGTTGCCATAATAATATGGATTCCAGCTGCACGCGCCATTTGAGCAAGTCTCTGAATAGAAACCTCAATTTCTTTTCCTGCAGTTAACATTAAATCAGCCATTTCATCAACAATAACAACTAAATATGGCATTTTTTCATATTTTACATCTGTTTTTGCAACAAAAGTTTTGTTTTGTATTTTTTCATTAAAACTAGATATATTTCTCACTTCAACTTCAGAAAGCAACTTATATCTACGTTCCATTTCTTGAACAGCCCACTTTAATACCTGAACAGCATCTTTTGGATTTGTGACAACTGGAGTTAATAAGTGAGGAATTCCATTATACATTGATAATTCTAACATTTTTGGATCCACAAGAATAAATTTACATTCATCTGGGTCTTTAGAGTAAAGCAAAGATAAAATCATGCTATGCATAGATACAGATTTACCAGAACCAGTTGTTCCAGAAACAAGTAAATGAGGCATTTGACTTAAATCCACTACAATAGTTTTTCCTGTAATATCACATCCTAAAGCAAGAGGTAAACTACAATTATTATTTTTAAAAGTATCAGAATCTAATACATCTCTTAAATTAATTGTATTTCTTATTTTATTTGGAAGCTCGATTCCTAATAAATTTTTTCCTGGAATAGTTGAAATTCTAGCAGACAAAGATTCTACAGAACGAGCTATATCTCCCGCCAAATTTGTTATACGAGAAGCTTTTATTCCTGGAGCTGGCTCAAATTCAAATAAAGTTACAACTGGCCCATTATGCTGGTTCAATAGTTTTCCTTCTATATTAAATTCATACAATACTTTTTCTAAAAGATGCTTATCAATACTTTCTGATTTTTTATATTTAGCAGTAGATAAAAATCCAATTTTAGGCAAAGAAAACAAAGATTTAGATACAGTTTTATTTTTATTTTTTTTTGATTTTTGCATAGAAATAGTATTGGATTTTGGCTTTTTAATATATTTATATGCAAAAGTAACAATATAATAACAACTAGTGACTACATAAATAAAATTAGGAATAAAAGTATCATTAACGATCGAAAACATTCCTCCATTAAATTCAAAATAATTTAATAGCTTCCCAAATATAAATAAAATAGGGACAATATGCCATTTAAGAAAAAAAACAAAAGGAAATAAAATTATAAGTGACCCGAAAAATGCATAAAATGAATCCAAATAGCTGTTATATTGCCAAGATCTCATTAGAAAGTTCAATATATACAAACTGGATAAAAACGCAAAAACATAATTTAATATCATTATAAATATTATATTTAATTAACTTCAAAATATAAACATCACTGTATAAATTCAATTGTAAACATTGTAGATTTAATCATGAAATATTATTTCTAGTTATGGTAAATATAATCATTTCTCAAATGCATATTTTGGCTGTGTAAATGAAACAATTATGAATTTTATCAAAGCAGCAATTTCTTCTATTAAAAATCTTAAGAAGGAAATAAAGGTTGAATAATGATATAGGTTAATCAACAATAAAATTTCTTAAAGAAAAAACACGACCTTAATACTAATTTAAAAATTAGCAAAACAATGTATTTATATGAAATTAACATTAATACAAAACTTAAATATGATCCAAATTCTTGCGACTGTGTTTATAACATTTGATATTCCAAATATTTTTCTATGTCAAAAAAGAAATAATATGCTATTTTTGACGAAATTGATGAACTAAGTAATTTGCAAGGAATTATAGACAAATTCAATATAGAGTATGAAAATTTCAATTGCGACAAAATTACAGATTGCATGAAATTTTTTACTTTTCATTATTTAAGTTCTCTGTTTTCTACAATTGATAAATATGATTATTAAAATGATTTCAGAGATAAAAAAGATAGATATTTAGACTATTATATAGCAACACATACATTTACTGAACATTAATCTATAGAAATGAAATTTAAAAAAAAGCAATATATCTTCAGATAAAAATAATATCATTTATTTCCTATAGCATACAAAGCTCTTGAAAATTGACTAAAAGAATATCAGTGTTTTTTAGCAATAATTTCTACATCTATATTAACAAAATATTTTGTTTTACAAAATCATAATTTAATATTCTAAAGATTGTTTATGGTTAACTTCAATAATTATTATGTATTATCATTATATCTAGAAATAACATGCATTTACATTATCAATATAACTTTTTACAAATATAATTAAATTTATATATATTATATTTTATCCATATAGATTTTATGTAACAAGGTTTGATTACCTTTTTTTGTCATGTAACTTTTTCTACTTTGACTTTTGATTCTATTTTTTTTCCTTTTTTACTTTTTCAACATATGATATAAAATTTCCTTCTTTATCACGGAACTTACAATTTTTTACTAAATCATTAATATCACTTTCATCTTTCACTTCATTTTTGTAAAAATGCAAAACCAAATCATGAACACTAACATCATAGCTTGTGCAATCATTCTCTTCTGCAAACTCTCTTAATAGTTTTAGCTTTTCCTTAAGAATTGCTACCCCATGAGATGGTGGAGTTTTTTCAATCATTACATCTAAAGCTTTATTAATTTTATAATATGGCTGAGGATGACCTTCCAATCTTCCTGAATCATCGTTGCTAATTATACTGCTTAATAAATCTAACTTAATCAATGGAATATTAAATTCTTCATTTACATACATTTGTTTCATATAGCCTATATACTTATCTTTATAAGGCACACTATATATATTTTCAATCTTAAATAATTCATGCATTTCTTTAGCTTTATCTTTTCCAATTTTAGGAGTTATTTTACCAAAAATATCATAACAAGAAGCAGTGAATTTACTAAAATATTCTCCAAGGTCGCCATTACTAAAAAACTTATAATCAAGTTCGTTTATACGAAGCAATGTTTTTTGAACATCTGTTCCGTGCTCCATACTTTCATCAATTCTATTTAACAAAGCCTTTCCCACACTTCGAAGATTGTCTCGTAAATCTACAATGATTTCATCTTTTTTCTTACTTTTTGATTGCATATCTATTAACTGAGAATTCATATCCATCAACATTGCAGGCAAATATGCATTTTGCATTTTAGTTTCCAAACTTTTCCAATCATCTGTTTGCTTAGACATTATTTCACTTGTTCCAGCTTCCCTGATTCCAATCAACATCTCAGATGTTTTGACATTCCTCATATCGCTTTCAAATTTTAATAATGACTTAGATAAATACCTAATATGTTTGTGCAATTCGAAAAATCCTTGCAAATCAACATTAATACTTGATCTTTTGATAATTTCTCCTCTTACTAATTCTGATATATTAAAACTATGCTGAGCATCTTCTAAAATCAAATTCCATTCTTTTATTTCATATTCACTTACTTCTTTTCTTTTATTATTTTCACCAAATTTATCATATATAGCAAAAAAACCACAAAATTTATTCACTGCTTCTTTGTGAATTTTTAACCTTGCGCTATTTTCATCATAATATAAATCATTCCTTTCTAACGAATGATTTTCAGCAAGCAACAATGCTCTTCTTTCTTCATTTTCTTTTATTCTTGCCATCCTTTTTGTTTTGAGTTGCTCTATTTCTACATAGCTTAAATTATGAAAATTCAAAATCTCACTACTACAATCAGTCAAAGTAGAATCAATATGGGCAGTTGGCTTTAAATCTATATCAATTCTATTATCTTTAATATAAATATCAAGATTATCTTTTGTAGTATTTGGATTAGAAGCATCATATTCTAAACTTGATTCTTCAGGAGCATCTGAGTCACTTGACCCCTCATTCCCTTTAATTTCTCCTACATAATCAATTTTTTGCTCAAGCCCATCAGATTCTTCTTTGGACAATATAATTAATGTGTTTTTTGGTATTTTATCAATAAAAATTCCATCTTTTTCACTTGAATCATCTTCAATATACGGAACATTTTCATCAACACGCACTTTCAATGGTTCTTCAGTGAGAGCGCTGTGATTAGATTTTTCACTTGCTGCAATTTCGATGTTATCTCCAGCTTGTAACTGAGCTAAAATAACAAGTAATAATATACTAGAATTTTTCATATCAATATCCCCCTATATTATTAGATAATACTAATTGCATGCATTGTATGATGTTTTATTTCAAAGTCAAGAAATTAATTCAATGCTAAAAAAAAATATATATATGAAAGCAAGTAACAGCAAAAATTTGCTAATTAATACTTCATGATTTAGCAATGCGCTCTGTAAATAATTCTATATCTGCATCCAATCTACTTCCAAACAATTTAACATCTTCTCTTCTATAAACATGCATTTGATTCTTCAATTGATTTTCTTTATGATATTTATTCTTGAAAAATGATGGCTCATGTTCTTTTAATAGCAGTATATTATAAATATTATCAATATCTGTTTCTATAATTTTTTTCTCATTAGAATCTTTTACAGTCAGCAACATCATTACAGATTTTTTAGATGCATGAGTGTTTTTATTTGCCAATACCAAATTCATCATTGGCATATCTTTAAACCCAGGAACCCCTGATTGAGATGACTCATTAACATTACTATAAACTCCTCCAATTACAATTGTTTCATTAAGCTTAACTTTGATTTGTGTATTAAGCGTAGCGTGTATGATGTTTGCTATATCTTTAGAAGCAGCAGATGAATTTTTAAATACAGTTTTATTGATTTCTAGAATCAATGCTAACATCACATTATTAGCATCTGATTGTTTTGACTCAACTTCCAATTTTACTCCAGATGGAATATGAGATAACGATGACCCAACATCTCCAGAAGTATTAATGTAGCTCTTGTCTCCAGATTCAAATGATCCTCTTCCTCCATTTGGAGCAACTTGAATTATAGGCCTTGAAATAATATCAATAACAGAATTTGTAGAATTCAAAATGTTTAAATTATATCTAATACTATCAAACCCAATAGTAAACCCTTTAGTAACACTTTTTAAATTATTTTCAGTATTTATCCATTTATTACTATTATCTAATATTTTATGCTTTTCACTAATGCTTTTATAAACTGAATCAGATATTTTATATGCATCATTTATTTTGCTATTTCCCAACCTTACGCTTAAACCTTTAGCAAATTCATCTTTTTTAAACTCTTGCAATGTTTCTAAAAAGTTATTTCCTTTAGAAAATGATCCTGTTTCATCAAAACTCAATATAACACACTCAATTGTCACATTGCTA
This sequence comes from Rickettsiales bacterium, assembly GCA_965233735.1. Taxonomy (GTDB): domain Bacteria; phylum Pseudomonadota; class Alphaproteobacteria; order CAJXXZ01; family 1604HC; genus Cytomitobacter. The sequence continues at coordinate 451,849 of OZ247501.1, forward strand.
TTTTTTGATAATTTTGAAGTTTCCTGAATAGGGTCAGTGAATTTGTTTCTCTTATGTGCCTTTTGCCAATCTTTAAGCCTATCACGCAAATATCTAACTTCATATAAATCATCTGAACAATTAGTAAATTTATTAGCATATATATTAGCTTTAACTACATTGTTTTCCGCAGCATGAATCAAAGCTGCTATCCTATATACTTGGAGATCATCTGGCAATAATTTAACAAGTTTCTCTAATGAATTACGAGCAAGCGTAATGTTTCCAGTTGCATATGCAGCATTAGCCATCCCATATAATGCTTCGATATTACTATCATTAATAACCAAAGTTTTAGCAAATGAACTAATCGCTTTTTTATATTCATGCTCTTTTAAATAATACCTACCAATTGATAAAGATGCTCTCCAATTGTTTGGATCCATATTCAAAGCCTTTTTATAAGCAACAATAGATAATCCAGAATAAGATGGATCTTGATTAGATAATTTATCATATACAAATCCATTTATTAGATGCAAATATGTTGAATTGCTTTTCATGTTCAAATGAAAGTTTAGTAATCTAGATGCTGAGTGCCAATCTTTTTTATTAATGCTATTTACTATGCTTGAATTTATATCAATTTGTTTTTTAACATTATTATTGCATCCTGCAAGTAAAAAACATAAGAGTGAAATTTTGAGGTGTTTATGCATATTAATATTCCTATAACTACTCTGTAAATACCTATAAAATATAAATATTCTATTAATTTTCGACAAAATATTAATGAAAATAAATATGAAAGCATGCAAATTAATATTGAAACATAGTTCATTTCTACATTTCCAAACTCAAGAATACAAGCCCCTAATGATGGTAAAATATTCAAAATAAAAGCATAGTCTAATGAATCTTTTCTATTAATTTTAAAGAACCTAAATGCTGTATAATACGTTCCTAAACTACTTGCTCCTGGAAAAAAAGAAAATAAACTAAATAACGAAATCATAATAGATATAGATAAATTTAAATCGCTAATTTTTAACTGTTTAGAACTATATCTATCAATAAAAAACAATAAAAAACCAAAAATAATAGACATTAATCCTGGCGAAACATTTATATCAATTCCCCTAATAACAAATCCAACTAAAATTTTAGGAATTAAAATCAATAATAATAACCTTGATATATTGTAATAATATCCTGGATAAAATAGATCTGCTAATAGGTGTATTATTTTTCTTACAAAAAATATAGTTGTTACTAATCCAGTAATTCCGTGTAAAATTCCTATATTTTTTATGTTGATTCCAAAAAATAACAAATGCATAGATGAGCTAATTGGAAACGCCTCTAATAATCCATGTAAAAAGTACTGCATAATTAATTGATTATATAATAATTTTGATATCAGTAAAATTGCTTATTATTCAATCCATATCATTGATTTTTCAATATACTTTATATAAAATGTTTGCATAATAATTTAATATAAGGAGATTTATGAATAGAATTTACAGCGTAATTTTTATTGTGTTATTCACAAGCACACAAATAAATGGAATGTATGGGACTCAATATGACCAACAAGCGTCTTACATAAGAAGCATGCAACAGGATATTGGAAGTGATATGCTTTCATCTTCTATAAGAACTATGAGACGTGAGATACAAAGTGAGCTTTTTTCTTTATGTTCTGAAATAACAAATAAAAATGGCCTAGGAGATACTACTACAATAAGTGCATCACCATCAGGGTATAAACATTTAATACAAAAGTTAAAAAATGATACTGGACTATATAACTTAGCAGAACATTCTAAAAATCTTCTAGTTGAACTATATGACCCAACATTTAGGTGCATAATATCAGGAAATGTAACCAAAGCATTAGACATTACACTACAAATGTCTCAAATAATAGAGGGCATACCTCAGGCTCATCCAATTCAATCTTTGAATTCTTTGCAAAGAGCATTAACTGCATATGATAATTACGTTCCAACATCTGCAAAGAGCATAGCATTATCATTTATATATAAAATTGGGTCAGCAATTGCAAAATTGCAAAAATGATTTGACTGTCAAATTTTAAAATACTAACTTACATTATTAATAATTAAATATTATCTTATAGATCTTATTTATGCATAATATATTGATAATATTTTATAACATTTAACTTACATATATTGGCACCAAGATTATTTGAGCTTTGAAAATATATTTTTAAAAGAAGGAAATTTTTAAAGAAATTGATTTTTATTTGTTTTCAGGATCTCTTACTCCAATTGTATGGTATCCGCTATCTACATATATAATTTCACCAGTAACTCCTTTTGATAAGTCACTAGCTAAATATGTTGCGCTTCCACCAACTTCTTCTAAAGTAGTATTAGATTTTATAGGAGAATGAGTCTTATGCCATGACAACAATTCATTGAATTTTTGAATTGCTGATGACGCAAGAGTTCTAACTGGACCAGCAGATATACAATTCACACGAATATTATCTTTTCCAAAATCATTTGCTAAATACATAACACTAGCTTCTAATGCAGCCTTAGCAACTCCCATAACATTATAATTAGGTATGTATTTTTGAGCACCATAATATGAAAGAGTAAGCATAGATCCACCATTTTTCATTAAAGGAGCACATTCTCTAGCAGCTGCAGTAAATGAATAACATGATACATTTAAAGCTTTTGCAAATCCTTCTTGGTTTACTTTTGAGTATTTTCCTAACAAGTCATCTTTGTTTGCAAATGCAATAGAGTGAACTAAAAAATCCACATTATCCCATTGTTCTCCAACTTTATTAAAAAATCCGCTAATTTCTTCATCTTTTTCAGCATCACATGGGTAAGCAAAAGATGCATTCAATTTTTCTGATATTTTAAGAGCTCTGCTTTCAAGAGTTGGATGGTAACTAAGACCTATTTCAGCTCCATGATTTACAAAAGATTCTGCTATTCCAGATGCAATAGATCGATCATTTGCTATACCCATTATTATACCTTTTTTGCCTTTTAATAGACTGCTTTCACATTTGGTAGTATTCATGCATGAATTTTAACATTGCATGCTCTTGAGTTCAAGAAACATATTATAACTAACTAATTATTCTCTATAAGTTTTCAACTAAAGATTTTTTGTCCATTCTTTTTATAAATTTTATTACTCTATTTTTTACATATGTTAAACAAGTACAATCTACTGCCTCTTCATCATTTGAAGAAGGTATTGAATAACTTGCTATAACTTCTGGACTTGCAAAAGAAACTCTTCTTATACTCAAATTAGCGTTTATTTCATCATGAGGCCTTAGTGGGTTTGGCTCACCATTTTGATAAGGACGCGCATAAAATATCCCTTCATTATTGCTGGGACTTTCTACATCACCTTCTGATTCCTCACTAACCCAGTAATAAACACCTTTTCCATTTTGAAGATTATTTGTATTTTGAAACTGCTCTACAGAAATAACACTAGGAATTCCATTATCATCTGTATTCAACATTTGTCTCTGTAAAGAACAAATCTCATTGCTATTAGTTGGTCTCTCATGAATAATATCGCAACAGAACTCTTGTAAGCATTCAGAAGTTTGCAGACAAGAATCTGAAATGCTTGAAATGGCATTTTCTTCTTCCATCGCATTAAGAGACACATTCAACATAATCAATAAATAAAATAACTTTGTTGTAATTGTCATAACTATATTTTTACATAAATTCACACTTTTGCAACTAATTGTTAATCTTCATTTAAACATTTCTTAACTAATTTAAAATTCAATGATAAATGCTTGCGTATATATTATATTTTAAAAAATAAAGACGTACTAAAATACAATGAAGAATGTTTTGTTTTGAAGTCTAAAGGAGTTTCACTATCTTCACATTTTGTTTTTGAAAACTTTCTTAAATAACGAACTCCCACATCTATTCCAAACTTTTTATTGAATTTAATTCTAGTTCCTACACATGGAGTTATTTTTAAACAATCAAGATCATAATATAAAATTTTCTTTTCATTAATATTGACTTTAATGCTTTCTTTGGTTTGAAAGCTAGCATCTGCTCCACAGTATAATGAAAATCTGTTATTTAGATTGAATAATCCTGCAAAACCAGCACTTACACTATTATTATGAGTATAATCAATTTTAATATTTACTGAATTGTCTGATTTATGAAGAATTTTTCCAGCTTTTTTTAGATTAAAATTAAATGTAATATTTTTTATAATAGATAATCTTTCTTTCCCATGTGAAGAAAATGATAAAGATATTTTATGGGAATTAACTCTATGACGCTTCTGAAAAAAATCTAAATTAAGTATATTTTTCCCCGCATCCCCTCCTATTAATTGTTCGTCACCAGAGACAATGGCTATTCTATTAGTGAATTTTCCTTCTTCAATTTTGAATCTCTCAATATTTGATTTAATTCCAATAGAAATAAAATTATCTGAAATGATATTCATTGAAAATAAAGATAAAATTAACACTGATAATTTTTTATAAAAACTTATATAGTTGATTTTCATGATATATTTATTAATTATATAGGTAAGAAAAATATTAACAATTATTAAACCTGTTATATTTTATTGCACAATTTAAGAAAAATAAGGAATTTAGAAAATGAAAAATAAAACTCAAAAAAATAACAGATCAAGCTTGTCTACTACATCTAAATTAAAACATTATTATAAAGGACTTATATATGAATTTATTTCGATTTTCGTTCTATTGTTTAAGGGGCATAAAATATTATCTTGGAGATTAAAAACCCCTGTTGGAGAATTGGATATAATATCAAAACGTGGAAAATATATTTTTGTTAATGAAGTTAAATATAGAAAAAATATGGAAGATGCCTACTTCTTGATTAGCGATAAGTATTCTTCAAAACTTGAAAAATCATATTATTGGTGGCTAAATAAAAACTATAAATATCAAAATTGTGAATTGAAGATAAAATATATCTTATGGAGCAAAATATTTAGAATGGAATATATATGAATTGGCATTTAATTACTGATGGATCATGCTTGGGGAATCCTGGAAAAGGTGGATGGGCTTTTATATTAACAGATGGAAAGTCTCAATATGCAAAATCTGGACATGAAGATCATACAACAAATAACAGAATGGAGTTACTTGCTCTGATTAATGGATTAATATTTTTTAAAGAAAAAAATATCAAAGAAAGTCTTGATGTAACTATGGATAGTCAATATATTCTTAAGGGAATAGATTCTTGGTTAAAAAATTGGAAAAGAAACAATTGGATTACAAGCACTAAGCAGCCAGTTAAAAATAAAGATTTATGGCAACAGTTAGACTCATATCTTCAGCAAATGACTTTGAATTTTAAATGGACTAAAGGGCACAATGGGCATGTTTTGCATGACAAGGTTGATGTTATTGCTCGATGCGCAGCAACTAAACATAATATATGCAAGTGCTAATCACATAATAAATAATGATAAAGTTAAAGTGATAATAAATAATAACAAATACACACATATAAAATTCACATGCATCAACAAATAGATTTGCAAAAAATAAATGATATGCAAACAATATAGAACCACTATAAAATAGAAAATCCATGTTTTATATTAAGATTAAAAAAGTAAATTATCTTATATGAATTTTTTATCATTTAAAAAGTCATCCATAGTATAAATATTGGATGATTTATTAACTAGCCATGCAGATATAGTTAACGCGTCACGAGCATAAAGTTGACGATCAAAAACCTGATGTTCTATTTTAACCATTTCTTTATCATTTACACCCATAAATTGGTGCATAGACATCTTATCTCCAGATCTAAGAGACCAAATTTGAGTAGCATTAATTTTATTATTCAATTGTTTTGTTGTTCCAGACGGATTATCCTTTTTATTAATATGATGAATCTCTCCTAAAGATGTTGATAAATCACTATATAAAGATATCTTCTCTATTGCATTGCGCATTATATTCCATGATATAGATGTGTTTGGAGCCCATAAAATAGGAATGTTTACATTTTTATAATCTTCAGCATCGTGATCTCCAGTAGTTCCAATAACCATAGGAATAGAATGTTTTAAAGCATACTTTATATTATTTTTCGTAGATATTGCATTAGAAAAATCTAATACCACATCAGATCCATTAATTTCATTAATATCAGTTGAAAACATATCACTACTTAAGTCTTTATTTTTTAAAATAATTTTATGTATCAATGTATTAGGCATTGCCTCTGCTTGAGCAATAATAGCTTTCCCCATACGCCCATTTCCACCAATAATAGCTATTTTAATACTTGTCATAACCTTATATTACATTAAATGTTTTCATACTAATATCTGCTTTAATGATTATTTATTTTCCATAATTGAACTGATGTTTCTAATTGTTTTTATTAAATCATTTTTTTTGTTTTTCATAATATTTTCAATATCAACATGCGAGTTTGCAGCTTCACCTGATTTCCCATAAGAATACAAATACTTTATTGCAAGATCAATGCTTTGTTTAATTGTATGCGTTGAAGATCTTAATATAATTTCTTTAATATAAAACATGCTAAAAAACATGCATAATTTATTATTACCTTGTTGATGAGTCGTAATAGATTCATGATCCATATTAATTTTACTGGCTACACTTTTCACTAATACTGGATAAAACCTAGGAGTAGAATCTATAATCCAAGATTTATTTCTATCTGCAACGAATGTAATGCAATGCCTCATATTTGCATAATAATCTTGATTTATAAGAACAACTAATGGAGTGATAAAAATATTAACATCTGGATTGCTAAAAGCTATTTTTATTATTTTTGCTAAATAGTCTATATTTGAATTTGGAGAAACTGATTGATTAGTAAGTTCTCCATAATTTTTATATGCAAATCCAATATTAAACTCTAAATGATGCATATTATAATTAAATAAAATTGCTTTTGATTCAATGTTGCTATATATATATTTAGAAAATGCCTCTAAAGAACTACTAATATTAAACTCATCATCAACATGCAAACACTTATCTAATAACGAATTAGCAGAAAAAGAAATAATATCATCTAATTCTCTAAGATTATTAATCTTATCAATTTTATTAATCACCTCTAGCTTGTTTTCACTCTTAATAACTTCTAAAAACAAATCTAACATATTTAATTTTTTGTTTTGAACTTGAAGCTCAAATCTAAGTTGATGAGGATTAATCAAGCATGCTTTGTTATTGAAAATAGATAATTTCTCATAAATTCTTCTTTTAAACAACTCTGCTGAAGAATTTAATTTAGCAACACTCATAATCATAAAAATAAAAATCATAATTAACTCTATTAACAATCAGTAAATTTAATATAAAAAAATTCATCAGAAAATAAACGCATAAAAATTAACATGTAAAAACAAATTCCCCTTTAGCAACAATACTGGCAGGGCCAATTTGCCATATTTTATTTTTCTTTAACACACATAATTCTCCAATTTTTGTTTTAAAAACAAGGTTCTCATTAGATGAGTATTTTTCCCAAACTGCACATGCTGCTGCAATTGTACCAGACCCACAGGCTAAAGTTTCACCAACTCCTCGTTCCCATGACCTAATATTCCAACTATCTGATTTCCAAATCCACATAATATTTTTATCATTTAAATAATTTTTCAATTCATATGTTACTATCTTCCAATTTGGCTCACTATCACCAAAGATCACAATATGCTCATTTCCAACATTAATATCATAAGCACTATGCTTATAGTTAAATTTTTCTATTTTAGGAATTAACGGCAAGCAAAATGCAACATCAGAATCCAAATTAACTGTACGTATGAGACCTGATTTAGTATAGAACTTATTCCATTTCTTATTTAAATATTTAGCTAAACAACGTATTCCATTCCCACATAACGAAGCTTCTGATCCATCTTGATTCCAAAACTTAACAGCATACCCATCTTCATATGGAATGCTATGAATTATTTGATCAGCACCAATTCCAAACTTTCTATCTGCTAATAATTTTATATTAATACCATTTAAAGAATCAAATATCATAATAAAATCATTGCCTAATCCATATGATTTAACAAAAAACATTAATAGAAGAATAACATACTTAAATTTTAAATCTATTTACTTTTTCTAACTTACTAATTATCAAACTGTTAGTAATAATATACACATAACTATCTTTAATTATATTGCCAAACCTATAGTAAAACATGATTGATTAATAATTTATTAACAATTACATGAAATTTAATCTATTTTTTATTTTATTTGCACTAGTTGCAATAATGATGTTTAATTTGTTATAAAATATATATGACTATTGGTATTATTTTAGCAGCTGGGTCAGGCACAAGATTTGGGGAAACATCTAAGCTATTTATAGATTTATGCGGTCAAAGAGTAATTGATTATCCTATAAACTTATGCAAAGAATTAGATTTTAAGTCTATAAATATAGTATTAAAAGACAAATCTATGTTTTCCGAAATCGAAACAAGTAATCTTCAAGCAAAAATACACTTACACGAGCAAACGCATAAAGGTACTGGTGGAGCTGTGAAATCTGTTATTTGTGAAGAAAGCAATGATGACATAGTTGTATTATTGGGAGACTGCCCATTAGTAGAAAAAGAAGACATAAAAAAAGCTTTGAATAAATTAAACGAATATGAATTAGTTATTGGAGGATTAAAAAGCGAAGGTCCTCATTCATATGGAAGAATAATATTCGAAAAAAACAAAATGATTTCAATAGAAGAAAAAAATATTCATCAAAATGAAACTAAATTTAGGAATGCTGGATGGATGGTATGCAAAGGACAAAATTTTCACAAAATATTAAATAATATTCCTATAATCAATCATGAATACTATTTAACTGAATGCATTAGAATAGCCAATAAAATGGGATTTTCAACAGGAATGATAGAAACTAATAATGATATAGGAATAAATACTACAGAGGATTATGTAAAAGCTGTTGAATCATTGCAAGATAAATTTCGCATGCATGCATTGAAAAATGGAGCAATAATGATTGATCCAAAAAGCACATTTCTTTCATGCAATACTATCATTGAAGAATCTGTTATACTAAATCCAAATATTACCATCAAAGGAAATGTAAAAATAAAAAAGGGATCAGAAATCAAATCTTTTTCTCATATAGAAGATAGTATTATTGGTGAAAACTGTGTAGTTGGCCCATTTGCAAACATGCGCTCAGGAACTACATTAGAAAATAATGTAAATATAGGGTGTTTTGTAGAAACTAAAAATAGTTTATTCTCAAGATCTAGCAAAGCAAAGCATTTAAGTTATATAGGCGATGCATCCATAGGAAAAGAAACTAATATAGGAGCTGGGGTTATATTTTGCAATTATGATGGAAAGCAAAAGAATAAATCTACTGTTGGAGATAATAGTTTTCTTGGGGCTAACAGCTCATATGTTGCCCCAATAGAAATAGGTAACAATGTAAAAGTAGGAGCTGGAAGCGTTGTTACAAAAAATATAGAATCTAATTGCTTAAGCGTGTCTAGAGCTGAGCAAAAAGAATTCAGGAGGAAAGTTTAAAATGTGTGGTTTAATAGGAATAGTTCACAAGGATAAAAATGTTTATGAAAGCATTTGCAACGGATTAGATTACTTGCAATATAGAGGATATGATTCTTGTGGAATAGCTTTGATAAATGACAATTCTATTCAAGTGAACAAGCAAATAGGATCTATTAGTGGTCTTAAAAAATCACATATTAAAGGTAAAATTGGCATTGGACATACTCGTTGGGCTACTCATGGATGCATCAGCATTAAAAATACGCACCCATTTATATATGAAAACCTAGCAGTTATACATAATGGAATAATTGAAAATCACTTAGATATTAAAGAAAAATACCCTGACCATATTTGGAAAACTGAATCTGATACAGAATCTATTTTAAAATTAGCTTATGAGTATTTAAATGAATATAAATCTAAAAATAAATCTTACAATGAAGATGAAGCTTGGGAATTCACATTTAAAAAATTATGCAATAACTTAGAAGGATCATTCGCTGTTGCATTTTTAGATCTAAACAGCCCTGATAAAATTTTCTTCATAAGAAAAGGATTAAGCGCTTTATCAATTGCTGTTTCAGATGATTTTGCTGCTGTAGCGTCTGATTGCTTAGCTTTGTCAGATTTAGCTGAATATGTAATTGATATTGAAGATGAACAATATGGATATATTAAATTAGGAGAATATAAGATATTTTCTGGAATACCAAATGAAAAAAGAAGAATTATAAAATTCCCTAAAATGATAGATAAGTCCCATGATACATGGTTTTCACATGAATTTAACAGCCAGCCCATGGTTCTATCTAATGCCATGTTTAAATTAAACAATACTTTCACTTGGCCAGAACTAACTCCAAAAATGATAGAAATTGTTGGATGTGGCAGTGCATATTTAGCTGGATGCGTTGGAAAACACTGGATAGAAAAGCATGCCAAAATTCTTTGTAGAATTCAAATGTCATCTGAATGGATTGATATGTCTGAATATGAGAAAACACTAGTTTTGGTATCTCAATCAGGAGAAACTGCTGACACTCTATCTGCATTAAAAAAGATCAAAAGCAACAATATAAATACAGTCGGATTTGTAAACACTTTAGGTAGCACATTATCTAGGTCTGTTGACCACATTATCCCAACCTTTGTAGGCCAGGAAGTAAGCGTAGCTTCTACAAAAGCTATGACTGGACAAATGTTATCATTATATTTATGGGCTCATAAATTAGCTAATGTAGACAAAAAAGATGATCTTTGTGGGTTGTTTGAAAAAATGGATAATTTAATCAAAATGTTACCTTCACTAAGCAAGGAAGTTATTGATATATGCTCACATACACAAGATTTATTTATTTTAGCAAAAGAAAACTTAGTTCCTATAGCTCATGAAGGGGCTCTTAAAATTCAAGAATTGGCATATATTCATGCTGCATCATTTAGCGCAAGTGAATTGAAACATGGCCCATTAGCTATGATTAATAATAATCATGATTCTTCTCAAGCAATAATATTTTTGGCTCCATCTTCTAGCAAGTTATGGAAAAAACTTCTATCTTCATTTGAAGAAGTACAAAGTCGCGGTGGAAAGGTTATAGTCATGACAGATAAGCCAGAAGCATTTAAAAGTGCACACGCTGTAGTAAAAATGCCATATATAGATTATGATCTTGCTCCATTTATATATATACTTCCTCTTCAATGGTTAGCATATGGATTAGCTATAAGAAAAGGAAATCCCATAGATATGCCAAGAAATTTAGCAAAATCTGTAACCGTAGAATAAATATGAAATGCTTATCATTTCTTGATAAGTAAAATTCTACTTTATAATCAAATTGGTAAATTAAATGAGAGTGATATTAAATTGATATAATAAATTTAATGTGAATAAGTTTTTATTTTATTGGATAGTTTTAATTAAACATGTTGATTTAACTATCAGTAATTTAAAACCATGTAACTTAAATAAAAATACATAACTAATATTAATTATAAAATACTATTTGAGGATTATTAAGATTTTTATGCATACTAATATGCTTTATAACATCTAGCAATCCACCTTTTTCATCAACAAGACCTAATTTAATAGATTCTTCCCCTGTATATACCTGACCCAAACTAATTTGCTTTGCATATTTCGGATCAAAATTTCTTTCTATTTGAACTAAATTTCTAAACTGCTGCAGAGATCTTTTTACTGAATTAATATAATTCTCTTTTTGCAACTTGGTTAATGGATTAAATTCATTAACATCTTCCATATGAGAATGAATACTTTCAAAATTAATTCCATGTTTCTTTGAATGCGTATGTGTACCAATAACACCAATAGAACCAATAAAAGCAGAGTTAGAAGTAAATATTCTCTCACCAGCCAATGCAATCATATATGATCCAGAAGTAGCTGTACCTTTAACAGAGGATAATAATGTTTTCTTTTTTCTCAGATTTTTCAAAGCAGAATAAAGCTCAGAAGAATGATATGAACATCCACCAGGACTATCTATTCTTAATATTACAGCTTTTACTTTTTTATCTTTTCCAATTTTATCTAGTTCATTCAAAAAAGACATACTACAAAATGAAGAATTTGACATAATTGGTCCAATAATATTCAATATTACAATTTTAGAATTATTTTCAATTGCTTTATATTGTTTTGCATATTGAGAAATAGATACTTTATTTTGATATTGATTTTTCCAATTTATAAAGCTATCAATTGTGAAAAATTTAGCTTTGTCTGCAATTTCTATATTAGTTTTAAAACCCATAATTGATTCTATATTATTCATATTAATTGATTTTTGGATGTCATTAGTAATAATTTGTGAGGTTGATTTCAATAATTGAGCAAGTCCTTCTCTGTACTCATCACTCATAGAGCTTCTTATTTCATTTTCTCCTGTTTTGAATTCTCCAGTAGTAGTAATATCCACATTAATTCCGTTAGATTTATAATAATCTTTCATAAAAGGAATGTGCAAATGCAATCCAGATATATAACTATCACTATTATGAGCCAAGGTAACTTTAGAGGCATGAGAAATAAGATATAAAGATTTAAAATCTAAAGAAGGAGAATATACATGAACAAATTTCTTATTTTTTTTCATCAAATCTAAAATTTGATTTAATTCTTCAATATTACTTAAAGATGTATACCCACTGAGAATCCCATATCTATAATTAATACAAAGCCCTTTTACTCTTTTATCAGATGCCGACTTTTTCAATAATAGAAGCATTTTATCAAATGAATTATATGGTACATAGTCATCTTCAAACCCGTATGTAAGAATAATATCTTTGTTATAATAAGTTTTACATAATTCAAAGGAATACTTTAAAGATAAAACTGTTAAAATAGAAAATATAAACTTATAAAACTTCATTACTCAATTATAATTTCTTTTCATTGATATACCAATAACATAGCTAATCCATTTTCTTGAATATTTTTTCAATAATAACAGGATCGTTAAACTCATTTAAAATTTCAACAAATGTTTTGCTTTCCCACTCACATGCTTTTTTTAATAAATAAGGAGTCGCGCTATGCGGATCATGAGTTTTCAAATATACCATAACTTCCTTGATAACTTTATATGCACTTTCTCTACTAGTGATATAAGAAATATTATTGGATTCATTATTTTCAATTATTTTTTGTGGCAATAATTGATTAAGAGATAAAATTGCATTTTCATAATCATTTAAAAGATTAATAGAGCTCATCATTACATCTTCTTTAATTTTTTTATTAATTTTCATTAATATATTTTTCATTTCCTTAATAGCAAATAAAATATTCTTATATTCTAATTCTCTTAATTTCTCAAATTGATCTAGTGGCTTGTTTTTTATAAAATCAGACAAAGAATATTTCAAACTATCTTTTTTATACAAAATCATTATATTGGGCCATGAAATTTTCAATGCTTTATTTAAATTAATAAATGCCTTATGAGCAAAATCTTTATCTTTATCTTGCAAAAACTCATCTAATATATATTCTAAATCTTTCCAGTATTTCAAATCATCTTGAATATTATAAATAGAAGCCTCAATAAACCAAGCTATTACTTGTATATCTTTTTTATTTTTAGCCAGTATTTCTAAACATAATTTCTGTATTTTAGCCCAATCTTTTTTTGTTTCTTCAAAATCCCATACTCCTTTAGGAAGGGTGTCTTCTTCTTTATGCATTAAGGCTTCTAACGTAACATATAGATTTGAGCTTCTAATGTTTTGAATAGGGTTCTCAATTTTCATTCTAATATCTTCTACTTTATACATAGCTTCAAATCTCCTTTAGGCAATGCTGGAGCATATCCTGGAAAGTCAGGCCACTCATTAAGATTTCCTTTCAGTTCAATATCCATCCATACAGTTAATTTATTATTGTTTTTGCAATCTTTAATTGGAATGTCAATTTTAAACCTCTTTGTTTTTCCACAGAAATGACTTTTATATTGATTTGCAAACCTCATAAACCCAAAAAATCCTTTATATGATTTTGTATATGACTCTCCACCTATAAAAGATAAATCACTTTCTTTTGAAATTCTGAATATATTTTGAAAATCATATTGCATAAAAGGAATCTCTTGTGCATTCATATTCATTGATATAACTTTATTATTAAATTTCATTGACCATTCTGACAAATAATTTCCCATATATTCATTGTCACGATTAGTTCTCAATGTAATCAATAATGCTCCTTTATTTTTTTCAGTGCATTCTGAAATACACTTCAACCAAGATACTGTTGATTTCATTTTTTTAAGAAAATCAATCCATGGACGCTGCTTTGGATCCTTAATATATTCATCCAACATGTCTATATCATAATTTCCTTCTTTCCATAAATTCAAAAATTCCTTTATAATACCAATTTCAATTTCAGAATTTGATACTTTATTAAAAGGAAATTTATGAATCATATGCTGATTAAAGAATGAAGCTATTTTTTTATACTTAGATTTTGCTTTAATATATTGATCAAGAACACATTTGTTTTTCATGCTATAAACTAAATTATTCTTTTTTTGAGAAAAGTAGTTAACATGATCATTATCCAAGTGTATTTCCATATTAATGCATTCCTCATCTTTTTTTCCTATGAAATAATTTTCCACAAAATTTTCCAAAGATTTAATATTATTGGCTTTACCCTCTTTGTCATTATTAATATTTGTAATAATATCTTGCCATTTCAAGAAAATAGGAACATAAATTTTCTTGCTTATATGAGAGATTTTTTCCAATAAGAAAACAGCTGGTTGAGCTAAATTAGCAATAAAATCTAATTGCTCTTTTTGCTTAACAAGATATGATTTAACATCATTTTTATTCATAGAGTCTCGATTTTCAGAATAAAAGTTAGCATGATACACGTTATATAAGTTCTTCTTCAATAATAATGCATCCACTCTTTCTAATAGTATAATGCTTTGTTTATATAACATTTCTCTTATATCATCAAACAATGCAGAGTTCTTGTTTTTTACAAATACTAAAATTTTCAATAAATGCTTATAACTATTTATTAGGTTATTTGATGCATTAGATATAAACATTTCCTCTGAATCAAATTCATCAAACAATTTTTGACTTTCTGCAAGCATTTTTCTTATATTTTGAACAATACTATTACAAGCAACAATATTCATTGATTGAGTAATTTTTTCACTCTTATGAAGAACTTTATGATTGGAAAAATGTTTGAATTCATCTATTGATTTAGATATTTCTTCTAAAATGCTAACATTCCACTTAACCAAATTAGTTTTCAAAGTTGTAGATATCTGCTGATCCCTATTTCTCATAAACATTTGTCCAGACAATGAATTTAACATTCCCTGAAATTCTTCAAAATCCTTAGAGATTTGAATTGTTCCATTATTACCTTGCTTCAACATTGTCCCAATTAATGGAACTCTATGCATAATAATTTTATCCTTTAAATTAATTAACTTCATTTCAATTGATGATTTCATATTCTTAGCAATAGGGCGTCCTAATATATAGCTATCTTGCACCTTATAAAGCAAGCTATTAAAAGACTTTCCTAAGTTAAACTTGTTAGTTGAAATCCATTTAAACCCTTGATTGTTAACAATACCTACAAATTTATTAAGATCAATATGTAATTTTGAAATATTGCTATCTTCTTTCTTCTCCATTTTGTTCAATAGTAATTCTATCTCATCAATGTAAGGCATTACTCTATGATATTCAAATGATTTGTTTAAAAATTTATCAAATAGTTCTTGAGTGTTATTTATAATGTTTTGCTTGTATTTATCTAAACTAACTGCTCCCAATTCTACATGCTTCACTGCATTCTGAAAAACAGATCTATTATTATAAAAACTCTTTCTCATATCAATATCAAGCAAATTTTTCATTATATATATAACATCATCTAAGTTGCGCAAATAGGGAATTCTTTGCATTTTATTATATACATTTTCTAACCTTACTACTTCTTTTATATATGAAAACAAATTAATGAATTCTTTAGAGTGAATAGGGTTGAAATCATTTTTAGATTTATTTTTTGGCATAACACTTCTATTAACAAGCATCTTTAAATCATGGTTGAATTTATTAACCATAAACTTAAATATAACAACAGAATATGCATTTCCTAACATAAAGTTTAATTTGTATCTTAAGGATGAAAACCAGGATGGAGGCATAGAGTAGAAATATAAATCTTCTACACGAATTTTGCTCATAGCATTGATCAATAAAATTGCTTGCTCTTCAAAAATTATACTATCAAACTCATCATGCTTTCCACCATATATCAATTTCACATTATTTAATGATAGCCTCACATTTGCAATATTATTTTTTAAGCCGACATTGATTTTTTGAATGTTGGAATAATAATAAATCAAACTACCAGTTCCCAACACTATACATGCAATACTTGAACATTGAAGAAATTTAACTTTTTTAGAGTTATCTAGAATATTGCTTGATAAAGCCTTAGATAATCCTCTTTCTTTTAAAATCTTATTAATAAACAAATTATTTACAAAACAAATATTGTCCGAAATTTTCAAATCTAAATTATGTGTGATTTCTCCAAATTCAACACTCTTCAATGATTGAGAAAATTCATGATTAACATAAGTGTTGTTATTACATGAACCTGTAAAATAAAATCCTCTCAACATAAAATTATCGTGATATGAATTTTTCTTAAATATATATCCTAATATATTTTTCAATTTATCAGTTATTTTATATAACTCAAATGGAAACATAAAAATACCATTTGAATTCACATAAGCTTCATTATTAACCAATATTTTCTGTTGAATCTTCAAAAGCCTATCAATAATATGATTCATTGCTTCATTTACAAAATCAGCACTATTAATTTGATTTATAGAATTTGGATTTGACCACCCAAACATATCATCTTGAAGGGATGACTGAAGAGATGAGCTAAAATATGAAAATCCAGGAATTATATCTGTATGTGTAATTACAACATATATTGGAAATGAAGTTCCAAATGCTTTATGCATTTTCCATAACTTAATATAATAATGCTCAGCTAAATTAGTAATATTAATATCATCATCTAAAATATCTTTCATAGATATTGTTAAAACTAAACTATCAATAGGTTTTTCTGATCTATGATATGAAAGTAAATCTAATAACTTATTCCAGTTATCTCCATCTGAAGACACGCCTGAAAGCCCAGAAGAAAATAAAGAACTATGCATTTCTAATATCACAGCATCATTAAATAAAGACCAGTTACAAAAATCATTTTTTTCTGCTAAATCATCTATAGATTTTTCCATATGCAAACTATTAATCAATGTAGATTTTCCAGATTTTTCTGCTCCCATAACTAAAATAAATGGAAGCTTATATTTGAAATTATCACTACCTAAAAATGAATATAATATTTGCATGTTTTGATCAAAAGATTCATTTAATCTATTTGAAAAAACATTTTGTGTCTTAAATAAGCCCACTATATATTTTATAAAATTAGCAACAAATTTCTTAACAAAAGCAAAAGACTTAGGTAATTTAGAAAAAAACTTACCTAAAAATAAAAATGTGCTTGCAGATACAATGCTAATTATTAAAGCACTAAATAAATTATCCATTTTTAATGCTTCCTATATCATACTGAGCTAACTTTACCAATGACAACACATGGTTTGTAGTATAATTCCACAAAATATAACTCAAACTAATATAAGCTAAAACAACAGCGCCAAGAACCATCAGCCAAAGCTTGTAACTTGACATTTGAGAAGAAGATATTTTTACCACAGTATGTTTTTGAGTTTGAGGAAATAAAATAAAATTCTGATCTATCATGCTTAACTCTTCATTGTTAGTCATGCTGAATAACTTTTCTTTGTACTGACTAATAATTTCATGATCATTTATACCTCTATATCTTCCTCTAAAACCCAAACCTAAACAAAATAAATAGGCGCTTCCAATATCATATTTGTAATTTGCGTTAGATATAAGAAACTCATCTATATTTTCAAAAATTTTCTTACCACCTATATGCGTTCCAAATATCTGAGTCTCTAAATTTTTGTTTTTCCACTTTTCTTGGTCGTTCCAATTTAAATTAATAAATATTTCATCTGCAAATACAGTCATGATATAAGAAATCTCTCTATACCCAGCTTCAATCAAAGTTCCCTGTTGCAAAGCTAAATCTTTTTTATAAAAAACAAATCGAATTAATGTTTTTTGAATGTCTTCTATGCTTGCATCATTTTCATTAAATAAAATCAGTTCACGAAATTTAAATATTTCATTTATAAATTCATGAAAACAAATCATTAAAAACGAATCTTGTATTTTATTTGTCATAACCAACTACAAAGAACATAGTAGTTAAACGTAAAAAATCTTTTAATTTTAACCAATTTTTTTTTATATTTTTCACTTATATAAATTAATACGTATTTATAATTTATAATTTATTTTTATTTGAGAAAGCAAACTTATTGCTTTGCTCATATTTCTTATATAAAATATGTTGTGTATTTAAATATTTTCAACTCTTTTTTATCTTTGTTTTTGATTAGTATTGTGGTAACTGTTCATGAATTAGGACATTATTTTGTAGCTAGGGTAAACAAAGCTAATATTAAAGAATTTTCTATAGGATTCGGGCCTTCATTAATATCTTATACTGATTCTCGCAATACTATATGGACTTTCAAATTATTTCCATTAGGTGGATATGTATCCTGTGACTATAACAATTTAAGCTTTATTGCTAAAACACTTCTATGCCTTGGAGGACCATTTGGAAATTTTGTCTTTTCTCTGTTTTTAGCAATTACATCTACATTATACTTAGGGAAGCCAGAGCAAAGAATATTTTTCGAAAGTCAAGAAGTAGAACAAATTAGCAGTAAAGAAAATATATTGCAATTGAAATTTAAAGATGGAAGTGTAATTGAAACAAAAAATGACAAATTAAAAATTAAAAACAAAATATTTTATAAAAAAATTGGATTATTGGAATCAATAAAATATTCATTTAATAACGTATACTCAATGATTACCAATCAAGTCAATGGATTAAAACATGCTATTAAATCTAGATCTTTAAAGCTTAGTGGACCTATTTTCATATTAAAAACAACCTCTTATATCACGTCAAATTATCAAGTTTACTCTTTGATTCAATGGGTTATTGGTTTGTCAGTAGGGATTGGAGTTATTAATTTATTTATTCTTCCTCCTCTAGATGGAGGAAGAATAATGTATGAATTTTTAAAATTATTCAACAAAAAATTTGCAAATTTCTTCATGCAAGTAAGCACGTATATATTTTTAGTTCTTATTTTGTTTGTTTTGTTTAACGATATATCATTGGCTATAAAAGGAACATTCTTTTTTCTTATGTTCCAAGATCTATTATTAGCTATAAAAGGAATGTTATGTTAATAAAAAATATTGTTGTTATTTTTTCAGCTCTCCTGATTAATATTAATCAAATTCATTCTTCAAGCGAAAAAATAGAAAAAACAGAAACAAAAAAATATAAATATGCTATTTCTGGGAATAACAGAATAAGCACAAATGTTATAGAGTCACATCTAAAATCTTTGGACCCACATTCAATAAATGAAGAACGAATTAAATCTGTATTATTAGAATTGAATTATTTCAAAAGTGTAACAGCAGAATATAAAAATAATATATGGAACGTTACAGTTAAAGAATTACCTATATTAAAAAGCGTGAAGTATAACGTTATTAATGGAACTGCTTTGAATGGAAATTGGGAAGCTATAACAGGACTGAAAAAAAGAGACTTTATATCCAATCAAACTATTAAATCCACCAAAGAAATATTGAAAACCACATATCAAATGTTTGAAGAGACTTCTGATGTTACTGTAAGCTCTTATTATAATGAAAAAGATGGACATATTGACCTTAAATTTGAAATTAACATTCAATCATTTACCCCTGTTCATAAGGCAATATTTATAGGAAATAAGAACCTTACTCATTCAGAGCTTTATGACCAACTAGCAAAGAAAAATAAAAAAATATTCAAAATTTTTAACTCAAAAAGCATTAGCACATCCTCATTACAACAAAGTTCTTCTCAATTAGTTCAATATGCAAATAACTTAGGATATTTAGATTTTTCTATAAAATCTATGAGTGTAGAAAAAATAGATAATAATCAAAAATTAGTGGTAAATATAAATGAAGGGGATAAGTACTTAATTAAAAGTGTAACAATAGACTCTCCTATCAACCTAAATATATCATATGGAAAAAATATGGATTTTTCACTTGATAAAATAAATACATTCAAACATAAAATCGAAAAAGAGCTATATGACAGAAATTATTTCAATTACAAAGTTGACTATAAAACAGAAAAAACTGGTAAATATATAAATTTTAAATTTAGGGTTTATGAAACTAAACCTATTAGAGTTAATGATATAAATATATATGGAAATAACAGAACTCACAAAGCTGCTATTTTGAAAAGAATGAGTTTAGAACCTGGAGATATAATTTCAGCCAAAGGTATAGCATTAAGTAAAAGAAATATTTTACACTCTGGATTTTGTGAAAATTTAAATATAAATCAATCAGAAACCTCAAAAACAGGACTTAAGGATTTGAATATAGACTTCAAAGAAGTAAAAACTGGAGTTATTTTATTTAACGTAAAAGCTGCATTTCAAAAATCTATGGAATATGAATTCACAATTGGATATAGTGATATTAACTTTCTTGGATTAGGAAAAAGCTTAAAATCAGATTTTTCTATATCAAAAGATTCAAAAAACATAGGGTTTGAATTAGAAGAGAAATTTATTAATGGAAAGCCTTTACATTGGTTTGCAGGAATAGATTTGTTCTTTTTGCCTGAAAGCGCAGATAGCACATTTCAGGATAATGTATTTAATTTTGGAACAAGGTCAGATAATGCAAGTGGATCATATTCTATAATTGCAAAAAGATTAAAAAACAGCACAGTATTAGAAAAGTCCATTAATGCAAGCGAAGATATACTTTTATCTCAAAAATCACCAAGCATCATTGAAAAGGATGATAAAACTGAATATTGGTCTGAAAACAATCAAGTTATTAGAACAAAAACAAAAGGATTTGACCTTAGAAGTGGAATGTCTTTCTATAATAAGAACCATGGATTTGCATTGGCATTAGGAACTAATATTAAGCGCATAGAAATAAAAGATAATTCAACATATATTAAAGATTCTAAAGATAGATATAAAACAGGATTCGGAATAACAAGATTTTTTGACAAAGATATAAAAAAATTCGATAAATGGAAGAATCAATTATCATTAAAATCAAAATATGTTTTCAATATTGGAAATGATGATCAATCATTAAAGGTGAATATAGGAAGCAATTTAAATATAGGAAGCTCTAACTTTATTCAAAACAATGCATCACTTAGCTTTAATAAGAATTTCACCCCTCAATATGACCTTTCTATTAACTTGTCTGTAACCCACAATATTCCCATATATAATTACAGTTGGTTTGACAATATTAAATCATCTAATGTAAGGGGATTTGAGCACCATGGACCTAGAGATACATTAAGACTAAACATATTAGGAGGGAAAAAATCCATTAACTCTTCTATAACCTTCCAAGGACCTGTTATGTTACCAAAAACCTTCAATGCTAAATGGTTTGCATTTATAGATGCTGGATCATTATGGGATTGTGGAATAAAAAGCAAACAAGTTCCTAAAAGCTTATGTGATATGAGGAATTGGAATCATGATACTTCTGATATTGCTCAAGACAAATTTAAAGCTGTAGTTTCATGCGGACTAGGAATAAAAGTCAAACTTGGACCTTTTGGCTTTATATGCAGTATGAACTGCCCATTATACGGACAAAACTCACCAATAAACTCATTTAATACACTTCATTTTGGATTTGCCCAATAATAAACTTCTCAAAATTATATTTGGAAAAAATGTTTTCCAAATTATTCATATAAGTATTCCTACAATAAAAGATAAAAGGGGCATTTAAATAATAAATTCACAATAACTTCTTTCAATATATTCAACTTTAGATTAGTGTAATTATTAGGAGGAATAATGTTAAAATTTATTCTAAGTTTATTATTAACTTGTTCAATATTTTCTGATACGCATCCTACATTTAAAATAGGATTCATAAAAGCAAATATAGTTACAAATTCATCTAAATTAATCAAAAGAGTTACAAAAAAACTAGAAAGATTAGATCAAGAAAATAAATCTAAGTGGAAAGATAAAGATATAAAATTACAAAGTGAAATTCAAGAATTAAAAAAATTAGAATCTTCTACTAAGCATAATGAAACCAAAATTGCTAAAGCAACTAAAGACCTTGAACAAAAAAAGCAAGATTTTGAAAAAGACATTTCAGAAAAAGAAAAAGAAATGCTTGATTTGCAAAACAGTACTATGGAAAAATTCAAAGAAAAAGTTTCTTTGGCATCCAAAAAAATTGCGGACAAACATGAAAATATGATAGTAGTTCCTTACGATTTTATATTAGGATTTTCCTCAAATGCCAAAAACATTATTGATGTTACTGATGAAGTTATTGCAGAAATAAATAAAGATGAAGAGTGAAAATTTGTTAAATAGTTCAACAAATAATCCTATAAGCAATAAAATACATTTAAATTCAACCGAAATTATGAATCTTATTCCACATAGATTTCCATTTTTATTTTTAGATAATGTATCTGAGATAGACGTGTGGAAAAAAGCAATTGGACATAAGTGCTTTACTATTAATGAACACTTCTTTGCTGGTCATTTTCCAAATCATCCCGTTGTCCCTGGAGTTATTCTTGTCGAAGCTATGGCTCAATTAGCAACCTTGTGTGTTGCATATTCTTGCAAGGAAGATAAAAAAGATATTCCTACTGGAGTAGCTTTTATGAGCATTGAAAAAGCAAAATTCAGATCTCCTGTAGCTCCTGGAGATAAAGTAGATTTTATTATAGAAAACACATTAGTTCGTCGTAATATTTTTCAATTTTATGGAGAAGGGTTTGTTAATGACAAAAAAGTATGTGATGCTAATTTCACAGCAATGAGTACAAACCAATAAATAATTTAAAGATTGTTATGAATTAAATATATAATTAAAAATTTGATTTCTAATAAAGTTGCTATTTGAATACTGGGGTACTAGGATTCGAACCTAGGATCACGAGACCAAAACCCGATGCCTTACCGCTTGGCCATACCCCAATCATTACAATAATATCATATAATGTCATATAATATCAATATAGAAGCATAAAATATCGCATTATGTATTTTGAAAATATAGAAAACTTGATATGCTTTAAACAATGAAAATAGTCACATGGAATGTAAACTCAGTTAGAGTGAGGCTGCCATTATTAGAAAATTTAATCAAAGAAGAAAATCCAGATATTATTTTACTTCAAGAAACAAAGTGCATGGATGATGTGTTTCCAAAAGAATTTTTTGAAAACTACAATTACAATCTTGAAATACATGGACAAAAAACCTATAACGGAGTTGCAATCGCATCAAAATATCCTATAGAAAATGTAACCAAAAATTTATGTAACACATCAAAAGAATCAAGGTATATTGATGGATTTATTAATGGAAAATATGTAGCTTCTATTTATGTCCCATGTGGAAATAAATCTCCTGAAGCTTATCAATATAAACAAGAATTTCTTGAACAAATTGCTAACAAATGGAATAAAATTGACTCTGAAATAATATTAGGAGGCGATTTCAATGTTGCCATTTCTGATAAAGATATTCAAACTCCTAAAAAATGGGAAAACAGTGTTTTATGCACTCCAGAAGTTAGGAAAAGTATGAAAGAAATTACTGATGCTGGATTTAAAGACACTCATATTTATCAAGAAAATAAAAATGATTTTACATGGTGGGATTATAGAAGACCTTATGAAGGGTTAAGAATCGATTATATATTAAGCAAGAATGTATCAGGAACCTTGAAAAGTTTTGCATCATATAGAAAAATGGAAAGGCCTAGTGATCATATTCCAGTTATGTTTCAAATTTAACAACGTGCACTTTTAAGTCATATGCTTTATACTACAAACAATGAATATTATCATTTTAGATACAGAAACAACTGGTCTAAAAAATACTACAGAAAGAATTGTTGAAATTGGATGTGTTGAATTAAACAATTTTGAGCAAACAGGAAAAACTTTTCATATGTATATCAATCCAGAAAAAGAAATGGATATGGTTGTACAAAAAATACACGGAATAACAAATGATTTTTTGAAAGATAAACCTGTTTTTAAAGATATACACCAAGAGTTTTTGGACTTCATCAAAGATTATACTATTGTAGCTCATAATGCTAAATTTGATGTTGGATTTATTAATGCTGAGTTTGATAGATGTAATGCCCCAAAATTAAAAAACAAAATAATTGATACTTTATCAGAAGCAAGAAAAATGTTTCCTGGGTCTCCTGCAAATTTAAATGCTTTAGCAAAAAGGTTTAATATATCATTGCATGAAAGAAGTGTACACGGAGCTCTTATAGATGCTAAAATTCTTTCTAAAGTATATGTTTCTCTCTTCAAGCCAAAGCATTCTTCTTTGTTTAGTGCTCCAACTAAAAAAGTAGACTATAACTCAGAGAAAACAAATTTCAAAATAAGTGTATCTAAAGAAGAAGATGAATTATATATGAAGATGATTGAAGAATTAGAAGACTCTAAAAAATGATAAAAGAAATTTTTATAGATAATATTAAACTATTTCATGAGATAGAAAAGTTAATTGATACAAATATATCTATAGTCTTTTTTGATACAGAGTTTTATAGAAGAAATACTTACTGGGCTGAGCTATGCTTGTTACAGCTAAAAATACAAAATTTTATTTTTTTAATAGACACACAAAAAATAAATATCAAAAATACTTTCATAGAAAAAATATTCACTAATCCTAAAATAATAAAAGTATGTCATGCATGCGAACAAGATCTAAATGTTCTAAAACATATTGATATTCAAGTAGAAAATTGCTTTGACACACAAATTGCTGCTGCGTTTTGTAGAGAAGGATACATATTATCTTACCAAACATTAATTAGTAAATTTCTCAATATAGAAATTAATAAATCATATCAGGATGCCTTATGGAATAAAAGACCATTAATAGATGAGATGATTACATATGCTGCCAATGATGTAAAATATTTAGAGGGATTATTTGATATATTATCAAAAAAATTAAACAAATTAGAAAGATTTGAATGGGTAATGTATGAAGTAGAAAATGTTCGTTACCAAACAAAGAAAAAAACAATGTTACAATTATGGAGAGAAAACATTGCAAAAGAATCTAATCTTCCTCCAAATTGGGTATTGAATAATAAAGTAATGCATAAATTATCTTGTGAATCTAATCAAAATCATGCAGATATTGCAAAGATGTTACCAACAAAATTAAAATCAAAATCACAAGAAGTATTTGATATCATACAATCTACTCCTAAAAACAAGGAAAATATTAATGTTAATTTACAAAATGCAATTAATACATTAATAAAAATTATAGCAGAACAAGAAAATATTCCTCCTCATTGGTTATGCGATAGTGAAAATGTTAGATTTATATGCGCAAATAAAAAAACATCATATTCTATTTATAATTGGAGATATCAAATTTTAAATAAAAAAATTAATGATTTTTTTGAAGGAAATTTAGGAATATGTTTCAAAGGTGGAAATCTGGTACTTGAAAAAAACACTTAATTAAAATGTATGAAAATCATGCAAAATTGTTCAAATTATATCATTACTATAAATAAATTAAATTCATATTATATGTAAGATTCTAGATTTTTTTAACTTCGAACTTTCGTTCTTGTTCTGTTCACTTCGCTCATTTTAACTTCGAACTTTCGTTCTTGTTCTGTTCACTTCGCTCATTTTAACTTCGAACTTTCGTTCTTGTTCTGTTCACTTCGCTCATTTTAACTTCGAACTTTCGTTCTTGTTCT
The DNA here is from genome assembly GCA_965233735.1 of Rickettsiales bacterium. Taxonomy (GTDB): domain Bacteria; phylum Pseudomonadota; class Alphaproteobacteria; order CAJXXZ01; family 1604HC; genus Cytomitobacter. Next base: position 478,034 of record OZ247501.1, read on the forward strand.
GTTCACTTCGCTCATTTTAACTTCGAACTTTCGTTCTTGTTCTGTTCACTTCGCTCATTTTAACTTCGAACTTTCGTTCTTGTTCTGTTCACTTCGCTCATTTTAACTTCGAACTTTCGTTCTTGTTCTGTTCACTTCGCTCATTTTAACTTCGAACTTTCGTTCTTGTTCTGTTCACTTCGCTCATTTTAACTTCGAACTTTCGTTCTTGTTCTGTTCACTTCGCTCATTTTAACTTCGAACTTTCGTTCTTGTTCTGTTCACTTCGCTCATTTTAACTTCGAACTTTCGTTCTTGTTCTGTTCACTTCGCTCATTTTAACTTCGAACTTTCGTTCTTGTTCTGTTCACTTCGCTCATTTTAACTTCGAACTTTCGTTCTTGTTCTGTTCACTTCGCTCATTTTAACTTCGAACTTTCGTTCTTGTTCTGTTCACTTCGCTCATTTTAACTTCGAACTTTCGTTCTTGTTCTGTTCACTTCGCTCATTTTAACTTCGAACTTTCGTTCTTGTTCTGTTCACTTCGCTCATTTTAACTTCGAACTTTCGTTCTTGTTCTGTTCACTTCGCTCATTTTAACTTCGAACTTTCGTTCTTGTTCTGTTCACTTCGCTCATTTTAACTTCGAACTTTCGTTCTTGTTCTGTTCACTTCGCTCATTTTAACTTCGAACTTTCGTTCTTGTTCTGTTCACTTCGCTCATTTTAACTTCGAACTTTCGTTCTTGTTCTGTTCACTTCGCTCATTTTAACTTCGAACTTTCGTTCTTGTTCTGTTCACTTCGCTCATTTTAACTTCGAACTTTCGTTCTTGTTCTGTTCACTTCGCTCATTTTAACTTCGAACTTTCGTTCTTGTTCTGTTCACTTCGTTCATTTTAACTTCGAACTTTCGTTCTTGTTCTATTCGCTGCGCTCATTTTAACTTCGAACTTTCGTTCTTGTTCTATTCGCTGCGCTCATTTTAACTTCGAACTTTCGTTCTTGTTCTATTCGCTGCGCTCATTTTAACTTCGAACTTTCGTTCTTGTTCTATTCGCTGCGCTCATTTTAACTTCGAACTTTCGTTCTTGTTCTATTCGCTGCGCTCATTTTAACTTCGAACTTTCGTTCTTGTTCTATTCGCTGCGCTCATTTTAACTTCGAACTTTCGTTCTTGTTCTATTCGCTGCGCTCATTTTAACTTCGAACTTTCGTTCTTATTTTTCATTTGAAACTTAATTTTTTTTATCTCAAAAAATCATTTCTTTTATTTTGCCTGACTTAATAAGGTTAAGTGAATCTCTTTTAGCTAGCATATTATTCAATTTGTTACTATTAAGACTAGTGATCACTATTTTCTTAAATTTATAATTTATATGCTATTTGCTTATAAAGTTGATTTTCTTTTCATAGCGCTAATAATTAATTCATTGAAAAGAGGGTGAGGATTATTTAAATGAGTTTGAAATTCTGGATGAAATTGAACCCCAACATAAAATGGATGTTCTGAAACTTCAAATCCTTCTAATAATACCTTGTCTGGAGACCAAGCTGTTAATTGAAATACTTTTTCTAATTCCTTTTTATAGTAAAAATGATTAATTTCATAACGGTGCCTATGACGCTCAGAAACCTTACTATTATTATAAATTTTCGCCATTTTTCCAGATAGCTCACAAGGATATGAACCTAATCTCATTGTTCCCCCAATGTTAGTCATGCACTCATTAATAAGGCCAACAGCGGGATTTTCAACATCTTTGAACTCTGATGAGTTTACATCTAATTTAGCAACATTACGAAGTCCTTCAATGACCATTAACTGCATTCCCAAGCAAATACCTAAACATGGAATATTATTTTCTCTAGCATATCGCAAAGATTCTATTTTTCCCTCTATTCCTCGGGAACCAAACCCTCCTGGAACAATCATGCAATCATAATTTTGCAATTCTTTGATATTTATATTTTCAGAACTAATAGCATCAATATCTGCATCACAATTATTTTCTATTGCTGCATGTTTTACAGCTTCAATAACAGAGCAATATGAATCATTAATCTTATTGTACTTAGTAATCAACGCAATTTTTAGTTTTTTATCTTTTTTATTTTCTGGAATTTCTAATGTAATATCTTTGTTCGGCATTGAAATGTTGAAAAATTTGCATATTTTCACATCTAGCTTATCTTCATAATATTGTTTCAAAACATCATATAAAGAGTCTTGATTCCAAGCAGGACATACCATTTCTTCATCTAAATTTGCAAATAATGCAATCTTTTTTTTCCAAGAATTATCTTCATATTTTGTTGATCTACATAAAATAATATCTGGTTTTATTCCAAATTTTTGCAATTCGCTAACAGAATGCTGAATAGGTTTAGTTTTAAACTCTTTAGAGTTGGGTAAAAATGGCATCAACCCCATATGCAAATACATAACATCATGAGTCCTTGATTTTTGTCTAATAGATTCTAAAAAGGGCAATCCCTCCATATCACCAATAGTTCCACCTATTTCACAAATTAAAAAATCAGTATCATTACTTATATCTTCAGTGATTTTATTAATGATTCTATTAGTTATATGAGGAATTATCTGAACTGTTTGCCCTAAGTAATCTCCTCTTCTTTCTGAATTAATAACTTCAGAAAATATTTGCCCAGAAGTAATATAGTCAGACTTTCGGCACTTAATACCAACAAATCTTTCATAATTCCCAATATCCATATCAGTTTCTGTTCCATCTTCAGTTACAAAAACTTCTCCATGTTGGTCAGGGCTTAAAGTTCCAGCATCAACATTCAAATAAGGCTCTAATTTTCTCATTCGCACGCTAAACCCACGTTTTTTAAGCAATAAAGCTACCATAGATGCAGTCACACCTTTTCCAAGTGAAGACATTACTCCACCAGTAACAAAAATAATTTTAGTCATTTTTTTCTTCTGCTAAATTTTCTATTGAATCAGCATGTTTGAACTCTTTATCCAACACCTTTTTTTGGTCTTTAAGTATAATACCAATAATCAAACATAGAGTCATAAACAAAAAAATCAAAACATATGTAGATTTAGTAAGAAAATTAGACATTGCTCTAGGAGTCATAAATTTAGACTGACTCATAGATACAGAATTTTCTCCTTTTTGAAGGAAAATTAAACAGGACATAATAAAAACAACAAATAAGTAAAAAGTCCAAATAAATGTTAACATTAATTCATTGTATAAAAAGTTTAATAGGCTATCAATACTAAGCATTCTTTTTGAATAATAAAAAACTTTTTAAAATATAAAAATCTTGCTGAATTGTAATATTATTAGCACTTTAAGCATAATGCAGCAAACCAACGAATGAATAGAGAAAAGCTTAAGCAAATGCATAATAACATCATTAAATGATAGCTGAAAACAAAGTTAAAAGAAGAATTTTCAGGAGAAGCATAAATTAAATTCCAAAGAAAAGGATGATGAAATTAATAAGTTAAAACCCTTAATACTATTTTATGCTTTTTAAATAACTTATAATTTCTGATTCTGAAGGAGGTAGTTTTTGATTAACATACCACGATTTTAATTCATCCAAATAATATTTAACTTTAGGGCCTGGTTTAATATTCATTATTGTCATAATTTTATTGCCTGAAAATTGGAAAAGTTTTTTCTTCCATATATCTAGAAATGAGAAATCAACAAAACTACTTTTCAGTATCATTCCATCATCCCATAAATAATCAGGAGATTCATTAATCCATTTAATATGCTTTGATTCAGATGACATTTCAGCTTTTCTTAAAATTTCAATATTTCTTTTTTGTAAATTAGATAATTTCATATTCAAAACATCACCTTTGAATACAGACAACCTAGCAATTGCTGATGCTTTTCCTAAACAAGCTTCTCTCTTTGATAGTTTCTCTAGCGCATTAAAGTCAGGCTTTGGAAAATCACAATACTCCCAGATATTAATATCATCCATCATTTTCAGAACTTTTATATAGTTATCAGATTCTAATAATTTCAAAATCTCATTTATACATCTTTCTCTCGCAATTTGAGTTAAAAATCTAACATATTTTCCACAAGCTAATAATGATTTTTGATCATATTCTTTTCCATAACGTGCGAAAAATCTAAAGAATCTTAAAATTCTTAAATAATCTTCTTGGATTCTTAATTCTGGATCCCCAATAAATTTAATACACCCACTTTTAATATCTTCCATTCCTCCAACAAAATCATAAACCTTACCATGCATATCTACATACAAAGAATTAATAGTTAAATCTCTTCTTTTTGCATCTTCTTCCCATGATTCTGAAAACTCTACAGATGCATGCCTACCATCAGTTTCAACATCAACTCTTAGGGTTGTAACCTCAAAAACATCTTTTCCCATAACACAAGTAACAGTTCCATGTTGAAGACCTGTTGGAATAACTTTAAATCCTGCTTTTTTAGCTAAATCAATTACTGTCTCTGGTAATAATGAAGTAGCCAGATCAATTTCATTTTGAAAATCAACATTCATTAAATGATCTCTAACACATCCACCCACAGCCATACATGGATTAAGAACTTTCATTAAATTTTGTAGATTCTTATTTTGCAACCATTTAATCATTTCAGCCTCATAAATCTATAAAAATTCTTAGTAGTTATTTGTGAAAACTCATTCTCAGAAATTCCACGCAATTGAGCAATATATTTGCCAACATAAGAAACAAATGCAGGCTCATTTTTTTTACCTCTATGGGGAACTGGAGCTAAATATGGCGCATCAGTTTCAATTAATATTCTATCCAATGGAACAAATTGAGCAACATCACGAACACTGTTAGCATTTTTAAATGTTATAATTCCAGAAAATGAAATCATCCACCCTAAATCTAATAGCTCCTTAGCAAATTCCATGGAACCAGTATAACAATGAGCAATTCCTCTTACTTTGAATTTTTTAATTAACTCTAACGTCTCTTTTTCTGTATTTCTCATATGCAATACAATTGGCATATCATGTTTTTCAGCATAATTCATTTGCAATTCAAATCCTGGAATTTGCATTTTAATATCAGTAGCATCATCTAATCCAGTTTCTCCAATAGAAATAATGTTCTTTTTATTAATCCATTGTTGAATATATTTTTCAATTCCTTTAAGGTCTCCAATTTTATCATCTAATGGGTGAACACCAACTGAGAACCAAATATTATCTTTTAAGTATTGGTATGACTTGTCTAATGTTCCAATAGTAGTGCTAATACTCATTGCACCTATAACATTATTCTCTTTCATATTTGACATAACATTATCGATATTAGTGCTCATAGGTTCATAATCTAAATGACAATGACTATCTATCCATTTTAACTTATCTAAAACCTCTATTGGACTATGTTTTTTCTTATAATCACTTTGATTATTATGCATTCCATATATATGACTCATTATTCAAATTTTACTAATATAAATATTCTTAATCAACAAGCTTGTGTTTTTGTTGAAGTACAATTTATAATGAACTTATGGCCGAGTGGCAGAATGGCTTATGCAGAGGACTGCAAATCCTTTTATGTCGGTTCGATTCCGGTCTCGGCCTTATATTTTTTCTTGCAATAAGAATAAAATATAGTCAAAACAATAAAATTAATATTTTAGCATTCATAATGAAGAAAAATTATAGAAAATTATTTTCAATGAGGAGATGATTTCGAAGAAATTATTTTCAAACATCGAAAGATGAGGAGATGATTTCGAAGAAATTATTTTCAATCTACATACAATGCATTATAATTGTAGTCAGTGAAAAAAATCTATTTATATTCCCTGGCTTTTAATTCTTTATTGTTTGCAATAATGACCAATGAGTATATAAAATACAATAATTCATCTACTCAAATTTTGCAAAAATATTCAGCTTTGAAAGCTTTGAAACAAGATCACGAAATAATATTACACTCTCAAAACAAATGGCAAAAATCTGCTCCAATTGACTTGAAATTGATTTATAGGTGGTTTTTTGAAAATGGAATAACTTTCAATCTGCACAATACAAATAAAACTGAAAACTATATTACTTATAATATTATTTTGACATTTAATACAAGAAAACAAACTATGGATTTGCTACAAAATCTTCCATTTGGAAAACTTTTAATTACAAAAATTGAATCAGACAAACATCTCACTAAAGTTGACGCCTCTTTATCTTTTAGCAATATTTTACCACCTCAAATTTTGAACATTAAAAATGAAGAAAAAGACATGACATTAGAATTAAATGGAGTTATTAAATCTCAAAATAATTGGCAAATTTGCATTAATAATACTTGGTTTAACCCTCAAGATACTCTCCCAAATAATATTAAAATTATTAACGTACATGATGATTGTATAAAATTTCAATGGAAATCATTTAATAATACAACAAATCATACTCTAAAATTATATGAAAAAATAACATTAAAGCCTCATTATGACTTTTAAAATAGATATATTGTTACCATATTCTTGGACAAAAGATCAATTATATACATATTCATCAAATGAAATAATAAATAATGGCCAATTTGTTATTGTTCCCATTAAAGATAAAAAAGCAATTGGACTAGTTATAAATAATCACAGCACTAATTCACAATATGACCTCAAAGAAATACATGAAATTTTAGATTATAAGCTAAACGAAAAAACTATCCAGTGGATAAACATTGTTCATCAATACACTTTAATACCTTTATATCAAATACTAAAAATGATAATCATTTCATATAAAAACTTACGTCCTGGTTATTTAAAAATAGATATAGATATGCAAAAAGAATTAAATTTGCAAACAAATTGCATTCCATTAGAATTAACAAAAGCAACTTGGGTTAAGTTAAAAAAAATGATTAATGATAACAAAATTGAAGAAATAAAATTTCCATTATCTAATATTTGCATTAATGAAAAATTTTTCTCAGAAGATCAAATGAACGTTATTAATACATCCAAAGAATTACTGAAATCACATAATATAATTCTTCTTCAAGGCGCAACTGGATCAGGAAAAACTAATGTCTATTTTGAAATGTTATACAATATTTGGAAACAAGGAAAAAAAATATTAATTTTAGTTCCAGAGATATCTTTAACATCTCAGTTAGTTAGTAGATTTTATGAGCGCTTCGGAGTTTTTCCATACAGGTGGCACAATGGATGCAAACAGTCTATATGGAAATGGGCTTCAAGTGATGAAGGTGGAGTTCTTGTTGGAGTAAGATCAGCAATTTGGGCGCCATTCTCTAATTTAGGACTAATTATAGTTGATGAAGAGCACTCTACTACGTATAAACAAGAAAATGGACCTCGATATAATGCCAAAGATATTGCTATTTTACGAGCTAAATACGAACAAATTCCAATTGTATTAGCATCTGCTACCCCATCTCTTGAAACTACTCACAATACAAATTATCAACATTTGAAACTTACAAGAACCATAAAACACAAACTCAATATACAACTTATCAAAACAAATAATTGGCTTTCTAATGAACTAAAAACTTCTATTCAAAAAACTTTAGATAAAGACGAACAAGTCATGCTTTTCTTAAATAAAAAAGGATTTGCAACTCATATTCATTGTTCAAAATGCGCCAATAGATTATTATGTGATTTTTGTACAGCAGGTTTGATTTACCATAAAAATAATTATACTCACTGCAGCTATTGTGGAACAAAGAAAACCTTACCTAAAGAATGTCCTGAATGCAAACAAGAAAAAACATGGAAGTTTTATGGATTAGGAATAGAAAAAATACAACAAGAAATGCAAATTCTATTTCCTAAAAAAAAGGTAATATTATTAAGCAGTGACAGCATAGATATTGTTGATAAAACAATGAAAGAAATGGAAAACAATGAGATTAATATATTGATTGGAACCCAAATTTTAGCTCAAGGATGTCATTTTCCAAATCTAACTTTAGTTGGAATAGTGCAAGGAGATACTGGAATACAATCAGGAGATATACGAAATACAGAAAAAATGTATCAATTAATATCACAGGTAAAAGGGCGATGTGGACGAGCAGAAAAAGCTGGAACCGTTATTATTCAAACAAATAATGATCAAAATCCACTTTTACAGTCCATTGCTAATGAAAATATTAATAAATGGATAAAACAGGAAATACAACTTAGAGAAACATATAATTTGCCACCATTTAGCAGAATGATTAGGGTTATATTAGGATCTAAATCTGAAAAATTAATTGAAGAAATAGTAACAAAAATCAAAAAGCCCAATATTGAAAAAGTAGAAATAATGGGACCAGCGCCAACACAATTATATAAATATCAAAATGAATACAGATGGTCTTTTTTAATAAAATATCCTAGAAATATATTTCCTCAAGCCAAAATAAAAAAATGGATTGATAATCTTAATTTGCCAAAATCTATAAAATTAATTATAGATGTTGACCCACAAAGTTTCTTCTAACACACAAATAAAACCTATTATTTACTATCGACCAACATCATAAAAAACAATGTATTATTGATTTTTTTATAATTTTTGAACAACAAAACTAATTATATTAAAATAAAGTTAAGAACACATTAAGAAAATATTGATTTTCCATTAATCGATGACATACTATAGTTGTGAACAAAAAAGTAATACTAAGTCTTGTTTGGGGCTTGAACATGTATAGTGTCCCAAAAGCAATAAATAAAGAATTAACATATGTAGATAAATACCAATTAAAACAATCACTTAATGTATCAAATGTAATTAAAAACATAACTTCAAAATGTATAGATTTCAAAAACATTAATGATAGTAATGATTTCAACAAATCATTTTTCAACTTTGTTAAAAAAACACATTGTAACACATGCAATTCTGAATATACTGCAATTCATTATGCTTATAGCGATACTCTAGATTATAACTTTGAGCCAAATAAACAAATCAAAGAGGTATATAATTTTCTTTGCGAACAAAAGATAATAAATGATAGTAAATTATCATTCAAAGCATCAGATATATTTAACAATTCATTGGAATCGCAAGCAAGAATAGCGTTGCACAAAAAACATATTCCAAGTAATTTTCTAATAATATTAATGGCTTTTATAGAACATCAATCAAACAGTAGCAAATGCAAATATCAACATATAAATAATTTATGGTTTTACGATCTTACAAAAAGCAACTCACAATCAAATGCAAATAAATACATGGAAATATTTAGTGATTCAATATACAAACGACGAATGTATTTTTTCAATTCATTTGATTTTTTTAATGAAAATGCATTTAATGAAGATGAATTAAAATGTTTAATTAAGAGCTCAAAAGAACATTTAAATAAATACATTATGAATAGGGTAGTAAATTCAGATATATATATGAGTCTAAAATCAGAATTTAATAAATGGCATCAATCTAGCGATATTTTTGTTCATAATATATTAAATGAAAATCCAAACAAAGCTTTCTCACCAATGTTATTGCAAATAATAAGACAAATTAAATGATAAGGACAAGCAGCCTGCCTTGTCTTAAATCTAAACTTATATCATCATAGTATTATGCGTAGTAATTTACCTAAACAGGAAAGACCTAGAAAATTCAAAGATGTTGTTGGTCAAGAATTAGCTGTAAAATTATTACATAATGGCCTCAAAAAAGATCTTTTAGGAAATGTGTGTTTATTGCATGGACCAGCTGGAGTGGGAAAAACAACATTAGCAAGATTAATTGCACAATGGATTTGCTGTGAAAAGCACGAAGATAATGAGCCATGTGGAAATTGTAAAGGATGCCTTGATTGCATTAGCGGGTCTCATCCAGATGTATTTGAATTAGATGGAGCAAGCAATACTAGCGTTGAATCAATTAGAACTTTATTGGATGGATCAATTTACAAACCTATAATTGCAAAGAAAAAAGTTTATATTATTGATGAAGTTCATATGCTTTCTAGAAGTGCAATCAGTGCATTGCTTAAAACACTAGAAGAGCCAAATGATTATATACAATTCGTATTAGCAACTACAGACATTGATAAAATTCCAAAAACTATTATTTCTCGATGTTTCAGAATTTCTTTGAATAGCATAACAAAAGATAGTATAGTTTCACATTTAAAGAATGTCGCTCATAAAAAGAATTTTGAGTTTGATTCCCAATCTTTATCCATGATTGCGTACTCATCTTATGGATCTATGAGACAAGCAATTTCTAATTTAGAGCAGGCAGCATTACTATTTGATAATAAACTAAAATCTAGTGATTTAGAAAAAATGCTTGGACTAACTTCAGAAGATATTATTAATAATTTGACACAATATATCATGAATAATAATACTGAAGATTTGAAGAAAACTATAATTGAAATCATTGATAATGGAGTAAATCCATTAGGCCTTATAAGACAAATTTTATTTCACATTAGAAAAAAAGGCAATTTAGATTCTAAAACTATTTCATTGGGATACATGCTTGCACAAAGTTCTGTGGAGCTTCATCAAAGCCCATATCCTGAAGAAATCATTGATGTTCATCTAATCAAAGCAGCAGCAATGCATTCAATTAGCCCTTTTAATGAAATAAAAGAAGAATCAAATTTGCGAGAACAAGCATATGCATTATTTAATCAAGAATAGGATAAATACACTATAAAAATGTATAACAAAACTGATTTTGAGAATATAATACAAGATATTTTGATTGGAAATCCTGTGATTTTACCTACTGAAACTGTATATGGAATTGCAGTTAGATATGATAATCAAGAATCAATTGATAAGTTATTTCAACTAAAAAATAGAAATAAAGATAAACCAATTAGTTTGCATATTCCAAAAGAGATGCTTCCTCAATTCAACATTCCAAAACATCTTAATATATTATCTTCCCGACTTTTTCCTGGCCCATTTACATTACTAATCAACTCCAAAAAAAAATATGGATTCCATTCTCAATCTATTTTTACAAATAAAATTGGACTTAGAGTTCCAGAAAATGAAATATTTCAACAAATAATGCAAAGAGTAAATCTCCCTTTGTGCATGACTAGTGTTAATTTATCTAATAAAAAAAGCGCATCAAAATTTATTGATTGTATAAATGATTTTCCAGCAATTAAGAAACATAATATTTTAGGAGTTGAGGATGATGCCAATGTTATGGGAACTGAGTCAATTATTATAGATACTACAAAGAGTCCGATGTACACTATAAGAACATGATCAGAATATATATTGAAAATTTAGAACACATAATGCATTTGAACACAGCACAAATACATTATTTAAAAAATGTTATGCGATGTGAAAATGATCAAAAAATTCATGTGTTTAATAATCAAGATGAATGGACTGCTAATATCCAGTTTCCCAATATAATATTAATAGAAAAAGTAAGGTCTAAATCTATAAATAATAATTTAAAAATTGGGATTAGTTATATCAAAAAAAACAAACTTGAATTAGCTGTAGAAAAAGCAACGGAGCTTGGCGTAGATGAAATTTATTTACTTATCACTCATCGAGTAAATAATAAAAATGTTGACAGTAGAAGATTGCAAAAAATAACCATAGAAGCTGCTGAACAATGTGGAAGAATAGGGGTCCCAAAAATATATGAACATATAAATTTATATAATTTACCAAAATATAATTGGGTTGTTGCTGATAAAACAGATTCAAATATTATTAATCAATGGAAAGGGGATGGTATTTTGATTGGACCAGAAGGTGGATGGTCGCAGGAAGACTTAGAAATTTTAAAACAATATAATAAAATAAATTTACACAACAATATATTACGATCTGAAACTGCAGTATGCACAGCGCTAAGCTTATATAATGGCGTATAATTTTTTCAAGCTACAAAATAATTGCACTATTCTTAAAAATATAGAAATATTTAAAATAAAATCAAGCAGAGTATAAATTAATATATTCTGAGAATAAGTTTGCATTGATTATATTTAGTTGATCTATAGATTGAGTTGGTAATTGATTCATAAACTTTATTTCTTCTGGATAACTATATATTTCTGTTATATCTCGCTTTTCATCAACTTGTTCTTCTCCACTTAACTCTTTTATCATCAAAAATTTTACTAAAATGTCTGCACTTAACTCTCTCTTTTCTAAGATTTCATCTTTCATTTTGTACATTACTTCATCTGCTTCAGAATATAATCCTCCTACAAATGAATATTTCTTGAATTTTCCTTTGGCTGTTGCTTCATCATACTTCTTTTTTACATCAAATTTATCATGATACCCTCCAACTGATTGAAATATTCTGTATGGGTGTTGCTTTCTATATGGGTATCCTATTTCGCTATATTCTTGCATTATACTTTTGAATTTTTCAAATACAAATTCTAATTCTGAAACCGGCTCTCCTCTACGATTTTTAAAATCAGAATTCGGATCAACTTTAACTTTCAATACGCTTCTATTTCCAACAAGTTTATTCCATTCTTCTTCTCCTATCATTCTTCCAACATATGAATACTCAACTCCCGTTGCTCCATATTCTTCAAATGCCTGATCATATTTGAATTGAATTCTTTTTAAAGCTTGAGAAGTTTCTATAAAATCGTTGGATTCAATGTATTCACTATCTATTACTTTATGTATCACATAATATTGAGCAAATCCTTCTTCCCAATTTGGTGATGCAATTCTTGATGGTAAAGATTTTCTTAAAAATTTACGATAATTGGATTCTGATTCTCCTAATTCTTGATATTTAGGCCTCTCTACGTACATGTTCATCAACATGTCGAGCTTTTCTACAGGACTCTGACCCTCCATGGCCTCTAAAATGATATGTTTTGAAGCTAATATTGAAGTTTTGTCTCTTGATAATGTTCTATATTTTGCATCAGCTTGCTTTGATATATCTTTTATAAAAGCTAGGCTACCATTGAATTTTTGGGTTTTATATTCAATGCATTCTTTATATTGATACTCAAAAAACTTGTATAATTCAGTTTGAATGTATTCTTTATGGGAGCTTTTTGCTTCTTCGGAGGCAAAAGTTCTTGATTCATGCTCTTCAATTACTTTTCTTGCACCATTAATTTGATACATTACTTCTAAAAATAATTTCTGATTATAATTTCCATATCCTTCTATAAATTCTGCATATTCTTTATGTATCGAATTTAAAAACTCCTTGTCCTCGTATATATATCTTATCATTGCATATTCTTCTATAGTATCTGCTTTGCTTTGCTTTGCTTTGCTTTGCAAGTCTTTAACAGTTAATTTAGATAAATCAATAGCATATGCCTCTTCATCATTTCCATCTAAAAGCATAATTGATTTTATTAAACCTATTTTATTTTTTGCTATATTTTCAATATTTTCAATAATTTGATTCATATGATCATTTAAAGTAATATCATAAGCTTCAAAACCACAATCTTCTATTTCTTCTTTCATTTTCTTAATAGAATCTTGAACATCAGATTTTCTTTGAGAATTAGTATTTAATGATATACCTATAGTTTCCTTTAATTGATCTTCATTAGCAGTAATGCTTATAGATAAAAATAGTAATAATGCTACCTTATGTAGTTGTTTCATAAAACCTCCTAAATTTTAATAGACCCTATTAAACTTCATTGCAATGTTAACTGAAATTTAACATATTTTCTATATTTTAAGCTCAATGAAAGCTTTTGTGCATTCCATATCACTATATCTATATAATTCTTGTTCACAAGATTTCTTAGTATCAATTTTTGATTATATTATAAAGTATTTTGGAATTTAAATGTTTAGTGTTAATGAAATAGATATATTTGGTGATATAAGTCAGTATTTTGAAAAAACTAAAAAAACAAGTAGTGTTCCAATTGCGCATATTGGTTGTGATGATTGGGAAAATCAAACTTATGAAGATAGTCAGGGCTTTATTTATGAATTGACTATAGAAGAAGAATTGTCAAAACCATTTTATATTAAGGGAGAAGCATCATTTTTATTCAAATTACCATCAAGTGGAATTGGGAAAAATATGCATATTGGTTTAAAAATTGGAAAGCCTCATGCAGATATAAAACATTGGCATGGTATTGCAACTGAATGGTCATATAATGGTCCGAAATTTGTTGATGAAGATACTTCCAAAAAGCTGTATTCCTATAGCTTCGTCATTAGGCCCGAAGTACAGTTTAGATTATCTAAGATTCAAAATCGTATTTTCTTTCCTAACGATGGAGGACAAAATGCCGATGGTTATGTCCCATTTAATAAAGCAAAGTTGATGGAATCTATTATAGAAAATTTAATAAAAGCTAATCATATGCCTTTAGATAATAAAATAAATAAAGATAGAGTTAGAATTTCGATTGAAGATATGAAGAAATTTTATATTGAGAGAAAGAATACTATAAATATTAAATTACAGAGTATAAATGCAGCTAGTAAAGGAATTGAGATTGATGATGAAAATGAAAAAGATGTAGGTGATACAGAAGTTGATCTCTTCGGGAAAATGGCAGTCGATGCCTGGATGGATGATCTTGATGCTGATTATAAATTACATTTATATAATCATCCTCGATCTGATTTTATTAATTATCAAGATAAAACAAATTTCGAAACTGATGAAAAAGAAGAATATCAGGAATATATTGTTCAATATAATGAAAGCGATTGGGATTTTTTAAATAGAATCTTACGAGATTTTGGAATATATTACTGCTTTGATCATAGCATTCAACATAGTGGAATTGTATTTTACAATAATCCACAAGGGATGCCTCAATCTGATCCGGAAGAGGAAGATGATGATGGAGATTTGGATGATTGGAATATCTCTGGAGTTTCTGTTAATGAAGAAGATAATAATAATTCCACCTCTACCGAAACTTTCTCCACCTACATTGATTATGCCAACGCGATTCATATTTATAAACCAGATGGAGAAGTTAATATTAGCAAAACAAATGAAAAGTTATCTCAAAAATTTCAAGATAAACTTGGGAAAGCTCCTAGAAATGGGTTGCCAATTGACGGAGATGTAGAGCAAGTTTACAAGATGGATAAAATCGATCCATTTACAGAGTCAAAACCACTTCATTATGCGAAAGTTGATTACACTAATCTTGATGATAAATATATTAAAGAATGGAAAGAAGTGCATCAACATGTAGTTTCAGGAGTGAATACTTATGGGTATAATCCAGATTACGATCCAGAAAAGCGTAATATTTTAGGAGAATCAACAAAGAAAAATGCCAATGATATTTATAGCGAAACATTTACTACTGAGCAAAAAACCAAAGATTATCAAAATATAAATGAACAATATGTTGATTCAACTGAAATTGAATATCACGCTACAACTCAACGCCAAGAAGTTAGTCCAGGATATAAATTTGTCCTCACTCACCATCCAGACATAGAAATGAATGGGCAATATTATGTTAAGCGAGTCACTCATAGATTATTTTATGATGATACGGATGGAAATTCTTATAACCAAGATTCAGGGGATGAAATGAAGTTGTTTTATGAAAACAAAGCCGTTTTTTCGAAAATTGATATCCCATTCAAAGTAAAAACACAACCTCGTCGTCAAATAATGAGCGTTCAAACTGGAATAGTAGTTGGTCCAGAAGATCAAGAACTTTATACAAATGATTTAGGGCAAGTAAAAGTTTATTTTCATTGGGATAATAATCGAAAAATTTTAAGCCAAGGTGAAATGTTAGATCGTGCAATTTGGATTCGAGTATCTCAATGGGGAGGAGCTGGAAATAATTGGGGAGGATTTTTCGTTCCAAGAATTGGGCAAGAAGTAATAATATCATTCGAAAATGGAAACCCTAATTGCCCTATAATTACAGGATGTGTTTATAATAGAAGTAATTTGCCCCCATATGATATGACTACAGAAGATAAAAATATAAAAACTGGATTGAAAACTAAATCTCTTAAAGAAACTGAAGATGATGAAGAGCCTGGGTTTAATGAATTAAGTTTTGATGACAAAGCTAGTGAAGAAAAAATATTCTTGCAAGCAGAAAAAGACTATGAAGAAATTATAAAAGATGGAAAATCATCAACAATCAAAACTGGATCTAGTGAATTAATTATCGAGCGTGGAGATAGAAAAATTACATTAATGGGAGAAGAAGAACCTACTGATGGTGATGGAAATGATACTTTAATAATTAAAAATGGAAATAAAGAAATAAAATTAGAATCAGAAGAAGCAAAGCAATTTTTAACTCAAATATTAAAAGGAGATAAAATTAATAAGATTGATGAAGGAAATTATAATTTAGAAATCACAAAAGGAAATAAGAAAACTCAATTAGATGAAGGTGATTCTAGCATAACAATTTCAAAAGGAGATATGGAAATCAATTTAGACTCAGGAGACAAAAAAGAAACTATATCTGGTAATAAAAATTTAACTATTAACAGCGGTAATTATACTATCAAAATTAGCGGAGGAAATATGGAAATTAGCGCAAATCAAATCACATATGAAGCGATGTCGAATCTTACATTGAAATCTGGAGGAAATTTATCTATTGAAGCTGGAGGAAAATTATCTATAAAAGGATCAATTGTTGAAATGGAAAGTGATACAATGATGGATGTAAAAGCTTCTGCAATATTGAATATTAAAGGAACTATGGTGAATTTAAACTAATGAATAATTCAAATAAAATAAAATTCAATGATGCACCTATTGATGAGCATAGTAGTAAGATTCTAGATATTATTAAAGAACAAAAATCTGAATGTGAATTAGATGAAAAAGAAAATTTCATTGACAATGAATTCAAGGAAATAATGAAAGATGGAAAGGTAAGTGAGAAGCATTTATTAAAAGATGGGTTAAAAAATGGAGAAATAATTTATTATAAAGACGGAAGAATTTCTCAAAGAGTTAATTATGAAGAAGGAAAAATTGATGGAACAGTAGAAATATATAAAGATGGGGTTTTAAATTTAATTATGAATTATCAAAATGAAGTTCCTCATGGTCCTATGTATTCATTTTCTGGAGGGAAATTATTACAAATGGGACAATATATTAAAGGACTTAAGAATGGTACATTTTTCTCTTTTAAAGATGCATATTTGATGCAAGAGCAAAATTATAAAAATGATTTGTTATATGGTAATCATATTGTATATCACCCTAAATCAACTCAAATATTTGAATTAGGTCAATATGAGAACAATGATAAAATTGGAATTTGGAAGCAATTTAATATTAAAGGAGAAGTTATAAAAGAATCTCACTAATCTGATGGAATGCACAAAAGCTTTCATTGAGCTTAAAATATAGAAAATATGTTAAATTTCAGTTAACATTGCAATGAAGTTTAATAGGGTCTATTAAAATTTAGGAGGTTTTATGAAACAACTACATAAGGTAGCATTATTACTATTTTTATCTATAAGCATTACTGCTAATGAAGATCAATTAAAGGAAACTATAGGTATATCATTAAATACTAATTCTCAAAGAAAATCTGATGTGCAGGATTCTATTAAGAAAATGAAAGAAGAGAAGATTGATTCTGCAGGAATAGATAGATTTAATCAATCAGGATATGATACTAGAGTAATTTCAGTTAAAAAATTATACCCAAATATTTCTGAAAAAGATTGTAAATTTATATTTTATGCAATGATATTATGCAGGAAGAAAACTGATGAATTTATAAAAAAATTCTATAACATGAATATTATAGAGAGAGATAAATGGGCTACAGCATTAGATAATAAAGCTCAAAGTGCCTTTGCTATGTTAAAATTTATATACGAGGACAAGGAGTTTTTAAATTCGATACATAAAGAATATGCAGAATTTATAGAAGGATATGGAAATTATAATCAGAAATTATTTTTAGAAGTAATGTATCAAATTAATGGTGCAAGAAAAGTAATTGAAGAGCATGAATCAAGAACTTTTGCCTCCGAAGAAGCAAAAAGCTCCCATAAAGAATACATTCAAACTGAATTATACAAGTTTTTTGAGTATCAATATAAAGAATGCATTGAATATAAAACCCAAAAATTCAATGGTAGCCTAGCTTTTATAAAAGATATATCAAAGCAAGCTGATGCAAAATATAGAACATTATCAAGAGACAAAACTTCAATATTAGCTTCAAAACATATCATTTTAGAGGCCATGGAGGGTCAGAGTCCTGTAGAAAAGCTCGACATGTTGATGAACATGTACGTAGAGAGGCCTAAATATCAAGAATTAGGAGAATCAGAATCCAATTATCGTAAATTTTTAAGAAAATCTTTACCATCAAGAATTGCATCACCAAATTGGGAAGAAGGATTTGCTCAATATTATGTGATACATAAAGTAATAGATAGTGAATACATTGAATCCAACGATTTTATAGAAACTTCTCAAGCTTTAAAAAGAATTCAATTCAAATATGATCAGGCATTTGAAGAATATGGAGCAACGGGAGTTGAGTATTCATATGTTGGAAGAATGATAGGAGAAGAAGAATGGAATAAACTTGTTGGAAATAGAAGCGTATTGAAAGTTAAAGTTGATCCGAATTCTGATTTTAAAAATCGTAGAGGAGAGCCGGTTTCAGAATTAGAATTTGTATTTGAAAAATTCAAAAGTATAATGCAAGAATATAGCGAAATAGGATACCCATATAGAAAGCAACACCCATACAGAATATTTCAATCAGTTGGAGGGTATCATGATAAATTTGATGTAAAAAAGAAGTATGATGAAGCAACAGCCAAAGGAAAATTCAAGAAATATTCATTTGTAGGAGGATTATATTCTGAAGCAGATGAAGTAATGTACAAAATGAAAGATGAAATCTTAGAAAAGAGAGAGTTAAGTGCAGATATTTTAGTAAAATTTTTGATGATAAAAGAGTTAAGTGGAGAAGAACAAGTTGATGAAAAGCGAGATATAACAGAAATATATAGTTATCCAGAAGAAATAAAGTTTATGAATCAATTACCAACTCAATCTATAGATCAACTAAATATAATCAATGCAAACTTATTCTCAGAATATATTAATTTATACTCTGCTTGATTTTATTTTTAAAAATAATATAATAATATACTTAGACCTTTTTACTGGGGGTAGGATGTCTAAGTACATTATAAATATAATCCAATTTAAAAATTAACTATATTGATGCAGATCCAACATAATCAAATAACTCACTAACCCACTTTGTCTTAATAAGATTCGGCTTCACATGAGGAACTGATTTCAACTTTTTTTCAATTTGACCATTTCTTACAGAACTAATCACATCATTTTTAATTTCAATTTTCATCCATTTTGATTTGCGAAATAATAAACTTTTTTCATAAGATTCAAAATAAAATATTATGTTGGAATTCATTGGATGTTTAACTACAGACTCTCCATATTTTTTAAAAAAATCATGTTTATTCATGCCAACAACATTGTTTTTTATTATATATCCATGTTTAATACTGCTACATCCAATAAGAAAAATAGAAATTAAAAACACAAAAATCATAATGAATTTTCCCATATTCTGATTATATTATCTACCTTTTTTAATTCTTGGCTAAATTTTTCTATTCTATTATTCATTTCTTCTTTAACATCATCTGGAGCTTTTTTCATAAAATATTCATTATCTATCTTGTTTTTAGCATTCATATAATTTTTCTCTAAATCTTCTTTGATTTTTACAAATTTATTTCTTATCTTACTTTCATCATAATCTTTAATAGGAATACATAAGTATCCACCATGAATAGGATAGGGAATATCATTATTTCTGCTTTCTTTTGCAAGTTCTATCTTGTTTTTTGTAATTTTTTCCACAATTTCATGTAAATCTTCATATGTATTTTTTGAAGGAACAAATAAAATAGACTGACTATCTACATCAAACATTGCTTTACAAAACCTTATAGAATCTAAAATACTTCTAACAAATTTTATTTCACTAAACTCTATTAGCTCTACTTTATTAGATTGCCATTTTTCATTTAAAATATCAGATCCAAATAAATCTTTAAAAATATAACTACTTAAATATGGGATAAAAGGATTCAAAGCAATACATATTTTTCTAAAACACATACTTAATGTATGTTTGGTTTCTTCTTCATATGTTGAATTTAACAAACACTTTACACCTTCTAAATATAAGTTACAAAAAGTATTCCATATCATTTGATATAGATTATGAGAAGACTTATGTAAATCCCATTCAGAAATAGATTCTTTAATAATATTAAGGTTATAATCTATATAGTTTATAATCCATAAATTCCATATATGAGTGATTTTTACTTCTTTTGAGTTTTTAATATGATTTTCAGAAAATTTATATAAATTCCATATTTTTATGCAAAAATGCCTTGAATGCTCAATATTTTTCACACCAAATTTAATATTTTTCCCAGGTATTGAAGAATAAATCAGTGCAAATCTTAATACATCGATTCCTTCTTTTTCTATAATAGATATTGGGTCTATAACATTATTTTTTGACTTAGACATCTTTTTTCCAAAATCATCTTGAACTAATCCATGTAAATATACTTGCTTGAATGGCACTTTTTTCTTGAAAAAACATCCAAACATAACCATTCGTGCAACCCAAAAAAATAGTATATCGCTACCTGTAACTAAAAATTCATTTGGATAAAAACTATTCGATAAACCATTATTTTCAATTGTAACAAAAGGCCATAATGCAGATGAAAACCAAGTGTCCAAAACATCTTCATCTTGTTTTATATCAGCAATGTTCAATCCTAAATCTATTGCTTTTGTTTTGGCTTCATCTTCATTTTTAGCAACAATAATTTTATTATTGCAGTACCAAACTGGAATTCGATGACCCCACCATAGCTGCCTTGAAATACACCATGGCTTAATATTATTCATCCAATGTTTGTATACACTAATAAAATGTTCAGGAAAAATCTTTATTTCTTTTAATGCTTCCAATGCTTTTTTAGCTAAAGTTTCAGTTTCTACAAACCACTGCTCTGTTAACCTTGGTTCCAATAATGAATTAGATCTATCTCCAAATGGCAACACATTATTCTTATCTTCTATTTTTTCTAATTGGTCATTTAAATCAGTAACTAATAATTCTCTAACTTCAAGTCTATCAATTCCTAAGTACTTATCAGGCACTGATTTCCCTATTAATTTTCCTTTAATATCAAAGATAGATTCAGGTTGCAAATCATGATCCATTCCTATTTCAAAATCAAGAAAATCATGAGCTGGAGTTATTTTTACAGCTCCTGTTCCCATATTAATATCACAGCGATAATCTGAAATAATAGGAATTTTTCGATTAGTTAAAGGAATAATTGCAGTTTTTCCAATCAAATCAGAATAACGTTCATCTTTAGGGTTTACAGCAATAGCTTGATCTCCAAACATTGTTTCTGGACGAGTAGTTGCAACAGTAATATAATCACCAGTTTTTAGTTTGTATTTTATATAATATAACTTGCCTTTGCTTTCTATAGATCTTACTTCCAAATCAGAAATAGCAGTTTCTAATTCTGTATCCCAATATATTATTTTTTTATCTTTATAAATCAAACCATTTTCATATAGCTCACAAAATGACTCAGAAACACTTTCTTGCAAATCATCATCCATAGTAAATTTGGAATAATCCCAATTTAATAAAGTTCCTAAAGAATGTAATTGATCATAAATTCTCTTTTGATATTCTTCTTTCCATTCCCAAACCTTATCTAGAAATTTCTCTCTCCCAAGATCATATTTGCTTAATGGCATAATAGACTTCTCTACTAATATTTGTGTAGCAATTCCTGAGTGATCAGTTCCAGGAATCCATAAAATATTCCTACCATTAAACCTTTCAAAGCGAACCATCAAATCTTGAATAAAAACATTCAAAGCATGACCTATATGCAATCTACCAGTTATGTTTGGAGGAGGCAAAACTATAACAGAGTCATACTTATCACATTTTATATAGCTATGATTTTTCTCTATATTTATAATTTGATTAACATAGTTAGTTTTTATATCATTAGTTGATCTCTTTGAATCAACAGGTATCACTTTTCCCTCATTATTTTTTGAATAACATCTTCTATTATTTGATATAAATTGTCTTTAATTGAAACTTGGATTGTTTTTTCTATGCTTTGTTTAATATAGCTTTCATTGCTTTTAACATATTGCAACAATACTTGTTGCATATAGTCTTTATAAGAAGAGTTATTTGTTAAAATGTTAGATAAAGCTTCTTGCAATAATTTCTTAGAAAAAACTTCAGATTGCACGCTATCTTGAAGTTGGTTAATCATTTTATCTTCATTGCTTAAAATCCATTTGTTAATCAAAAGCTTCATAGCACTATCAAGACTTTCTTCAGAAACAGAAAAGGTCTCAGTTCTTCTTATTTCTACACTCTCACGCTCTTTATTGATTTCTTGAAGTTTTTCAATTGATGACCTGATTTTATGCAATGTTGGATTTATTTCTTTTGTCAACGATCCCACAACTGGATTTTCTTCAACTAATTTATCATGATCATTTTCAACCTCATCAGAAACTTCTTTTTTTTGATTAACTTGGTTTCTAATAGCAGCTAAAACATCTTCTAATGAGTTATCATTCATAAACGAAATTTAACATTATCAATGTCAAAGTAAAATACCTTATGACTTTTATTTCATACTTTTTTGCTAAAAATAACTTATATTAATTTAATTCCTATATTTTTTGATACTTGATTTATTTTTCTCATTTCATCATTACTAAGTTTAGTTAATAATTTTATTTTATTTTTAGAAACAACCTCTAATTTATATTCACTGTATATATTAGAAACTAACTGCAGAACTTTAGTATTACTTACATCATAATTCAAATCCAATATATGATCTATTTTCGGATAATTTGACAACATCTTACTAACAAGAGAAATACGATTATCTAAATTCATAATATCATTTTCTTGTTTTTGAGTGCTAGAATAAAATCTATATATAAGGCCACTTACAAGAATTAAAGTAGAAGCATTAATCAAACATATCTTAATAAAATCAGAAATGTCTTTTACATATTTCATTTTCAAATTATCTATTTTTACATCTAATTTTCTTTCTATTATATCTTTAGAATACGAATAAACATCATAATTGAAATCAAAAGAACTACCAAAAACTCTAACTTTAGGGGCAATAAATGTATAATTTTTCATATGATTTACAAATGTTTCTAACAATTCATCAGAGAAATCCTTAATAACTTTGAAGTGAATTAATACTCCCTTAAGTAAACAAAAACTAATTTTAGTATTTCCATCATCCAAAAACCATATTTCACTTTCTGAAATATCATTGATGACTTTCTTTAAATTTCTAACTTTTTCTAAAACAGCCCACTTTTTAATTGTGATTTTTTGATTTGTATAAATCCAAATGCACCATTTATCAACAACAAAATTTTTACAACTAGTATTTTGAAGCAACAAACTTTTTTTATATGATATCCATTTTCTTTTTTCAAAAAAATTCAACTGCCCCGGCATTTCTGAAACTATAATATCTGTTATGTTTTCATCAGCAATACAATTTTCAATAAAATCTTTATGAAACATTACATTTAAATTATTACCAAAACTTTTTCTATTAAATATATTAATCATTATAACCCTATCTTAAAAAGCTCTATATACAGGAATCATCATTGAATATGCAACTATTCCTATGAGAATAGCCAAAATACTCAAAACAAATGGCTGAGCATACTCTGATAATAAATCAAGTATTTTGAACATTTCATTCTCATAGATTTCTGATATAGATTTGAATCCGTTCTGAAGATTTGCAGACTTTTCATATAAATCAATCATATTATTTAACAAATCATCTTGATTACTTAAATGAAAAGCTCTGCTGACAGAACAACCCGATTTTACATTTTCGCATACTTTATTAATTATGTTAAGATTTTGTCTACTATTTATACTTTTTTTTGTTATTTCAAAACTATTTAATAATCTAACATTGTTGCTCAGCATTATATGATTAATATAAAAAAACCAGGAAAAATCTCTTGAAAATCTATATTTTTTTATTATAGGAATTTTATTCAAATAATAATCCACCTTGTTGTGAAAAATAATGCCAATCACAAGAATAAAAACTAACCCCATAATATATTTACTAAAGTGTTTCGATATATTATTTAAAGCCCTTAAAACAAAGGGAATATCTTCTCCCATATCTTCTAATAAAGAAATAATATTTGGAACTAAAAAATTAACTATTACAGAAAAAGATATGAAAAAAAACACTATCAAAGTAATAGGGTATCTCAAGCTACTTTTAATTTTTTTCTTTCTTAAATGCAATTTTTTATAATTATTAGCTAAAAATGCACTAAAATCACTTAAAGAACCAATTTTGTCTATAACAGAAAATACAGCTAAGCTGTTCTTATTGAATTTATAATCATATCGAATTAAAGATTTAGAAAAAGATACTCCTTTTAAAACTAAATTTTTCATCTCTGAACAAATTGAACTTGTTTTTATATTGCAACTTCCTATCATTTCTAAAGCTTTGTTCAGCGTTACTCCGCTAGATAAAAATTTGCTCAGAAAATCAAACATCAGAAATAAATCAAAATCAGAAAATTTACTATGAAAAACAAACCACTTTTTTTTAATAGATAAAATGCTTAATTCTTGTTCCTCTATAAGAAAAGAAGCGCTTTCAATATTGTCTGACCTTACAATTCCTTTAATCCTCTTTCCATTCTTGGAGATAGCATAGTACTTAAAAAACACTATAAAATATCAACAAATTTTTTCAATTCTTCATATGTAGTTTCTCCATTTTTGATTTTTTCAACTCCATCCATCGCAATAGTTTTGAAATCCTCTGGAATGTATTTATCTATATTTTTATTTGAAAACAAAGTCACATCATGAGAAACATCTCTTTTCATTTTCAAACTTTCAGCAATAACAATTCTATCAGAAAAGCCAGTATTATTACATTTTTCACATCCAACATCTTTGAATACAAACCTGGATGTTACATATTTTTTTATATTACCTGAAAGATTGTTTTCAACTAACTGCTTGCAAGAACACAGTTTTCTGATTAGTCTTTGAGAAACAACACCTCTTAAGTATTGAACTAATAAACTTTTCTCAATTCCAAATTCCATCAATCTAGAAAATACTCCAATGGCATTGTTGGTATGCAAAGTAGTAAATACCTTGTGCCCAGTCATGGCCGCTCTCATTACCATTTGAGCTGTTTCAGCATCACGAATCTCTCCTATAAGCATAATGTTAGGGTCTTGTCGCAATAACGACTTGATTCCCAAAGAAAAGCTCATGTTAGGAGATTTATTTATATCAGTTTGCCTTATATATGGAATGGAATATTCTATAGGATCTTCAAGAGTTACTATATTGTTTTGATGTGGGTCCAAGCAAGAAAGAAGACTATATAATGATGTTGTTTTTCCAGAACCTACAGGTCCAGTAAATATAATCAACCCATCAGGAGTGTCTATAAAATCATCAAAGTCACTCATAATATGCTTGGAGTAACTCAAACTTTTCAAATCAAGAGACTTGCTATTTCCCAAAACTCTTAAAACTATATTTTCTCCATGCATAGTTGGATGACAAGAAACTCTAAAATCTATTTTTTTACCATAAATTTCTTTGGAAAAGCTACCATCTTGAGGAATTCTAGTTTCAGAAATATCCATTTCAGACATAACTTTAATTCTTATGGAAACAGAGCTCCATTTTTGTTTGTTAAAATCAAATGACTTTTTTAATATTCCATTTATTCTGTATTTTATTTCCACATCATTTTTATTAGGGCAAAAATGAATGTCTGAAGCTTGTTTTTGAAAAGAATCTAATAAAATTTTATCAACTATTTGCTCTCCAATATCTAAGTTGTTTTCTTTCAGCAAAGTTTCTTTTATTGATACATTGCATATATTATAAAACTTATTTATATAAAAAATTATTGATTCTAAGTCACATTTTTTAATAACTAGTTGATCAAATTTAACATGATTATATATTTTTTCACTAAGGTTTATTTTTTGATCATTGGTAGCAATTGTCAAAATTCCTTTTTCTAAGCTCAAAGGTAACATTTGATTGGAAATGCAAAATTGCTTTGAAAAGTATAATAAAAGTTTCTTTTCAATAAATAAATTATTTATATCTAATAAATTATCATTTTTAAATTTTATTTGCATTGTTTTCTTGATATTAACACATTAATTTAGAAAATAAATAAATTATATATATGATTATTATGTTATATGTAACGTGGAATTTGTTGAAATCTTATCAAAGTTCGTATAAACAAAGATTTGTACTTGTTGATAAGTTCGTTGAAATATAAACAACTATAACGTAAAATCATTTTATGAGCTTTATGGAAGATTTAAAAAATGACTATCTTAAAGACAGAATAAAAGATTTTTTTATGTCTAAAAATTTTGTTTTTATTTGCATTATTTTAGCATGTTTTTCTTTGTTTTATATTAATACAATCAATAAAAAAAACAAGGAATCTGAGAAAATCATGTTAATGTTATTAAATAGTGATGAAAGTATGGATTGGGGTGATATCCCATATAAAACAGGTGATTTATATGTTGTTCCAAAATTCATAATGATTTCTAACTTGATTTCAAGAAGAGTTAACATTTTAGATAAGGATTTCAACAGGTTATTAACATCTATAAAAAGTGATGATAATTTTGGTGTATTAGCGCATATTTTATATGATTTTTATGCTGATAAAAAAATAATTAAATTTTCTTCTATTAATAGCCCTTGGTCTGAATTGATTAAAGAGCTTAATGTGATTAATTTGAAATCTACTCCTAACAACTTGAACATGCTTCCTTTGCTTGCTTCTAATAATATTTCTGTTAAAAACCCTTTTGGAGAAGCATGAAAATTTTATATATAATTTTATCTTTATTTTTATGCGGATGTGAAAAAGACAGCGCTATGTGGAGTAAAGTTGAAGAAAAGCTTTTTGTTTTGAAGTTTTTTAAAACAAACATTAACTTGGAAGAGAAAAGATTTATTCCTAAGATTAATTTCAAGGAAATTTCCCAAGTTCACAAAAATTATGTCTATGATTATGACAGAGGTTTTTTATCAAGCAAATCATGGAAAACAAAAATCAGGTTGTTTAAAAGAGTATGTATATTTGAATGTGGGCCTTTTGTAATTTTAGGAGATGCTTATTCTAGGTTTCTTGTTTTGCAAAAAAATGATGGTAAAATTGTTTTTGAGGGAGATTGTCAAAACCTTCTTGATAAAGCCCTATATTTAAATAATAAATTAATAATTTGTGATACCACTGGAAACATTTCCTGCTTTAACAATAAATTTGAATTGATGTGGTCAAAAAAAAGAGATTCAGATTTTGGAATGAGCAATTGCTGCAATTTTATGAATGGAAATTTGATTTCACTTTCTTTTGATGGAAATATTTCTGCAATTAACATTTTGAATGGAGAAAGTATTTGGCTTCATATGTTGTCTGAAAAAGTAAGTTCTTTTGATGTTATTAATAATGAAAATAATATTGTATTAAGAATAAATAATAGGCTTATTATACTAAATAAAAATGGACAAATAATTTATGAAAAAAGATTAAAAGGTCTAAAACAAGCTCTATTTGATAAGAGTAGATTTATTTATTTGGTTGTGGGAGATGAAGTTTTGGTTACAGATATAAGCAATATTCAAAATGGAAAGTTTATAAAGAAATACAATTCAAATGATGAGTTTTATTTTATTCTAAGAAAAACTTTATTCTCTTTATCATTTAATGGAAAACTTAGCGTGTATCATCAATATAAGGAAGTTATTTCTAAGTTAGGAAATGTTCATTATTATAATGTTTTTCACAATTATGCTCGTGGTCCCAGAAAGAACATATGGCTATGAAATTTTCATCAATTAAGTTTAATAAAGAAAGAGAAATTTTAAATGAAAGTTTTTGATCCTATACCAAATGTTGTTTTATTGGGAGAAACAAACGTAGGTAAGTCCTCTTTGTTTAATAAAATAGTTGGAGAAAGAGTTTCTTTAGTTGGTGATGTTAGAGATTTGACAAGGGATGTGATTGTAAAAACAGCTATTAGTGGAAATTTCAACTTAGTTGATTTGCCTGGTATTAATAAAATAGAAGAGATAAATCATTATTTAGATAAGCTTCCTAGTGTTAATGCTTTTATTATTATGATTGATAATTTAGGTTGGAGAGATAGAAGCGAGAGATTTCTTCAGTTCGCAATGAGATCAGGAAAAAGAGTTATTGTTGTAGTTAACAAATCAGATTTGCCTTGCAAAATTAGTAAGAAAAATAATTTAGAAGTGCGAAATATATCTGTTATTAGGAACCATGGAGTTAATGAATTAATAGGTTATCTTTCTAGCTGGTTTGAAGATTATAATGTCAAAAAAACAACTTCGTGGGGATTTGTGGGGAGATCTAATGTAGGAAAGTCTACATTGTTAAATAAATTGTTAGGAACTGATAGGTTTGTTGTTAAAGATGAAATTGGAACAACTCAGGAATCAAATGAAATTACTGTAGAAGTTAAAAATAGAATATTTAGAATGGTAGACACTCCTGGGTATAGAAAAAACAATGACATTAGTGAATTAGAAAAAGCCAGTCAGTATAGATTATTGGAATCTTTGAATGATAAAGTTGATAATTTTGTTGTATTAATAGACATTACTCAAGGAATCAACAAAGTAGATTTGATGTTGATGGATAAAGTTTGGTCTGCTGGAAAAGGACTTATAGTTGGAATTGGGATGTGGGATCAAGTTAATAATTTGACAGTTCTAGCTAATGCAAAAAAACAATTGAAGATGAGATTTTATGACGTGAATTGTATTGCTCTTTCTGGAGTTACAGGACATGGAATGAATAATTTATTGCATTGCATGAGTGAGCTTGAGCAGAAAATGAAACAAAAAGTCAAAACGTCTTCTTTGAATAAATATTTTGCAAGTATAAAAAATACAGATATGGGAACTGTTCCTGGAATTAAATATATTACTCAATTAGGGATTAATCCACCTACTTTTGGTTTGTTTACTAGTAGAGATATTCCTCAACCTAGGTTGAGATTTTTAGAAAAAAAACTTGCTGATTCATCTGGATTAAATGGTATACATTTGAATTTAATAGTTAAGCATAAAGGAATTAGAGATAGAGAAAAAAACAAAAAGAGGTAAGGTTTCTTTTATCATTAACACACATCAGATCTATTAAGTTTAGATTTTAATTCACAAAGTTAAAAACAATACAGTTAATGTTTAATTTTTGATATATATATATTTATGTTATTATTAAAAAGTGAATAAGTTTATATTAACAATGTGTTGCTTTGTTGGATTTTCAAAAGCAGCTAGATTGTGTTTGAATGATTTTAATACTTCATTTATACAAGAATTGAGAGATAGCGAAGCAATAACAATTAATCAAATGAAAAATTTGATATATAATAAAGATGCACAAGATACTATATCTAATTATTTTAATAATGAATTTATAGAAAGATTAAAGAATTTGCCAGAGTCAGAAGAGTGTTTAAGCTTTATAGAAAATAATAAAGAAAATGGATTTGAAGTTTCAGATTTTTTGTTTGGTAATGTTGAAATTGATGATTATAGTAATGTTCCAGTTGCTTTGATAAGTCACATTTCTGATGAGATTATGAATGTTTTTGAAAATGAATCTATCTTGGTTCTGAAAATAGAGTTACTTTGTTCTTTTATAAGTAGGATTAATTTTTTTGATAGAAAGAATATAATTGCTGATAGCGATAGTATCATTCATAACCCGTTTTTTAAAAAAGAGAGAGTATTGCTACAAATATGTGTTTTATTCCAATTACGTAATATTAACATTATAACTAAATCTAATATGCAAGAATTGGGAGAATGCTCGCTCAGATCTAGGTTTATTATTAATCATGATACTAAATATGAATATAATGTTTGTCGTGATGGTATGGAGATTGGTGCAAGAATGAATTTTAAAGATTATCAACAAATTGAAGAATTCTTAGGAGAGCCTAAAACTATTTTACTTGATGAACTAGTAGCAAAATTCATGAATGAATATATAAATTTGCCTAATTACAAATCTTTGGTTGAAGAGTGTAAAAATAGTTATAATGTCAAAAGTTTTTTTATGACTTCTCAAATCAAAGTTGCAGCTGAAATACTAGAGAACAAGATAAAAGAGTTTGAAGCTTCTCAAAACCAATCTTAAAATCTAACAAATTATCTAAGTTTCTTTTTATATATTTGATGTAATATTAATAGAAGTATATTAATTATTATATAATCTAGCATGCATAAAATTTTATCAATTTTATGTTTCTTATTTATAAAAAATATCTTTGGAGCAAGGCTTGAATAAAATTCGAAATCAAAGAAATAATTCTGACAATTAGCGTAAGGTTGTTGATGTCCCGTTGTTAGGCTTGTTGTATAAGAATAACCACTCCTACGCCTACATCAACTTGAAATTCTCGATTAATATTGTATAAAGTGATTCAGGAAAATAACACTGAATAAATAGAGCTTGCATTAAAAAATGGAGTTTTTAAAAACAAAGCTAATATTCATTCTCTACTGAAGTTATCGATTCAATATTATCGCCAATCTATATGCGAAATTCTTCTAAAACATGGAGCGAATGTTAATATAATAGATAATTTGGAAAATACACTTCTTCATATGGCTATTAAAAAAGGTAATGAAACTATTATTAAGTTTCTTCTAAAACATGGAGCTAATATTAATGCAAAAGATAAATATAATAATGAAGCAGTATTTTATGCAACAGATGAATCTATAATAAAACTTCTGCGTCCAATTGATTAAATAGAATCTATAAGAATAATTTAGATAAATTATGTGTCAAAAGTTAATTTTATGTCAGAATTATAATTATGAATAAAAATGCAGCAAATTTTATTAGGTGTATAGCTCTTGATATTATAGATAAAGCAAATTCGGGTCATCAAGGAATTGTTCTTGGCATGGCAGATGTTATGACAGTTCTGTGGTCTAAGCATTTAAAATTCAAAAAAAATCATGATTGCAGAGATAGATTTGTTCTTTCAGCTGGTCATGGATCTGCGTTATTATATTCCACGTTATATTGCATTAATGAGATTGAAAAAGAAGATTTAAATACATTTAGGCAAATACATTCTGATTTGCCTGGTCATCCTGAAAAAAGCGATATTATTGAAATGACAACTGGTCCATTAGGGCAGGGAATTGCATGGGCAGTTGGAATGGCAAAAGCAGAAACTTTTACAAATAAAAATTATTATACTTATGTTGTTGCTAGCGATGGTGATTTAATGGAGGGAATTTCACATGAAGCTTGCTCTCTTGCTGGCAAATGGAATTTAAATAAATTAATAGTGTTTTGGGATGATAATGAAATTACAATTGATGGGTCAACTCATTTATCTAGAGAAGACCAAATTCCTTTAACTTTTAAATCTTACAACTGGGATATTATAGAAATTAATGGAAATAATATTGAAGAAATTGATGATGCTATTAATAAAGCAAAAAATAATAAAAAACCTACTTTGATAAGATGTAAAACTATAATAGGATATGGATCAAATTACGAAAATGATGAACGAATTCATGGAAAAATATTAAACTCAAAAGATGTTGAAGATTTGAAAAATAAATTCAATATAAATTATGATAATTATGAAGTTCCACTTGAAATAAAGAAATTTTGGGATAAAGTTATTAAAAACAATGAAAGTTATTTCGCTAATAAAGAAAATCAAATTAGTGAAAATAAAACTTATGGATACGATGAAAATATTTATCAAAAATTACAAAAAGATATGCCAACTAGGGAAGCTTCTGGAATTATATTAGAGCATTTATCGGAAAAATATGATGATATTATTTTTGGATCCGCTGATCTAGGTTTATCAACAAATACAAAGGTAAGTGAAAAATATATTTCATTTGGAGTTCGTGAGCATGGAATGACAGCTATATCAGGTGGAATGACGTTGTCTGGATTTAAAGCATGTTGCGCAACATTTTTAGCATTTACTGATTATGCTAGACCTGCTTTGAGGTTAGCAGCTTTAATGCGCGTTCCAATGATTTTTATTGCAACTCATGATTCTATTGCATTAGGAGAAGATGGCCCAACTCATCAGCCTATTGAACATTTAGAAAGTTTGAGATTGATTCCAAATTTAAATGTTTTTCGTCCCTCTAATGGATTAGAAACTTTATGGTCTTGGATTGCAGCATTGAATAGTGATTTTCCATCAGTTTTAGTTTTAAGCAGGCAAAAAATAAAAAATATTAATGTTGATTATAAAAATATTAAACCAGCATATATGATTCAAGGTGAAAACAATGCAAAAATTACTATAATAGCCACTGGATCAGAAGTGCCATTGGCATGCGAAATTGCAGATGAGTTGAATGATTTGAAACAATCATCAAAAGTTATATCAATGATTTCAACAGATTTATTTGAAAAAGAAAGTAGCAAATATAAATCAGAAATATTTAGTTCTGAATATATAATTTGTATTGAAGCAAGTAACTCAAATATATGGTATAAATATGCTTTTGGAAAAAAATTACTTGTAATTAATATAGAAGAATTTGGACTGTCTGGAAAAGGAAAAGATATAATGGATCATTTTGGTTTTACAAAAGAAAAAATCCTGGCAAAAATTTAATTTAATTATTTAAGAATGAAGAAAATATATTATCAATAATGACATATGATGTTTGCCTATAAAGTCTAGTTGCTTAGAGCAAAATGTGCAATTTTTGCAAATAAATCATTATTTGAATTTGTGAATATACAAAATACTTCAAAAATTAAATTTCTTTTAGATAGTGGAGCTATAGATGTGTAAAATGAAAGAACAGCTCTTCAGGTTGCTAATGCAAATGGGCATCATGATATAGCAGAATTACTTAGTGAGATAGAAAAATTACATTTAAGTTGGTGCTAATGCATCTTAAGAAAGATTAATAATTTTGTGAAGTTATAGTTGTTTTTAAATTGAATTAAAAGTAAATAATGTTATGATGAAGGTATGAAAAAAATATTATCAATAATTACATTATTATGTTTATCTATAGAGTCTAGTGGATTAGGGCAAGATTTTCAAAACATGGAATTGTCTTCAAGCGCAGAATTATTTAAAGCAATTGATAAAAAAGATATTGGAAAGATTAAATCATTGTTAAAAAATATAGATAATATAGATGCAAAAGACAAAGATGGAAACACAGCACTTCATGTTGCTTGTAAAAAAAATGATAAGGGTCTAGTAGAATTACTTTTAGACAAAGGAGCTGATATTGATAAGCAAAATAATTCTGGAGAAACAGCGCTTCATGCTGCTGCTAAAAGTGGTAATTATAATATGGTAGAGTTTCTTTTAAGTAGCGGAGCTAATATAGATGCAAAGGATGAAAATACGTATACAGCGTTTCATCTTGCTGCTTACTATGAGAAAAAAGATATACTAGAATTACTTTTAGACAAAGGAGTTAATATAAATGAAAAAAATTGGGGAGAGCAAGGACTTACAACGCTTAATTTTGTTGCCAAGCATGGAACAAAAAATATAGCAGAATTACTTCTAAAAAATGGAGCTGATGTAAATGCTAAGGATTACGCAGGATTCATAGCTCTTCATTATGCAGCTTGCGAGGGAAAAAAAGATATTGCAGAGCTTATTTTAAAAAATGGAGCTGATGTAAATGCTAAGGATAAAAATGGAAAAACAGCGCTTCATCTTGCTGTTATTAATGGAAAAAAAGATATGGTAGAGTTTTTTTTAAAAAATGGAGCTGATATGAATGCAAAGGATGAAGAGGAAGACACACCCCTTGCTTATGCCATTTACCATGGAGCAAAAGATATAACAGAATTACTTTTAGATAAAGGAGCTAATATGGGAGAACGAGTAGAAACAGAGCTTAGTCTTGCTGTTACTAATGGACAAAAAGATATAGTAGAGTTTCTTTTAAAAAATGGAGCTGATGTAAATACTAAGGATAAAAATGGAAATGCAGCGCTTCATGATGCAGCTTACTATGGAGAAAAAGATATAGCAGAACTTCTTTTAAAAGAAGGAGCTAATATAGATGAAAAAGATAATAATGAAAACACGCCTCTTCACTATGCTTCATTAAAAGGTCATCATGATATAGTGGAATTGCTTATAAAAAAAGGAGCTGCTATTGGAGTGACAAATAGAAAAGAACGAAAAGCTATTCATGTTGCAGCTTACTGTGGAGAAAAAGATATAGTAGAGCTTCTTTTAAAAAATGGAGCTAATATAAATGAAAAAGGTAAAGGTGAAACGCCACTTCACTATGCTGCATCAGAAGGCCGTCATGATGTAGTGGAATTTCTTATAGAAAAAGGAGCTACTATTGACGTGCAAAGTAGTAGCATGAAACGAACAGCTCTTCATCTTGCTTCATTAGAAGGTCATCATGATATAGTGGAATTTCTTTTAAAAAAAGGAGCTAATATAGAGGCAAAGGATGAAGATGGAAATACTGCTCTTCAGGTTGCTAATGCAAACAGGCATAGTGATATTGCAAAATTATAGAGCTAATGCATATTAAAAAGATTAATAATCTTGTATTAAATTATAGTTATTTTGTGCTTAAATCAATTAATGTTATATTAAAAGTATGAAAAAAATATTATCACTTATAACATTATTATGTTTATCTATAGAATCTAGTGGCTTAGGGCAAAATTTTCAAAACATGGAATTGTCTTCAAGCGTAGAATTATTTAAAGCAATTGATAAAAGAGATATTGCAAATATTCAATCATTGTTAAAAAATATAGGTAATATAAATGTAAAAAATAAAGATGGAAACACAGCGCTTCACTATGCTTCATTAGGAGGCAATAAAAATATAGTGGAATGTCTTTTAAAAGGAGGAGTTGCTATTAACGTGAAAAATAAAAAAAAACGAACAGCTCTTCAGCTTGCTAATATAAAAAGTCATAGTGAGGTAGTAAAATTGCTTTTAAATTATGGAGCTAATATAGAAGAAAAGGATAAACGTGGAAGAACATTGCTTCAGGTTTCTGCTAGCAATGGGAAAAAAGATATGGTAAAGCTTTTTTTGGATAATGGAGCTAATATAGAGGCACAGGATGAAGATGGAAATACAGCTCTTCATTATGCTGCTATGTCAAATAATAGCAATGCATTAGAATTGCTTATAACTAAAGGTTGGCGTGATATTGATAAGCAAAATAATTTTGAAGAAACAGCGCTTCATCTTGCTTGTCAATCTTGTTCAAATCATAATGTAATAGAATTGCTTTTAGGTAATGGAGCTAATATAGAGGAAAAGAATGCAGATGGAAACACAGCATTTCATATTGCTTGTATAGAAGAGAAAAACTTAGTAGTAGAATTACTTTTAAATTATGGAGCTAATGTAGATGAAAAAGGTGAAAATGGAAACACAGCTCTTCATAATGCCGTTTACGATGAAAGCGCATATATGGCAGAATTTCTTTTAGGTAATGGAGCTAATATAGAGGCAAAGGATAAAGATGGAGAGACAGCTCTTCATCTTGCTTCATTAGAAGGGCATCATGATATAGTGGAATTTCTTTTAAAAAAAGGAGCTAATATAGAGGCAAAGAATGAATATGGAGATACATCTCTTCATCTTGCCACTTGCGATGGAAAAGAAGATGTGGTAGAAGTTCTTTTAAATTATGGAGCTGATATGAATGCGAAAGATACGGAGGGAAATAACGCTCTTCATCTGGCTGCTTACAATGGGAGACAAAATATAGTAAATTTGCTTTTAAAAAATGGAGCTAATATAGATGAAAAAAGTGTTGGAGAAGAATGGAGAACAGCTCTTAATATTGCTGCATTAGAATGCCATAAGAATATAGTGGAATTGCTTTTAGATAAAGGAGCTAATATAAATGCAAAGGATAAAGAAGAATGCACAGTTCTTCATGGTGCAGCTAACGAGGGAAAAAAAGATATAGCAGAATTGCTTTTAAATTATGGAGCTAATATAGATGAAAAAGGTAAGGGTGAAAACACGCCGCTTCACTATGCTTCATTAGAAGGATATAAGAATATAGTGGAATTGCTTATAGAAAAAGGGTCTGCTATTAACGTGAAAAATAGGAGGAAACGAACAGCTCTTCATCTTGCTTCATTAAAAGGGCATCATGATATAGTGGAATTTCTTTTAGAAGAAAGATTTGATGCTAACCTAAGTAGTGAAAATGGAAATACAGCGCTTCATCTTGCTGCAGAAAATGGGCATAAGAATGTAGTGGAATTGCTTTTAGATAATGGAGTTAATATAGATGCAAAGGATGAAGATGGAAATACAGCGCTTCATCTTGCTAATGCAAATGGGCATCATGATATAGCAGAATTACTTAGTGAGATAGAAAAATTACATTTAAGTTGGTGCTAATGCATTTTGAAAAGATTGACAATCTTGTATTAAATTATAGTTATTTTGTGCTTAAATCAATTAATGTTACACTGAAAGTATGAAAAAAATATTATCATTTATGACATTATTATGTTTATCTATAGAGTCTAGTGGCTTAGGGCAAAATTTTCAAAACATGGAATTGTCTTCAAGTGAAGAATTATTTAAAGCAATTGATAAAAAAGATATTGGAAAGATTAAATCATTGTTAAAAAATATAGATAATATAGATGCAAAAGATAAATATGAATATACAGCGCTTTGCCGTGCTTTTGAAATAGATAGTAAGGAAATAGTAAAATTACTTTTAGATAAAGGAGCTAATATAGAGGCAAAGGATAAATATGGAAAAACATTGCTTCAGGTTTCTGCTAGCAATGGGGAAAAAGATATGGTAGAGCTTCTTTTGGATAGTGGAGCTAATATAGGTGCACAGGATGAAAATGGCAATACAGCGCTTCATACTGCTAAAAATGAATCTATAGTTAGTTTTCTTATAGCTGATGGAGCTAATATTAATATGAAAAATAACATTGGTCATACTGCTCTTCATTATCATATTAACAATTTTAATATATCTAAAATTCTTATAAAACATGGAGCTTCTGTTACGAATGAACATAATTATGGAAGAACAACTGCACTTTGTAGTGTAGTGATGAACAATAATTATAATATGACAAAACTACTTCTAGAAAATGGAATTGATATTAATGAGAGCTTAAATAAAAGAGCGCTTTTTCACGCTGTCAAAAAAGAAAGTGATGAATCTATAGTTAAACTGCTTTTAGAGTATGGTGCTGATGCAAATGAAAATAATCCACTACATATTGCTATTAATAATGGCAATATACCTATAAGTACAATGCTTTTAGAGCATGGAGCTAACGTTATAGGATTAAGCACTGCTGTTGCAAAGCAAAATGAACCTATGGTTAGACTTTTAATAAAATATGGAGCTGATGTAAATGAGGCAATTCATACTGCTGCTAATACATACATATATGGTGATGATGTCATAACTAAAATTCTTCTAGAAAATGGAGCTAATATTAAAATAGAAGATATAGATATTCATTCATCTGCTAGCAATGGCCAAAATTCTATTATAAAAATATTTGTAGATAATAAAGGATATATTGATAAAAGAGATAAAAGTGAAAAAACAGCTCTTCAAATTGTTTCTGCTAGGTCTGATCGTGAATCTACAGTTCAATGTCTTTTAGATAATGGGGCTAATCCTAATGCTAGTGGATGCATAGCACTTCATGAGGCTATATATAGAAATTATGAACTTACAGTTAAACATCTTCTAGAATATGGAGCTAATGTTGATGCAAAAGATGAAAATGGAAATACTGCTCTTCATGTCACTTCTTATACAGGAAAGTATGCTCCTATAGTAAGCTTACTGCTAGAGCATGGAGCTGATGTAAGTATTCAAAATAAAGATGAGAAAACACCACTTCAAATTGCTTACGGTAATCATTGGAATGAACCTATATTCAATATTCTAATAAAGCATATTATTAATGGCAACTCAACAAATGAAGATAAAGAAAAATTCTTGCATATGGCTATTGAGAGAAATTATGAATCTGTAGTGGAAATGCTTATAGGATTTAGAGTTGATATTAATGCTAAAGATGAAAATGGGAGAACGCCAATTCAAATTGCTAAGCATTGCAATAACCCTATAATTAAAATGCTTATAGATAATGGAGCTGATATTAAAATAGATGATATCAATATTCATTCAGCTGCTAGAAATGGTCAAAAATGTTTAGTTCAAATATTTATAGATCGTGGTGGAGATGTTAATACAAAAGATGAAAATGGAGAAACAGTATTTCAGATTGCTAAATATAATTGTGATTCACATGACTATGAATATGGAAAAACTGATGATTTAATTAATAATGAAGCTATAGTTAATTTGCTTTTAGAGAATGGAGCTGAGAACATTTATACAGAATATAGTCCAAATTATGATTATGAAGATTATGGATCATACTATTAAGTTATTTTTTGAATTTTTGAAATTGTCGAATTTTTCTCTTTAACTCCTAATATATCTTTCTTTCCAAGGTTTATAAACATTTTTATTTGCTACAACATTATCAATATTTTGTGATAACTGCTTTCTTTTTTCCCAATTTTTTAAATATTCTTGAGTTAATTTAGGGCTTTGAATTTTTAGTACATTTTCAACATTTCTAGTATCAGCTGCTTTGGAAAAATTAAAACTGCCTGTAATTACAGTATGGTCATCTATAATAATAATTTTATTATGAGCAATTCCTGATACATAATCTATCATGATCGCAATTCCATTATCTTGAAGAAATTTAATAGATTTGTTTTTATGTAAATTAACTTTATCTACTATGATATGAACTTTTACACCTCTATTTTTCATTATTACTAACATTTCTGATATTTCTTGGGATGTCCAAGTATATGCTTGTATATAAATATTGCGTTGAGCAGATTTAATTATTTGTAGAATAAATGGTGTGCATTTTTCAGATGGAGTAAAACAAGCCTCAGCATGGTCAAATTTTACTTGATGCTTAATGTTTGCAATCAAAGCTATAATTACAATCACAAAAGATGAAATAATAGTTCTGGTGATTTTTGTTTTCATTATTTTATTATTAAATAATTCATATCATAATGTAAACATTTTTTTTTAAAAGAAAGTATTTTAAGCTATATAATATATTTTATTTTTTAATATTTTATCATTCATTATTTGCTAAAATAACTTCAGCTCTATTAATAACATCATTAGGAATTCCTGCCATTTTACAAACATCTAACGCATAGGATTTTTTCGTATATCCAGGAATAACCTTATGCAAAAAAACAAGATTTCCATCAATGTCTTTAATATCCATTGTCATGCA
Source organism: Rickettsiales bacterium (assembly GCA_965233735.1). Lineage (GTDB taxonomy): Bacteria > Pseudomonadota > Alphaproteobacteria > CAJXXZ01 > 1604HC > Cytomitobacter. The sequence continues at coordinate 517,542 of OZ247501.1, forward strand.
AATAATATTCTCATCTTTACTGCTTACTTCAATTAGTTGGTGATAATGAGTTGCAAATAATGATCGTATTTTTCTTTCTGATATATTTTCCATAACTGCAGAAGCTATTGCTTGCCCCTCATCTGTTGATGTTCCTCTTCCGACTTCATCAACGACAATAAAGCTATTTTCTGTAGAATTATTTAAAATACATGCTACTTCAACCATTTCAGTCATAAAAGTTGACATTCCTTTAGATAAGTTATCTGAAGCTCCAATTCTAACAAATATTCCATCAAAAACCCCTATATGAGCCTGCTGTGCTGGAACATAACATCCAACTTGAGCCATTAGAATAATCAGTGCATTTTGCCTTAAATAGGTGCTTTTTCCTGCCATATTAGGCCCTGTCATTAAAATGCATTTTTCTTTATTTAAATCACAATCATTGGGAGTGAATTGTTCTTTTTGAATATTTAATATATTTTCTACAATAGGGTTTCTACCATTTTTCACTTTTAAGCTATTGCTATCGTCAATTATTGGCTTAATATATTGGTTTTTTATGCTAATATTTGCTAATCCTGTAGTCAAATCTATAACTGCAATAGCATTAGATGCAAGAAGAATTTCTTTTTTGAATGATTTGATAAATCTTATTAATTTTCCAAAAATTTCTAATTCTAATTCTAAAATCTTTTCATGATTATTAATCATTTTATCATTAATTACAGACAGTATATCTGTAATATATCTAGATACTGTTGCTAAATTCTGCTTTTCATTAAAATGGAATGGCATTTTTTTCTTTTGACTAGTAGGGATTTCAATACAATATCCAAATAAGTTGCTATGTTTAATTTTCAAACTAGATATATCTGTTTCTTTTCTGTACTGGTCTTGCAACATTTTAATGTCTTCTTCACATGAATGTTTCACTTTGATCAAATCATCTAATTGATTGTTGTATCCATGTTTGATAAATCCTCCATCATTAATTTTAATGGGAGGGCTATCTATAATAGCTGACATGATTTTTTCTATTACTAAATCATTGCAATCTAGATATTCCATTGAAATTGCAATTTCTTGAGGATGTTCTAATTGATTAATAATCTTATGAATGTTTTTTGATGCAATTAAGCTATTTGCAATTTTTATTAAATCTAATGGTCCGCTGCGATTTAATACAATTCCACCTAATATCCTATCTAAATCGTCACACTCTGATAAATGTTTTCTAATTTCGCTTATTATATTTTCATTTTTTGTGAAAAACTCAACACTATTCAATCTTTCTTTTATAAAATTTGCATTTTTTAATGGAGAAGTTAGTCTAAGTTTCAATAGCCTTCCTCCACCTGATGTTAATGTATCATCTAAAGTTTCAAACAAGCTTCCTTTATTAGATCCTTGTAATGTTTTGATAACCTCTAAATTATCCATAGTAAATTTATCTAAATGTACAAATTTTCTATTATTTACCTTTGCAATTGGTTTTAAATCAATATCAGAAGTTTTTTGAGTATACATTATATATTGAGCAATAAATCCTGAGGCTAATAATTCATTTTCACTCATTGTTCCAAAAGATTCTAAGGTATTGATCTTATATATGTTTTTTAAATTAATTTCACTTTGCTTAACATTGTATTTAATATCAGGGATTATTTGAGCACGACAATGCCATTCGCTAATACTTTTCCATATTTTCTCATCGTTCAAAACACTTTCAGGAATCAAACATTCTCTGGGATTCCATTTTGCAAATATATTTTTCAAATCATCTACAGATTCTAGCTCTTCTATAAATAAATCACCTACTGATAAATCTACTATAGAATATCCTATTTTGTTTTTCTTAATAGGGCTGCAACATAATAAAAAATTGTAAGATTTTGGATCAAGCATAGATGATTCTGTTACAGTTCCAGGAGTTATTACTCTTACAACATCTCTTTTTAATGGCTGCTTTTTGTCAAATCTGTCAGAAACATCTTCAACTTGTTCACATAATGCTATTTTATGACCTTGATTGATCATTTTCCCTATATATGATTCGCTTGCATGATAAGGTAGTCCGCACATAGGGACATCATTTTTTCCATGAGAAGTTAATGCAATATTTAGAATTTTCGATGCTTTTTTAGCATCATCAAAAAACATTTCATAAAAATCACCTACTCTGAAAAATAAAACACAATCATCATATTGTTCTTTAAGATCACAATATTGCTTTATAAGTGGTGTATGTTGTTTCATAAAATTTAACTTAGCATATTAATTTATATTAATTTGCTTATTTCCTTCCTTTGGAACTTAATAATTTATTAATTAAACTTGATAATCATCAACTTCATCATCAGTTGATTCTTCTTCTTCATTAAGCAAAAATTTGAAAAAACTATTTAATAGCAAATCTTCATCTACTAATTTTTGTTTAATTTCTTGCAATACTATAAAAGATTTTTTATCACTTTTAAGATTGATTAATGGAGATTCTCCATGAACTAAATCCATAGATCTTTTAATGGCAGCAAGAACTTTTAAAAAATGATTGCTGCCAACTTCTTTTACAAGTTTGTCTTTATCAATAGATAAGTTCATTAACCTTGTCTTGCCTTATATCTAGGATAAAGTTTATTAATTACATAAACCTTACCACGTCTTCTGACAACCTTACAATTTGGATGTCTAGATTTTAATGTTTTTAACGAACTAGCTACTTTCATACCAGTTATTATACATATTATTACGTAAAATTCAACTCAAATATCATAATATAAATATATTATATTTGTAGAAATATGAGATGTTTATAATGGTTTATATATTAAAATACATTATTCATGAATTTTAAAATTTATTTTGTAGACTCTATAGACTGTCTTAAATCTTCAGGATTTGCTTCTACTTTTTCATGAAATTTTAAATATACGCAGCTTGATTTATTCAAAAAACCAGGGCCAATCCATGCTTCTCCTGCATTTGTGCTTACAGGATATATTTTCATATTCAACATAGAGGCAAGTTTGAAAGCTCCTTTTTTATAGGAAATGTTGCGACCTATTGGAACTCGAGTTCCTTCTGGAAAAATAACAACTTGTTTATTTTTATCTAATTGATCTTTAGCTTCCTTCATCCAATTTTGATTAAAAGCAGATCTGTCAACAGAAATCATGCCCATTTTTTTGCAGTACCAGGAATATATAGGTACTTTCATTATGCTTTCTTTCATTATAAAAACAGCTTTAGGAAGACTAGCAAATAGTAAAATTATTTCATAATATGACTGATGATTGCAGCATACTATTGCAGATCCATTAGGTATTTTATCAACATTTATAATTTCGCTTTTAACTCCAAATATCCTAACTAATAAAATAATGAATTTGCACCACATTTTCATATAACTATATGTTAAGGTTTCGCTAATTAAAAAAGGAATTCCAGCAATTAATAAAATTATGGAAGATAAATAGAAAATTGACATAAAAATATATGATTTAAATAAAAATAAAAGTTTTAACAACATACCTCTTACAATATAATATTTTTTTAGGTTATTATAGAGACGGATAGATGGCTGAGTGGTCGAAAGCACCGGTCTTGAAAACCGGCAGATGTTAACGCATCTCGTGGGTTCGAATCCCACTCTATCCGAATCAACAAAAAACTATAGAAGATTTATAAAAGGGAAGAACGAGAACGAAGTTCGAAGTTAAATCCCACTCTATCCGAATCAACAAAAAACTATAGAAGATTTATAAAAGGGAAGAACGAGAACGAAGTTCGAAGTTAAATCCCACTCTATCCGAATCAACAAAAAACTATAGAAGATTTATAAAAGGGAAGAACGAGAACGAAGTTCGAAGTTAAATCCCACTCTATCCGAATCAACAAAAAACTATAGAAGATTTATAAAAGGGAAGAACGAGAACGAAGTTCGAAGTTAAATCCCACTCTATCCGAATCAACAAAAAACTATAGAAGATTTATAAAAGGGAAGAACGAGAACGAAGTTCGAAGTTAAATCCCACTCTATCCGAATCAACAAAAAACTATAGAAGATTTATAAAAGGGAAGAACGAGAACGAAGTTCGAAGTTAAATCCCACTCTATCCGAATCTTAAATTTTAGTGACAAAGATAAATATTTTAATTAAATGAAGATGAGAAATTCAGATGGCAATAAATGCAAAACCTATAATTTGAATGAATTTCACTAAAAATGTCAATTGATTTAAATGTACAAAGGGATTATAGTTAGAAAAATTTAAGGAGATTAAATGAAGTATTCTAAATTATTGCTAGTTTTATGCTTGCATCTATTAGCAGGAAACGAAAGCAATGGTCCAGCTCCATTAAGTATGGATTCATCTTCTACCGGAGTGGATGGATCTGAAGCTTTTGCGGTTATAACTAAAACAGATTTAGGTCCACAAGTGAAATATGTCGAATGTAATAATGCAGAGAAAGAATTAGACTCTCTTAATCTTGAAAAGTTAATAGGGTTTTCGAATGAAGAAAATAATGCCAATCCACTTACAGGTCGATCTTCGGTAACTGATCAATATACTTGTAGTGATTTTGAATCTCAATTGCACTCTGAAAAACATTCTGATTTAGAGATTGGAAGTATTGAATTTATGAAAAAGCAATTAGATGATCATCAAAAGCAGATGTCATCTCATCAAGAAAAAGTAAATCAATTGCAAGAGAAGATATTTATTGGAGAAGAGTACAAAAGCAGAGATGTTGTTAAAAATAAATATAAGGTTGAGCATAATTATTTGTATTTAGCATTTGCAAATGAATTTCTTGATGTAAGTGCTGGCGAAGTTTATCAATCAGAAATGTTTGATAGAAATAATTTGCATATTCAATATGATGAAGCTATTGCAAGGAATAATGTTGATCAAGATGAGAAAACAAATGCTAGTATTATGTTTGTGAGTATTTATAAATATTTACATGCTTTGCAATTGAAAGAATTTAATGTGTTCGCAAGTGAAGAAAATTTGAATTTAAGCGAAATATTGTTTAGTGGCTTAATTGATGAACAAATTAAAATAGTCAATTTTTCTTATGAAGAAAATAATAAGGTAATAATTGAATCTGAAAATCAAAAATATAATTCATTAGTGAAAGACTTTCAATCCATCTTTAATATTATAAAATGCAAAGAGGAAGAAAGTGTATTAAGAAGCAAAATAAATGTTGATCTTCAAGGATTTTTTATATTACATAGATACATAAGATATTCAGAAAATTTACTATTAAACAATGAAAATGATTTATCTAATTTAAAAGTATCTACATTTTTACTTGAAGAAATAAAGTTTGGTAAATGTCAAATTGAAAAAGAACAAGAGCAAGAAAGAAATGAACTTTTATCCAATCCTCAAGTTCAAAATACATTGATTTTTATGGATCTATATAAAAGAGATGTTAAAAAAGAAGAGACTATTGCTAAATTGTTAGGTATAAATGCTGATTTACAAAATCAGTTAAATAATCAAAAAGAGGAATCTATTGAATCTAAGAAGGATATAGCTGAATTACAAAGTCAACTAAATAAGAAAAAAGATAAAATGATTATTGAAAGCCAGCTAAAACATACAGAATGTTTTTTTTATAAATTAGATTTTATTTCAAATCGTATTTTAGATAAATCAAAAAACATATTTGAAATATATCTTCACGATATTACTAATATTTGCAATGAAACACCCCCTCTCATTGATAAGAGTATTCTTGATCAATTTTTGAAATCTTGTGCACAGTTCACCATAAAACAGAAGCATGATCATGATTCTATTTTTTCGATGAATAGAAATGAAAATAATATGTATAAAAATAATTATAAGAGTAAAGTTCACTATGTTTCTCATTTTCTTAAAATTCTTTATGTAGCCAAAAAAGATGATTTAGATTTTATTAAGCTAGAAAGAGATAAAGCATTATCTAAAATTAAAGATTATCATGATTTTAGAAGTGATTTGCACGCTATTGAACATAAATATAAGCAAATAAGCACATTTGATGTATGGGGTGAATATATAAGTGATATTAAAAAATTATGCAATCATACTCCTTCTTTATTTAATAAAACAGTAATTGATAAAGACATTGAAATTTGTGAAAGAGTTTTAAAAGAAAATATAAATCATAAATGTAATATGGATGTTCAGTGTAAGAAATTTGGGAAGTGCAAAATAGAAGAATCATCATGGCACCATAGATTATCGACTTATTTTATTGATGCCTATAATAGATCAAATAGAGCAAAAGGTGACATAAATTGGTATATAAAAATACTGTTAGAAAAATAAAATTAATCGAAAGAGTTAAAAAGTGAGGAAAAAGAGTTTGTTTTATAAGATGAAAAAGTTAATTCCTTAAGCATTATGTATTTAAATTATATATACTAAATTTAGAAGAACAAAAATTAATATGATATTTCATGAAAGTAGCTCCATTTTTAAAAACAAAATTATTTTCTAAAAAATAACCAACTATTAAGTTATAAAATATTTAATTAGAGATATTTGCTATTAAGGTTTCTGCAATTTTAACACCATTTAAAGATCCACCAATTCGGATGTTATCGTAAGAAATCCACATACTTAAAATATTATTTGTCACTCTGATTCTGCTAATAAAAATCAAGCTTTCTCCTGAAGATTCTTTTTGAGTGATATAAGAATCATCTCTATCGCATACATGTATCAATTCAGAGCTTTTCAACGCTTTAATAGCGCTGTCTCTATCAAGATCACATGGAATGTGAAGATCAATAGCATGTCCCTTTAAAACAGGAACGCGAGAACATGTGATTGAGATATTTATTTTCTTGTCCAAAATCTTTTTAACTTCTTGTTTTACTTTAGACTCTTCTGAAGATACAAAATTTGAATCTAATTCTCCAATCTGAGGTAACACATCAAAAGCAATGCTTTTTTTGAAAAATGTAGCATTAACATCTGAATGCATGAATATTTTTTTAGTTTCTTCTAGTAATGCTTTAGTTCCATTATTTCCAGCTCCAGATACTGATTGAAATGCTGATGCAAAAACATTGTTAATTTTTGTTTTTTGTAATAATTTATTTAACACTATAGAAAGAGGAATGGCTACGCAATTAGGAGATGATACTATTTTATTGTTTTTAAAAGTTTCTGAATTGATTTCTGGAATGCATAAAGGAATTTCAGCATCCATTCTTAAAGCTTCAGATTTATCAATTAAAATTGCATCAGACTCATAAATATCTCCTAAATAAGTTTTTACTACAGAGCTATTAGCTGCATTGAAAATAATATCTGCATTTTTGAAATCAAACTCATCTAACTTTGTGCAAGCCATGACTTTATTATCAATAGAAATTTCTTGCTCTACTTTTGTAAGTAAATACAAATTTTTGATAGGAAAATCTCTTTCATATAGAACTTCAATTATGGATCTACCAATTAATCCACTTGCTCCAATAATAGCTATATTAAACATAGGTTAATTATTTCATAAAGTAATAAATAAAACTATGTGATTATATTTTAGAAGAATTTAGGGATTTTGAAGGTTATTTAATTTTTCAAGTTTTTTTATATTATTTGTCTTTTCTTCAATTAGTTTCTCAAGTTTTTTTATATTATTTGCACTTTCTTCAAGTGCTTGTTTATGATTTTCTTTAATTAGGTTTTCGACTTTTTTATATAAAGCCTTAATTTCATGTAAAGCGAAGTAAGCACTTACATCATCATGATTATTTAGCAAATCTAAAATAAAATTGTCATAATTAGGTAAATTTATATATTCATTGGAGAATTTATTCATTATTGATGATAGTGAGTCAGTTTTTGGCTGTCCTAATAACTCTTCAAAATATTGCAAATTTTCTAAAGTCATTGATAATAATCCGAAATCACGGTTCCCTATAGGAGTATAACGAAATTCACTATCAATATTAGCCATAAATCTGGTAACGTTAATGCAATCGTTAAAGTATTGTATATCAAATTTATCACTGATGAAATTTATATGTCTAAATGACATCAAAAGCTTAATTTCATTTAACAATTTATTGTCTTCTAATAAACTACTTATGCAAGTAAACTTATTACGTTCATCAATTTTAATTGTAGATGTAATAAGATTTATAGTATATGCTATATTTTTGTTTCCATATAAAATGAAACTCAACACCTCGCTAATACAATTAACAGGAATAGGATCATGATCGTTAGGGTTGAAATTAGGATTAAATATGTCAAAGATATTAATTCCTTTATCTCTATCATCTCCTCCATAAATATTAATATTTTCTGTTTTTTTATCTTGCTCTTCTATAAATTGATGTAATTCATCTCTCCTTGATTTAGATTTAGCATTATTTCTTTTTGTTTGAGTGTCTACAGCTTCTATGCCTGTCATTTCTAGTGCGTCAACAATCAATAGGCTTCTATCAAATGGTTTTCTAACTAATTCAGAAGCAAGCACTTGATTATAATTACATGAACTTGCTTTGTTTAGAAATTCCGTAAAATGTGAATAGAATGAATTTATAGTGCTTTTGTCATTAAAATTATATGATCTAAATAATATGTCTTTCATTTCTGATATCTCAATACCAATAGTTGGAAGTAAAATACTTTTTGCTTCTTTTATATTTCCTATTTTTAAAGAATTCAAAACTTGATCACAGAGCTCATATTTCATATTTTTCATTCTTGACAGCGAGTGATAAATACCTGATATTTGTCGAGAATGCCAAGTCTCGCAGTTAAATTTATTTTCTATATTTGTAGGATTTACATCGATTTCATTAAGATCAATATTGTAAGAATCAAATAGCATATCTAATGCATTAAACATGTCTGAATAGAATTCATTATCTATTGTTTTAAAAGTTTGCGTTTGAACTTTGATATTTGTTCTAGAAAACAAGTCAAAAGTTGCTTTCAAATTTACAGATAAAAATAATATTAACAATTTTTTCATATATATATTATATGTCATAACATAAGAACATTGCAAGTTTTAACAACTATTCTTTAATTAAATTAGTATTCAATTTGAGAAACTTAAATGCTGCATCTTTTTCAGCTAATTTTATTGAATTGTGAACTCCAATGATTTTATGATTATTAATCTCTAATTCAACAGTATATTGAGGATTATGAGGAGGGCCATCTTGTTTTATTAATGTATATTTATACTCATTATAAGTTTTATGAGCCCAATTTTGTAATATAGATTTTGGGTCTAACTCAGCAAAACTCATAGAGTGTTTTGGCCAATTATTTTTAATTAAATTGTGAGCAGAATCCCACCCTCCATCTAAAAATACAGCTCCAATAATAGCTTCGCATGCATCTACTAAAATTGTATCCATATGACTTGAAAGCCCATTCCACAAAACATACTCTTCTATTTTCCATAATTTTGCTATTTCTAATAAAGCAAATCGATTTACTTTTGTAGCAAGTTTTTCTGCACACTCTTTTTCTGACTTGTATCTTTCATCCCATACTGTTTTTGCAACTGATAAATTTAATACTCTATCTCCAATAAATTCTAGCAATTCAAATTTAGATTTTTGATGACTTGGATGAGTAAGAGCGTTTGAAGGATAGAAATTATCTTTAAAATTATAACCTATTGATGATTCAAGAAGTTGAATAGATTCAGACAAACTTACCAATTCGACTCCATTTCACATTCCAAATACTATGCAAAACGCTATAAGGTAAACGTAAGATCCAATTAATCCAATTTTCTTGCATTGGTAATCTTGATGATGATCCAAAAATTATTAAATGAGGTTTTCCTATAATTCTGTCATATGAAATTGAAGATGTGAAATCAAAAAATCTAAAATCTTTAGAAAAGTGCATATTATCTCCTATGCAAAACACGTGCTTTTCAGGAACTTCAAAAATTTCTGTATTATCAGTTTCCACATTTCTCCAATGAAGGTTTTCATTTTTCTTTCTTAAAATTTCATAAGTTTTTCCAGATTTGAAAGTGAATTGGTAAACATCCATTAATTCATGATTTCCATTATCATGCTTTAAGTTATATTCTCCAGTTTTCTTCATTTCCAATGGATGATTATTAACATAGACAACACCTGATTTGATTTGGACTTTATCTCCACCTACACCAATAATTCTTTTTGTGTAGAGTCTTCCAGGTTGTTTGTCCAATGAAAAACAAATCACATCTCCTCTTTTAGGGTCATGTGCAAAAGAGCGATTTTTCCAAAATGGAAGAAATCCACCTACAATTGGAATAGACATTCTAGAAAATCCATAATTATACTTTGTAGCAATAACAATATCTCCATTTTCCATTGTTCTAGACATGGATTCTGATGGAACAATATATGGTTCTAATATAAACATTCTAACAAATACAATAACCAACACCCAATATAAAGTGCTTTTTTTAGCTTTTTTAAATAAATACATTTCTAATTTTTGTAACATAAAATTATGATTATGTTTATAGATAAAAGAAATGAAATGGCATATATATATTGAAATGTTATCTTTAAACAATAAATTAATTCAATGATAAGTGTATGAATTTAATTAATATGGATAGTGTTTTCTTAGATTATAAGTTAAATTTTAAGTATGTGGCCAATTGTTTTTGGAGTGTTTTTGATATTAAGTCTTGTGAAATTAGAATTTATTATACTTATTTTATTTTTTATAACTATATTTTTAATTGTTGCTAGTCAAAATAAAAGCACATCTGATCAGATTTTGAATTTTCTGAAAAATATAAATGTGAATAATATTGCGAGTAATTTTAATTTTTCTCCAAAAATTCCTAAGTTTAAAAGAATTAAATCTTTAGCTTTTTTATTGTCAAGTTTTATATTCTGTATGTGGATAGGGTGGACTGGATTTTATTGGGTTAAATTAAATGAAGAAGCTGTATTAATGAGATTTGGTGCAGTTATAGATCATAAGAAATCAGGTTGGTATTGGAAATTCCCATACCCAGTTGAGAGAGTGATAATTAGAGATGTTACTACAATTCATAAAATCAATACATCTGATTTATCTCGCTCTGATGGTCAAATGTTAACTAAAGATGAAAATATATTAACTGTATTTTTGACTGTATTTTGGAGAATTTCTAATTTGAATCAATATGTGTTTAAAGCAACAGACCCAGAAGGTATATTAAAAGCAGCTACAGAAAGTATTGTTCGTCAAGTTATTGCTATGCATGATGCTGAGGAATGTCTAACAGTAAGTAGAGCTCAAATAGGACATAAAATCAAAAATGCTTTGTCAAATTTGATTGATTCTTATCAAATAGGAATAGAAATTATTGATATTCAAATGGGTAAAATTGACCCTCCAGACTCTGTGATAGATTCTTATAGAGATGTTGTGAAAGCTAAACTAGCGAAAGAAACAAAGCGAAATAAGGCAGAAAGTCATGCCAACTTTATTATTCCAAAAGCAAAAGGTGAAGCAATTTCAATTATTAATAAAGCAGAGGAATATAAGGTTTGTACTTTAGAAGCTGCAAAAGGTGAGTATGAATCATTTAAAGCAAAATTACGTTCATATTCATCTAATCCTAAAGTTGCTAAAGAGTTTATGATATTTGATACAATGAGTTATGTTTTCTCAAATGCAAAAAATATAAATGTAGTAGACCCTAATGTTAAAGTCATGCTTTTGCAATCGGGAAACAAAGTTAACGGAGAAGTGAAATGATTTTTATTGTATTACCTATATTATTTTTTGTGTTTTTTAACAGTGCTTTTATTATAGACCAATCTAAGCAGGTGATTATTACTGAGTTTGGAAAGTTGGTGAAAATATACACATCTCCAGGTTTGCATTTTAAAATTCCTTTTATACAAAGCACTTATTTTTATGAAAAAAGAGTTCTTAATTGTGATGTTTCTGAAGTGGAGCTTACTTTAGGAGATCAAAAAAGATTAGTTGTTGATGTTTTAGCAAGATATTATATTAAGGATCCTGTTTTGTTTTTCAAAAGTGTTCACAATCAACATTCTGCTGCAAAGAGGCTTAAGCTTATTATTATTGGTGATGTTCGAGATGTGTTGGGACAAGTAGTATTGCAAGATATTATTTCAAAAAAGAGAAATGTTGTAATCAGTGAAATACAAAAAAGAGTAGAAAAAGCTGTAAAAGTATTAGGAATAGGAATGATGGAAGTAAGAATTAAAAAAGCTATTCTTCCAGATGAAAACAATGAAGCTGTTTTTAATAGAATGAGAAGTGAAAGAGCAAAAGAAGCTCAAGAATGGCGTGGTCAAGCTGAGCAAGTTTCTAAATCAATAATTTCAAATGCTAATTTAGAATCTAGCTCTATTATTGCTCAAGCTAAACGTAGTGCAGAAGTTATTAAAGGTAAAGCAGATGCAGATGCAATGAAAATATTACAGTCATGTTATGGTGAAAATATGGAATTCACTCAATTGCTGTTAAATATTCAAAGTTATAAAAAAGCGTTGAATAATGAAAAAGTATGTTATTGGCTTTCTAGTCAAAATAATTACTTTAAAATGATTAATGATCAAAAAGGAATGTCATGAATATAGTTAATAAAATAAAAGTAGGAGGCAAGGATATTTTCCCACTAGTAGAAGGTGGAAAAGGAATTAGCGCTACTAACGGAGAAAGCTCTGGAGCTTGGGCTGCATGTGGAGGAATAGGAACTATATCAGCTGTTTATGGAGATGTTAAAGAAAAGAATTTTGTTCAAATAAAAGGAATAGATGGATTTGATGGGGAAACTAGAGATGAAAGGTCGAAGCAGTTAGCTGAACATTCCATTAATGCTACAGTTTCTCAAATTAAAATTGCAAAAGAGAGATCTAATGGAAATGGATTGCTTAATATAAATTTATTGTGGGAATTAGCTCAAACTAAAGAAATGTTGAATGGAATTCTAGAAAAGGCTGGTAATTTATTGCATGGAGTTACTTGTGGAGCTGGAATCCCTTATCAATTAGGAGAAATCGTGTCTAAATATGGCTTGATGTATTATCCAATTGTATCATCAGCTGTTGTTTTTAGAATTTTGTGGAAGAGAGCTTATTCGAAGTACAAAGATGCTCTTGGAGCTGTTGTATATGAAGATCCATGGTTGTCTGGTGGTCATTTAGGAATTAGCAATAGAGAAGACCCTGCTAAAAAAGAAGGTCCTTTGGATAGAGTTATGGCATTGCGAACTTCAATGAACGAATTGGGATTAAAATCTATTCCTATTATTATGGCAGGTGGAGTATGGAATTTAAGTGCCTTTGAAAAAGAATGGATTAATAATGATTTTCTACAGCCTCTTATGTTTCAATTTGGAACTAGGCCTTTATTGACAAAAGAAAGTCCTATTTCTGACGCTTGGAAAAACAAATTATTTGATCTAAAAGAAGGGGATATTGTTATTAATAAATTTAGCCCTACAGGATTCTACTCTTCTGCTGTGAATAATAGCTTCTTGGCAGAGCTAAGAGGAATTAGTGACAGACAAGTTGATTACTCTAGAACAAAAGATGATAATTTTTCTGAAGCATATAAATCTGGAAGACGTGAATTATATGTTCATAAAAATGACATGCCTAATGTTAAAAAATGGAATGATGAAGGTTACACAAAGGTCTTATATACTCCAGATGATACTATAGTTTTTGTTACTGAAGAAAAAGCAAAGCAAATTGTAAAAGATCAAACTGATTGCGTAGGGTGTTTAAGTAAATGTAGATTTAGCAACTGGTCTAGTTCTGAAGGTTCAACAGGATATAAGCCTGATCCTAGATCATTTTGTATATATAAAAGTCTACATGATATTTCTCATGGAGGATCTATTGATAATAATTTGATGTTTGGTGGATACAATGCTTATAAATTTGCTAAAGATCCATTCTATAAAACAGAAGATGGAGAAAACTTCATTCCAACTGTTAAGCAATTATTTAATAAAATTCTCACAGGTGACTGATATTTCTTATTTAAGTTTATAAAATTTTTCCTGGCGAAAATTCTTACTTATGATATATATTTATTTAATATTATGTATAAATAATTTAAATGCATATGATATATTGTTTTAAGCAAATAATATAAATGATTTATCTTTATCTTGAATATAAGTTCCATTTTTATAAGCATTTTAAGTGTTTTTATTTGTTTGTTTATAAGTAAGAATTGTTTTTGACATCAACTCCATTATAAATATGTGAATTATATATGTATTGTTTTTTTTGTAAGCTTAGCTTGCTATATAATCAATAACACCATGTTTTATAGAGTCTTCAATTATAAATTAGTTAATTTTTCTAATTGAAATTAAAAGAGACATGTTTGTATCTTATATATAATTAAAATCTTTATTATAAATGATAATTTTTATTTATTTATATGTGAGAAAATATAGTATTGAGTTGCCTTTATATATGTTGTCTAGAAATATATTAATATCCGCTTCATTGTTTATAAGCAATGTTTATTATAGAGCTTAGGATTAATAGTTCTCAAGAAAAGCATGCGTACTCATTATTTTTAATATTAACTCTACTTCAATTATTAAGAAGAAATATTCTATACTTTTATTACCTTTATAATAGATATGATAGTTAAACCAATGTCATTTTTAGATTATATAAATATGCGTAGTAAAACTATTCAAGCTCAAGAAACGATATAGCTGAAATTCCAACTTCTTTTCGTTTAATTACAGAGAACCCTTCAAAATTATGCTCTTCTTTTTTTAGTGTTCTAACTAATATCTTGGAATCTTTGTTTGTTAAATTATGGTCTAGTAAAGACTGCAATACTGTTTTTTCTTGATTCATTGGAAATGGCAGGTCTACAAATACAGTATCAAAACATTCAGTTATATTTTGAAGCTCCATCACATCTTGTACAAATGTTCTAGCATATGGAATATTTGTTTCAGTTGGATTTAAAGGTATTTTCCATTTTTTTATTGTTTCATTTAAGTTTTGAATGACTTTGTAATTATTATCTATAAATGTAACGTTATTAGCTCCTCTAGATAATGATTCCAATCCTAATGATCCACTTCCGCAACATAAGTCACATACACTCTTCATCTCATGAAAATTTTCCAATGTATCAAACATGACTTTTCTAGCTCGTGTCAAAGGAGGTCTTGAAGGAAAAATAGTAGGAATTTCTTTCATTTTATAAATTCCTTTAATAATTCTAGGATTTTGTACTATCTTATTTATTCCTTTTGAACTTTGCTTTGATTTTATAATATTAGGCACTGAATGATTTACCACATGCGCATTTGCACTGTTCGTTCGGATTGTTAAATACAAATCCAGATGCGCTTTCTGTTTCGTGATATTCTATTACAGCTTCAGAAAGCATTTTCATAGCATTTTCATCCAAAAATGCTTTTATTCCATTAGTTTCAATGTAATTTTCTTCTTCTTCCATTACATATTCCATTCCATATGAAAGTCCAGCGCATCCATCTCTGTTCACATTTATTCTGATTCCGAATGGTCTGGTCCCTTTTTGATTTTCATATTTATCAAATTTTTCTTGTATTTTAGAAGCAGCTTTTTCATTGATTATTGGTGGAACAATATTTTCTATATTTATTTCTTGGTTATCATTTGAACAATTCATTTTGTCTCCTTTTGTTTTGTTATAAGATTTTCAATTGCATCTATAATAGCTTCTTCTGCCAAAACAGAGCAATGTGTTTTGATTGGAGGAAGATCTAGTTCATCAGCAATTTCTTTATTTGTGATCTTTTTTGCTTCTTCTAATGTTAATCCCATAACCTTTTCTGTCAAAACAGAGCTTGATGCAATTGCAGATCCACATCCAAATGTTTTGAATTTTACATCTATAATTCTATCATTATTATCAGTTTGTATATAAATTTTCAAAACATCTCCACACCCAGGAGATCCTACAAACCCAACTCCTACATTTGGCAAATTTTCATCTAATGTTCCTACATTTTTAGGGTTTTTAAATGTTTCATTAATTTTTTCATTGTATCTATTCATAATTATCTCCTTAATGGTGTGAGTGCCATCGCACTTTTTTGAAATCCACTCCAGATTTCTTCATATCCCATAAGGGACTCATGCTTCTTAATTCATTTACAGCCTTTATAACATCATTTGTAAAATTTTGCATGTCTTCTTCTGTTGTATATTTACCCATAACGATACGTAGAGATGTGTGAATTAAATCAACATCAACTCCAATTGCTTCTAAAACGTATGATGGTTGTAATGTAGTAGATGAGCATGCAGATGCAGAAGATAATGCATATTTTTTTAACTTCATCATTATAGCTTCGCCTTCAATATATGAAAAACTTATATTCATATTATGAGGAACTCTATTTTCTAAGTCTCCATTTATATATATGTCTTCTAGCTCATTCTGTAATTTGTTTAAAGTTTGCTTTGTAATTTTTTCATTCTTAAAAACTCTGATTCTCTTACTTCTTCAGAAATTTCAACAGCTTTAGCCATTCCTGCGCATAATTGAACGGGGATAGTTCCAGATCTAACTCCTTTTTCTTGTTTCCCTCCAAATACAATCGGTGAAATTCTAGTTTTTCTTTTTATGTATAATGCTCCTATTCCTTTTGGCCCATATGATTTATGAGCAGAAAAGCTCATTAAATTAACATGTAAATCTTGTAGGTCTATTTTAATTCTTCCCAATGCTTGGGCTGCATCAATGTGCAAAATTATATTCTTGTCTTTGCAGATTTCTCCTATTTGTTTAATAGGCTGAATAATTCCTAATTCAGAGTTAACCCATCCTATTGATGCAAAGATAGTATTTTCTTTTATTGAATCATGAAATTTTTGCAAATCAAGAAGTCCATTTTTTTCAACATGAATATATGTAACTTCAACGCCTTGTTTTTCCATCTCATGATATGTTTCCAATGTTGCTTTATGCTCAATATTGGTTGTTATAATATGAGGTTTTTTGGTTCCATTTTCTATTCTGCTTTTGATAATGCCTTGAATTGAAATATTATTTGACTCTGTTGCTCCAGATGTAAAAATCAGTTCCTTAGAATCGCAATTAAGTATTTTTGCAATGCTTTTTCTGCTTTTTTCAACTAAATCAGTAGCATCCCATCCATATTGATGGGTAATGGAATGTGGGTTCCCAAATACTTTGTAATTTTCACATATTGTCTCAACAACTTGAGGATCACAAGGTGTTGTTGCGCTATAATCCAGATATATTATTTCAGATTTTATATTATTTTTTTGTGTATGTTGTTTTTCACTATTTATATTGTTCATACTTCTCCTGATTCTAATTTTATATTATTTCTTTGTATTAACAAAACGTTTCGATTGATTGAAATTGTGAAATAATGTTAAAGATAAATTATGAAGTTTTATGAAAATAGCATAAATTTGTAAAACAAACGTTGATTTTAGTGTTATAGTTGTTAGAATGATATTATGCCGTTTTTTGGGTTTAGTTTGTTAAAGGATGTTTTATGTTTGTTAATCAAGGTTTGAAATCTGTGATGATTCCAGGTGAAAAGGGTCTTATCGAGGGAAAATATTTTGTTTCTGGTTTAAATGATGTTTTTGGAAAGTCTATTGCATTAGTATTGCATCCAAATTCAATTAGTGGAGGAACAATGAATAATAAAGTAGTCAAATCAATGTTTGATTCTTTTAAAAAATTGGGATTTGATGTTCTAAGAATTAACTTTAGAGGAGTTGGTAGATCTCAAGGTAATTATGATAATGGAGTTGGAGAAATCAATGATGCTTTGTCTGCAATGGACTGGCTTTTAGATAAATATCGTGATGACAAAATTTCAAATGCATGGGTTGCTGGTTTTGGTTTTGGAAGCTTAGTTTGCATGCAAACAGTAATGCGTAGGCCTACTATTAATGGATTTGTATCTGTAAGCCCACCAAGTGAAAGCATGAGTCTTAACATGTTGACTCCATGTCCTAATGGAATCATATTAGCTGGAGAAAACGACCATACAATTAGTCAAAGTTTTATTAGCGATCTTTCATCTTCTCTTTCTTGTCAACAAGGATCCAGTATAAGTTGTAAATATTTAGCAAATACAGATCATTATTTAGTTGATGGATTAGATGATTTGCAAGATGAAGTGTATTCATACGTAAAAGATAATATGCAAGATTTATGTGCTTATCATGGAATTAGGAAAAAACAAAAGAGAAGAACTATTAGTGCTTAGTGTAGCTATTGTTACTCCATTTTTGAAATGTGGATCATTAGATTTGGACTCTTTAAACAATTTGGTTGAATTTTTAAACGTTAATGGGATTAATGAAATTGTAGTTGCAGGAACTACTGGTGAAGGAATATTACTTTCTTCAGAAGAAAAAAAAATAATTTCAAATCAAATAAAGAAAAATTATCCAAATATTTGTTTGACAGGGTGTTATACAGGAATTAATGTTTATGAGTTTGATTTATCGATATATGAGAGTTGTGATAACATTTTAGTCTCTCCTCAAATATTTATTAAGCCAGATATAGAATCAAAGTATGATTATATTTCTAAGATCTGCAAAATAGCAAAAAATAAGAATATTTACTTATATAATAATCCTAGTCGATTTTCTACCAATATTGATGAAAATTTATATAAATCTTTATATGAAATAGAAAATATAAAGGGAGTTAAAGAAGCTGGATCTATTATTGATATAAATATGTTTCCAAAATGGTTATGGCTTGGCGGAAATGATGACTGCTTGAATAAGTTTCATAGTATGAATTTCAATGGAATGGTTAGCGCTCTTGGTAATATAATGCCAAGTCAATTAATAGAGTGCTGGAATAATCCAAATAATGACTGGGAAAATGCTGCAAATATTGTATTTAGTTCTCCAAGTCCTTTATCGATTAAATATATTTTATGTAAATTAGGAATTATAAAGCATTGTAAAACTAGATTTCACTTAAAAATAAGTGATAAATTAGAACAAATGTACCAAAAAGTGAAAAAATATGTTGTTAAATAGAAAAGCTAGGTTTGACTATAACATATTAAGTACATTAGAAGCTGGAATATCATTGTTAGGCAGTGAAGTAAAAGTGTTGCGCAATGGATTAGGAGATATAGTTAATAGCCATGTTATGATTCATGAAGAAGAGGCGTGGTTAGTTAATATGTTAATTCCAACATATTCTCATGCTTCTATTGAATATGACACCACTCGTAATAGAAAATTACTATTAAAAAAAAGGCAAATCAAAATGCTTTTTGGAAAATTAAAAGAAAAAGGTATGTCTGTTATTCCTTTGAAATTATATTTTGTAAGAGGTTTGGTAAAAATAGAATTAGGGGTTGGAGAAGGTAAGAAAAAATATGATAAGAGAAGATCTATTAAAGAAAAAGATTTACGTAGGGATATAAAAAAAGGAATTGTTTGATTCTTTTGAAAATTTATCATAATTGAAAACATTAGTGTTATGCTGTAATCATGATTGATATGGATAATGAAATGAAATTGATCAAATGTGTTATATCCCGTATTGCACATGATTTAATTAATCCTTTAGGTGCAATGAGTATGATGATGGATGAATCTTTAGATAGTGGAATGATACGCGAGTCTTTAAATGACTCAATTTCTTCTTTAGAAATAATTAGATGTCTTTTTAGTGATAATTTAATGATAGATCATGCTCATAAAATATCTTCAAAGCATATTGAAAATGTTAAATGGGATTTTTCTAATAATAACCAAAATGATATAGCAATGATTATGTTGATTTTATCTATAATTATGAAGCAAAAACATCAAGAGGGAGTTATTTTTTTATCAAATAAAAATTTAGAAATCAAAATTGATATGAATGAAGAAGAAGTTGATGCATTGAACTTATCTGAAAATTCATTATCTTCTTATAGTAGTTATGTTTATCTTATGGCATTAATATGCAAAAAGAATGATTATAAAATTGAATATAAAGATGCAAGCTTTAAAATAAATTTTTCTGCTTAATAGTATTAAAATTATTTTACTTTAACCATAAATATAGATAAATCATTAACAGTCTATTTTATTATTTTTGAAACATATTATAGCTAATTGCTTCTTCCATATGATGTTCTTGAACAGTGCTGCTTTGCTCTATATCTGCAATTGTTCGTGCAACTTTAATGCTATTATAATATCTTCTATTAGACATATTGATATCTTTAGCAAATTTATTTATTAAATCTAATGATTTTTTAGAAATATGTAATATATCTATTTTTGAGCTTGGAACATTGTGATTGAATTTGAATTCATATTGATCATATCGTTCATTTTGCATTTTAATGGCTGTTGATACAGCTTGAGTCATATCTTCGCTGCTTTTGGACTGTTCGCCAATTTCATGTAATTCCCATGGAGATAATTTGTTAATGGAAATAATAATCCCAAATCTATCCCAAATAGGTCCAGGAATTTTATTTAGATAATTATTGTAACATACAGGAAATTTTCCACATTGCTTTTCCAAATCATATGCATATCCACAAACGCATGGATTCATTGCTGCAATAAGTTGAAATTTAGCAGGATATTGTATGTTTCCATTTGCTCGTGCAATAGAAATATATCCTGTTTCGATAGATTCTCGTAATCCATTTAATACAGATGGAGCCCATAAAGATAATTCATCCATAAATAAAATACCATGATGAGCAAGTGAAATTTCACCAGGTTTGCATTTGAATCCTCCACCTATAATAGATGCTAATGAAGAATTATGATGTGGAGCTCTAAAAGGTCGTTCTCGTATAAATCCGGATTTATTATTTAAATTAGAAATGCTATATATCATAGAAACTTCTAGAGCTTCTTTGGTGTTTAATTCTGTTAATATAGTACTCATTCGAGAAGATAGCATTGATTTCCCAGCTCCTGGAGGACCAATCATTAAAGTATGATGTTTTCCCGCTGCTGCAATTTCCAATGCTCTTTTTATAGATTCATGACCTTTTACATCTTTAAAATTATTATCATAATTTGGTTTTTCATATTTGATTTCAGGTGGTTCAGGGCAAAGTTGAACTCCTTTAATATGATTAAGTAATTGTAACAAATGATTAGGAGCTAATACTTTTAAATCTCCGCCCCATTTTGCTTCTGATCCACAACTTTCAGGACAAATAATTCCTTTTCCAGAATTTGAAGCATATACAGATGCTATTAAAGCTCCGGTAATATGATTTATTCTTGCATCTAAGGATATTTCACCCATTATGATCCATTCATTTAAGTAATCTTTAGGAATGACTTCTAATGCTTCCAAAATGGCTAAAATGATAGGCAAATCATAATGATTTCCTTCTTTTTGTATATCTGCTGGAGACATATTTATTACTATTCGTTTTGCTGGCAATGCTAATCCTATAGATTGAAGCGCTGATTTTATTCTCTCTTTGGATTCTGCAACTGCTTTATCAGCTAATCCTACGATATGAAAAGCAGGCAATCCTTTTCCTACATGGGCTTGAACTTCAACTTCTACAACATTTACTCCTTGAAATGCAATCGTTGAAACTGAAGAAACAGACATACTCACAGTGTAACATCTTTAATTCACAAACCTAATATAAGTGTAAATTAATATTAGGAAAATGTTTTTGTATTTACTTTTATAAAGTCATATTTGTGATATGAGTCTAATTGACTAATATCTCTTATTACCCACCCATCAAATTGAGCAAATTTAATATTTTTACCAAAAATACTTTTTTCAGAAGATTTTTCATAATCTCTACTTGGAGATAATAAATAAGCAGCTTCATTGTTTTCATTTTTCAATACTGCAAACATAGTGAATGGCCCATTCAAATTTGATATTAATGCAAAATCTGCTTCATTAACATCATCAATTTTTGAAAAATATTGTTTTAAATGATTGATTTCTGAATCATCTGCTATGTCTGAATATGCTATTTTCTCTAAGTGATTTAGAGTTGCTGCTTTCCCATTTGTAAATAATTCAGCTATTTGATAAGCATCCATTGGAGCATTTTGCTTGTTTGGAAGATAATCTTCTTGAAATTTATATCCTCCACAGGCAAATCCGTTATGAGCAAATGCCATGCACTTAGTTCCATTGATTTCACATTTAAAAATGGAATCATTGATCCAATCATTATTTTCTCCCAATTTTGCCATATGTAATATTGAAGAATTCAAATGTTGTTCCATAAAATTTTGTGGTCTCCCTTTTAAAATATAATTTAATATAATTGATAATAAAGAAACTGGAGTTTCCCAATCTTCCATTTTACTTCCTAAATCATTTGCAATAACAATTTCTGATTTTATAATTAAAAAATCGTCTGATAACATTTTAGGAATTAGTAATTCTGCTATATGGTTAGAAACATTTAATAGGTGAATTATATTATGATTTTGAAGTGATAAGTGTGAATTTCTAAATGAATTTGCGTTGAGCATATTTAATTCTTTTTGAATTATACTTTTTATGGACTTAACTAAATCTGAAATGTCCATTCCTTTGGATAATGACCTGTTTTGATTAATCAAAGATAGTTTTTCATAATAAGATTCTGATGTATATTGATCAGCAATGCTTAAGATCCTGCTAGAAAACTAGGTTTTACATTGCCTCTTTTCAGGCTCTCTATAGTCACAATATTTCCATTAATTTGCATTACAAACGTGGATAAAATAAATCTTTGCATAAAACCTCCTAAGTTGGAGGGGTTCTATCATATGTTTATCTAATAGCAATTATTTTTATATATGTTTTGATAGTTTCTTAACTGCCCAGAACCATAAAATGAATATAAATAGTAAAATTATGCTTAAGTATGGAAATATACTTAATTGAGAAGAATTAGGAATGATTATCAACAATAAAGCTTGAACCTGTCCGCTTAAAGATTTTGACAATCTACTTCCAGTTACATCCACAGCAGCTTTCCCTTTTGTCTTTGTATCTTGGTCTAGAGAAATATAAGACATTTCTTTTGTTTGGTCGAAAAAGACATATTTTCCGCTTTTACTAAATATATTATGAGCTGTTCCCATTAATACGCATATAAGCATAATTGAAATTCCAAAAATATGTTGAATTCCTATGCATTGTAATCCTAGGCTTCCAAAGAATATGAATGATGTTATGAATGCAATTGCTGGAGTTATCATAGCGCATACTATCCATCTAGAATATTGCAACAAAATATTAGATAGCAAAGCAAAAACAATAGTTGTATACCCTATAATTTGACTGATAAATCCTAAATAAGATATGAATTCTGATTTGCTTGTAGTGAATTTCTTTAATTCGGCTTTCCATGTGGTTTCTACAATGTTAATGCTAAAATTGTAGCAAAATACTAAAATCATAATATACATTATTTGTTTTTGTTGAAATATAATCTTAAAACTTTCTATTATAGACATTTTAGATTTCTTGTGAGGGATCTTAACTTCCTTGTAATTTGTATTTCTTGAAGCATAATAATAACAAATCATGATAAATAAATTGCATATACATGTAAATAATAATACATATTTAAGTTTTTTATCAAAAAGAGATTCGCTGCAATTTGAAAAAGAAAAATTAGTAAACCTACCAGCAAGAATTAACCCTATGTATCCTATAATTGTAAATGATCCATAAAATCTTCTGCTTTCTTCTTTTGAAATTATTTGATTTATAAATTGCCAAAATAGCAAGCTTAAGCACATGCTGCACCATAAATCTGCCATAGAGTAGAAAATAGAATAAGTCCATAATCCATAAATAGGTATTAACCATTTTAATCGAGGGTAGTTTGATTTAAGAAATAGAATTGTATTATTAGAAGGGTGTAAAAATTCTCTGTTTGGATATAAATATAATGCAAAAGAAAGAAAAAATACTGAAAAACAAAGAATAACAATGTAGAATATTTTGTTCCTACTTAAAACATTGCATGCCTTGCTATATATATATACAAACAATAGTGATAATGGGACTACAACAAATGTTTTTAGAAAATTAACTACTTCTGCTCCTGAATTTTTTTCAGCAATTATAAGTGTATCTTTTAAAGATCTAAATATTGATGAATTGAATAAAATAAAAAACATTAAAAAGGCTATAGGAAGAAATAGTTTTAATTCAGATTTTTTAATTGGAAACAAATATTTCAATTTTAAAAAAGAAAAAAAGTAACAAAAAATTTTACCAATTGATAACATAAACCTTGTCAATTCTCAACAATAATTGATTTTTTTGCAAGCCCTTCAAGGAAAATATCAATTATATTACAATATAACTAAATGAAAATTATTTCGATTAGCAATTTAAAAGGTGGAACAGGAAAATCCACTATTTCTGCAAACATTATTGTTGCTCTTAGCAAGGATTTCAAAGTGTTAGCAATAGATTCTGATAACCCTCAATACACTTTATCTAATTATTTCAAAAACAGAAGCGATTCTGAAAACTCATTTGATAGTATTAAGCTTGATAGTATAGAAAAATTAGACGATATTATTGCTAAAAATAAAAACGTGGATTATATAATTATTGATTCTCCAGGTGGATCTACAGATATTGCGAAAAAAATATTAGAAATATCAGACATATTAATAACTCCTGTTAGTGATAGCAGGTTAGATCTAGATGTTATAGGTCAACCAACTGATAATGATAATAAATTTACGCCAGGATGCTTTGCAAATATGATATGGGATGCCAGAAAATCACGATTGATTAAAAAACAATCTGCATTGAAATGGATTATAATTCCTAACAAATTAAACGTTAGAATTACAAATAATCAAAGACAAATAATGAAACTTTTAAAAAAGATGAGCCTTCTTTTAGGTTTTGAGCTTTCTCCTGGGATTAAAGATAGAGTTATTTTCAAAGAATTATTTAGTGATGGTAGGACTATATTTGACCTTAAAAAAACAGAGTTGAATTTATCAAGAATAAGCGCGAAAAATGAAATCAGAATGATAGTGAATAAGTTATAAGGCGTGTTTTTTCAAAGCCGTATTGACCTTAAAAAAACAGAGTTGAATTTATCAAGAATAAGCGCGAAAAATGAAATCAGAATGATAGTGAATAAGTTATAAGGCGTGTTTTTTCAAAGCCGTATTGACCTTAAAAAAACAGAGTTGAATTTATCAAGAATAAGCGCGAAAAATGTATAATTGCTGTGCTTATGGTATATAAAAATATGAACTGTTCAACTTAGAATGATATTAACAAGACATGGTGTATAGTTTTTTAAAGTTTAAATGATCTTGATTTATTATTATCAATAAGATCTATTTATTAAAATTAGAATTATATGATCCTACAATTATATTTAATTATAATGTTTTTTAGATATAAACAATAAAACTTGATTTAAAACAATCTTGTTAATTTGCAATATCAATGCATTCATGATTATCTCTAAGTAGTTTGCAGTGATTATGATTTATCTTGATTATTGTTTTTGAATTCTTGATTTTTAAATTTGGGTTGAGATTGAGGCTCAGATGAAGTTGGATCTATTTTTCTAGATACTATAATGTTCCAACGTCTTTCCATTCTAATAATGAAGAAAGGAAGTTTTTTGTTAGCCATTACTTGTAATATATTAGATGATTTTCCAGCCATAGATCTGAATTCCATTTGACTTGATGGAAGAAAGGCCTCAACTCCCCAAGGCAAAAGAGTGACCATAAATCCTCCTCGTACCTTTTTTGTAATTGTACCTTCAATTAATTGCTTTGTTTGGAAAACTTCTTCTAATTCTTTCCATGACCTAATTCTGTTTACTTGAGAGTGACTAACAATTAGAGATCCATTTTGGTCTTCATGTTTTTCAATCCATACTTCAACAGAGTCTCCAATTTCAGGAACTCTTCCAAATCCATTAATTTTAAATTCATTAATAGGGATTTTTCCTTCTGATTTGATTCCTATGTTAACCCATACATAATCTTTAGTAATACTACTTACTGTTGATTCAATTATGCTTTTTTCTTTAGGCATAGAAGATGAGTCTAGAACTTTATCCATTTTTACAATGTGTTCTTGGTCAATATCTACAGGTATATCGTAATTACGTTGTTTTAAACGGTGCATGGAAAAATTGTATGTCAATCTTATGTTGTAATCAAGTGTATTGCCAAAGATTGTTAGATATAATATAAATTGTAAG
This sequence comes from Rickettsiales bacterium, assembly GCA_965233735.1. GTDB lineage: Bacteria > Pseudomonadota > Alphaproteobacteria > CAJXXZ01 > 1604HC > Cytomitobacter. Next base: position 543,728 of record OZ247501.1, read on the forward strand.
TTAGTGAGGAGTTTTATGAATCAAATCATAGAGACTAATATTTTCTCCAAATATGCGCAGAAAATAATTAAGCTGTTTTTCCCAATTGAAAAACATGAAATCAAAAAATATTTACCTACTTCAATGATGATGTTTATTATTTTATTTAATTATAACATCGTTAGGACATTTAAAGATGCCTTGATTGTTGTCGATCAATCTGCTGGAGCCGAGGTTTTGAACGCTTTGAAAACATTCGTTGTTTTACCTGTTTCTATATTATTTGTTATTTGGTATAGCAAAATTTCCAATATGTTTAGCAAAACTAATGTGTTTTATGTTCTTGTTGCTCCTTTTATTATATTTAATATTGTATTCACTTATTTCTTATATCCGAATGTAGAGTTTTTGCATCCAGCAATAGAAACAGTTCAGAGCCTTAAAAATACATATCCAATGATTAATTGGGTATTTCCTATTTATGGGTTATGGACTTATTCTTTATATTACACTTTTGCTGAAATGTGGGGAACTGTAGCTATGACATTGCTATTTTGGCAATTTGCAAATAGGACTACAAGTGTTCAAGAATCAAAGAGATTTTATCCATCTTTTGGATTAGTTGGAAATATTGGATTCACATTGTCATCTTATATAACAGGAAAAACAATGAAAAGTAGCGTTCCATTTGCTGATAAATTTCATTCAATAATGAATGTAGTTATTTTATTGACTGTTATTTTAGTTGGAATTTACTGGTGGATCAACAAGTATGTATTGGCTGATCAAGAAGTATGCAGTCCAAAAAAGAAAAAAAATAAAATCAAGATGTCATTGGTTGAGAGTTTTAAAATTATATTCTCTTCTAGATATTTGGGTTGCATAATGCTTTTGATTTTTTGTTATAACTCAATGATTAACCTTGTTGAAGTTACTTGGAAGAATCAAATTAGATCTTATACAATGGGATCTAGATCTGATTATGTTGCTATAGTTTCTAAAACTAATATGTTTACAGGATCTGTTTCTATTGTATTGTTTGCTACTGCAAATATTTTATTGCAAAGATTTAAATGGGCAGTTTCTGCTTCTATAACACCTGTGATAATGGTATCAACTTCTGTGTTGTTTTTCTTATTTACTGTGTTTCCTAAGTTTGCAATGCCTTTGACTGCAATGTTTGCAACAACACCATTGTTTTTAGCTGTTATAATGGGAGCTATTCAAAACATTGCAAGTAAAAGTACTAAATATTCTTTATTTGACCCAACTAAAGAAATGACATACATTCCTCTTGATGATGAATTGAAAAACAAAGGAAAGGCTGCTGTTGATATTGCTGGTAGTAGAATTTCTAAATCCTTTGGAGGGGCTACTCAAATGATATTGCTAGTTGTGTTATTTCCTGGTGGAGGAACTCAGTTAGACATTGCTCCTTATTTAATGGGGATAATCATTGCAATTGGTGCTCTATGGTTCATATCTATCAAGATGCTTGCCAAAGAATATGGTAATGCTGTAGAAAAAATGGAATGTTCTTCTGAAAAGTAAAATTTTCATTTTAAAATCATAATTTAATTTTTATTCTTAGCTTTTATTCTTAGCTTTTATTCTTAGCTTTTATTCTTAGCTTTTATTCTTAGCTTTTATTCTTAGCTTTTATTCTTAGCTTTTATTCTTAGCTTTTATTCTTAGCTTTTATTCTTAGCTTTTATTCTTAGCTTTTATTCTTAGCTTTTATTCTTAGCTTTTATTCTTAGCTTTTATTCTTAGCTTTTATTCTTAGCTTTTATTCTTAGCTTTTATTCTTAGCTTTTATTCTTAGCTTTTATTCTTAGCTTTTATTCTTAGCTTTTATTCTTAGCTTTTATTCTTAGCTTTTATTCTTAGCTTTTATTCTTAGCTTTTATTCTTAGCTTTTATTCTTAGCTTTTATTCTTAGCTTTTATTCTTAGCTTTTATTCTTAGCTTTTATTCTTAGCTTTTATTCTTAGCTTTTATTCTTAGCTTTTATTCTTAGCTTTTATATGGGCATCAAAAGTTTCAGATATGAACAATTGATTGTTTTTATAAATAAAGAAAATTTCACTGCTTGAAGTTGGATTTAATGATGCTATTAATGAATTATAGCTTGGGTTTGTTATAGGAGATGGAGGCAATCCTCGGTGAATATAAGTATTAAATTCTGAAGGAATTTTTAGGTGCTTATAATATGTTTTGTTTAAATTATACATTCCTTTTGTAATAGGAAATAATACAGTCACATCAGATTGTAATCTCATTTTTTTATCTAACCTATTTCTAAAAACTGTAGCTATTTTTTTCATCTGTTCTAAATTTCCGCCTTCTTTTTCTACTATTGATGCCAAAATTATCCAATCTTTTTTTGATTGACAATACTTTTTACCTATAGAATTCCATGTTTTGCTAATTAGTATTTCAAAGTCCTCTTTCATTTTATTGATTATTTTTTCTCTTTTACTTCCTCTTGTATATAAATAAGTTCCTGGAGATAAAGTTCCTTCTTTTAGAAGATTTATTTCTCCTACTAAATATTTGTTAGAGTTTATTAAGACTGTTATTTGCGCAGAAGATAGACCTTCAGGGATAGTAATTTTTCTCATATAAAATTTTCTTTGATACATGTTTTTAATATGTTGGTAGTTATTTTTACCGTAATATTCTCCGCTATCAGTTTGAATTAAATATGAAATAATAGTCATCAATTGAGAAGTGATATTTTTCTGTAATTTTGATATATCATTTGTATTTTTATAAAAAGTATTCAATCTATCTTTGAATGATGAGTTTTGAATATATATAATATTGTTTTTTGTTTTTTTTTGTAAAATATATATTGAAAACAAGAAGGGAATGACCAAAAATAAAAAAAGAAATTTTCTTATTTTATTCTCAATGTTAAGCGTATTCTTAGTAGTATAAAATATGAATAACAAAATAATAATACATATTGCATAAACAATAACCATTATATAAAAGTTACATTATTAATATAAAATTTCAATTAGAATTTTATATCCTAATCAAAGCAGCAAGAGAAAGTTGGCCGGCGCCTTTTTTATTAAACACTAATCTATCTTTTATGGAATTTTTTCCTTGTCTGAATAAATTAAACTGACCTGGATGCATGTATCTTAATTCAACTATCATAATTCCTAATCTAACTTGTGGTCCAATTCCAATCATAGGAATCCATTGCCATTCTTTTATTTCTGTTTGATCAGCTGTATTTTGTGCTCGCATGTATTGTCCATGAGGTCCAAAAAACAATAACAATCTAAATAGAGAAAAGTTTAATCCTACAGTTCCATATGTTCCTAAGGTCCATGAATTTGCAGTAATTTTATAGTCATAGTTTTCATTTGAAGTTTTAACATAGTCTTTTGATCTAAAAGACTTTCCTGCATCTATGCAAAATCCCATAGAAAACAAGCCTAATCCGAAAAAAGTTTCAAGTGATGCTCCAAAACAGCTTCTGCTAGAAAACTTTCCCTTGTTTCTTTCTTGTTGGATTATATCCTTAATGTCTGAAGGGCTTTTTGGCAATTTCCCCTTAAGGGTATTTGTGCTCATATCAATGCCTGATCTAAACCCCATATATGTAGCTGAGTTTGTATATATTGTTGCAATGCATGATAAAATGAGTAAGGTTCTTTTCATAAATATATTTTATATCTTAATATATAGTGATTGCAATGTTTTTGTATAGCAAGTAAAATAATGTAATTATATGTTTGGCTTTTCTAAAGTAGTATGTAAAGGAATCCAAGAGGATTTATTTTATAATTTTGATGTTTTTTGTAATGATAATAATACAAAGTATTCCATTGTGTTTGCTCATGACATTTTGGGAAATCATAATGATTTTAAATTTCTTATAAATGCGTTGAAAGATCATTCTTTGGTTTCTGTAGATTTGCCAGGTCATAATGAGAGCTCAAAACTGAATAATTACTCGTATAAAGGATATATACAAAATTGTTTGAATGTTTTTGGAATTGGAAGATCAGAAAAAGTAATTTGGATTGGGCATGGCTTAGGTGGAATTTTAGGAGCAGAATTAGCTTCATATAAAAACAGTCCTATTTTTGGTTTAATTGCTTTTGATGTATCAAAATTCATGAATAAAGGTATATGCTCTATAGATTTAGAATATTCTCATAATACATTAAATAGCGCCAAAGAAGAATTTGAAAAAAAGCATGGTAAATTTGCAAGCGATGATGTTATGTATGAATTTATAATTAATAGATATAAAGTTATGGATAGTAAATTTGTGCATAATTATGATTTTAATTTGATAACTAAAATGAACCAATTTCTTGATATCAATGTAAACGATGTATTAAATAACATTAAATGCAACTCTTTGATTATTGATAATTGCAAAACATTAAATTCAACAAATAAAAATGTTGAATATAAATTAGAAGATTTTAAATTTATATATAAAGATGATGATATTAATTTGATTGTTAATTGGGTTGAAAATTTATTAAATAATTCTGAACTGTTTTTAAATTCTTATAAAATAAATAATGTCAAATAATATTTCATTCAAGGGCAATGTCTGGAAAACAACAAATATAATAGATGCTTCTTTAATAAATAAATTAGTTGAATCATATCAGATTTCATATTTGGAAGCTGTATTTTTATGCAATAGAATTTTATGTGATGATAGTGGAAATATAGATGAATTTTTAAACTGTAGAATATCTAGTTATATTAATAATGATAATTTAGTGGATTTAAAAAAAACAATTGATAGAATAAAAATAGCTATTCAAAACAAAGAAAAAATAGCTATTTTAGGAGATTATGATGTTGATGGAATAACATCTACTTCAATGTTTGTAAAATTATTTCAAGCGTATGATATAGATTATGTGTGTAAAATTCCTAACAGATCAGATGGTTATGGTCATAATAAAAAAACAGTAAGTAATTTAAGCGCATCATTAGTGTTAATGCTAGATTGTGGAAGTAGCTCAGAAGATGAATTTGAAAATTTGGGAAAAGATATATGCATCATAGATCATCATCAAACAAGCAAAAACCCGTCAGTTTTTAGCTTTGTTAATCCATATAGGAATGATGTTGACCCTAGAGGGCAAGAGAATTTTATAGGATTATGTACAGCAGGATTGTGTTTTATTGTGATTTTTCATTTAATGAAGATTTTAAAGGATAAGAAATTTGATTTTAAATCTTTGTTGGACTTGGTAGCTCTTGGAACTATTGCTGATTGTATGGAGCTTACTAATTTAAATAGAGCATATGTTATTTATGGTCTTAAGTTGATTTCATTGCAAAAAAGACTAGGGATGAAGTTTTTATGTGATAATTTATCTTCAGGAAAAATAACAGCTTCTCAAGCTGCATTTTATATTTGTCCATGTATTAATGCAGCAGGTAGAGTAGCTTCATCAGACATTGCTTTGAAATTAATGTGTACAGAAGATGCAGAAGAAGCATATAAATTATCTAAAACATTAATTGCTTTAAATGAGCGTAGGAAATTATTAGAGCAAAAATCTATGGATCAAATTATGCCAAGTATTGAGAAAAGTAATTGTATAATTGTGGAAAATGAGGAATTTCATCCAGGTATTGTGGGTATTTTATCAGGAAGAATAAAAGAAAAATTTAAATGCCCCGCTTTTGTTTTATATAAAAAAGGTGATCTTTGGAAAGGATCTGCTAGATCGGTAAAAAAAATTAATATTGGATCTGTAATTCATAGTTCTGTTTTAAAAGGTTTTGCCATTAGTGGAGGAGGTCATGCTATGGCTGGTGGAGTCGTTGTTCATGAAAGCAAATATGATGACTGGAAAAAATTTATGAATGATAACATTAAATTTAATGAAGATTCTGAAAGTGTATTAGAGGCAGACTGCACTATGACTTTGAAGGCAGTATATTCGAATAGTGTTATGAAAATAAGTCCTTTTGGAATTGGAAACATAGCTCCTAAAGTTTTGGTAAATCGTATCTGGGTTGAGAGCGCATTAATATATAAGGAGCATGTGAAAATTGTATTTAATGAAAATGGATTTAAATGTAGCATATTTGCATTTAGGTGGTTTGAGTTATTTGATTTGATTCCTATAAAAGGCTTTGTAGATATAATTGTTAATGTTAATGAGGATAATAAAATATTCATATTAGATATTAGAAAATCTGATAACATCAATATTGATAATTAGGTTTATTAATTAAAAAATAATGCAAATTTAAGCTTTATCACATTGTAATACTATGATATTTTTGATCGATGTCTATTGTTACTCGTTTTGCTCCATCTCCTACAGGTGATTTACATATTGGAGGAATCAGAACTGCAATATTTAATTGGCTATTTGCAAGAGCAAATAATGGTAAGTTTTTATTAAGAATTGAAGATACAGATCATGATAGATCAGATAAAGAATATACAAAATCTATAATTGATGGACTTTCATGGTTGAATTTAAACTGGGATGAAGAAATTGTTCATCAATCAGAAAATATAAGCTGTCATCAAAATATTGCATATCAATTATTAGAATTAGGGTTGGCATATAAATGTTACTTAACTTCAGAAGAATTAGAAAAAATAAGAGAAACAAATGACCTTGAGGAATTAAGAAAATATAGAGAAGTAAAAGAAGAGCTTAATCAACCGCATGTTATTAGATTTAAAATGCCATTGGATGGGAAATTTGTGTTAAATGATTTAGTGCAAAATAAGATTGTATTAGAATATAAGCAATTAGATGATTTTGTTATTATGAGACAAGATGGAAGCCCAACATATTTATTAGCCTGTGTTGTTGATGATTATCATATGAATGTTAATTATATTATTAGGGGAGATGACCATATTACTAATGCGTTTAAGCAAATGGCAATATACAATGCATTAGGTTGGCCATTGCCTCAATATGCTCATATTCCATTAATACATAATAGCGAAGGGCAAAAGTTATCAAAAAGATCTGGTGATGTTGGAATAAATCATTATAAAGACCTTGGCATTCTTCCTGATGCTATGTTTAACTATCTTTTAAGATTAGGTTGGAGTCATGGAGATGATGAAGTAATAAGCGTAGATCAAGCAATAGAGTGGTTTGATTTGAAACATGTAGGCAAATCTCCATCTAGACTTGATATTAATAAACTAATAAGCATTAACAGCACATATATTAGAAAACATAGCAACCGCGAGATTGAACTAATATTAAAAAATACGGATTTGAATTTGAATAATTCACAATGGGATTCATTAAAAAAAGCAATTCCTTCTCTAAAAATTCGTTCAAATACTGTTTTAGACCTAAAAAATATGGCTATTGATTTTTTCTCTCAAGATTTGCCTAAGTATTTAGTTGATGTGCCAAAAATATCTTCTGAGTTAATAGATTTTCTTCAAAACTGGACTCCAACATCAGAAGAAATTGATTTTAAAAATGATCTGAAAAAACTCAATATAAAATTGAAGGACATTGCTCCATTTATCAGATTTGCATTATCTGGTAGAAATATATCTCCTAGTATTTTTGAAATGATTGACTGCTTAGGTGTTGAATTGTCAAAATATAGATTAGAATACGCTTTGCGAATGTAATGTTATTAAAAATTTTCTTCAAATCTATATCTAAGAGATTTATTGCTATTTTATGCGTATGTTTGTTTGCATTTGTATGGTCTAGTTTTCTAATTAATAATTGGTATAGAGATTTTTACCCATCTATTTCCAGTAATGCTAGTGGTTTGTTCAATCTTATTTTTTTATTTGTATTATATAACTTATTATCACATATCAGCTTAAGCATAAAAGAGTTATCTGAATGTAGTATTAGTTTGAAATGGAGAATAGGAATTTTAAAGCATGTGATTAGAAAAATTAACCCACCTTTTATTCAAGTAGATAACCCAGATCAAAGATTATGTCAGGACAGCCAGGAATTCACTGATATAATAGTTAAGTTAATATCAGATTTCATATTAAATATAATTTTATTAATTGTATTTGTTTTTGTAATTGTAAATTTATTAGGAATATATATAGGATTTCAGTTGATTTTAGGAATGCTAATATATACTTTAATTTGTAACAAAGTGTTCATTGTATATATGCAAAAAAAGCTTATAAATTTAGGAGAGCAGTATGAGTCCAACGAAGCATGTTTAAGATCTAATGTATATGAGATTCATAAATCTAAATATGGATTTGATTTGTTTTTTAAAAGGCAGTCTATTTTTATATTAAGAAAACTATTAGTGCAAAATTATATGTATTATATATATAAATCAATTGTGACATTTTATCAAAAGTTTGTGGATGATAATTTAGGAATGATTATGCCTTATATATTATTGCTTATTATTTCAAAGAGTAGTTTTGGAGATATAGGAATTGTAATGCAAACTGTTAATTGCATAGTTATGATTAAATTTCGCATGATGTTTTTTAGTGAAAATATACATAAAATTTATCAGTGTAAAGTAGGTTATATCCGTTTGAAAAAATATATTGAAAATGTTTTGAAAGATAATAAAATGTTGAAATATAGTAAATCAGATGATTTTAATGTTTGCATTAAATATATTAAAGCTGGGAATATAACTTTGCTTGAGAATTTTTCTTGCACTATTAAAAAAGGCGATACATTGTCTTTATATGGTAAATCTGGAATTGGAAAAACAACTTTGTTGAGATATATGAATAATTCTATTATTCATGATGGTGAAGGTAAAATATCTTATAATGGTTCTATTAGATTTTTATGTGTAAAGAATATTCAGAATTATATTAATTTAAATTTGAACAAAAGAAGTGATTATTTTTCACAAGGTGAACTGCAAAAAGAGTGCATTTCTTGCTTGATAAATGAAGAACCTAAATGGATTGTTTGGGATGAATTTTGTTTGGGATTATCTGAAGAAGAAAAAAACAAAGAATTTAATCGTCTTAAAACTAATTTGCCTAATGCTGGAATTATATTATTATCTCAAGATATTTTGCATTTTTGTGCAAATAGCGTAGCATTAGAAGGGTTTAAATCATGATTTATAGAATATTGCCATTTTTATACATTACATCGTATGTTTCAATATTATTTTTAATGAAGCAAGTAGATTTGCCTTCAAATATGAAAGCATTAATACGTTTTTTAATATCATTTTTTGTTTTGATTCCTTTGTTCGCAGTTAATATTAAAAAATTGAAAACTAAAAATCATTCTATATACATATTAAGGTCTTTTATAGCTACATGTGCTGTTTTGCTGACATACAAAGTATATAATCAGCTTCCATTTTCAAGCGCAACATCTATTTCATTAAGTGAGCCTTTGTTTAGTGCGATTCTTTCGTTTGTGATTTTAAAAGAGCATATTTCCATGCAAAAATGGGCCATGTTATTTCTTGGTTATGTTGGGGTTTTAGTTTCTTTGTGGCCATTAGATTTTTCTAATAAATATATATATTTGCAAACACTTCTTCTTTTTGCCAATGTTATAGTTTCGTTTAATAGTATTATAATAAAGAAATTAAGTGTTAAAGAAGACACTATAACTGTATTGTTTTATATGTATTTTTATATGCTGCCTGTATTGTTCTTAATTAATTATTATTTTGGCAACATTTCATGGAATGGTGTTTTTACGTATCAGAATATGATTATTCTTATTCCTATTGGTATTTTAGGTGGATTAAATAACTTATTAATGATTTTTGCATTAAAAAAAATTCCAGTTTCAACCTTTACGTCTGCTCAATATTTTAGGATTTTCTTGGCTATGATAATAAGTTTATATGCAAACGATCCTATTTCTTATAAAGAAATAGTGGGAAGCTTAATAATTGTATTAAGCTCAGCTTTTATATAAAAAAAATAGAGTTGCATATTTGTTTGAAATAAATTAAAAATAGCCATGAAACAAAAATTAATTGTTATCTTGATATTTTGCTTGAATATGATATCAACTCCTAATGATGATTTACATAATGCTATAAAGTGTAATGATCTTCATGGAGTGAAATCTGCATTGCGCAATGGAGCTGGAATTGAAATAAAATTTAATGACATGACACCTTTGTTAGAATCTGCATACCGTGGTTATGAAGATATAGTTGAAATACTTCTTAATAAAGGAGCTAATATTGATGCAAAATGTTTGGGAGTCACATCATTAGGATATGCCGCAAGAAATGGATATAAAAATACAGTTTTAAAGCTTGTGAAGCATGGAGATGTTAATAATGACTTAGCTTTGATGGAGGCTTCTAAAGAAGGTCATCAAGATATAGTTAATATTCTTCTAAATGCTGGAGCTAATGTAAATTATATAAAAAATTATGGTGACACAGCTTTGAAATTAGCTGAAAGTAATGATCATAAAAACATTGCTAATATTCTTCTAAATGCTGGAGCTAGTGTTTATACAAATAATGTATATTCAGATTTTTACCATGCTATTTCTAAGGGATATATACATAGAGTTGTAACTCTTTTATATAGAGGAGGATTTGATACTAATTATAGAGATGATATGGGAGATACAGTTTTGATATGGGCTGTAAAAGAAGATCATCAAGATATAGCTTCAAAGCTGATAGAGAGTGGATTTGATGTTAATGCAAGAAGTAGTAGAGGCAAATATGATTGGAAAGCTCCTTTGTTTTTGTCTATAGAAAGAGGCAATAAAGATATGTGTGAAATGCTTTTAAATCATGGAGCTGATGTCAATATAAGAGCAAATGATGGCATGACAGCTTTGATGAAGGCTTCCTCAAAATATAAAGATATAGTAGTTTCTACACTTATAAAATATGGAGCTGATATTGATGCAAAAAGTCAGTACGGAATGACAGCTTTGATGATTGCTTCAAATCTAGGCCGTAAAAATATAGTTGCAATTCTTATAAAGCATGGCGCTAATGTTAATGAAGTAAGTATATACAAAGCTTCCTCTTTGATTATGGCTGTATCCAGCAAATATATATCTATAGTTGAAATTCTTCTAAATGCTGGAGCTGATATTAGTATTATAGATTGTGATGGAATGAAAGCTTTGTCATATGCTGAAAAGCTTGGTTGTCAATATATGATATCAATGCTTAGAGATCACAAAGCTAAGATTGAAAATATAGATTTGATAAGTGCTGTAGAATATAATCGTGAGGATATATTGGAAAAGCTTATTGATAGTGGAGCAGATGTTAATGAAAAAAAGAATGGAAACACACCTCTGATATTAGCTGCATATAAAGGTCATTTAGATATAGTTGTAACTCTTCTTAAATATGATGCTGATGTTAAAGAAAAGAATAATTATGGGATAACAGCTATTATGGCAGCTCAAGATAAAGGTCATTTAGATATAGTTGAAATTCTTCAAAATTATAATAATATGCAAAAAATAGATGATAGAGGGTCAGAGTTGATAGTAGCTTCAGAGCTTGGTAATCAACATGCAGTTTTGAAGTTTTTGGAATATGGATCTGATATTAATATAAGAAATCATAGAGGAAAAACAGCTTTAATAGGTGCTGCAGCATCAGGATATAAAAATATAGTTGAAATTCTTCTAAACTCTAAAGCTGATGTTAATGCAAGAGATGATAATGGAAGGACTGCTTTAATATGGGCTGCACTTAAAGGGCATAAAGATATAGTTATAAAGCTTATAGAGCATGGAGCTTATATTAGGGAAAAAAACAATCAAAGAAAAACAGCTTTAATGGTTGCTGAAGATTTTGGTCATAAAGATATAGTTGAAATACTTCTAAAGTATAAAGTTGATGTAAAATCAAATGATAGTGATGAAAATTTAGATTTAATACGAGCTGCATATCATGGTCATGAAGATATTGTTGCAAGGCTTGCAAATGGAGCAAATGTAAAAACAGCGTTGAGATTAGCTATAAATCAAGGCCATAAAAACATAGTGAAAATTCTTTCAGAACATATATAGGTATATATTTAAAAATTAGAGCAGAAATCAAAATGATCAATCTTTTTTATAAATGTATTATAAAAAACACCTTCATATGGAGAAAGAGCAATCTCATTATATTGATTGAAATTTAATATATATGCAATATAGTCTTTTATTAGATTATATCAAAAAGGTTGTAATGTACTATGCATATGATGTATATTTATGTTATTTTTTAGAGAATGAGAGTATGTAGTGATTAATTGGATAAAAAGATTATTTTGGAGCTCAAACAAGGTGCTATTGAATGAATTATGGAAAATTGTTCATGAAATTGAAAAAGTAGATTTAAGTGAGTTAAGTAATCAAGATCTTTCTCAAATGACTATTGTATTAAAAGAGCGATTGAAAAATGGAGAATCATTAGATGATATTTTAGTTGATGCTTTTGCTACAGTAAGAGAAGCTGCTAAAAGAATATTGAATGAAAAACCTTATCCTGTTCAATTATTAGGTGGAATAGCATTACATCGAGGAATGATTTCTGAAATGAAGACTGGTGAAGGAAAGACTTTAGTAGCTGTTCTGCCAGCATATTTAAATGCTTTAACAGGTGAGGGTGTTCATGTTGTTACCGTTAATGATTATTTAGCTGAACGTGACTCAAAGTGGATGGCAAAAGTATTTGAATTCTTAGGTTTATCTGTAGGTTGTATCTTGCATCATATGGGTGATGATGTTCGAAAACAACAATATAATTGCGATATAACTTATGCAACAAATAATGAATTAGGATTTGATTATTTAAGAGATAACTTAAAAAATGATTCAAAAGAAATATGTCAAAGAAAATTACACTGCGCTATTGTTGATGAGATAGATAATATTTTAATAGATGAAGCAAGAACTCCATTAATAATTTCTGGACCATCAGAAGAAGGTTCAGATTTGTATTATTGGATACAAGGGATCATTGAGCAAATCAATGAATCTCATTATGAAAAAGATGAAAAAAATCACACAGTAACTTTAAATGAAGATGGAATGCATAAAATTGAAGATATTATGTGTGAAGAAAGAGTTTTGGAAAAAGGTCAAACTATATATGATAGCCATCATATTGCTCTTGTTCATCATATTAACCAAGCATTAAAAGCTAACACTTTGTTTGTGAAAAATGTTCATTATATGGTTAAAGATAATCAAGTTCATATTATTGATGAGTTTACAGGTCGTATTATGGAAGGAAGGCGTTATTCTGATGGACTACACCAAGCTTTAGAGGCTAAAGAAGGCGTGGAAGTTCAAAAAGAAAACCATACTCTTGCTTCTGTTACATTTCAAAGATTTTTCAGATTATACGATAAATTATGTGGTATGACTGGAACAGCATCTACTGAATCTGAAGAATTTGAAAAAATATATAATTTAAATATTGCTATTATTCCTACTAACAAGGAAATAATGAGAAAAGATCATGAAGATGAAATTTATAGAACTTTGCAAGAAAAAATAAATGCTGTGATTTCTTTAGTAAAAATATGTAATGAAAAAAATCAACCAGTATTGTTGGGAACTAGCAGTGTTGAGAAATCTCAGATTTTTTCTCAAGCTTTAGATGATCATAACATTACTCATAAAGTTTTGAATGCTAAAAATCATGCTAATGAAGCTCAAATTATTGCTAATGCTGGAAAGCTTGGCAATGTAACTGTTGTTACTAATATGGCTGGTAGAGGAACAGATATTAAGTTAGGTGGTAACCCTAAGGTACTAATAGAAGAAGCGATTAAAGACTTAGATGATGAAAATGAAATTAACAATATAAAAGATAAAATAACAAATCAAATTGAGCAAGAGCGAGAAAAAGTTCTTGAAACTGGAGGATTGTTTGTAATTGGAACTGAAAGACATGAAAGTAGAAGAATAGATAACCAATTAAGAGGAAGAGCTGGTAGACAAGGAGACAAAGGAGAATCAAAATTCTTCTTATGTTTAGAAGATGATTTGATGAGAATTTTTGCATCTGGAAGCATGGATTCTTGGTTGAAAACCTTAGGCTTGAAAGAAGGAGAGCCAATTACTCATAGAATGGTTACTAAAGCTATTTCTAAAGCTCAAAGAAGAGTGGAAGCTCAAAATTTTGACATTAGGCAGCAAATGAAAAAATATGCTGATGTTAAAGAAGATCAAATGACCTATGTATATTCTTATAGAAAAAAAGTTTTAGATAATTTTGATTTAGATGACTGGAACAAAATCATTAAAGAAGTTCTACATAATGCTATATCTAGATTTTTGCCAGAATCTGGGAGTTGGAATGAAGAAGGGCTAAGCAAATATATGAATGAAACTTATAATATTAATGTAGATATTAAAGAAATAAATCAAAATATAAAAATCAATCCAGCTTTGATAGAAAACTACTTAACTGAAAAACTATATAATACTTTTGATGCATTTAATGAAAATAAAAATATTTCAGTAGTGTATAAAATGTGTGTATTGCAAGCTATTGATACTCAATGGAGAAATCATGTTCAAAATCTTGATTATTTAAGACAAGGAATAAATTTAAAGGGATATGCGCAAAAAGATCCATTGGTAGAGTATAAAAAAGAATCTTTTCAATTGTTTGAAAATATGTGGAATTTATTATACGAATCAGCTGTGCAAAATTTTATCAATTGGCAAAGCAAAACTGAAAATTCATTCGATTTTGATTCTTAATGTTATTTCAAGTTTTTTTAAATATTAATAGTAATTTGTGATTCAAGAAAAAAATTTAACTAAGCAACGCTCATTTCTTTTATAAATCGCATATATTTCATATTGCTAATCAAATTCATGATTTTTTTTCTCATAATTATATTGGGGGGGATATTAAAAAGCAAAACTATATAAAACTATTACAATAATTCATAGAGTGTTTTTTATGTTAAATTGTGTATATTGATAGCTTGAATTAGTCATTTATTAGAGTGTTTCATGATATTTATTCATGATATACGCGTATATATTTTAAACAAATGTTAAATTATTCTATTTTGTGGTAAATTAATTCTATGAAGAAAATAGTAATATTAGTAGGGCCCTCAGGTTCAGGAAAAACTTCCTTAGCTAATATTCTTTCTTCTAAAGATTTCTATAAGCCTATTACTTGCACAACGAGATCAAAAAGAAATAATGAAACACATGGTGTGGATTATTTTTTTCTTTCTCAAGATGAATTTGAAAATAAAATAAACAATAAAGAGTTGGCAGATTATGATAAAATTTTTGATACATATTATGGAGTAGAAAAAACTCAATTTTCGTTAAATGACAAAAATATTATAATGCCTGCTACTTTTTTGGGAGTTTCAAATCTAAGAAAACATTTCGACAATGTTATATCAATTTTCTTAAATCCACCTAGTATAAAAGAATTGACAAAAAGGATGTATGAAAGAAAAATGTCAGAAAGTTTGATTAAAAAAAGAATTCAAAGTATAAGTTGTGAAATGGAAAATATAGATAGATGCGATTATATTGTGTCTACTAATCAAGCAATTGAGAAATCTTGCGAAGATTTAGAAAGGATATTATGTTAAATAAATTATTAAATAGATTTCTAGCGTATAGAAATTCAGAGCATTATATAAGAAATAATATAGTGCTATTACTTGGAATGGTGAGTGCCACGGTATATTCATTATCGTCACACACATTGTTTATATGGTTATCAGATTTAAATGTATCTACAAAAGCTTTAGGTTTTGTTAGCTTAGGATATATTATTCATGCTATGAAAATTTTATGGATACCAATTTTTGAAAAATTTGATATTCCTGTTTTACGTAATCATTTTGATAGAAGGGCATCTTGGATTTTATTTTTCATTCTTACTTCTGGGTTGTCTATTTTTGGAGTGAGTTTTCTTCATCCAATTAATAATATGTCTATTTTTATGACTTGCATTGCAATTGCTACTTTTTCCATGTCTGTAATGGATGCGTTATTAAGAGCTCAGATTTTGATTTTATCCAAAGATAGTAAAGACCAAACAACTATTGTTGGATTGGGAACATTCGGATTTAGAATTGGAATGTTTATTTCTATACAATTATTCATTTTATTATCAGAATATACTTCATGGATGTCTATCTATAGAGTTTCTGGAATTTTCATAGTGCTATCATCATTATTAATGATTTTCTTGCCTAAAGTTGAAATCTCAAAACAATCAAAATCCTTTAAAGATTTGTTAATTTTGCCATATAAAGATTTTGTAACTCGCCATAAAGGATATGTGTTAAGCGTTATTGGTTTTATGTTGTTCTTCAAATTACAGGATAGACTGTTGGCTCCTTTGAATTATAAATTTTTCACAACACTTCATCCAGTAAGCTCATTTGCAATTCTTAATGCTTTGACAATGAAAAAAATATTCTCAATTTCCAAAATAACAGCAGGAATTATTATGGGATTCGGATTATATGCAAGTATGAAATTGATTAGAAAGTACAACCATAAGTTAATTGCTTTTATTGGTGTTATTTTACATTCAACAACATGTTTACCTTTGCTTTTATTGCATTTTCAAACAAGACACTCGATTATATTAATATTTGCTATATTATTAGTAGAAAAAATTGTAAGAGCTTTTTCAGGAAATGTTTATTACATATATCAAGCAAAATTCTGTTCAAAAGAATATGCAGCTGGTCAAATTGCTATAATCACATTCTTAGAATCTATTGCTGGTGCTGTTTTTGGAATTGCATCAGGATTCATTGTTGCTTATTTAAGTTGGACAGCTTTGATTGTTCTTGCAACAGTAATTAGTTTGCCAGTATTGATATTTATTAATCATCTTCCAGAAGAAATTAATAACTAATTGAGAATTCTTCATAACTAAATATTTAGGTTTATTACTTTTTCTTAGAGATATGAAGAACTTTTTTTCCAGTGTATATTTTAACAATTAACATTTTATATTTAATAAGTATTTGAGTTATAAGTATGCTTCTATTTAAACAGAAGAATTAAGTCTGTTTCCAAAAAAAATAACAACATTACACTGATATTCAATAAAAGAAGAGTAAAGAGCTTAATGGTATAGGTTCTATCTAGAAAAAATTTGACATTGATGCATGGCCTTTTTTGCTGATAGGTATGCTAGAGTATAAATTTACAAATATTGGCTTTTTTTATATAAATGTAGATAATTTCTATTTAACATATATATGTTGAATTTACATTGTCATGATTTATAAAAATTCTAACTATAAGTTAATTGTGTTTTTCAATACATATTTAAAATATTATGCAATTTCCCAATGCATGTGCTTAGTTGTTGAAAAATTTCCGTTTGAAATAATATTAAAACATATCTCATTACAATAATATATTTTTTATTAGCAATTGAGTATTTTAAATATTCAAACAGTTTAGATAGAAAAATTTCTTAATATTTTCCATTAATAGATAGTGATTTTGTTTGTTTTTAAAAGGTAGTTGATTGTATATAGAAGTTAAACTAAACTTGCATCATAATCATATCAATCAAAAATTTTTTTATGCCAAAGATTGAAATACGATAAAATTAAATAATGTGTTCATATAAATTAAAGTTTTTCATCAAAGAGTTCCATTCATTTTTGCTCATTTTTGTATCATCTTTTGTAACTTTTTCATTTTTCAATAATTTAGTAATTACATTCATAGACTCTTGGGATAAAGATAAGCAGTTATAATTATGGAAAGCATCATAAGTAAATGGTAGCCATAATTTTAATATTTCTTTGATTTTTAAAGCATATTCTCTGATTTCAAATTGAGCATGATCTGAGCTTCTTAATTTTACAAAGCGCATAAGGTTGTTTAGATCTATTTTCCAATAAAATTGTGTGTATAAATTAGTTGGTAGAACACCTCTTGCAATTTCTCTTGCAACTCCATTATCAATTAATGACTTATATACAGAGTAAGATTCTTGATTTATTTTATTAATTTTATCTTTAGATTCTTGCTTTATATTATCTTCTAATTCACTTCCTCTGGATTGTCTATTGCTCATATCTTGACCTGTAATATGTTCCAACTCGGGGCAATATAAATCATTATCCATTTCTGAATATCTTGCAGAATACTCATTTACATTGGCAGTTCTATGTCGTAACCATTGTCTAGCAATGAAAATAGGAGCTTTAATATGTAGTTTTATTTCGCACATTTCGAATACAGATGTATGCTCATTTCTTAAAAGATAACGTATAAGATTTTTATCATTGCTAACAGTTTTTGTTCCTTTTCCATATGAAATTCTTGCCGCTTGAGTGATTGAGCTATCATCTCCCATATAGTCAATTACTCGAATAAATCCTTTATCTAATACTGGAATTTTGTCTTCAAGTATATTTTCTAAACTCTCCACAGAAATACGTTTTGTCATAAATTATTAAAACATGAAAAGCATTATTAGCGCTATGGGTTAAATAATGAATGCTCGCATTGAAGCATAGTAAAATATTTATTTGTGTTTCTATAGCTGCTTTAGGTGAATTAAATAATGTTTGTTTAATATTATTTATCTTTGAAAATATTAATAAGCAATTTAATGGCATTTAATAATTTAATTATACATTGAGTGGGAATAACTTAGATTTATGAAAATTATCATTAGTGTCTTAATTTGCAAAAAATCTTTCATAAAGAACTTATGTTTTGTGTTTAAAATTTTAATTTTATTAAAATAAGGTTGTCTGATAATTTTATTTTGAAATGTGTTAACTGTGTTATAGTATGTGATTATGAATAAAATATTAACAATAATTATTCTTTATATGAATATGGCTGCTACAGTGGATGAAGATTTAGTTTCTTCAGTATTTCACAGTGATATTCAAGGCGTTAATGCTGCATTAAATAATGGAGCTAATGTTAATACTATGGAATATACTTTTGGATTAGATATGAGCAATAATAACATTCTTGGATTTGCTATAACAAACCACAATATGATTAATATTCTTTTGAAAAGTGGAGCTTTTGTTGATAAAATTGATGGTGATGGGAATACAGCGCTAATTAACTCTTTTAATTATGGCATCAGTAATGAAGATCGTAATGCAATTTGTAAAACCTTTTTGCGTAATGATGCTAATATAGAAAAAATATTCAATGGATATAGTGCGTTTCATATGGCTTTAAATTTTTCTCATGATGCAAAGACTAATACATTAGATACAATTAAATCTATGTTGATTCATGGGGTTGATTTAGATCAAATTCATAACGGACAAGGATTTCTTCATATGGCTGTTGAAAATGATAAGTGTGTTGAGATATCTGTTGAGGTTGTGAAGCTTCTTTTAGACTGTGGAATTGATATTAATTTAACAAATTGTAATCAAAGAACAGCTTTACATATAGCATCTGTCAAGGGAAATCATGTGTTAATAAAAGTTCTTTTAGATTATGGAGTTAATCATAACATTCTTGATGATAAAGGCTTTGACGCATTATATTTGGCTTCTAATTATGATAAAGCAAAGAAGGTTTTTAATGATTTCGGAATATTATAGTTTATAAGTTAGTTTTGAGAATTTCATTGGAAATTTTATTTTTACAATAAATCATATTTGCATAAACAATTAATGTTGATGAATAAAATATTTAAGTGTGTAATTTTGTAATTAGGTAATAATGTATACTATGCCTAAAATTGTTTTCGTATAATTACTTTATAGGTTTTGAATATGCAATTCTTGAAAATTATAATGTGTTTTTCATTAATAAAGCTTGAGTGAGATTTAAATGTTTAATAAATTAAACTTAAATAAGCTTGCTATTCATATTTTTGTTTTGTATTCTATGTTTTGAATGGCGGATATAGCTCAGTTGGTTAGAGCGCTAGATTGTGGCTTTAGAGGTCGCCGGTTCGAGACCGGTTATTCGCCTTTTATTTTTTGTTAGCTCAATCATTGAATTTTTTTAATATAAATAGTAAATTATACTTATGATTAATCTTTCTTTAAGATCAGAATTTGGATCTCAAGTTGCTAAAAATGTTAGAAAAGCAGATATGATTCCTGTTGCTCTATATTCAAAAAATTGCCAAGAACATGGAAACATTGAATTTAAAGATGCTAAAGATCTACTATATACTCCTAACTTTAAAACAAAAACATTAGACTTAAAGCTAGGTGACAAATCTTATAAAGCAATCACACAAGCAGTTCAATATCATCCAATAACAGATAAGCCTGTTCATATTGATTTTTTTGTTCTGGAAGCAGATCAAAAAATCAGAGTTAAGCTTCCTGTTGAATTTGTTAACAAAGATAAATGTCCTGGATTTAAATTGGGAGGAATATTAAACTTAATGACTAAAGAAATAACATCCATTGTTAACTCTGATGATATTCCTTCATCAATTAAAATTGATTTAGAAGGAAAGCAATTAGGAGATTCTATGAAACTTCGTGACGTTCAAATTCCTAATGGAGTGAAAGTTTTGAAATTAGATGAAAATACTACTTTAGCTTCAGTTATAGCTCCTTCAAAACCAAAAGAATGATAAGTAAATATAAATTAATAGTAGGCTTAGGAAATATAGGGTCTAAATATAATAGTACTCGCCATAATCTTGGATTTATTTTTTTAGATTATATTAAAGAACATTTAAATTTTTCTGAGTTTTCCAATAACAAAAAAAATAATTTTTCACTGTCTCAATCTTCTAAATTAAGTTTGATGAAGCCAGCAACATATATGAATGCTTCTGGTTTAGCTGTTTTGTCATACATTAGTAAAAATTCTTGCAAACCTAATGAAATTTTAGTTATTCATGATGATTTGAATTTGCCTAATGAGCAAATCAAATTGAAAGAGGGTGGTGGATCTGGTGGTCATAATGGATTGAAAAGTATTTCTAATTCAATAGGCGCAGATTATCATAGAATACGATTAGGAATAGGCCACCCAGGAGATGGTGTTGCTAACTTTGTATTGGAAAAAACTGATTTGTCTAATTGGCATTCTATTATAGAGAATTGGACAACGCAAAATGCATTTTGGGAATGATTTAAGTTTTAATAGTCCAATAGTTACAAAAGTAATAATTAAGATTTAATAAATTATGTGAATAGAAAGTTCTATATTGTAAAATATATGCATCTCAATATAAAATATATAAATGAAAAAATAAATAATATTTTTTTCTTTTTGTTTGAATTTAATTTCAACTCCAGATAGTGATTTGTTGCGTTCTGTTAATGATAATAATATTTACAATGCTCGTGTTGCATTAGATAATGGAGCTGATATACAGTTAAATATTATTAAGGCCACTTGAATAAATTATAACAATACAAATATGGCTGAGTTTTTAATATATAATTATATTGATAAAAAGAATTTTTTAACATTTGCATTAAATAGTGATAATGCTCCTATTTCTAAAATATTGATAAATAATATAGGAGAATGTGATTATATTATGAATCTTATTATTGATATTAGACGTAATAATATTTTAGAATACTTATTGCAAGAAGATATTATAGATAAAAACAAAGCATTATACTATGCTGTTATGCTGGACAACAGAGTGGCCTAATATGCTCATTGAATGGGGTGCTGATGTTGATGCTAAACATGCATGATACTTTTAACTATCAGCTAGCAAGGCTCTCAATCTCATATTTGTTGCTTGCTAATTACATCTTCATGTAAATGATGTATTGCATTATGCTATTATGCATATAAATAAGGTTAAAATTTTCATAGCGCATGGGTTTGATATATCAATATAGTGAAAGGTGTGGACTATCGCAAATTGATAAATCATGATATTTAAATAATTTAGATGTATTTAAAGCTATGATAAATTGCAATTTGATAAATAGATGCATTATGGCTGGGTCTAATATTCGTGATTTGATGCCCATATCTTCATATAAGTCAGATGTATTATTTTATGCTGTGTATATAAAATATGGATGCGGTTAAAATTCTTGTAGAGTGTGGATTTGATGTTTTTACAAGTAATAAAAAGTTTTCTAATTTATCACACATTGTTTTCGAGTTTATGAATAATTCAGAAGCATTTAAATTTATGATGAATAATTATTTTATAAGGAATAGATGCGATGTAAATTTAATAGAGAGATTTAGTTTGTCAGATATCTCTCTAGAAATGAAATTTTATTTAGCAAAATTTATTTTTCACACATCAAATGTATTCAATTTATACTTTTACTTAATAACACCTATGAATTACTTAGGAAGCATATCAGCATAAAATTTAATATGTGATTGTATTAGCGCTATTAATTACAGATAGGAAGAGTTTGTTTTTGAAAAAAAACTATTAAGTTGTTTTGGTGAAGGTTTTCTCTATATTAAATAGGGCTTTATGACAATTATTTTAAATATACTCATTATATCTGTAAATTATACATACTGTTATAACAGTGACTAGATCATTTTTATGTATATGATGGTCTTTAAGCAGAAATGGTGTAAGAGAAAATCAAAATATCTTGAGAACATCACTTAATTTTTCCTATTTAAATTTATTACAAGTGTGAAAATTCTGATTAAATTGATTGTGGAAAGTGTAGTTGAGATTTAATCAAATAATTTGAAATCTAAAGATAAAATGCATAAAGGTGAAGTTATAAGTAACTTAGATTAATAATGAAAATCAAAGCATTATAATTAAATTATCTTGTTTATGACTAAAAATATTTTTTTATTAATTTTGTGAAGTGGACTCCTCTTTCTTCAAAATTTTTATATTGATCAAAAGATTGAAAACCTGGTGAGAAAATAATAGTTTCATCTTTATATTTGTATTTTATTTCTTTAATTGAACTTTCTAAATTATCATATATATTATGTTTAACATTTTTTTCAGATAGTACACTTGATAGTATTTGACTGTTTTCTCCAACAATAAAAGCTTGTTTGATTCTTTCTAAAGGAATTTTATTTATAGAATTTTGACTTATATGAGAGCTTTTTCCTCCACAAATCCAAAATATATTACGGTGCTTTTGCAAAATAAAAGTAGCGCATTCTAAACTTGTACTTTTGCTATCATTAATAATAATTGGGTTGTTATTAATTATTTCTTGCCTATGTTTTAGTGGTTTAAATGTGTTAAATGCTTTGATAATATTTTGAGAATCTATGTTTAATTTTCTGCATACTGAATAAGCTGATAGAAGTGCATTATTGTCATTAGGTGATGTGCATGTTTTTAGTCCATTCTCATAAATGACTTTATTAATTAATGCATAATTAGCTTTTTTGTTTGTTAAAGAAATTGTATTGCAATTATTATGAGAACAATGAATATCATCTCCTAGCAACAAATATAAAGATAGCCTTCCTAAATTGCATTTTGCATCATAATATTCTTGATAAGATCTATATTGATCTAAATGGTGTTCTTTGATATTTAAAATAACACCTATATCAAATTTTGATTTAACAATTTCTAATTGAAATGATGATAGCTCTATAATTGGAATTTCATTTTCTTTTAAATTATCCATAGTAATGCCTAAATTTCCTACAGCACGTGCAGGCATACTGTTATTATTTAAAATATGAGCTATAAGAGAAACTGTTGTCGATTTTCCAAAAGATCCTGTGCAAGCTATTTTTATTGTTTTATGCTTAGACAAAGAGAAAAAAATATCTATCTCATTATGAATATGATCTTTTTTAACTAAATCCAAAAATTTATGATCTTTGATTCCAGGACTAAGAATAATATCAGTTATGTTTTGATTATTATATATTTCAAGTTTAATATTTTTAGCTTTTAGTCTTTGAGATTCATTATCATCCCATATGCAAAATTTCTTATCATATTTAGTTAAAATTTTTGCGCAAGATTGATTAGAAACTCCGAATCCTAAAAGGAGATAAATTTGATTTTCCATAATATAACCACTACATTAATCGATATCATGAAATATATAAAAATTCTACTGACTGTCTTTTCATGGTAATAGTGCTCAAAGTGATGGTGAATAGGTGCAATAATGAATATTTTTCTATTAAATAATTTTATAGAAATAATTTGAATAATAACAGATAAGGTTTCTAAAACAAAAATACATCCTGTTAAGATCAACATCCACTCTTGATTTATAATTAAATAATTGGTTGCTATAAATGCTCCCAGTGACATTGAACCAACATCTCCCATGAAAACCTTTGCAGGATATTGATTGAAATTTAAAAAAGCAATAACGCAAATAATCATTAATAATAAGAAAACAATACTATTAAAGTATAAGCTAAATACTATTGGAAAAAGCATGGCTATGATGCAAGTTGATCCAGCCAACCCATCTAACCCATCAGTTAAATTAACTGCATTAGAGCTAGATACAATAACAAATGTCCACCACATCATTGCAAAATAGCTTATATTTAATTTTAATAATATCATAACAAATAAAGATAAAAATATTTGAAGTAATAATTTGTTTTTTGCATTCAGTCCTAGGTTATTCTTATAATATAATTTCCTATAATCATCATATAAGCCGATCAACCCAAATAATAACGTAGTTAATAATATGAAATAATCATATTTTGAAAATGTGATATACGATGATAAAATAAGTGAATGAAAAAGAAATGAAAACAAAATAATAATACCGCCTAAAGTTGGAATATTACACTTTACTTTATGTTTCTTTATAAATTTCGAAATAGGTTGTTTGAACTTTATTTGGTTCTTCTTTATATAAAAATAAGTTGATAAAAATGTTAATGAAAAAGCAGAAAATAATATATTGGATAATGATCCCATTAGTTTTATATTCATAAATTGAGATTCGATAAAATTCAAAGAAATAATAAATCCTAATATAAGCGTGGGAATTAATGTGATAGTTTTGAATCTAGACAAGTGATTAATTAATCCTAATACAGATATTTGTATTATATTATATATTGTGATTTTCATATTTGTTTTCTATGTATTGTACTATTAATTTTATATCCGTGGAATTGCTCCCTTTAAATAAGATTACATCTCCTTCTCTAATAATCATATCTAAATGACTGCATACTTTCTTATAATCTTTGAATATAATTCCTGTGATTGATGACCACTCTCCAAGCAGAATAAGAATGTCAACATTGAAATCTACATCATGATATTTTTTAGTGTTGTCTCCTAGTTCTTTCATCTCACCAAGTACTGCTATTTTTCTTTCAGAATAAGACTGAAGCTGTTGAATAGATCTTTCCAGTGAAATAGGATTAGAGTTGAAGCTTCCATCTATTATTGTGAATTCTTGATTTTCTTTAGAAAGTATTTTTATATTGTTTCTTCCTTTAGAAAATTGAAATGTTTTTATATTAATAGATGCATTTGGAATATTTTCTAATTTTGCAATGTGCATAATAGAGAAAGAATTATATTCTTTAATATCATTAAAAGGGCAATCATTTATTGTATATTGCAAATTTTTAGGGCAATATTGTTTGCAAATTTCAGGAAAAATAGCATGTTTCTTTGTGTGATTAAGTATTATTGATTTGGATTGGGCAATGTGTTTTAAATCTTTGAAATTTTCTATATGACCTTGCCCTATATTGGTAATAATTGAATAATCTGGATTTGCAATTGCAGCAAGTTGTTCCATTTCTCCTGGTTTATTAATTCCTAATTCTAGAATCAAATATTCAGGTATATGAGGCAAATTACATATGGTTAGAGCTAATCCATATATAGTATTATAACTTTCAGGAGTGGCAATTACATCTACATCTTGAAATGCGCATAACATTTGTTCTTTAGTTGATGTTTTTCCAGCAGTTCCTGTTATTCCAATTACCAATGAAGTTAAAGATTGCCTAACATTTTCTGTTAGCTTAATTAAAGCATTATCGGTGTTATTAACATAAATGATATATTTCATATATTTTTCAGACAATGACAACTTTCTATGAGCTACAACATATTTTGCTCCTTTTTGGAAAGCTTGCTCTGCAAATTCATGGCCATCTAGTTTATTTCCTTTGATGCAGAAAAATACATTTCCTTTGTGAACTTTTCTGCTGTCAATTGACAGGCCGCTTGCTGTGTCGGATACACCAAATATTTCTTTCATTGTTTTTTTGCTAATGAACATTCAGTTATTATACATGCAATTGTTAATATTCATAATTTTTTTTTAATTTAGATTTAATTTAATAAAAAACACTTTAAATTTACAGAAGTTAAAAATATTCTTACTGAAAATTCTTGGAATTTCTTTTCAACTTTAATTTATTTTGTTAGGTGAATTTTGCTTAGAATATGTGAGTATTATGCTAGGATATGACATATAATCCCAAATAATATGATTCCTAACACACTGTCGAATCTGTCCCATATTCCACCATGACCTGGCAACCATGAAGCAAAGTCCTTTATTTGCAATTTTCTTTTTGCATATGATATTAATAAATCACCAATTTGCGCAAATATAGAAGCTGATATCATTATCCATACTCCAAAATTCACAAAGAAATCCCAAGTCAAAGGAAAAATTAACGAATTATAAAGAGCTACAATTGAAATGTATGTAGGAATTAAAATTCCACCTAAAAATCCAGAAATAGTTTTGTTTGGACTTATTTTAGGTAGTAACTTTGCTCCTCCAATTATTTTTCCAGTAACATAAGCTGAAATATCTACCAAGCTAGCAAAAAATATAATTAGAAATATATTTTCATTTTCATTAATTAAGTAAATAAAACATGATAATAAATACAATAAGAAAATAAACACAATGCTATATTTAATTTTGTTTGAAGATTTGCTCTTATTAATTCCGTATATTAGCTCTAAAACCAATGCAACAAACACAATATAATAAAATAATGCTGTGTGCTTTGTCATTGAAAATAATAAAATAACAGATAAATAGATTGTTCCAACTAAAATGCGTTTTGCTAATTCCGATTCAAACATACTGTTTAATGCATTAATATATTTTAATAAACACATACTTACCTCTTAGTGTAATAATATATCTTTTTTTAAATTTTTTTCCAAATCATATTCCAAGTCGCCTATCTTTGTTTTTATATTTGTTCAAGCTATTTTGGAGCATTTGTATTGAAAAATTTGGCCAAAAAACATCAAGGAATTCTAATTCTGTATATGCCATTTGCCAAAGAAAAAAATTACTCAACCTAGATTCATATCCAGTTCTAATGCATAAATCTGGATCTGGAATATCTTTAGTATATAAATATTTACTAAATTCATTTTCATTTATATTTTTAATTTCTCTCTGATTAAACTTATTTAAAATCATATTTGCAGCATTTATAATATCTTGTCTTCCAGAATAATTTGCAACTAAGCAAATTGTTGATCTTGACCCATTGCATGTTTTTTCTTCAACTTTTGTAATCCAAGTTTTAATTTTATGTGGCAGGTTTTTTTTATCTCCTATAATTTTAACCTTTATATTCATTGATTTCCATTTTTGAATCATTTCTTCTCCATATATGTTAATCAGATTAAAAATTCCATATATTTCTTTAATGCTTCTAAACCAATTTTCAGATGAAAAACTATAAAAACTTAAATATTTAATATCAAGAGATGTGCAGTATTCAATGATTTCCATCATTTTTTTTAATCCTGAATCATGACCTTTTGATAAATTAAGATTATGAGATTTGGCCCAACGTCTGTTGCCATCCATGATAAATGCAATATGATTCAAATGCTTCACAATTGAAATTGTATAGAATATATAATATATGATCAATTTTTATTGAATTTTTGCTATTTTTTGTTAAACTAACATTAATGCTCCCTTCGTCTAGTGGACTAGGACATTGCCTTCTCATGGCAGAAACAGGGGTTCAATTCCCCTAGGGAGTATTAAAAATTTACAAAGAAATATAAGAATGAAGGAAAGAACAAGTTTTCTCAAGAAGTGAGAAAATGAAGTTAAATTCCCCTAGGGAGTATTAAAAATTTACAAAGAAATATAAGAATGAAGGAAAGAACAAGTTTTCTCAAGAAGTGAGAAAATGAAGTTAAATTCCCCTAGGGAGTATTAAAAATTTACAAAGAAATATAAGAATGAAGGAAAGAACAAGTTTTCTCAAGAAGTGAGAAAATGAAGTTAAATTCCCCTAGGGAGTATTAAAAATTTACAAAGAAATATAAGAATGAAGGAAAGAACAAGTTTTCTCAAGAAGTGAGAAAATGAAGTTAAATTCCCCTAGGGAGTATTAAAAATTTACAAAGAAATATAAGAATGAAGGAAAGAACAAGTTTTCTCAAGAAGTGAGAAAATGAAGTTAAATTCCCCTAGGGAGTATTAAAAATTTACAAAGAAATATAAGAATGAAATACGCAGTTAAAATTAATTCATATGATATGTAAATTTAACATAAATCTTTTAAAGTACTAATTTTAATATTATAAAGCAAGAAAGCAACATATGTTTTGATCCTAAAAAACAAACAAGGCATTTTTTTGTATTAATAAGATTGAAACAGCCTGCAGTAATGTTATAATAATATTATGAAAAAAATAAGTATGATTTATGGATCTATATTTTTATTGAATATGTTTGCAGGTGTAAATGATGATTTTATGTCTGCAATTTGTTGTAATGACATAGGGAAAGTTCAAAGCTCATTAAAAAATGGAGCAGATATTAATTTATCAGACGGTTATCGTAATGCAGCTATTCATTTTGCTGCTAGAAACAATTATGTTGAATTAGTCAAGATTCTATTAGAAAGTGGAGCAGATGTTAATTTAGCAGGCTATGATAATAATTCACCTATTCATTTTGCTTCTAAAAACGACAATGTTGAATTAGTCAAGATTCTGTTAGAAAGTGGAGCAGATGTTAATTTAGCAAACTCTTATCTTCAGGCGCCTATTCATTTTGCTTCTAAAAACGATAATGTTGAATTAGTCAAGATTCTGTTAGAAAGAGGAGCAAAAGTTAATTTAGCAGACTTTTATAGTAATACACCTATTCATTTTGCTGCTGAAAACAATAATGTTGAATTAGTAAAGATTCTGGTAGAAATTGGAGCATATGTTAATTTAAAAGACTCTAATCGTAATGCACCTATTCATTTTGCTGCTAAAAACAATAATGTTGAATTAGTCAAAATTCTGGTAGAAGCTGAAGCAGATGTTAATTTAACAGACTCTGATAATAATGCACCTATTCATTTTGCTGCTGAAAACGATAATGTTGAATTAGTCAAGATTCTGGTAGAAGCTGAAGCAAATATTAATTTAACAGGCTCTAATCGTAATGCACCTATTCATTTTGCTGCTGAAAATGATAATGTTGAATTAGTCAAGATTCTGTTAAAAAGTGGAGCAGATATTAAGTTAGCAAACTCTGATCATAATGCACCTATTCATTTTGCTGCTAAAAACAATAATGTTGAATTAGTTAAAATTCTGGTAGAAGCTGAAGCATATGTTAATTTAATAAACTCTTATCTTAAGGCGCCTATTCATTTTGCTGCTAAAAACAATAATGTTGAATTAGTCAAGATTCTTGTAAAAACTGGAGCAGATGTTAATTTAACAGACTCTGATAATAATGCACCTATTCATTTTGCTGCTGAAAACGATAATGTTGAATTAGTCAAGATTCTGGTAGAAGCTGAAGCAAATATTAATTTAACAGGCTCTAATCGTAATGCACCTATTCATTTTGCTGCTGAAAATGATAATGTTGAATTAGTCAAGATTCTGTTAAAAAGTGGAGCAGATATTAAGTTAGCAAACTCTGATCATAATGCACCTATTCATTTTGCTGCTAAAAACAATAATGTTGCATTAGTTAAGATTCTGGTAGAAACTGGAGCAGATGTTAATTTAGCAGACTCTGATAATAATGCACCTATTCATTTTGCTGCTAAAAACAATAATTATGATATGCTTTGTGCTATTTTTCATAATTATTCTATTTTGAATAATAACAACGCATGCGTTAACATTAAAGGCAGAGACGACTATACAGCACTTCATTTTGCTGCACAGTGCGGTCATACTAATATGGTTAGAATTCTTATGTATGCTGGAGCAGATATGAATGCTAAAACTAATACTGTGGAAGGTGATGCCCCAATGCATTTGGCTGCAAGGGAAGGACATGTTGAGGCGCTCGAAATGTTCTTCAAGGTACATGATGAAGTAAGGGAAATTAAAAGAAAAGAGAAAATAAATGCAGAAAAACGTATAAATATAAGTAACGCGCCACATTCAAGGGGGTCGCAATACAATTCTCAATGTTAGAGAAATTTTTTTATATTACAATTATTGAAAATACACTATATATAGATTTGAAGATAATAAATAACTTTAAGTGTTATAACAAATGGACATGATATTCAATAAAAAATCTAGTAATAAAAAGATGCCTCTTATGTTCTATTAACAATAAAAATACAATAATTGGGTAGCGTTTTTATTTAATGCATTTGCATAATATGAAAAATAATTTCATAAATCTATAAAAAAATGAAAAATTGCCAATCTATATTATTTTGAGATTGATAATTCAACAATCATGCTTTGATAAGAATAGCATTGCAAGTTATGTAGATAATATATTTATATCAACCCATAGTGGAGGAAAAAATATTATATTTTTATAATAAAATCTCTTTGAAGTTTTTTAATTTCATCAGATTTTAGTTTTATTCTCACTTTATTATAAAGTCATAATATGAAATTTTGATTTATTCTTTGTTATATTGTTGCTTTAATGAAAACATTCAAAATAAAAAAGATGATAATTATTTTATTTGATAGAAGCAATAATTATATAACATATTTTATGTATTAGATATTGAACAAGTGATAAGCAATTTAATGACGCTGTGGCAATATATAAATGCAATTAATATGTAAGCTAATCAATTATTTCATCAAATCTCATTTTGTTTTTGAACCAAGTTCTTTGTTGTTTTGCATATTGCATTGTTCGGATTAATATTAAATTCTTCATTTCCTGTGATGTTATCTCTTTGTTGAAGAATTTATAGATTTCCTCAACCCCTATAATGTATTTTATATGTTTAGGTATTTTATCATATGTATTATATTGGTCAAATAAAGATTGAACTTCAGTTAAAACATTTGGGAACATAGAGTCTAATCTTTTAATAGCTGATTTCATAATTTCATTCTTGTTTTTGGAAATATATATAGAGTGAAAATCAAGGTTTATTAATTTTGTTTTTGTTTGTTTGCCCCACCATGAGTAAGGTTTTTTAGTTCCATTAAATACATTTATAGATCTAATCAATCTATATCTATCTTGCGCATTAATATTTAGTTCTGAATCTAGTGAATTAGCTTTGTTATATAATTCTTCATTTGATAACATTTCTAATTGGCTTTCATACTCTACATCAGGAATTTGAATGAATCCTTCTTTTAGTGCATTTAAATAAAATCCTGTTCCTCCTACAATGATTGGAATTTTGCCATTAGATAGTACTTCTTCAATAACTTTAATTGCGTCTTTTATCCAAATCATTAAATCTATTCTATTTTCATGAGGAAAGTAATTATATAAGTAATGATTTTCTAAGTTTTTTGGTTGAGCAGTTAGAATTGGCAAAATGTTATAAACTTGTTTGCTGTCAGCATTTATTATTGATCCATTTATTTTTTCAGATAATTCAAAAGCAAAAGATGATTTCCCACTAGCAGTTGGTCCTGCAATGATATAAGATTTCATTTTTTTGCTATTAGTTCATATACTTTTCTTCCAGCAGTGAATCCTTTTTTAGCATAAGATGTTTTATATGGACAATTTTCATAAGAATTGTATTGATTTTGATATGTTGTGAAATAATCATTTTTGAACACTTTGTTAATTCCATCAAACATATTGAAAATATCAGATGCAAATATAAATTGACCACTATTTTTTAAGATGCGCGCAACTTGCAAATCAAAATGCATTAAATTATAGCATCTACGCATTCTATGTTTATATTTAGGCCAGGGATCTGGAAATAAAATTTTCACCTCATCAATAGAAGCAGAGGGTATTTTTTTTATCAAATCTCCAATAAATGACATGTGCATTGTTACTCTAGATTTATCATCTATTTTGCTTAATGTTTGCAATATTGCAGGTTTGAATATTTCACACCCAATAACAAATGATTTTTCTTCTAATGTTTTTAATATGCTATCTCCAGTTCCAAAACCAATGTCTAAGCATATTTTTATGTTTGTATCTTTTGGGAATTCTATATTTTCGTTAGTTTTTATATATTTATCTAGATTTTCATAAATAGAATTTTTTAATTTCCTGCTTCTTCCACAACTCCAAGACATATTTTTCAGGATAAAGGCATTTAAAATAAGATGCAATAATACTTCATTGTTTATATTGTTTTTTTATTTAATGTTGAAGTTAGTAGAAAATTGCTTGCTAGGATTTGATTTATATTTTAGAATATTTCGGAGGGCTTGTAGTTCAGCGGTTAGAACACATCGCTTATAACGGTGTTGTCGCAGGTTCGATTCCTGCCAAGCCTATTCCATATTTTGTCATTGGGATTCTTCCAATCCTATTTCATAATTGCGCAGCAAAAGTTTGCAACGCTTTATTTCATAATTGCGCAGCAAAAGTTTGCAACGCTTTATTTCATAATTGCGCAGCAAAAGTTTGCAACGCTTTATTTCATAATTGCGCAGCAAAAGTTTGCAACGCTTTATTTCATAATTGCGCAGCAAAAGTTTGCAACGCTTTATTTCATAATTGCGCAGCAAAAGTTTGCAACGCTTTATTTCATAATTGCGCAGCAAAAGTTTGCAACGCTTTATTTCATAATTGCGCAGCAAAAGTTTGCAACGCTTTATTTCATAATTGTCAGGCCACTTCGCGAATTATATATGTCTTTTCTTGTATTAGATAACTATTAGGTGAATTGATGTCTAGAGCACAGCTTGTTTTCAAACAAAATTGTGAAAATATCACTAATCTTATAGGT
Source organism: Rickettsiales bacterium (assembly GCA_965233735.1). GTDB lineage: Bacteria > Pseudomonadota > Alphaproteobacteria > CAJXXZ01 > 1604HC > Cytomitobacter. Next base: position 576,679 of record OZ247501.1, read on the forward strand.
AAATGAAGTGTGTTGAAAATGCCCTGTTTATTAATATAGATATATGTGAAGTAGATGTAACTATATTTATAATAACTACGCAAATGTTTTTTATATTAATAGTGTTTTGGTATTATTATTTGTTTGTGGCATGCCTTGTTTATAATAAAAAATTTATTGAATTTTATTCCTTTGTTTTGATCTCAAGATTTTAAGATATAGAAATTTATTGTTATTAATAAATAGATAATTTAAAAGCAAGAAAATCACCATGATTTTTGATAGCAATATTAATTGAATTTAAATAAATGTTTCAATTGCGCTTCCTCTACAAAGTTTATATTCATGCAAAATTGTTTTTTAATTTTTATCTTACTCATTAAATATTATATAATTAAGCATTTCAACTATATTTTCTTCAATCAGTATATGAAATATATCTTCAATAATGTTGACGTTTCTTATTAATGCTTGATATATTCTGATATAAATAATTAAACGGTGTTATTTCATTAATATTAACTAGTTATTTGGTTATGTTTTTTCTTTATCATGATTGGGTTTTCAGTTTGCATTTGGCTTATTATCGCTGTAGATAAATTTTTCATTGCATGATCTTGATTTTTTAGCATATAAGTATGATGATCATTATATGCGTGATTGTTTAGTAACAGGATATAGAATTCAACATGGACACAATGTTAGCCATGCAAATAATAAAACCAAACGTGTTTTCTTGGCAAATGTTTTTTCTAAATATATTTTGAGTGAAATCATAGGAAAAGTTAAGGTTAGTATTTCCCATAGAGGAGAGAGAACCATCGATAAATATGGAGGCTTAGATCAATTTCTTTTGACTTCCAAAAGTAGAAAATTAACTTTAAATGCGAAGATTTTGAGAAAACAAGTTATAGATAAAGTTAAAAAAAGTGGACAATTGGATTCTTTGCCTTCAAATGTTAAAAGTGATAAGTCTGGAACTTATACAAAAAAAATTAGCAAAAGATTACAAAAGAAAATAATCCAAAAACAAAGTTAATTGTATATATTAAAGGGTACATATTATTTATTTCAATATCTTTAAGTTTTGTTTAACAAAATTACATGTTTGACACTTGAATTTGCTAATATCATGAAAAATTAAGTTTAAACAAGTAAAATTCACCTTTATGGTAACTATAAGATATGTCATAATTGCTTATGGGCTTTGAGAGCATTAGCGAGATATCTATAGTATTGTCAGTATGCACTTTGATGGCTATATTTTTTATAAAATTAAAACAACCCTCCATTTTAGGATATATTGTAACTGGAGTAATATTGGGTCCTTATGCGCTTCAATGGATAGAAAATGCGAAAGCAATACAAATTATTGGTTCTTATGGAATGTTAATAATGCTTTTTACAGTTGGGCTTCGGCTTAATGTTCATGAATTTAAAAAAGTATGGAAGACAGCAGTAACATGCGTTTGTATTCAAATATTATTTGGAACTTTAATAGGAATTGGGCTATCTTATCTTATTCCTGATTTGGATAAATCGGGAATTGCATTGATTGCCTGCATGATTGCATTAAGCAGTACAGCTGTTGCTATTAAAATTTTAGAAAATTCTAATGAAATTAATACACTTGCAGGCTCTGTTGTTATTAGTATATTGATAGCGCAAGACTTGGCTCTTGTGCCTATGATAATGGTTTTGAGAAATTTTATATTTCAAGACAGTATAAATAATTTATTTTTTAAAATGTCGATATCTTTTATCAGCATGATAGTTACTATAATGTTTCTAAGTAAAAGTAATTTGAGAATGGTTCACAAGTTTTTTAATTCATGGATATTCAAAAACTCCGAAGTTAATGCATTGATTGCTATAGCATCTTGTTTGGGTTTTGCAGCGTTTGCAGAGCACTTAGGGCTGTCAGGAGTATACGGAGCATTTTTATGTGGATTTATCTTGGGAAATGTTGGGCCAAAACATTCTCTTCTTGCATTTACTGAGCCATTAAGTGGAATGTTAATGACTGCATTTTTCATACATATTGGAATATTATTTGATATTCAATTTATTATTAAAAATATATTTCTTATTTTTATTGTAGTATGCATAATCACTTTGGCAAAATTAATGATCAATGCATCCAGTTTGCGAATTTTAGGGTGGAAAAAGAGAATATCTTTTGAAGTTAGTGTTTTGCTATCTCAAATAAGTGAATTTTCATTTGTATTAATTAATATATATAGTTTGTCTAATAATGTTCCTGCAAATTTGATCAACTGGATAATTTCAACTACTGTCTTATCCTTGTCTGCTGGTGCACTTTTCATTGTATTGTGCAAAAAAATTATGGATAAATCATGATTAGTTATTTTTGCAATGTAGAATCTTCTGTTAAGAATCTCTTTTTATTGCTGCACAAGATATACAAGCATGAAGAAAGCATTCTAGTTATTACAAATAACGAAGAAGAGCAAGATACTTTAAGTGATTTATTATGGAGATTTCGTAATTTTTTACCTCATGGAACAAAGAATGATAAATATTTAGAAGATCAGCCAATTGTTATAAGTAATGAAGTAATTGATAAGAAATTTGATATCCACATGTACTATAATAGTGCTGAATATTCTAATCATTTGAAAACTATTTTATGGAATCCTCAAATCACTATAGATGTAGCTAAAAAATTAGGAAAAGTTTGGAAATATGATAGTAAATGGGAACTAATATCTTCTGATAATTAATTTGATAGTTTTTATGCTTTTTAAATTTCAGTATGAAGTTACTTAATGTTTGGTTTAACTGCATGTAATAGTAGAATTGTGTTCTTATATTTATATTGAAAAATAACATTTTTTATATTAATGTATGTTTTATTAAATTTATTTAAGTTAGTCATCATCTAACTTTCCTGTTCTTTGGAGTGTATTGTTGATAATTTAATGTTTAATAAATTAGCTAAAAGAGAATAGTTATTAGTTGATAATGCAATGATTTATAAAAATCTTCTATGATATGCGAATTGATTCATATAAAATTATATTATGATTTTAAAATTTTGTTTGCGATTGTTTAGTTTGTTCATTCAAAGCGCAATGAAATTCAAATTAAATTTACTTGCGCTTAGTATTGCACTGAGTTTATATAGCATTTTCACTTCTATGCTTCCATCAATTACTAGCAATGCATTTAAGAGCAAGTCATTTGTATCAATAATGCTTTTCATATTATGCCAAGCAATTCGTAATATTTATCCTCAAATTAAGCATATCTTTACATATAAAATTATAAATTCAATTATTAAAGATTATAAAAATTGGGCAACTAAGAGCTATATTAGAAAAGATAATAACACAAAATCATTAGGTCAAATTAAAAGAATGCCAGAGCATGTGCACAAATTAATTCATACATTGATAAATATATTTTTGCATTTATCTATTATTATTACGCAGGGATTTATTTTGAGGAATGCAAATATATTTAGCCTTATTGTTATAATAGTTGCTTATATTTCCTTGTTTTGCATAATGATTTATGGTTGGATTCCCTTGTTGAAAAATTCGTATTTTAAAGATAACAATGCGCATTTCAAGTCAATTACTGCTCTTAAGTATAACAATCATTTCTTTAATTCTAATGCTCTTTTTGAAAAAGAAGTAAGTCATCCTATAAATGAGGAATATAATGCATATAATTCACAATCATTTTTCATTAGGATTTATACACTTATAATTACTGCATTTTTATATTCATGTTATGCAACGTGGGTTTGTATATATTTTGATTCTTTGACATTTGTGTATATTTTGTCTAGTTTAACATTTGTTCATTATATTATAAAATTTTTTAATTTAATCAGGCTAATCGTTGGCTTATTATATGGGATTCATTTCAATATAGTTGAAGAAAAAGAATGCGCAAATATTGAATTTTGTTCTATTGATATAGAAAGCTTATATTTTAAATATAAAAATATTGTATTGAATAATTTGTCTTTGAGCATATTGCCAAATAAATGGACTCGTATTATTGGAGAAAATGGGGCAGGCAAAACAACATTATGCAAAATCATTTCTGGAGCTTTGTTGCCACATGAAGGTATGGTACAAAATGGTACATTTGTTCTTAATAAAAATAATCAATTTAATTGGAAAAAAAATGTTTTTTATAAGCCAAAAGATTTAAAAGTGTTTGAATATGAATTATCAGAATTGAAAAAATGCAAAATATGGATGTCCTATTTTTCAAATTATTCTCATTTATTAGATCAAAGTGATTTCAGTGAAGGAGAAAATAATTTTCTTAGCATATCTGCATTAATTATATATCCAAAGCCATGGTTTGTTATTTTAGATGAGTGCTTAGATTGTATAGACAAGGAAAAGATGGAAAAGTTAGAGAAATTTATGAAAAATAACTTCCCCACATTAATATTCACATCGCAAAATAATGTTCCTGTTTTTGATAATATAATATCGTTACAAAGGCATAAAATAGATTGAGTTATAATGAATTTTTCTTTTTGAACATATTTAGTAAAATATTCGTAGTATACAAAGTGGTTCATTTGGATTTTAATGATGATTTTAGTATTAATAGCTAAAAATATCTAATATTAAGGTTGTGATAGTAGTTCAATATGGTATATAGATAATTCTTATGTGTAAAATATTTTTTAATTATAATCTCTCTTGATTGTTTTTATGTTGGTTAGAAATTCATTTATTCGGAAAAATAAAAAACATGCATCTTGATAAAAAGCTTAATATAAAAGTAATTGAGTTTGTGATAAAGTCCAGCTTGAATATTCTATAAAAACGATTTAACATTTTATTAATGAATTTTAAGAAAGTATATTCTGCATTTTGGACCTTATCTGGATCAATGTTGGAATATTATGACTATATGCTTTTTACTTATATGATGCCCACATTCAGTGTTGTGTTATTTCCATTTTATGGAGATCAAGCAAAGAGTTTGATGTTTGGGTATGCAATATTATTTGCTGCATCTATTTTAAGGCCTTTAGGCGCATTTTTAATGGGATATGTAGGGGATGTTATAGGTAGAAAGCAGGGGCTGTTGCTGTCTATTTGTTTGATTTCTTTTGCATCACTTGGAATGGGGTTAGTTCCTGGGTATAACACAATAGGATTTTGGGCTGTAATTATAGTTTTCATATTAAGAATATTACAAGCAATGAGCGCTGGAGGAGACCTTAATGGTTCTGCAATTTTTTTAATAGAGCATTTGGGAAAGCGCCCTGGTTTTGCTAGTGGAGTTGCTTGGGCTTCTACTGTTGTAGGTATGATTTTGGCTTCACTTGCAAATTATATTGCAATTCAACATACGAATGGATGGAGATATGCTTTTATTATAGGTGCATCTATTGGGTTCATAGGAATGATAATGAGAAGGCATATTGTTGAGGGTGATGGATTCAAGAAAAAGCCAAAACAGGATTGCGCTCCAAAAAGTGTATATCCATATTTATCTGTTATTGGAATGGGAGCTGGCATAGGGGGTATGTATTATTATATGATTTTCTGCTTCAATTATGCTCGCATGATATACAGTGGAGATAATTCGATTTTGTTTTGGCAAACAATATTCTTTGTTGTGTATGCTGTTGTTATTATATTTTCTGGATTTATAAGTGATTATTGCAAAATAGAAAAGATGATGAAAATGTGTGCCACATTTCTTCTTGTGTGTGCTATCCCATGTTTCTTGCTACTTCCTCATTCTTATTTTCTAAGTCAGTTAATACTTATTATTTTGCTTGGAATGTTTGTTGGGCCTTCGCATAATTTGACATTCAATTTATTTCCTCCAAAATATAGATATAGATCAATATCAGTTTGTTATGGAATTGGGACATCATTATTTGGTGGGGGAACTCTATATGCATGCTCTCTTTTAAGTAGAATTAATGGAATTGCTCCTGCATTTTGGTTGATATTATGTGCTTTGTTTGGATATTTGGGAGTGGTGTTTGCAGAAAAAAGTCCAGCTATAGAATACTTCGAAGATTGATTTTAGTGATTTTGTTATTCAACAAATTCAATTAATGAGACTGATATTGGGCTGTATGAGGATACAGGATTATAAATAAATAACTTTTCTTCTGGCAAGAAAAATCTATCGTTTTTGTCTATTTTTACAATCATTTGTTTGTCTGATAAGGTTTGTTTATATTTTTCGCCAACATACTCTCTTTTAATTCCCAAAACTCTAGTTTCTACAGCTGTGTTTAGCATGCTTTCACTTGAAATTATGCAGTCATCTACCCATTTTGACATTTCGCTCAAATCTGCTGTTTCGTCATAACTAATTAAAATGAAAATTTCTGAGCTTCTGTTATTTTCTGTTTCGATGAAAAAAATGGAATCTTTGTTATCAAAATCATGCAATACATAAGGCTCTTTAATATTGTCAAATATATTCTGTATGAATTTAAACAATGGGTTAAAGCTTTTTAAAAGGTGTTCATGTTGATATATAGGAATGTCCTGAAAAATAATATCAGGATTGAATATTGATATATGAGCTATTAAAGTTATTAGAGCGGAGAATAATGTATGAGGATGAACTCCTTTAGAGTGAATCATGTGGTCCACTGGCAATATTCCTTGAAGAAAAATTGAATTAATGGTTGATGGATTATATTTTTGATTGTGTATATTGATTTGGTTTTTTATATGTACTGTTTTGTTCTTCAATAAGCTTATTAGTTTCTTGGTCTCCTTTATGATGTTTGTGGCATGTTGAGAATCTAGGCATGCTCTATCATAGTTATATGCTTTAAGCCCTCCAGTTGAGTCTATGATGCTGCATATTTGTATTCCTGTATGATTGAAAGGTATTTGCCCAAAGTGTATCTCATATTTTGGTTTGAGCTTGAAGACACATGCTGAATTTTCTCCATTATTATTATCAGATATAGAGTCTAATTGAATTGGTTCATATCCTTGTGCTGAAGAATCAGATTCATAAGTTTGGTAAGAATTTGGCTTTGTTATAAAAATTGGCATAGGTGTATTAGTTATGGATTGTTCATCTATTTTTATTTGCATTGGCTCTTCTTTATTCATTGGAAAAAACATAATAGATCTATCTGGCAAAATTGCTTCTAAATAATTAAGTGTAATAATATTTTGACTTATATTGGATAAATCAATATCAATATCAACTACTCCCCAAGCATTAGGCATTGATTTTGATAAAATATATGACAATGTTTGTTGGTTTGTAATATCAGATTGTTGAAAATGATGTGGTGATAGTGGCATTCCCTCATACCAATGTATTTTATAAGGGCAAAATTTAAACTTACTTAAGTTCATGATGGTTCTCCTAAATCAGGTAGCCTGCGAATCAAATTCTTTGTTGAGTTGTTAGAAGAAGAAGCGCTTTTCAAGCTATCTGCTCCTAAAGATATATAAAGATTTTTGGTTATTGGAGGTAAAATAAAACTATTTTGTTTATTAGAATTATAAGACACAAATACTATTGCTCCAAAACATCTAGGTTTCCAATTTGTTATGCAAAATGATTGCATTTTTGTTTGAGGAATTGGCTCAAAAGACCAAATTTTAACATGTTGAGAGTTGTATGTTGCTATAGACTGTTTTTTTTGAAAGTATTCATTTCCTTTCATTTTTGAAAGTGATTTCCATAATTCTTGGTTGAATACTTGTACTAAATCTACAATCACAACAGAATTATTGTTCATATTGTCTTGTGATAAAATGCTTACGCTTTTTAGCAAGTGCCTTTTATTTGGGCTTTTTGCGCATCCTGATAGCAAAAGTGCTGCGATTATCAAGATATTCATTGTTCGTGTCTTTCTATTAATGTTGAAATAATATTATATTCTTCTTTTATTGTTTTTATAGCAGATAGCGCATGTTTTAATTTCATTTTGTCTTTTAATTTTACTATATATCCATCTGATGTTTTGGCTATAACAGCATGCAATTCGCTAATTTTATTTGTGAAATCTTTAGCATCTATTTTATTGTTAAACATTCCTAAATTAATTTCATAATCATTTTCATCAGTCTCTGTTTTTTTCTGAGGTTTCGATTGAATGATTAGGGGCAATTTAGTTTGTTTTATATCTAAATATGATTTGAATGCAAACCCTCCAGCAAAAGACAATGTAGCTAAAAAGAAAGTTATAATGCTGAATAATAAGGCAAATCCCATTCCTAAAGTTTTTTTAGTTGGGGTGATTACCTTGTCTCCTATATTGTTTCTAAAAATCTGATTCATACGTTACTTTCAAATTTAGTTTATATGTTGAAAGTGTTAAAAATAAATAAATTTAAAATTAAATATTATAATTTAAATGATGTTTATTGATATAGATTGATTTTTAGATTACAATTGCTTTGTTAATACAGGAGTGTAGCTCAACTGGTAGAGTATCGGTCTCCAAAACCGACGGTTGGGGGTTCGAAACCCTTCACTCCTGCCAGAAAGGATTTTATGATTTTTTCTAGAATTATAAGTTTTACAAGTTCGATCAAGTCAGAATGGAAGAAGTTAGTGTGGCCAAAAAAATCTTATGTTATAAGTTCATTTTTGCTTGTTATTTCATTTTCATTTTTGTGTGCAGTCATTTTCTTTTGTGTAGATAAGGTTTTTTCAACAATAATTTACTGGATATGCAATAATGTCTAATATGGTTAGATATAAAATGAAAGTTGAGAATGATTTCAAAGAAGATTTTGAAAGATTGTTGACGTCAGAATCTTCTTTGGTTCTTAGTTATAATGACTTTGAAGATTTTTATTCTATAGAGTTTGCTGGAGATGTTGCTTACAATAAATTTTACGATGTTATAAAAGACAAAATAGATTTGATTTATGCGCAAAAAGAACTAGATAAAGACTCTGTTAAAGAAGTATGCTGGCATGCAGTTGGCGTGGTTTCTGGAAGAGAGGCTAAAATTGCTGAGCTGTTTGACAACTATGCATTGATGCATGAAGAAATAGAAGAAGTTTTTGTTCCTCAATCTGATAAAATTGTTTGGAAAAATCAAAGTCAGAGCGAGATTATTAAAGAATGCATGAGTCCTGGGTATATATTTATTAAATCCCCTCACTCTAATCATATTTTGAATGGTTCTAAGCAAATGAGATTGAAAGTGACAATTCTAAACTCTACTGTTTCTCAAAAAGAAATTGATTCTTTGAAAAAGAAAAATGGACATTGCAATTTAGAGCAAAAGCATTCATATTCTGTGGGAGATCCTGTTTTGATTTGCAGTGGTCCTTTTAAGAACTATAAGGGGTCTGTAGAAGAAATAGATGAAGAAAAAAGCAAGCAATTAAAGGTTTCACTATGTGTATTAGGAAGGCCTATCCCGGTAAGGCTAGCTTTTTCTGAAGTAAAAAAAATGGAGATATAAAATGAGTAAAAATATTAAAGATTTGTTGGTTGAGAAGAAAAATTCTGCTTTCAAAACAAAAAAGAAAATAAGAGCTATAGTTAGATTGCACTTAGAGGTTGGAAAGGCCAGTCCTGCTCCTCCTGTAGGTCCAGCTTTGAGTCAACATAAAGTAAAAAACATAATGGAGTTTTGTAAAAATTTCAATGCAGCTACTAAGGATATGAAATCTGGAACTAAACTTCCGGTTGATGTATTTATTTTCGAAGATGGTGGAGTGGATTTCAAGACTTTGAAGCCGTCAGTAAGCAATTTGATAAAAGCTTCTTTGGGGATTGAAAAAGGATCTTCTAAAACAGGTAGAGATAAAGCAGTGGCGTCTATTTCTATAGATCAAATAAAGTCTATAGCTGAAGATAAATTTGTTGATATGAATGCTTTATCCGTAGAGGCTGCAATGAATATTATAAAAGGATCTGCAAAATCTATGGGCCTTGCTGTTGTAGAATAAATGGGGAGGGTGTAGTATTGTATTTTGAAAGGTTTTGGTGTTTTTGTGTCTCGTACGAATAATGAAAATTATGAGATTGAAGTTGCTATAGATAAGATTAAAAAAGAAAGCAAAGTGAAATTTGATGAAACTTTGGATTTCGGATGTGAGCTTAACATAGATTCTTCTAAATCTGATAATAATGTTAGAGGTTCTATTGAGATGCCTCATGGAACGGGTAAGAACGTTAGTGTGGCAGTTTTCTGTGATGATAAGGATGTTTGTAAGGCTTTGAAAGAAGCTGGAGCTGATTATGTTGGAGATCAAGATTTGGTTGAGCAGTTTCGTGCTGGAAAAGTAAATTGCGATGTTTGCTTAGCTAGTCCTTCTGCTATGATTATTGCTTCTAAAATTAGTAAGATTTTGGGGCCTAGAGGGTTGATGCCTAATCCTAAGTCAGGAACAGTAAGTGATGATTTAGTGTCTCTTGTTCAATCGTTTAAAAAGGGTCAAATTGTTTATAAAATGGATTCTTGTTCAAATTTATATGCTGGAATTGGTAAGTTGAGCTTTGATAATAAAAATTTGATTGATAATATAATGGTTTTGTTTAAAGATATTTTTGGTAAACTGCCTAAGAGTTCTAACAAATCTGTTTATATTAAAAAGGTATTTTTATCCTCTACTATGGGCCAAGGCTCTTGTGTATTAGATAAAAAAGCTTTAATTTTAAATCTAGGAGAATCTAAGTGAATAGATCTAAGAAAGAGGCCTTGGTAAATGATTTGAGAGAAGAGTTAAGCAAAAGTAATTTTGTTTATATTTTCGAACAAGTCAATGTTTCTGTTGCAGAGCTTTCAAAAGTGCGTTTAGATGCTGCTTTGTCAGGAATAACAATAAGATTCATTAAAAACACTCTTGCAAAAAGAGCTGTTGCAAATGATGATTTGGAGTTTGCTTTCAGTAAGGCAAATGTTATTGCGTATGGATCTGGAGATCCATTAGAGGCTGCTGGCATTTTGTCTAATTATGAAAAAGAGTATTCTGGAAGGCTGAAAGTTAAATGTGGAACGTTGGACGGTTCTTTTTGCGATAAGGATCTAATGACTAACATGTCTAAAATGGGATCGGTTGATTCCTTGAAACAAATGTTGCTTGGAATGTTACAGTCCTCATATGCTAAATTTGCAATGGTTGTTAATTTAGTATCTGAAAAAATGGGAGAAGAAAAATGAATAAAAATATTATAGATAGTATTGATAATCTTAAGGTTGGAGAGTTAGTTCAATTGGTTAAAGATTTAGAAGAAAAGTGGGGGGTTTCAGCTACTGCTGTTGCTTCTTCTTCTGCTGTTGCTGTGGAAGAAGTAGAAGAACAAAGTGAATTTGAAATCATCATTGAAAGTGCTGGTGACAAAAAAATAAATGTTATCAAAGCTGTCAGAGCTATTACTGGATTGGGTTTGAAAGAAGCTAAAGAAAAGGCTGAAGAGCCTGGTGCTTCTTTGGGTAAATTCAACAAAGAAGATGCTAAAAAGCACGAATCAGCTCTTAAAGAAGCTGGTGCTAAAATTGTTCTTAAGTGAGCACTTTCAAAATTGAACAAGAATTATTTTAATGATCTGAAATTAATTCAAAAGGGGTTGTATATATATGTCATCTGTTAATGAGTCTTTTGCTCGTAAATCTTTTTCTAAAATTAATGAAAAAGCTTTGCTTGTTGCTGATTTAATTCAATTGCAGAAAAAATCTTATGGAGATTTTCTTCAATTAGATGTGTTGCCTGAAAAAAGGCTGCATAAGGGATTTCAAGCTGTATTAAAGGAATTTTTTCCTATTGTTGGCTTGTCTGGAGCTGTAAAATTAGAATTTTGTGAATATAGCATGGGGTTGCCAGTCTTTTCTGCTTCAGAAGCGAAGAGAAAAGGGCTTACTTATAGTGGTGTTATTAGTATTCTATTAAGATTGATTATTAATGATACAGATGAAAATGGAAAATCTTTTGTAAAAGATATTAGAGAGCAAAGTGTTTATATAGGAGAAATTCCATTTATGACAGATGCTGGGACATTTATCATTAATGGAACTGAGAGAGTTGTTGTTTCTCAAATGCATAGGTCTCCTGGTATGTTTTTGGACATTGAGAAAAAAACTAATGTGGGTCATTCTTATGATATTCATACAGCTCGTATAATTCCTTATAGAGGATCATGGATAGATATGGAGTTTAACTCTAACAATTTGATTAATGTTAGGGTTGATAAAAATAAAAAAATACCTCTATTAGCTTTTTTAATGTCTTTGTCTGAAACTAATGAATCTGCTAAAGATCCAGGAATGTCAAAATTTGAAATTTTGTCTGAATTTTATACTTGCATAGACTTTAAAATTGAGGGAAATGGACTGTCGTTTGATATAGAATGGGATAAGTGGATTGGTTCTAAATTCTTGTTTGATGTATTAGATGGAAATAATGTTGTTCTTAAATCTGGGGATGTTATAACTCCTGGATTTGTGAAAAAAGTTTCAAAAAATGCAACTAAATCTTATTATATTGACATGGAAAGCATTGATGATGTTTTTCTTGCACAAGATTTGGATGAAGAAATAAAAATTGGGTCTTCTGTGAAAGATGTTTTTGATCAAATGGTTCAGAAAAATTTCACTTCTTTCAAAGGTATTATCATTGATGGGGCTAAGAATACTCCTTATATTTTAGATTCAGTTAATGCTTATGATTACAAAAATAGAGTAGAAGCAATGGTTGTTATCTATAATGCTATTAGACCGGGAGAAAGAGTAAAAATAGATGTTGTGTACTCTTTGTATAGATCTATGTTTTCTGATTCTGATTATTATACATTGTCAGAAGTTGGACGTGTAAAGCTAAATCAAAAATTAGGTTTAGATATTTCATTAGATCATTTAACTTTGACTAAAAGAGATGTTTTAGAGGTTGTTAAGCAGTTAATAGAATTCAAAAAAGGTAATGTTGGTATTGATGATATTGATAGTTTGGTATGTAGAAGAGTAAGGTCTGTTGGGGAATTAGTTGAAAACCAGTGCAGGCTTGCTATGGGAAGATTTTTGAAATCTGTTAAAGATAAAATGACTGGAATTGATTTGGATGTAATTATGCCATCAGATCTAATTGCTAACTCCAAGTCTTTCACAGGTGTGATTAGAGAATTCTTCTGCACATCTCAATTTTCTCAATTTATGGACCAAACAAACCCACTGTCAGAAATAAGTCATAAGAGGCGTTTGTCTGCTTTTGGTCCTGGTGGAATAAGTAGAGAAAGATCTGTTTTAGAGGCTAGAGGATTGCATGCTACGCATTATGGTAGAATATGTCCTGTAGAAACTCCTGAAGGTCAAAACATTGGACTAATTAGTTCCCTTTCTGTGTTTGCAAAAATAAACAAATATGGTTTCATAGAAACTCCTTACTATCCTGTTATTAATGGAGTAGTGCAATCTGATGTTATTTTCATGTCTGCTGCTGAGGATGCAAAATATGTAATTGCTCATGCAGATCCTGACATTTTAGATGACAACAAAATAATTGCTACTACTGTGAAATGTAGACATAATCATGATTATGTTGTAGCTGATCCTAAAGATGTTCAATATATAGATGTTGCTCCTAAGCAAATCATTTCAGTTGCTTCATCTTTGATTCCTTTTGTGGATCATAATGATGCTGGTAGAGCTTTGATGGGTGCAAACATGCAACGTCAGGCAGTTCCATTAATAGAGTCAGAAAGTCCTTTGATAGGAACAGGAGTTGAAAGAGATATTGTTAAAGGTTCTTCTGTTGTTGTTCATGCTAGAAGATCTGGGGTTGTTGTTAGAGTAGATTCTACTACTATTATGATCAAAACAGACAATGATTTAGATGTATACAATTTACGTAAATTTGAAAAAACAAATGATGGAACTTGTGTTAGTCAAAAAAGTGTTGTTCGTGTTGGTCAAAATGTAAATGAGGGAGACTTGATTGCAGAAGGTCCTTCTATGAATAAGGGAGACCTTGCTCTTGGTAAAAATGTTAAGATTGCATTCTTATCTTGGAGGGGTGGTAACTATGAAGATGCCGTTCTTATTTCTTCTAAACTAGCTAATGATTTTACGTCAGTTCATTTAGAAAAATATGAAATTTCAGCTCGTGAAATAAAACAAGGTGTTGAGCAAATCACTAGAGATATTCCTCGTGTTAATGAAGAATTTTTAAGACATTTAGATGAAAGTGGAATAGTTAACATTGGGTCAAATGTTAAAACAGGAGATGTTTTAGTAGGAAGAGTTACTCCAAAAGCTGAAGGTCCAGCTAGTGCTGATGAGAGATTGTTACGTGCAATTTTTGGAGACAGAGCTTGTGATGTTAAAGATAGTTCATTAAGAGTTCCTCCAGGTGTTTCGGGTACAGTAATAGATGTTCGTGTGTTTACTAGAAAAGGCGTGGAAAAAAATGAGCGTGCAATGCTTATTGATCATGAATTATTAGTAAAATTAAATGATGAAAAAAGAATTGAATTAAATGTTCTTAAAGATTGTTTTATTGACATAGTATTTGGTTTATTAAATGGAGAAGTGTTAAAGAAATCTGTTGGAGAATTTGAATCAGGATCTAAAATAGATGTTAATGTTTTAAAAAGCATGGATTTAGCCTCTTTTGCTAATTATGTATCAAACGTATCTTCCGAAATTAAATTGACAATAGAAGACTACATTAGAAAAATAGATTTGATTTCTAAGAAATTTAGCAAAGAAGAAAAAAAGATTCATGCTGGAGATGAACTTTCTTCTGGAGTTATGGTTACTGTACAGGTATTTCTAGCTTTGAGAAGGAAATTGCAACCTGGTGATAAAATTGCAGGTAGACACGGAAATAAAGGTGTTATTGCTAAAGTTCTTAACTTAGAAGATATGCCTTACACTGAAGGTGGAGATAATGTTGATTTGATATTCAGTTCTTTGGGAATTTCTTCTCGTATGAACTTGGGTCAAATTTTGGAAACTCACTTAGGGTGGGCTTCATTTCATTTAGGAAAAAAGATTGATGGAATGTTATCTGATATTAAATCAGGGCAAAAATCCATTTCAGATTTGAGAAAATTTGTTGATGAAATTTATGACAATAATGCAAAGATACAATCTAAAAATGATGATGAAATAATTGAATTTTCTTCTCAACTAACAGATGGAGTTCCGTTTGCATGTCCTGCATTTGATGGAGCTAGCTCTGATGATATAGGAAGAATGTTAAAGTTAGCTGGGTGTGATTCTTCAGGACAAGAAGTGTTATATGATGGTTATACAGGGCTTCCTTTTGATAAAAAAGTTACTGTTGGAATTATGTATATTATGCAATTGCATCATTTTGTAGATGAAAAAATACATGCTAGATCTGTGGGTCCTTACAGTTTGATCACACAGCAACCTTTAGGTGGTAAGTCTAACTTTGGTGGACAAAGATTTGGAGAAATGGAGGTCTGGGCTCTTCAAGGGTATGGAGCTGCATATACTATTAGAGAATGTTTGAATGCAAAATCTGATGATCCGCTAGGAAGAATGAGAGTTTTTGAAGCTGTAAGTCAAGGGTATGATGTCTTTGACCAGCCTGGTATTCCAGAGTCATTTCGTGTTTTGATTTATGAATTAAGATCTTTATGTTTGAATGTTGAATGCTTGGTTTGTGTAGATGGAAAATTAGTAGAACAAGATATTACAAATTTGACAACTCTTGATGCTTTGAGAATATCTATTGCTAGCCCTGAAAAGATCAGTCAATGGTCTTATGGAGAAGTAACAAGGGCTGAGACAATTCATTATAGAACTTTAAAGCCTGATCCAGATGGTTTGTTTTCAGCTAGAATATTTGGTCCTATCAAAGATTATGAATGTTTGTGTGGTAAATTTAAAAAGATTAGATACAGAGGAATTGTTTGCGAAAAATGTGGTGTAGAAGTCACTGTATCTAGAGTGAGAAGAGAGCGTATGGGTCATGTTGACCTTGCTGCTCCTATAGCTCATATGTGGTTTGCTAAAGCTCTTCCTAGCAGAATAGGTATAATGCTTGATTTATCAGCAAGAGATTTGGAATCTATTTTGAATTTCGAAAAATACATTGTTATTGAGCCAGCAACATCTCCTTATTCTAAGGGAACTCTTATGAATGAGATTGAATATAATGCAGCTCTTAATGAGTATGAAGATGAAGGATTCGAAGCAGATACTGGAGCAGAGTCATTAGAGACATTATTGAAAGAAATTGATTTAGATGAAGAAATAAATCAAATAACTGAAGAATTGTCTGAAAATCCTAATGATTTCAAGAGGAAAAAAATAATCAAGAAATTGAAGATTTTGGAAGGATTTAGTAAGTCTAATACAAGGCCTGAGCTATGTATTATGAGAGTATTGCCAGTTCTTCCTCCTGAATTAAGACCTCTTGTTTTGCTTGATGGTGGAAGATTTGCATCATCTGATATAAATGATTTATATAGAAGAGTTATTAATCGTAATAACAGGTTGAAGAGATTGATTTCTTTGTCAGCACCTTTGGTGATTTTAAGAAATGAAAAAAGAATGCTTCAGGAATCTGTTGATGCATTGTTTGATAATGGAAGAAAGAGTAGGCCAATTTCTAGCCCTAATAGCAGAAGACCGTTCAAGTCACTTTCTGATTCATTAAAAGGTAAACAGGGAATGTTCAGACAAAATCTGTTGGGTAAGAGAGTAGATTATTCTGGACGTTCAGTTATTGTTGTGGGTCCTGAGTTAAAATTGGACCAATGTGGTGTTCCTAAAGAAATGGCATTAGAGCTTTTCAAGCCTTTTGTTATGGCTAGGTTAGATTTGAGAGGATTTGCATCTAGTTATAAGGCTGCAAAGCATATGATTGAACATAAAAGACCTGAAGTTTGGGATGTATTAGATGAGTGTATACAGGATCATCCAGTATTGCTTAATAGAGCTCCTACTTTGCATAGATTAGGTATTCAAGCCTTTAATCCTATTTTGGTAGAAGGTAAAGCAATTAGATTGCATCCATTAGTATGTACTGCATATAATGCTGACTTTGATGGAGATCAAATGGCTATACATATTCCATTGTCTGTTGAAGCTCAAATTGAAGCTAGAGTACTTATGATGTCTACTAACTGTTTGCTTAATCCATCTAATGGAAAAGCAATAGTTAAGCCATCCAAAGATATGGTTTTGGGACTTTACTATTTGACATTAATGAATGAAGGAGAGTCACAATTATTAGCAAAAGATATAGCGGAAGCAGAACAAGCATTTGAAAATAATATGATAAAAATAGGAACTCCTATTACAACTATTATTGAAGAAGATGGAAAAAGCAGAAAAGTAGTTACTACTTTGGGTCGTTTGAAGTTATATGAAATAACTCCTAAGCATCCTAAAATTGGATTTGATGTAGTAAATAAACCTTTGAATACTAGCAGCATTTCTGAGCTTGTTGAGCTTATTTATGATCACTGTGACAAAGAAGTTTCTGTTCCTTTCTTAGATGCATTTATGGGACTTGGTTTCTTATATGCAACAATGTCTGGGGCATCATTTGGTAAAGATGACTTAATTGTTCCAGAAGAAAAACATGAATTAATTTCTAATACAAGAAAATTAGTTTCTGAGTATCAAAAGCAATATATGGAAGGTATTATTACCAAGGGAGAGAGATATAATAAAATCACAACTGCATGGTCTAAATGTGTTGATGAAGTTGCTGATTTGATGATGGATAGAATGTCTGCTATGAAAGACGGAAAATTAAACTCTGTTTATATGATGTCTGATTCTGGAGCTAGAGGTTCTGCTATGCAAATTAGGCAGATTGCTGGTATGCGTGGATTGATTGCTAGAGCTGATGGATTTATTCAAGAAGAGCCTATTGAAAATAGTTTCAAAGAAGGTTTGACAGTTCGTGAATACATGTTTGCGTCACAAGGTGCTCGTAAAGGATTATCTGATATGGCTCTTAAAACTGCTAACTCTGGTTATTTGACAAGAAGATTAGTTGGAGTTGCGCAAGACTGCATTGTTCAGGGCGAGGACTGTGATACTTCAGAAGGAATAACTTTAAAAGCTATAGTTCAATCTGGTAGAACTGTTGTTTCATTAAGTGATCAAATATATGGAAGGTTATTATCTAAAGATATAATTATAAGCGTTAAAAAAGACAACAAAAAAGAAAAAGTTGAAATAAATAGAAATACAATTATTACTAAAGAAATTGCACAATCTATTGAAAAATCAGGAATAGAAGAAATTGAAGTAAGATCTCCAGTTTGTTGTGCTAATTTGGATAGTACTGTTTGTATTAAGTGTTATGGTTATGATTTATCTAAATCTAAAATGGTTCAAGATGGAGAGTCAGTTGGTGTGGTAGCTGCTCAATCAATTGGAGAGCCTGGAACTCAGCTTACAATGCGTACTTTTCACTTTGGAGGAGCAGCTCAAAATATATCAGAAGATTCTTTTGTTGACTGTTCAGAAAAAGGAACTATTGTTTTAGGTCAAATTAAATTAATAAACAAGGGAAATCACTCTGTTGTAGTGAGCAGAAATAATGAAATCAAAATACAGTCTGAAAATAAATCATCAACATATGAAATTCCATATGGAGCTCATATATTTGCAAAAGATGGGGATCATATTGAAGCTGGAACAAGAATAGCAGAATGGGATCCTTACAACACTCCTATATTGGCTGAAATATCTGGTACTTTGATGTATAAAGATTTGATAGAAGGAATTTCTTTGAAAACTATTATAGATGAGTCTACAGGATCAAAAAACTATATAGTGACTGATTGGTTGAAAGCATCTAAAAAAGCTAATTTGAAGCCTTTGATTAAAATTGTTTTGAATGATAGAGAGTATGAGTATCATCTTGCCGTCAATGATGTTCTTGTTGTTTCTGATGGTGGTGAAATTGAAATTGGAGATGTGTTAATCACACGAAGCCAAAGTGCTGTTAAAACTAGAGATATTGTTGGTGGTTTACCAAGAATTGAAGAATTGTTTGAAGCTAGATCTTCAAAATTAGTGGCTATGATTTCTGAGGAAGATGGTGTTGTTTCCTTTGGTAAAGATTATAGATCAAAGAAAAGATTGATAGTTAAATCTGGAGATAATGAAAGAGAATATAATGTTTCAAAAGATAGATATATTCTAGTTCAAAGTGGAGAATCAGTTAAAAAAGGTCAAATGTTAGTAGATGGTCACCTTTCTCATCATGATTTGTTAAGGATTCTTGGAATTGAAAATATGGCTCATGACTTTATAGAAGAAGTGCAACAAGTATATAGAATGCAAGGTATTACTATAAATGATAAACATATTGAAGTTGTTTTAAGAAGAATGTTAAGTCAGGGTGAAATTGTTGACCCATCTTCAAGTACTTTTTTAACAGAAGATATAGTTGATATTAAAAAATTGAATGTTATAAATGAAATTTTACTTGAAAAAGGTCAAGCTCCAATTAGATTTAGAAGAATTTTGCAAGGTATTACAAAAATATCTATTTGTGAGGGAAGTTCATTCTTATCATCTGCATCATTTCAAGATACAGCTAGGGTTTTGACAAATGCAGCTCTATTTAATGATATAGATTGGTTGAGTGGAATTAATGAAAGCATTATGGCTGGATTATTGATTCCTGCTGGAACTGGAGCTTTTGTTAGAAGGCTAGAAAATGAATGGAAAGAAGAATTAAAACAGGAGTTTTTAAATGATTCAATTGCATAATAGATTAAATTTTACAATTTTTTATTTAAATAGTACTATTAACATTAATATGGAGGAAAATTATGTTTTTTAAAGTAATATCTTTATGTTTTCTAGTAAGTGTATCTAATGCAGATACTACTGCTCAAGATAGAGTGATAGCTAGGATTGGTGAAGAAAAAATAACTTATGGTGAAGTTATTTCTAAGTTGGTGCAAATGCTTTCAATGCAAGGAATTAGCATGCAACAATTTATAGAAAATAGAAAGCCGGAAGAGTTAGATCAGATAATTAAAAAGCTTAGAGATTTGCTAATTGATCAAAAAGCTCTTTCCATTATTGCAAGTAGGAAAAAATATCAAAATAATCCTGCTTATCAAGAAAAGATTAATCAAACAATTAAATCAGCATCAATTCAATTTTATCATGAAGAAAAAACAAAAGAAGTAGAAAATGATAACAGCAAAATTCAAGCTAAAATTATGGAAATCAAATCAAGATTACCAGAAACCAAGCAATTTTCAGGAAGAATTATAGTTGTTAATAAAAAATCTGATGCTGATGGAATAATTAAAGCTTTGAATATTAGAGATAAATCTAAAAGTATTGATTCTGCTTTTATTGATTTGGGAAAAAAGTATTCCATTACTGATTATCAAGAAAATAAGGGTTATTTTTCTTTAAATGAAAATGAAATCATGCGTGAATATGGTAAGTCTTCTGTAGACTCTTTGAAATCAACAAAAGAAAATACAGTTAGCTCTGTTGTTGAATTTAAGTCATCATCTAAATTCAATGGTAAATATGGAGTGTTTTATGTTCAAAAAACTTCTATAGCTCCAAAGCCATCAGAAGAACAAATAAAGCCTCATGCCATCAAGGAAATAGTTGCTGATGTTTTGAAAAAAGAAATTGATAAAGAAAAAAAATCCATAGAAATTAAAACATATGGAAAAGATGGACTATTAGAAACAGAAGAAAGTGAAAAAGCTAAAAGCTAAAGTTAAATTTTTTTATTGAATTACCTTATTGATTTGTTATATTATTTTAATTAGAAAGGCTTATTATGAGCAATTTAGCGCTGAAAAGAAACTATGTAAGTAAATTATCTTCTATAAGAGGTCGTCCTAAATCTTCAAAAGTTTGGGTTGGTCCAACACAAGAAACATTAAAAAAGAAATTAGATTTTGGATTGCAAGATGTTAGTATGCCTACTACAACATTATCTTCATTGTATGAATTATGTAAAATCTCAGATCAAGAATATGAAGCTGCAAAATTTTATGAAGAATTGGCTTACAAAGCATTGGGATATATGGGGTGCGCCCAAAAAAGAAGATCATCTTTAATGGTAGATTTATCTAATGCTGGAACAGGTCAGCATGTGATTACTAGATCTAATCAAAAAGAAATAAAAAAATGGTTGAGAGTAAGGTCTATTTTAATGAATTATTCTAAGAAAGTTGATCAAGTTCTTTATGAAATATTAGTGCAAAATCGTATGGAAAAAACAGCAAAAAGAGACATAATTGAAAAATTCAAAGATGGATTGAATGTTCTATATGAATATTGCTCTAAAGAAAAAATAAAATCTCCAATATATTGATTTTATATAAATAATATCTACTAATAGAAAATTGCATCTGTTATTATATAAGTAATGATGAGAAAAAATAAATTTGGAGTTAAGATTTATAAAGAAGATGCTTTTGAAAAAATGAAAAAAGTTGCATCTCTTGCCTCAAAAACCTTAGATTACTTAGAAACTATATTAGAGCCTAATATTACTACTCAATATATTGATGATATGTGTGTAGATTTTGTATCCAAAAATGGTGGAACTTTGACATGTAAAGGATATCAAGGTTTTCCTAAATCTTTATGCACGTCTATTAATGAAGTTGCCTGTCATGGAATACCTGGAAAAACTAAGTTAAAAGAAGGAGATATTGTAAATTTAGATGTAGTAGTAGAAATTGATGGGTGGCATGGAGATACTAGCAGAACTTATTCTATTGGTAAGGTATCAGAAAAGCATAGAAATCTTATTCAAATTGCAAAAGATGCAATGTATGTGGGTATTGAATCTGTTAAAGTTAATGGAACTTTTAATGATATTGGAAAAGCTGTATCTAAATATGTTAGCAAACAAAATGGTTTTGGATTAATAAGAGATTTTTGTGGTCATGGAATAGGAAACAAAATGCATGAGGAGCCTTTGGTTTTGCATTTTGAAATCAATGATGAAACATCAATAATTGAGCCTGGAATGTTTTTTACTATTGAGCCTATTATTTCTTCTGGATCTGTAAATGTTAAACAGTTAAGAGATGGATGGACTATGGTTACTAAAGATGGGAGTTATGCAGCGCAATTCGAACATACCATAGCAATTGGTTATGATAATAAAGTGCATATTTTAACATAATATGAATCATTCAACTGGTCATAGAAAGCGACTAAGAGAGAGATTTTTTGATTCTGATCAATCTAAATTCTCAGATTATGAATTAATTGAAATGTTATTGCATATTTCTCAACCAAGAAAGGATGTTAAGCCATTAGCTAAGGATTTAATCTCTACATTCAATAGTTTTAGTGCTGTGATTAGTTCTGAGCAAGAAAAGCTGTCAAAAATAAAAGGCATGGGTCCAGTATCTATAGCTATGTTTAAAGTTATACATGAATCTCTATGTAGATTACTAAAAGATGATTTCTCTGATCAGCCAATATTAAATACAGGAGAAAAAGTTATGGATTATTGTAGAGCAAGAATGGCTTATTTAGATAAAGAACAATTTAGAGTTTTATTTTTAAATAAAAAAAATATACTAATTAGAGATGAAGTTCAACAAATAGGTACAATTGATCACGCTCCAATTTATCCTAGAGAAATAATGCAAAGATCTTTAGAATTAGGTGCTTCAGCAATTATTTTGGTTCATAATCATCCTAGTGGAAATTCGACTCCATCAAAAGCAGATATAACAGCAACATATCATGTAAGAGATGTTGCCAAGATGATGAATATTGATGTGCATGATCACTTGATTATAAGTAAAAAAGGATGCTTTTCGATGAGAGAGAGCAATATTTTATAATAAAATGTTTAGATATAAATTTACTATAGAATATGATGGGTCTGCTTCTGAAGTAGGTTGGCAATCTCAGCCAGAGAAAATTTCAATACAATCTATTTTATCTGATGCAGCAAAAAAATTATGTCAAAAAGACGTTGTTTTTCATGGAGCGGGTAGGACTGATAAGGGTGTTCATGCATATGGGCAAGTAGCTCATGCTGATTTTGTTAAAAAAATTCCTTTGCTGTCTTTGAAGCGAGGTATGAATTTTTATTTGCTTAATAAAAGAGTTTCTATTAAAGAGGTTGAGCATGTTGAAAATGATTTTCATTCTAGATTTAATGCAAAATTGAAAAAATATAGATATGACTTATGCATTAGAGATTATCCTAATGTTTTGAATTTAAAAGTTTGGAAACTTCATAAATCATTAGATATTAATTTAATGAAAAAAGCATCGAATTTTTTATTAGGAGAACATGATTTTACTAGTTTTAGAGACACTAACTGCCAAGCATTATCGCCTATAAGAAGCATTGAAAATATATATTTCGAAATCAAAGATGATATTGTTAGTGTTTTTTTTATTGCTAAATCTTTTTTGCATCATCAGGTTAGGGTAATGGTTGGCACCTTAGTAGATGTTGGAAAAGGGAGAATAGATTATGATATTAGAAATATTTTAGAGTCAAAATGTAGGTGTGATGCTGGACCTACAGCTCCTGCATTAGGTCTTTTTTTAGAAAGCATAGATTTTGAATAATATTTTATTTTGCTAAATTTATTTGATCAGGTAAAACTATATGTTGCATATGCTTCGGAAATGGGGCTCTAATAGATATTTTTTGTTTGTTTAATTTAAATGAAATTTCTTTGCAGTGTAATTGCATTTTTATATTTTCATCATTTCCATATCTATTATCACCTATAATTGGGTATCCAAAATGTATAGCATGTTTTCTTATTTGGTGTTTTTTTCCTGTTACTGGTCGAAATTCTGCAATGCTATGATTTTCATTTGTAGATAATATTTTATAATTAGTTACTAATTCTTTTCCTTCTTCTGTTGTTTGAATAGTTCCACAAGATAAATTAGTTTTTTCAATTGCAGCAATATATCTTTTATCCCATTCATGAATAGTTTCAGCAATTTGAGCTGCTGTTTCACGGTTCAAAGCAAAAAGTAATACTCCAGTTGTGCATTTATCTAACCTGTGGACTACATAACATCTCTTGTCTGTTTTTGCTAACCAGTTTTGCATCAAAAGAAAAACAGAATGATATTTTTCTCCTTGTGACGATATATTATAAGGTTTATTAATTGCGCATATATTATTATCTTGATATAAAATCAAAGAAGGATCAATAATATCTTTTCTTGGGTCAAATACATTCATTTGTCTTGGAATTTTATCCCAAACAGAAATTGTATCACCAATAGACAACATTTGTTGTGGATTAGTTTTTTGATTGTTTAGTCTAATATCCTTAACTCTAATATATTTTTGTAATTCATTATAAGTAATGTTCATATAATGCTCTCTAAACCATTGTCTTACAGAAGAGATTTTATTTATTTTATAATTTATTTTCATGCTTTACATCTATCTTTATGATATAATAACATATAATGTTTTGGTTTGCTTTACTAGTAGGATTAATATTGCCTGGATGTGTGAAAAAATGGCAGGATGTTCCTGCAAGACACAGTGTTTCTTTAAAATCTTTATATAAAGGAAAAAAGGGTAATACCTATACTATTAAAAATAGTCAGGGTTCTTTTAAGGTTACAAAACAAACTACTTATTATTTAGATGAGTATGGAATTGCTTCATATTATGGAGATAAATTTCATTCTAGAAAAACAGCTAGTGGAATTACATACAATCAATGGGATATGACATCAGCTCATCCAACAATACCTTTGCCAGCCGTTTTGAAAGTTTCAAGAACTGATACAGGAAAATGCGTATATGTTCTTGCTATTGATAGAGGTCCATTCGTAAAAAAAGGTCCAAAAAGAGTGATCGATTTATCTAGAGGGGCTGCAAAAATCTTGGGAATGGAAAAACAAGGAATTGCTCCTGTTAGGGTTCAATGCATGGTCAGAGAAAGCAAAAAATTAAGAGAAGAATGGATTCCTCATAAGAAAAGAGGAAAAATTCCTTATAATTTAGCATCAAAATATATGAAGAAAAAATATAGTTGGTAGTTGAATTGCTTTGAAAGCAGAACTTTTTTTTATAATAAGATTATAATCATAATTCTTTGATAAATACTTTATATGTGATATGTTTTCTTGAATGTTTATAGTGTTTGAGGGAGTAGATGGAGTTGGCAAAAGTTCTCATATTAGAGGTATTGCTGACTTTATTTTAAAGATGAATATTCCTCATATATGCACTAGTGAATTTAATGATGAGGCAATTGGAAAAAACTTAAGATATGTTTTGATGAATTGCGATTTGACAGGAGAAGAAGAAATCTTATTAATCAATGTAGTAAGATCTTATCATGCAAGAGAAACTTTATTGCCAGCTATTAATGCAGGTCAGTGGATTTTAATGGATAGATTTGTTGAGTCAACTTTTGCTTATCAGCATGGTGGAAAAGAGGTTCCATACTCAGTGGTAGAAAAATTAGTCAATTTGATTGATTTTCCAAAGCCAGATTTAACTATACTACTAGATGGTGAAAATCATAGATTGAAGCCAAAAGATAAATTTGATGGAGCAGGGGCAGAATTCTTCAAAAGAGTAAATGATGTATATAATAAAAGATTTAATGATCAAACATGGCGTAGGTATAATACTAATTTAGGGTATTCTGTTGTTCAAGATATGATACGAAAAGATATTAGAGAGAAAATATAATGAAAATTGATGAATTTATAAAATTTTATACATCTAATTATAAAAAAATTAATTTGCCTGTTTTTATTCATAGTTCTAATTTAGATTTAGTAAATAAGTGTTGTGATACAATTTTATCTAAGTTTGCTATATCTGATACTATAGTTGCTGACTTATCAAGTATCTCTGATTTAAATGAAAGTGGTTTGTTAAATTTTATAAATACAACGCCTCTATATGAATCAAGTAAATTAATAGTTTTGAAAAATGCTCAGAAATGGACTACATATATCAAATCTGCTTTATTAAAAACATTAGAAGATTATCCAAGTTATAATAAATTTATAATTACTTCAAATATAAATCTTGATCTTACAGTTATATCTAGGTGTATGTATATTCGCATTTTAGGAAATCATAATAATGAAAATAAATCTATAAATTTGTTGAGTCATTCAAATAAGAATATATTTGAAATTGATGATCCTAGTATTTTATTTGAGTCTTGTAAAAATTATTTGAAAAATTCTTATCAAAGCAATGATTTTGATTTTCTTGATTCAGTGGTAACATTATGGGATAAAGTTAATGAAACTTATACTTGGTTCAAAAAGGGAGAAATATCATTACAAAATTGTATTCAGATTATGTCAAATCTAATTTCAGATCATTTAAGTCAAACAAGCAGTTTATAACAGCTCCTATATATTATGTTAATGGAGAGCCTCATTTAGGTCATTTATATACATCTGTAGCTGTTGATGTATTGCATAGGTTTGCATCTATGTTTGGAGAGTCATTTTTATCTGTTGGAACAGATGAGCATGGTCAGAAAGTAGAGCAAGCAGCAAAAAATATGAACTTTGATGTTCAAGAGTATGTTGATAAAATGTTTTTGCCTTTTTCCAATTTAATTAAGGAAGCTAATGTAAGTTTTGATGCATTTATTAGAACAACATCTAATGAGCATAAAAAAGTTGTATTGGAATTTTGGGATAAGCTTTTAAATAGTGGCGATATTTATGAGGGAAAATATGAAGGCTGGTATTCAACTAGAGATGAACAGTTTTATGCTGAAGATGAAGTTGAAGATGGCATTGCAAAAATTTCTGGGAGCCCTGTTGAATGGATGAATGAGGCTTGTATGTTTTTTAAATTATCAAAATATAAGAACATGCTATTAGATTTTTACAAACAAAATCCTCATGCAATAAGTCCTATATCTAGGTATAATGAAGTGATTGGTATGTTAGAATCAGATATTCCTGATTTAGCAATTACAAGATCAAGATTTTCATGGGGAATTGGTTGCGGAAATGGTCAAGTTATTTATGTGTGGGTAGATGCTTTATCAAATTATATTACGGCAATGAAAAATAATGTTGATTACTGGATAAATGATATGATTCATATTATTGGAAAAGACATTCTAAAATTTCATGCTATATATTGGCCTGCATTGCTATTTGCTGCTAAATATCCTGCTCCTAAAAAAATATATGCTCATGGATGGTGGACTGTTAATGGTCAAAAGATGTCTAAATCTTTAGGAAATGTTATAAGTCCTTTTGAGCTGTTAGATCAATATGGGGTTGATGAAACTAGATACTGCATTATGAAAGAAATGAATTTCGGAAATGATGGTGATTTTGATCATGATAGAATGAAAAGTAGAATTAATGCAGAGTTAGTTAATTCATTAGGTAATTTATCTCAACGTATATTAATGTTTTCTTATAAAGAATTTGGAACGATATTGAGCATTAAAGAGCTTTCAGATAATGATGTGTCATTGTTGATAGAATGGGATAAATGCTTAGAGTTATCTTTTGAAGCAATGCAAAAGCAAGAAATTCATATATATTTAGATGAATTGAGGAAGGTTCTTGCAAAAACAAATCAATATATAGATTCTGAGTCTCCATGGAAAAAGGATATAGATGAAAAAAAACGCATACTTGGGGTAGGGATGGAGTGCTTGAAGAGATTAGGGATCTTGATATACCCTATTATGCCAAATAAATCTCAAGAATTGCTGAATATTTTGGGAGTTTCTCATGATATGCAAAATTGGTTTAAAGCACTAGAGTTAAAAGAACTTTCTAAGCCAGGCGTTCTGTTTCAAAGAATTTTATCTAATTAAATTGCAAATGTTATTAAATCGTAATGAAGTGATTGGAGTAAAATCATATTTTATGTATAATTCAAGTAATAAATTTATAAGGAGTATTGAATGAGTATTAATAAAAGCAATGGAGTTTTGACGGATGTTGAGATTAGGGACTTAGCAATAAACAAAGATATGATCACTCCTTTTGTAGATAAAAGCTGTGGAAATGGAATTGTTTCATATGGCCTTTCTTCATATGGTTATGATGCCAGAATAGATAATAAATTTAAAATTTTCACCAATGTTAACAATAGTGTTATTGATCCTAAGAATTTTACTAAAGATAACTTTGTAGATAAAATAGGAGATGTATGTATTATCCCTCCAAATAGTTTTATGTTGTGTAAAACTGTAGAGAGATTCAAAATTCCTCGTGACGTTTTGGTTATTTGCTTAGGAAAGTCAACATATGCAAGATGTGGAATAATTGTTAATGTAACTCCTTTAGAACCAGAGTGGGAAGGGCATGTTACATTAGAATTTTCAAATACAACGCCATTGCCAGCTAAGATTTATGCCCATGAAGGTGGTTGTCAATTTATTTTTATGAGATCTAATGAATGCGAGACAAGTTATAAAGATAGATCTGGAAAATATATGAATCAAGTTGATGTAACATGTCCAATTGTTAATAATTCAAAAAAATAAATAATATTGTATAGTATGTTTTGGTGAAATTACTATTAAATTAAAAAATCAATAATAATCTGAGTTTTCGCTGTTTTTATAAGCTTTAATGCCATCTTCTATGCCAGCTTCATATCCTGCTGTGAACTCATCTTCTTTTTCATCTGTTCTGTCAGCACTTATAAAAGCAGTGCTTATGCCAGATAGTAATAACATTGCGAGTATTTTTTTCATATGTTCTCCTGTGTTACTTATAGTGTAAATTGCATTATTTAATTAAAAGTAAATAAGGTTTGATTTTAGTTTTCAAGAAATTTAAATATTATTTTTTAGTTTGTTCTTGATATTCTTCATTGAATTGATCTTTGAATTTTGTGGAGAAAGTTAATTTAGGGTAAAACTTTGTAGGAACATGTATTGTTTTTCCTGTTTGTGGATTTCTTTTTTCTCCTTCTGCTCTCTCTTTAAGTTCTATTCTGAAAAATGATTGAATTTTTATTTTTTCATCTTTAAGTGTTAGTTCTGTAATTGCATTTTTAAATGCATCAAAAATTTTTGGGATACTGTCCATAGAAAGATTGATATCCACTTTTTTTAATTCTTTTTGCATAGCTTTTTTGAAACTTTGATTCATTTGTTTTTCCTCCAAATTTTATAAACAATTATACATTAATAGTTATATTTTAAAAGCATTTTGTGCATAAAATCAAAGTAAATATAGAAATTTCAGCATAAAAACATATTTCATGCTGAAAGTTGTGATTTTTTATTAAAATTTAGCTTTAGATTTTTGCTTTAGCATTCTTTTTTTGCGTTCTGCTGCATCTCTAGCTTTTTCTTCTGAAGGTTTCAATCTATATTTTCTTAGTTTTGCTTCTTTGAACAATCCGCCTTTTTGACCTTGTTTTTTGATTTCTCTCATAGCCCTACCTATGTCATTGTTAATTACAGTTATTTTGATCATTTATTAAGCCTTTCAAATTTATAAGCATAATATCATGTTTTTGTTAAAAGTAGTAGCTTTGTATGATTTGAGTAAAATTAATTCAGCAAAAATTTTACCAAAGCTTAATAGGGCGCAATGTTATATATTGTGAATTTGTATAATATAGGTGTTAATTTAGAGAATTTGTATAAACTATATATAGAATTATTTTGCATGAATGCTAATTTAAAAAATATGATGCTAATTCATTAAGAATATAAGTGATTGCAATTGGCAAAACATGCTTAAATGCTATGAAAAAAACAAATTGTTAAAAAACTATTAAAAAACTTCATTGTTTGTGTTGACAATTTTTACCATATGCGGCATTATGAATTTGTTGGACAAAACAAGTCTATTTTACAAGTGTTTTTTTTTGAAGGATAGCAAGCTAGCTGTTAAGAAGTCAAATTTATTTTTGACCTGTTAATTTAACTTAAGAGTTTGATCCTGGCTCAGAACGAACGCTGGCGGCGCGCTTAACACATGCAAGTCGAACGGAATTGAATTTTTCGAAATTCAATTTAGTGGCAAACGGGTGAGTAATGCATGAGAATTTGCCTTTTGGTAAGGGATAGCTTCTGGAAACGGAAAGTAATACCTTATAATCTTTTTAAAGCGGGAGCTTTTTAAAGCAAAGATTTATCGCCATTAGAGAAGCTCATGTCCGATTAGGTAGTTGGTAAGGTAAAGGCTTACCAAGCCTACGATCGG
Source organism: Rickettsiales bacterium (assembly GCA_965233735.1). Taxonomy (GTDB): domain Bacteria; phylum Pseudomonadota; class Alphaproteobacteria; order CAJXXZ01; family 1604HC; genus Cytomitobacter. Next base: position 606,734 of record OZ247501.1, read on the forward strand.
TAGTTGGTCTTAGAGGATGATCAGCCACACTGGGATTGAGATACGGCCCAGACTCCTACGGGAGGCAGCAGTGAGGAATATTGGACAATGGGGGAAACCCTGATCCAGCGATGCCGCGTGAATGATGAAGGTTTTATTGAATTGTAAAGTTCTTTTACTCATGAAGATAATGACGGTAATGAGAGAAAAAGCTCCGGCAAACTTCGTGCCAGCAGCCGCGGTAATACGAGGGGAGCAAGCGTTGTTCGGATTGACTGGGCGTAAAGGATGCGTAGGCTGTTTTTTAAGTGAGATGTGAAAGCCCTGAGCTTAACTCAGGAAGTGCGTTTTATACTGGAAAACTAGAGGTCAGCAGAGGAAATAGGAATTCCTGGTGTAGGGGTGAAATCCGTTGATACCAGGAGGAACACCAAAGGCGAAGGCAAATTTCTGGGCTGAATCTGACGTTGAGGCATGAAAGCGTGGGGAGCAAACAGGATTAGATACCCTGGTAGTCCACGCCCTAAACGATGAGTGCTAGATATTGGGCATGTATGATGTTCAGTGTCGTAGCTAACGCGTTAAGCACTCCGCCTGGGGAGTACGGTCGCAAGACTAAAACTCAAAGGAATTGACGGGGGCCCGCACAAGCGGTGGAGCATGTGGTTTAATTCGATGTTCCGCGAAAAACCTTACCAGCTTTTGACATACAAGTTTTAGGCGTGAGAAATCATGCTTTTCAGTTCGGCTGGACTTGTACAGGTGCTGCATGGCTGTCGTCAGCTCGTGTCGTGAGATGTTGGGTTAAGTCCCGCAACGAGCGCAACCCTTGTCGTTATTTGCCAACAGGCTTTTGCCTGGGAACTTTAACGAGACTGCCGATGTTGAGTCGGAGGAAGGTGAGGATGACGTCAAGTCCTCATGGCCCTTATAAGCTGGGCTACACATGTGCTACAATGGCAACTACAGTGAGATGCAATAAGGTAACTTGGAGCTAATCTACAAAAGTTGTCTCAGTTCGGATAGAAGTCTGCAACTCGACTTCTTGAAGTCGGAATCGCTAGTAATCGCAGATCAGAACGCTGCGGTGAATACGTTCACGGGCCTTGTACACACCGCCCGTCAAGCCACGGGAATTGGTTTTGCCTTAAAGTGATTGGCTAACCCGCAAGGGAAGCGATCAAATACGGTAGAATTGGTGACTGGGGTTAAGTCGTAACAAGGTAGCCGTAGGAGAACCTGCGGCTGGATCACCTCCTTTCTAGGGATTTCCTAGTTTATTTGCAGCTAGCGTGTTATCTTTCAAAAAAAATCAGGGCTGGTAGCTCAGTTGGTTAGAGCGCACGCTTGATAAGCGTGAGGTCGGAGGTTCGAGTCCTCCTCGGCCCATTTGTGGGGGTGTAGCTCAATAGGGAGAGCGCATGCTTTGCACGCATGAGGTAGTCGGTTCGAATCCGACCATCTCCATTTGTCTATATTATAAGTATAAAATAACATAATTCTCTACAATGATTTGTTTATAAAATAATTATATAACATTCATTGAGTAAGAATCAAACGCGAAAGGGTATCTGATGGATGCCTTGGCATTAAGAGGCGATGAAGGACGTGATAGGCTGCGATAAGCTATGGGGAAGTGTCAATAACTTTTGATCCATAGATTTCCGAATAGGGGAACCTGTTGCTTTGCAACATTGATTGCTGAATACATAGGCAATCGAAGCTAACCTGATGAATTGAAACATCTAAGTAATCAGAGGAAAAGAAATCAATTGAGATTCTGTTAGTAGCGGCGAGCGAAAGCGGATCAGTCCATTAATTTTTATCATTCAACCAAAATACTGTGGAAAAAGTAACATTATAGGTGATAGTCCTGTATGGGTATGTAGTGATAAATTTTATAGAGTAGAGCGGGACACGTGTTATCTTGCTTGAATATAGGGGGACCTCCCTCTAAGGCTAAATACTACTTAATGACCGATAGTGAACAAGTACCGTGAGGGAAAGGTGAAAAGAACCCCGGAAGGGGAGTGAAATAGATCTGAAATCAAATACTTACAAGCAGTCGAAGCAACTTTTTTTGTTGTGACGGCGTACCTTTTGCATAATGAGCCAGCGAGTTTATCTTTTGAGCAAGCTTAAGTTGTTAAATGTAGGCGTAGCGAAAGCGAGTCTGAATAGGGCGCATAGTTTAAAGGATAAGACCCGAAACCGAGTGATCTAGCTATGAACAGGCTGAAGGCATGGTAATGCATGCTGGAGGGCCGAACCATATCACGTTGCAATGTGTGTGGATGATTTGTTGCTAGGGGTGAAAGGCTAATCAAACTCGGAAATAGCTGGTTCTCCGCGAAATCTATTGAGGTAGAGCGTCATGTTTTGAATCTTGGGGGTAGAGCTCTGAATAGGCTAGGGGGGAGAGATCTTTACCAAACTTAATCAAACTTCGAATACTAGATTCTTTTTTTAACATGGCAAGACAGACTTAGGGTGCTAAGATCCTAGGTCAAGAGGGAAAGAGCCCAGACCATCGTCTAAGGTCCCAAAACACATCTAAGTGGTTAAGGAAGTGAAGAAACCAAGACAGTCAGGAGGTTGGCTTAGAAGCAGCCATCCTTTAAAGAAAGCGTAATAGCTCACTGATCTATTAGTTTTTTTGCGCCGAAAATGTAACGGGGCTAAAGTTGTGTACCGAAGACATGGGTAGCTTTAATTTTGTTTAAAGCTGCGGTAGCGGAGCGTTCTGTAAGTCTGTGAAGGTGAAGTGTGAGCTTTGCTGGAGATATCAGAAGTGAGAAAGCTGGCATGAGTAGCATAAAAAAATGTGAGAAACATTTTCGCTGAAAATCCAAGGTTTCCTACGCAAGGGTTGTCCGCGTAGGGTTAGTCGGCCCCTAAGGCGAGGGCATTAGCCGTAGTCGATGGGAATCAGGCCTAAAGTAAAATTTAGGGTAAAAATAATATTCCTGAACCTGCTAAATGTGACGAAGTGATTGTATTGTAAGGTCTTAATGGATTGATCTTGCAGTGCTGAGCTTCCAGGAAATAGCATTAGCATATAGACCGTACCTTAAACCGAAACAGGTGGATGAGTAGAGTATACTAAAGCGTTTGAGAGAATGGTGTTGAAGGAACTCGGCAAATTAATCCCGTAACTTAGGGATAAGGGATGCCTCTTTGTGGGAAACCATGGAGAGGTGGCACATAAGAGGGAGTGGCGACTGTTTATCTAAAACACAGGACTCTGCAAAAATCAAAATTGATGTATAGGGTCTGACGCCTGCCCGGTGCTGGAAGGTTAATAGGATTTGTTCACGCAATGAATAGAAGCCCCAGTAAACGGCGGCCGTAACCATGACGGTCCTAAGGTAGCGAAATTCCTTGTCAGGTAAATTCTGACCTGCATGAATGGCGTAACGACTGCTCCGCTGTCTCCAACACCAACTCAGTGAAGTTGAATGCTCCGTGAAAATGCGGAGTACCCGTGGTTAGACGGATAGACCCCGTGCACCTTTACTATAACTTTACATTGGCAAAATAGATATCACGTGTAGGATAGGCGGTAGTTTTTGAAGTGTAGGCGCTAGCTTGCATGGAAACACCCTTGAAATACCGTCCTTGATATTTGTTTTTCCTAACCTTTTCTGTGATCCAGGTAAGGGAAAGTGTATGGTGGGTAGTTTGACTGGGGCGGTCGCCTCCTAAAGAGTAACGGAGGCGTACAAAGGTAGGTTCAAGTTGTTTGGAAAGCAACTGTTGAGTGCAATGGCATAAGCCTGCTTAACTGCGAGACGTACATGTCGAGCAGAGACGAAAGTCGGTCATAGTGACCCGGTGGTTCTGAGTGGAAGGGCCATCGATCAACGGATAAAAGGTACGCCGGGGATAACAGGCTAATCTCTCCCAAGAGTTCACATCGACGGGGAGGTTTGGCACCTCGATGTCGGCTCATCACATCCTGGGGCTGGAGAAGGTCCCAAGGGTTTGGCTGTTCGCCAATTAAAGTGGTACGCGAGCTGGGTTCAGAACGTCGTGAGACAGTTCGGTCCCTATCTGCCATGGGCGTGTGGAAAATTGAGAGGAGCTGCTCCTAGTACGAGAGGACCGGAGTGGACATATCACTGGTGTTCCAGTTGTCGTGCCAACGGCAATGCTGGGTAGCTACAGTATGGAACAGATAACCGCTGAAAGCATCTAAGCGGGAAGCTGGCCTCAAGATAAGTTTTCCCTATGAGAATCGTGGAAGATTACCACGTTAATAGGTTGGGTGTGGAAGCTAAGCAATTAGTGAAGCTGACCAATACTAATATTCCATTGGTTTGATTCTTACGCAATGTGTGTTATATAGAAAGTTATGTTGTTTTGTATTTTGATATTGAAATAGCAGATGTTATTTCTGTTATTTCTGTTATTTCTGTTATTTTATGTGTATAAGTTTATATTTTTGATTTGATATTTATTTGTTTTGAATGTCAAATTTTGACTTATATTATATAATCGAAATGTTTTAGTTTATTTAGTGTTTCTGTATTAATATTTATTTTTTTAATAATTAATGGATTTTCTTTTTCAAATTTTAACATTATTTCTGTTTTTCCTATTGTTTCATTTTTTATAACTTTATGTAATTTCTTCAATTCGTCATAATTGTTTATTTTCAAAACTATTCTATCTGTAGTCATTAATTTATCGTCTATATTAGTTAGTAAAGATGCTATAATAAATTTATTTTTATATTCTCCCTGAATATATATTGTTTGTCCTTTTAGATTAGATATTATATTATCTTCACTATAAATACACTTCCATATTCCAAATGGGTCAGAAATTATACAAATACTATATATATCTCCTTTAGGACTTTTTTTTGTAATTATTTTTTCTAACTTTCCAATGCTTTTAAAATCTTTTTCTTTGTTATTTATTTGTGATCCCCATTGAAATCTTAATTTATTTATTTGAAATTTATTTAATGGATGATTATTTAGATATACTCCAAAAGCCTCAAATTCATAATTTGATATTGTTTCTGAATCCCATTCTGTTATTTCTTTTTCGTTGCTAACTTCAAACAAACTAGGAATGGAGTGATTATCAACTCGCTTAGACCACATTAATGCTCTGTTTGGCTCTAAAGAATCAAACGTTCCTGATTTTATTAAATGTTCGATAGATTTTTTATTTATATTTGCTTTATGTAGTAATTCTGAAATATTATTAAATGGCCTTTTCTCTATTATTTCTTTTATACAGTTAATGCTTACATTTTTAATTGCATTAAAACCAAACCTGATTTTATTTCCTTCTATTGAAAATTCTGAATTTGATTTGTTTATATCTGGTGGCAATATTTTTATTCCCATTCTTTTTGCTTCATATATAAATTGACTTAATTTGTCAGTATTATTGCTTTCTAATATCATAGATGCTGTAAAGAACTCTAAACTATAGTGAGCTTTTAAATAAGCTGTTTGATATCCAATTAATGCATATGGTGTAGCATGGGCCTTAACAAAAGCATATTTAGCAAAATTCTCTATTTGTTCAAATAATTCTGTAGCATCTTCTTCTGAAGAAGACATTTTTTTACAAATTCTATTTATAAATTCTATTTTATGCTTTTTCATTTCTTCTAATTTCTTTTTTCCAATTGCTCTTCTTAATAAATCAGCTTCTTGCATAGAGTATCCAGCTAAATTACGTGCTATTTCTAATACCTGTTCTTGGTAAACTAAGATTCCATATGTTGATTTTAAAGTTTTTTCCATTTCTGGGAATAAGTAATTTGTTTTTAATTCTCCATGTTTTCTTTTTATAAAAGTTGGTATATTTTCCATAGGACCAGGTCTATATAGCGATATTACAGCAATTAAATCTTCAAAATTTTCTGGGTGTAATCCTACTACAGCATCTGTCATTCCAGGGCTTTCAAATTGAAAAATTCCTACTGTATATCCATTTCTAAAAATATCTAATGTTTTTTGATCATTTAATTTAATTTTGCTTATTAAAAATGATGCATTATTTTTTCTAATTATTGTTTCTGTATCTTTAATAATAGTTAGAGCTGTCAAACCAAGTAAATCAAATTTAACTAACCCAGCATCTTCAATATGATTTAAAGAAAACTGAGTCATAGTAATTCCATGATCTTTATAAAGAGGCAAAGTTTTATTCAACTCTTTTTCTCCAATTACTATTCCTGCAGCATGTATAGATGCATGTCTATTTAATCCTTCTAATTTCAGACTAATCTCAAACATCTTTTTAACTTGATCATTTTGCGACATTTCTTCTTCAAGTTCAATATTATCTTTCATATAATTTTCTAGACTTAAATTTTTACCTTGAATGACAGGAATAGCTTTAGAGTGTTTATCAACTATAGGGTAGGGAACTTGTAATATTCTTCCAACATCTCTTAGAACACCTTTAGATTGCATAGATCCAAAGGTGATAATATGAGCAACATGTTCTTTTCCATATTTATTTGTAATATATTCTATAACTTTAAACCGTCCTTGTGGGCAAAAATCTATATCAAAGTCAGGCATGCTGACTCTTCCAGGGTTTAAAAATCTTTCAAAAACTAATCCAAACTTCAAAGGGTCAACTTCTGTAATTCCTATGCAATATGCAACAAGTGATCCTGCCCCTGAACCTCTACCTGGTCCAACAGCAATATTATTTTCTTTTGCCCAATTAATAAAATCAGATACTATAAGAAAATATCCATCAAATCCCATTTTTGTTATTGTATTTAGCTCAAACTCTAACCTATCACAATATGTTTTATATTGATCGCTTTTTGAATTTATTTTTGTTTGTAAACCTTCATATGCTTTATTTTTCAATAAAATATCTTCATCTTTTTCAATAAAACTAGGTAATGTTGGTTTCTTTTTTTTTAATATAAAAGAGCATTTTTTTGCAAATAAAAATGTATTTTCTAAAGGCTCTTTCCAGTCTTTATACTCTTCTAACATTTCTTCAGAAGTAGGCAAGTGAAAATCATCTGCATAAGAACTGTCTAAATATTTAGCATGTTTAATGCAATTTAATGATTGGTATGCTTCAGATTGGTCTTGATGTATATATCTTATTTCAGGAACAGCAATAATCGGAGTTTTATAAATTGCTGACATTGCACATGCATGAAATTCGTCATTTTCTCTATTCCTAATTCCTATTGCCCAATTATTAAGAAAATATTTTTGCATTTGATCTGCACATTTGTTTATATCATCTTGCTCACAACTTACTCCTGGAATTGCTATGGCTATTAATCCATTACTATTTTCAAAATCTTCAAAAATAACAGATGCTTCTTTATCTCTATAGCTATTACTAATAATTGAGCATAAATTTTTATATCCTAATTCATTTTGGCAGTATATATATATTTTATATTTAGAGTTTAGAGTTAATTCACATCCTGTTATTGGGTGAATTTTATTTTCATACAGTTGTTGATTGTAATCCATTGCTCCAAATAAATTATGTTGATCTACTATTCCTATGCTTGGAAATTTCAATTGAATTAATTCACTAATTCGTATTGTGCTTTGTAACAGTGAATAAGAAGTCCTAATACTTAATGGAATATAACTAATCATTATTTCTTCCTTATAGTGCTAATAGTTTGATTGCTGAAAAAGTATTCAGAATCAAACATGTTATGCCATTTCTTATTATGAGTTACGCAAATAATAGATGTATTATTTTTTTTAGCTATTGCTATACATAAATTCATTATATTATTTCCAGTTTCTTCATCTAAATTACCAGTTGGTTCATCAGCTAAAATAAGCTTAGGGTTGTGTGCAAAAGCTCTGGCAATTCCAACTCTTTGTTGTTCTCCTCCTGATATTTTAGTTACAGATGAATTTATATGATTCTCTAGTCCTACTTGCTTTATCCATTCTATTGCAATTGGATAAGCTTTTCTCCTATTCATTCCGTTAAGAACTAACGGCATTGCCACATTTTCAAGAACAGATAAATCTTTCCATAACATATGAGATTGAAATATATATCCTATTTGACGCCTAATAAGAAAATTATTCTTTCCTTGAATTATTGTTTTTTCTAAAAATTGTAAATTTCCACTTTGAGGAGAAATAATAAGTCCTGCGATATGCAAAAAAGTTGATTTTCCAGATCCAGATTTTCCTTCTATTACGGCTAATTCTCCAAAATTTATATTAAAAGAAATATTATTTAATATATAATCATTTTCATATTTAAAAAACACATTTTTAAGTTCTAATAACATTATTTCAAGCCTTCAATTATTTTCAACCTATTTGCATGTCTAGCAATGTTCATTAATATTGCCATCATAATTATAAATGATATTCCTGATATTAAAGCTATATCTGATGCATATATTTTTGGATTGAATTCTGAAAACCCAAAAGATTCTGAATGTATCATTGTGTATCCGTATGTTTTGTGTAAAATACTATATATTTTTGGAAACAAATAAATCAAACACAGTCCAAAGGATAATCCAAACAAAATACTTCCCAAGCTTATAAAAAGGGAAACATAAGTGAAAAGTGTGAAAATTTGCTTATTACTTGCTCCAAAAGCTTTAAGCAAGCTAATATCTTGAGCTCTACTTGAAATTAACATCCATAAGCTATTTGTGCTTTGCATCATGCAACATATTACAAACATTCCTATGAATACAGCTAATATTATATTTTGCATATTAAACATTTGCCTTAAAGATGGATTAATATCTTTCCAAGTCCATATAGAATAGGATTTTCCTGATAAATCATATAAGTCTTTTTGAATTTCATCAATATTATTAGGATTTTTTGTATAAAATACATATTGACTTTGTTCAAACCCTAGTGAGTATTTATCTAACTCATTTCCAAAAACAAAAATCACATTTTTATCAAAAGAATGGAATCCTAGTTTGAAAATTGAACATACTTTTGCATTGATCATCTTAATATCAATTTTATTAGATAAAACACCATGAGGAACAAATAATTGAACATTAGAGTTTAAAGATAATCCTAATTCATCTGCTAAGTTTTGTCCAATTGCAACTAAGGAACTTGTTGGGCTAGGTTGTAATTTATTGTTTTTTTTGATCCATTTATCTTTTATTATATAGTCACAATTTTTATTATTAATACCTATTAACTTGACTCCATTTGTATTGTTGTCATAAGATAAAATTCCTTGTTTTTCATTAACTTTTATATGATGTTTATACCATGGTTTTTTTTGAATTATATTAATTTTTTTATTCAAACTATTTGAATAAACATCCATATGCCCATAAATATGCAAAATTCTTTCTAAAACTGAACTTTGAAAACCTTGCATAATGGATATTGAAGTTATTAATGTTCCTAAGCTAAATCCAATACTAACGATTGTGATCCATATTATTTTTCTTGTTTGTTTTGTTTTTAAAGATAAGAAAAAATACTTTAATGCAAGGATCAACATTAATTTTAGGATACATTTTTTATTTTAAGCATGATAGCCCCAATTATGTTAATGATTCAGGCAAGCTAGTTACTGTAGATGGTGATTTATGTAAATGTCCTAATGTTATATCTGTAGGCATTTTTATTCCTCTTTTATCAAACAAGTCTTTTATTATTTTATTCAACTCTCTTTGAATTTTGAACTGATATCCTGGCATTACTTTAATTCTGGCATGTATAGTATAATACAGTCCATTGACTTCAGATAATCCTCTCATTTCTAATGGAAGAAATACCTTATGCATGAATTCTTGCCTGGATCTTAAGATATCAAATGCATCTTCAAATGCTTTGATTGATTCATTAGAGTCTGTATTATAAGTCACAGCTACATTCATTAATACACCCATAAAATTTCTGCTTTTATTAAACACTTCATTTACTTTATGAAATGGTATTGTGATCAATGTCCCATTATCCTGACGAACTTGCATATATCTTAATGTCATATCTTCAACTTTTGCATTTTTCCCATCAATTACTATTAAATCTCCAACCATAATAGTATTCTCCATTATTATGAAAAGTCCGTTTAACAAGTCAGTAATAATATCTCTAACGCTAACAGAAAGCCCCGCAGATAAGAAACCTAATGCAGGTATGATCTGAGATGTATTGTATCCAAATATAGATAGTGATGTTAAAAATACTGAAAAATTGATAATTGATTTAGATCCTGATTGAAAAATTTTAAATAGTATTTCAAATTTTCTTTTTTCATCTTTATTTTCTTTTGTTTTATTAATCATCCAATTTGTTAAAAAATGCTTTACAAACCACAAAATAATGAAAGAAAATAATAATAGATAAAATAGGCTTAATAATTTATTTAATATAGGTGCCCCAAATATAATAGCTAAATTTTTATATATAGATATTCCCCATATTTTCAAAGTCATTATTATTGCTATTGGAGCTGCAGATACTTTGATTGCTTTAAGTGCGCGAGTATGTATTGATTTCAAATGTGATCTGTAATTAAAATTTAATTTTCTTATATAATTTATAATATATTTGCGCAAAAATATTGATGAAGCAACTAAAAATGGCCATAAAATCATTGAAACAACAGACCTAGTTAGCTTGTATGATATGTCTAAATTGATCCAGAATATCATAACTGTATATAAAATAATTAGAGTTACAGACTCTATTCCTGTCAAATGCTTAATCCATATGTTTTTATTTTGAAATTTGTATTTTAATTTTTTCCTAAATGTAATTAGAGCATGAATTAATATAGATGTGTAAAAGAAGTCACGTATTATACTAATATCGTAAATAACACTTGAATTCATTTTGTTGATTTCATATATTGCTACAAAAGATTTAAGAATATTGCTTGCTGACCAAGTAATAAAAATCAACAACAATGTATGAGTAATGTATTGTTTTATATTTAGGATGATTTTATTACTAGAGTAATTTATTAATTTTTTTATTATTGATAACATTAATATACTTAAGAATATATTGTTTAATATGGAAAACATAAAAGCAATTTCAAAATTTTCTAATGAAGTTGATATAAAAGAAAATCCTATTTGAGGAGAAAAATATATACTTAATAAAAAGAATATATAGAATATGCTAAAAGAAAAATCTAAAGCAATTGTATGCCATAAGTGATTATATACATTTTGATAATATTGTATAAGTTTTACATAGCCTATATATGTTAAATATCCAACTGTTAAGCTTATTAATGCGATTTTTAAGAAGTCTTTAAAAGAATTGTATAGCAATATTTGAACATCACTATTATTCATAATTAATTTATAAGAGTATTTTAAAGTAGTATACACATTAGAAATTACTTTTTTTGTTTGATTTGTTATTGTGTTTAATTTTGCACTTTCATGTTCTTTTGAATGTTCGTGCTCTTTTGGATCTGTTTTATTTGTTTTATTAATGATTTTTGTTAATTGATTTAATTCTTGCTGAACATTGTCTAATTTTTTTACTAAATCTGCATTATTTGTTTCTGACTCTATAAAGCTTATAAAAAACAATAAGCTAAAAACTTTAGCAAATCTTGAAAATTTGAAAAACATATTATTTACCTTCATAAGATAAATATATAGATTCAATAAAGCTTTTTGCAGCCTTATTGAAAATATGATTTTGTATTATTTTTCTACTATCTTCAATATCTTTTTTTGTAGGATTAGTATTTATAATTTTTGTTGGAATTATCACTACTATTTCTTTAGAGTCGCTGTTAATATAATAATTTATTTCATTCAAAGAAGTTAAAAATAAAACAACAGAATCTTTTGAATTTGATATTTTTTGATTGTCTAAAATACTCCATTCTTTATTTTTAATTAAATTATGTAAATTATGAACTGCATTCTTTTTTTGCAATTCTAACATTAGCAATGATTTTGCTTTATCTTTTGCTTCATCATATGACAAAGGTCTCTTTTCCGTGATTTTTTGCACTTCAATATAAATAATATTTCCATCGCTAGATTCATATGTACTATATTTTGATTGTGGCTCTGTTCGTAAAAACGTATATTTATTCATGTTTTTACCATTAGTCCAAGATATACTAACCTCTTGTCCAGAATGTTCTTTTTTAAGAGTGCTAATATTTGTATTTTTATTAGCTAATTTGCTTGCTAATTCTTTTGATATATTTTTTGTATTTGCGATCCACATCTTTGCAGTTGTAATTCTGTCTGAATGAAAAATATTTATATTTTCTTTATAATAATTTTGAATGTCTTGTTCAGAAATGTTTATATTAATATCAGAGTATTTTATAACTAATTTTTTCCCATTTCTCCTTTGCAGCAATCCTTTTGCATAGTTATATGCTGTTTTGTCATTTATAATAATGCTTGATTTAATAGATTCATGCATGTGATCAGAAATTATAGAATGTTCAGATAACAATATTTTTTCTGCATTAGAAAACTTAGAACTCAATTTAAGTGTTTTTGCTTTTTCTATTATTTTTTGATTTGGAACATAAAGATTTAGCTTATTATACTTAGATTTTGATAATAAATTATATATTAAATGAGAATTAGCTTTTTGTTTGTCATTATGTAATTTAAAATATGCATTCTGCATTTGTGGTGTTATATTAACCCCTCCGATATTGTGACTTTTTTTAGTAAAAATCTGCATTATAAAAGATCCCACCATTAAAACTAATGTTAACTTTATAAATTTTGATTTATAGGATGATTGCATATTTTATGACCTCTTATATAATCTAACTTTTTAGGCCATATATTCCAAGATCTCTGAATAAGATTTAAGGAATTATAAATTTCTTTTTTTGTTAAAAAAGCTCCATGTATGTTTGAAATTTCTTTTTTATTCAAATTTTGAAAAATATAATTAATTAAAGAATTAATGCTAATCCACGATCCTGAGTTGCTTATATTTTTATTAGCAATGAACTTCTTGTAAAATTTAGAATTATATAAATTATACTTATAATCTATAGCTATGTAAGGAAACTTTAAGACAATTCCAGAACTCTTCTTTACAATGTTTTCTGAAGCACAAATCATTTCATGTGTTGTATGTGATTTTGTTTCATAATTTTGAGAACTTAAAAACATAAAGCTTGATTTGTATTGTTGACATAATTTTGATATGTTTTCTAAATCATGCAAAAAATCTACATTTTTATCCTTAGCATCAAAAGAAATAAGACCTGAAAGGTGTATAAATTGATAATTATCCTTTTGAAGTGTTTTTTCTAATTTATATATCAAGTTGCCATTGAATATTTTTTTATAAAACATTTTTTTGCTTAAAGGTGTATTTCTATTCATTAATACCAAAACTTCATTTCTATCTTTCAAAGAAAGAAATATTTGATGCAATATTGCAATATTGTCTCCATATAAAATGAACTTTTGTTTTTTAATCAATGGTTTTTCGGATAACTCTTCTAGGCAGTTAGAAATTGAAGGAAATTCTATTTCATTATTTTTAAATATATTGATGCAAATTCCTTGATCTAAGCAAAATTTCAATACTTTAACAAACTCTGATCCAGATTTTGCAGACCATAAAATAGCATTAGGATCTGCCTGCTTTATATATTTTTGAATGTTTTCTGTATTTTCAAATATTAACTCTCCAATAACCCTATATCCTATAATATTAGGCCACTCCTTTAAAAATGATTGATTTATGCATAATATATCAGGATTGGATTTTGTATATTTGCTATGTTTTATATTAAGAAAAGAAATATATAACACTATATAAGAAACATAATAAATTAACGAATCACAGTATTTTTGTGACAAAATCCAGAATGGAATAAATAAAATAGAGTGAAGAATTTTTATTGACAGTGAGCGTTTGACTTTAAAAATAGGTATGTGAGAAAAGCATATATAATACCATAAGTGAAATATTACAAAATATGAAAAATTAATTGATAGTGTAGTTTGAGTTGCATGTATTAAAATGCTTATTATGCTTATTAATATATGAGGAACTAAGTTAGATACTAATTTAAGCATAAGATACCCAGCATTCTAACCCATAAGTATTTAAAATTTCTATCAAAGCTTCTTGATGCTCTGTGGAAATAGGTTTGTATATTATAATATTGTTTTCTTGCCTTACAAAAGTCCATGGTTTTGGGATTATATCCAGTATTTTCATTTGATTTTGTAAGTTTTTTGAAAAAAAATTATTTATGCATACAAAGTTTCCTATTTGTTTTATATAAATAGGTGGATTTTGTTTTGGAATGAATTTAGAGCATTGCAAATTGCTAATAAGCAAGCATAAATAAATATAAATCATCCATTTAATTATAGTCTAATTAATCATTAATTCATAATAAAAAGCATTAAAGTTCTTGGTAAGCTGTTATGCCTAATAAATTAAAAGCTTTTGATAGAACTGACCTTGTTGATGATACAACAATAAGCCTGCTATTTGTTATATTTATGTCATCAGTGATCCATCTATGTTCTGAATTGATTTTTCCTTCATTCCATATGGAGTGAAATTGTTCAGAAATCTTTGTTATATAGTTAATCATTTTATGTACTTCTAAAGTTCTTGTGATAGATTCAATGCATTTATTCCATTCAAGTAATATTTTAATTAATTTTATCATAGAGTCAGTAAGGTGACTTACATCAATTTCTTGTTCTAAATTTATTTTTTTGTCTCTAATAATTGAGCACATTCTAGCATGAGCATATTGAGAGTAATAAAATGGATTTGACATGGATAATTCTACTATCTTGTCGGTATCTACTGAATAATGTGTATCTAAACTTTTGCTTAGCATTAAAAATCTAAACATATCTTTTCCAATTTCTGTCACTGACTCTCTTAACCCTAATGCATTTCCAGATCTTTTTGAAATTTTAACGTTTTCACCATTTTGTTTGAATAATACTATTTGACATGTTTTCATATCTAATCTAATAGAAGAATCTAAATTAGACACAGCTGCTTTTAATCTTTTTAAATATCCATCATGGTCTGCTCCTAGAACTATAATCAACCATTTGAAACCCCTTTGAATTTTGTCATAAAAATAAGCTATATCATTAGCAAAATAAGTATGAGATCCATCTGGTTTTGTTAATGCGCGATCCTCATCTCCAAATTTAGAACTTCTAAATAATGTTAAA